>NZ_CP071839.1:0-600000 GCF_017526105.1 Streptomyces cyanogenus
GGGGGCGGAGAGCCTGTCGGCTCTTAAGTTGGCCTGGCGGCCAACTACGGGCCTGGCGGCCCGTTAGGTGCTGTCGTCGTGCCTGACGGCACGACTGTGTTTCTGGTGCGGGGGTTGGCCCTGGCGGGCCAACTCGACTGGTTTCTCTGTGTGTTGGCGGGCCTGGCGGCCCGCTCAGTAAGGGAATGTCGTCCTGCCTGGCGGCAGGACCGGGAAAAGGTGATGGCCCCTCCCCTGACGGGGAGGGAGGGGAAGAGTTGTCGGCACCCGAGCGCCTGGCGGCGCCGGTGATGTCATAACTCGGTGGTTGCACAGATATTGAGTTTGCCTGCGCTCCCCTGACGCGGAGCTGGAATGGGTGGTGTCCGGCTGTCGCCGGACTGAGTGGATGTCAGTTTCCTTAGGTGCTTTGTGGGTTGTGGTTCCGGGTACGGCTGTTTCTCGATGGAGGGGAATAGCGCCTGGCGGCGCCATGTGGGTGTGGCATCGATGAGTGGCCCTTGTCGAGTCACCTGGGAGCTTCGTCTCTCCTCACTGCCAGTAGCTAAAGGCTGGCTCGGCCCGAGGAAGGTGGTTCCTGGCCTCCGAGTGGCGAGGAACCACCTTCCTGAGCGGGGGCATTACTTCAGAGGCGGCGACGCGGCAGGCGGCCGAGCAGCACGGCCAGGGTTCTGAGAGCCGCCTGCCGGCGGCGGGCGGTCGGAGCGCATACGGCGGTCAGGGCAAGTCCGGCGACGGTGAGCGGGTGGGTGGCCAACAACGTCGTGATGAAGGGGCTGTTGAGCAGGGCGAGCAAGTGGTGGAACAAGGTTGGGGCCTCCTTGGGGTGGGATCCGCCTGTGTAGCGGAGTCCTTAGTGGCCCTATTGGTGCTCGTCCGGCGGGTTTCCGGCGATGTCCTGGATGGCGGTCGGAAGGCGTCTACGCTGGCCAGGGCCCCTGCGGCGGGTTTTCCGGTGCGTGGGTGGGTGGATGGTGCGGGGAGGGGGGCGGTGGAACAGGGCGCGGCTGTACGGGTTTTCGCGGCCATGCTGAAGGCTCTGTACGAAAGGGCGGGTGCGCCCACCCTGTCGGCGCTGGTGCGTCAGGGCAGGCTGCAGCAGCCGCCCGTTGTGCTGAGTACGTCCTCGTTGAGTGATTGGCTGGCGGGCCGGTCTGTACCGTCTCAGCAGCTGGTGGTGCAGTTCCTGGTCGTCGGTCTCGCCCGGCAGGCTCGTCAGGCGGGCCGTGCGGGTGCTCCTGCAGGGTGGGCGAGGTTGTGGGAGGCGGCGGTTGAGGAACGGCGGCAGCGGCGTGGTGGCCGTCCCGGCCGTCGGGGGGCGGACGCTCCCGAGGAGCAGGTGCCTGTCCGTGGCCGGTTCGTGGCCGAGCTGCGGGATGAGGAGGCGTTCGGTGAGTGGGAGGTGCATCGGCCCGTCGATGTGACGGCGGCGGTGCCGGGGGTGCTGCCGCTGTATGTGCGGCGTGCCCACGATGAGGTTCTGCGCTCGGTGGTGGGACAGGCCGGTGGGGGCGCGAGCCGGATGGTGGTGCTGGTCGGTGAGTCGTCCTCGGGCAAGACGAGGGCGTGCTGGGAGGCGGTGGCCGAGCTGCCGGCCGGGTGGAGGCTGTGGCATCCGCTCGATCCGTCGCCCGCCCAGGCACTGGCGAACGCGCTGGCGGAGGGGATCGCTGGGCAACCGCGATCTGGCTGAATGAGCTGCAGTGGTACGTGGGCGAGCAGGCTGGGGCGTGCGCGGGGCAGGTAGCGGTTGGTCGGAGGGCGTTGCTGCAGGACAGCACGAGGGGGCCGGTGCTCGTCCTTGGGACGGTGTGGCCGGAGTTTTGGAATGTGCTGACCGCGCCGGCTGGCCCGGGCCGGAGTTCTGGGGATGCGCAGACCCGGGCGTTGCTCGAGGGCACGGGCGTGTATGTGCCGACTGCGTTCGAGGCGCAGGAGCTGCAGGATGCGCGGACGGTGGGTGGCCACGATGTGCGGCTGGCCGATGCTCTGGCCCACACCGTAGACGGGCGGATCGCCCAGTACCTGGCGGGGGCTCCGGCACTGCTTGAGCGTTACCGGATGGCGCCGCCCGCGGCCCGTGCGGTGATCCGGGCGGCCATGGACGCGAACAGGCTGGGCGGGGCGGCGCTGGTGGGTCGGGATTTTCTGCAGGCGGCCGCCGAGGGCTATCTCGGTGACGACGACTACGACGCGCTCGGTGAGCAGTGGCTTGAGGAGGCTCTCGCCTACACCCAGCAGCCGAGCAAGGGCGTACGCGGGCTGTTGAGCCGGGTACGGGCCCGTCAAGGCAGCGATGGCGGGGGCAGGTGGCGGCTGTCCGATTACATGGACCACATCGGTCGCGTCGAGCGGCGGTATGCCGCTCCCCCGGCCTCATTCTGGCGTGCGGCGCGCGAGTATCTGCCCGAGCCGCACCTCGTACGGGCTGTGGGACAGGCAGCCGAGGCACGCTGGCGTGACGCCGAGGCCGCCGGCCTGTATCAGCGGGCGCTGGACCTG
Organism: Streptomyces cyanogenus; assembly: GCF_017526105.1. NCBI lineage: Bacteria > Bacillati > Actinomycetota > Actinomycetes > Kitasatosporales > Streptomycetaceae > Streptomyces > Streptomyces cyanogenus. The sequence goes on from NZ_CP071839.1 coordinate 2,503, forward strand.
GGGGGTGTGAAGGCGGGACAGGAACTGGTGTCGCTGTGGCAGGAGCGTCAGCGGGCCGAGGAAGCCCGTCGTGTGCAGGAGCAGACCGCGCTCGCCGGGGACGGCGAGTTCTTGGAGGAACTGCTGGAACAGATGCTGGAGCAGGAGCAGTATCAGCAGGCCGAACAGCTGGTGCGGGAGGCCGCCGGGCGTGGCCATCCCACGGCCCAGCTCCACCTGGCCCGCGCGCTGGTACTGGACGGAAAGGCCGAGGAGGCGGAGCGCTGGTATGCCGAGGTCGCCCAGTGCAGCGATCCGGACATCCTGCGCGCCTACGCCGACGACCTGCGTGAGCGCGGGGACCTGGATGGTGCCCGGGCAGCATTGCGGGCGGCGGGTGACCGCCGCGCGATGGGCGAACTGGCCGCCCTGGCGGAGGGAACGGTCGAGGTGGAGCAGGCGGCCCGGGAGGCCTTCGCCGCGGGCGAAGCCACCCCGTTGAAGACCCTCGCCGAACAGGCCGAGGCCGAAGGACGTGCCGCTGACGCGGCGCGGCTGTACGGGGATGCAGTCGAGGTTTTCGAACGCCGGCGCCGCCAGCGGGAGGAGGGCATGGATTTCATCAACTTCGAAGCAGGCCCTCGCTCCTTGCTCGATTACGTCAACCCAGCGGTGCTGCCCATGCCGCCCGGGGAGACCTGGGCGCTGCGCCAGCTGGTGGCTCTGCTGGACGCCACGCAGGGCGCGGCGGCGGGTGACGACGCGCTCGGGGAGGTTGCCCGGGCCGGGAATGCCTGGGCGCTGGAGCGGCGGCTGCGTGAGCGCAATCAGGAGCAGGAGGCACAGGCCCTGCTGGACCGGGAGGTGGGGCAGGGCACCCCATGGGCGCTGTGGGTGCAGGCCTACCGCGCGGTGCACGACGAGCAGGTGACGGATGACGTCCGCCGCACGCTGCTGGAGCGTGCGGCGCAGGCACGTGTGGGCCAGGCGGTGAAGATGCTGATGGAGCGGGCCGAACAGGCTGGTCGGGCCGGTGAAGCCGACCAGTGGGCGCTGCACGCCGCCGCCCGCGGCTACACCACGCCGCTGTGGGAGCTGGTGCGCAGCCGCGAGGAGGGCGGGCAGTGGGAGGAGGCCGAGCAGCTCGCCTGGAGGGCACCGGCCGGCCAGCGGTCCTGGGCCTTGCGTCGTCTGGCGCGGGAACGGACCGGGGAGCACGCCACGGCTTTGCTGCGACACGCCTGTGACGAGGCCCTGGCATGGGCGCCGGGGATGCTCGCTGAACGCCTCGAGGCAGCGGGCGAGTTCGCGCAGGCCGAGCAGTTCGCACGCACGGCCGCCGACGCCGGGGACCGGCAGGCGCTGGAAGAGCTCGCCGTGCGGCGCAAGGACGACGGCCTCGACCGGCAGTGGCTGGCGCTGCTGGCGAACGGGCTGACAGCCGAGGGGACCCCCGCCGCCCCGTGGTGACCGTTCTCGCGACATCGGAAACGGCGAGCCCATGGCGGCGAAGACGTCAGTGCCCGCCTCGCAGAGCCCGGCAGCCAGGGCTTAGCCGAAAGCCGGCCAGGACCGCGGCGGAACTGGGACGGCAGCCAGCACGCAAAGAGTGCGCCGCCTGCCGCCGGAAGGTGAACCCCGCATCCTGCGCGTCGGGATAGCCGTCGCGCGTGGCCTTCAGCTCGCAGATGGGGTGCTGTGCATGCTGTCCTGGTGTGCTGCAGTGGTGCATGGTCTGGGTCGGCCCCACCATCCGACCGATGAAGGGACACAAGCCGTGGCTCAGCGGACTACAGACGACCAGCCCCAAGCCCTGCCCCCCGCCCTCGCATCCATGACCCTGCTGGTCGCCGCCGTCATCGTCCACGACAAAGCCACGGGTCGCGTCGTGCTCCTTCAGCGCAGCCAGAACGCCAAGTTCGCCCAGGGCATGTGGGACCTTCCTGTCGGCAAGAGCGAACCTGGCGAACCCATCACCGAAACCGCCGTACGCGAGCTGTATGAAGAGACCGGTCTGACTGTGAAACCAGAGGCTCTGAAGGTGGCTCACGTCATTCACGGCGCCTGGGGCGTCGAAGCACCAGGCGGCTTCCTCACCGTCGTCTTCGCCGCCCACGAATGGACCGGCGAACCTGAAAACCGCGAACCGCGCAAACACACTCAGGTCCGCTGGGTCGAGACCGACTCCATCCCGGAGGAATTCGTAGACACCACCTCTAGCGCTCTTCGGCGATACCTTGCGGGCGGACCGCAGGTGTCCCTGGCCGGTTGGCAGTAAGGGATCGTCTTCCCCGGTTCCTCGGCGGTGGTGGGGGCGGCGATCTCATGTGGGTGCGGATCCTCTGACGTGGTGGTCGGGATCACGCGATGAGGCTGTACTTCTGCTGGTCGGGGCCGAGGCAGAGGTGTTGATGCTCACGGGCACGCTGGTGGTCCGCTGCAGCCAGGCAGTGGACTGGTGGCTCGCAGGGGGGCGCTGGGCCGACGCGGTCGGGGCTTGTACCACTCGGACGGGCGGTTGCTGCGCCTGCGCGCTCCCATTATAGACTTCAGGAAGTCTATAATGGTGTCATGCCTCGACGGATCGAACCGTTCGCTGCGGGTTCGCTCGTACTGTTGAGAAGGAAGGCTGGCCTGACGCAAGCTCAGCTGGGCGCGGCGATCGGGGTGTCGGCCCGGCAGATCGCTTCGTACGAACAGGGTGCTCACGCCCCTTCACCGCGTCGGCTGCGGCTGATGGCCCGGGCGCTGAGGACGTCTGCGCACGAGCTGGCGGGGGTTCCTGCAGGTGAGGAGTCGCTGGCCGACCTGCGGCGGTTTGCGGGACTGGACCGGGTGGATGTGGTTGCCCTGCTGGACGCGGCGCTGTCCGACGAACTGGGCAGGGTGACGGAGTGGAAGCTGCAGGCGATGGAGAACGGCCGTGCGGTGACGGCCTGGTTGTCGCGGGAGGCGCTGCAGGAGATCATCCCGGCTCTGGCGAAGATCTACCGTGTGCCGGTGCGGACGGTACGCCGCAGTTGGTTCAGGTCGTTTCCGGAGCAGGGGTACCTGCTGCGGGCACCGCGGACGGCGGGCCGTGAGCAGGGACAGCGGCGTGCTGGCTCCCGCACGTGGGAAGAGCTCACGCGACGTCAGCGCGCCTATCTGGTCGCGTGCTTCCGGGAGGATCAGCAGGCTGAGAAGCGAGCCGCGGGGAGCCGGGCAGCTGGGCATGCCCCGGGACGGGCGGCGCAGTGGCGTCGGATCCCCTTCACGGTGAGGGCCGATCCGGCGTTCACCGGCTACACCCGCATCCAGGAGCGGCTGCGGGCGGAGGGCTGGCACGATGCCGGCGCCGGCGCGACGCTGCACGCGCTGGCGCGGCGAGATCTGCTGCGGGTGAGCGAGGACGAGGTGGAGGTGTTTCCGCTCGGGTTCGTGCCACGCGTCGTGGTCGAGATGACCCGTGCGGGGCGAGCCTGCGTGCGGGCAGGCCTGAAGGAACGCCCCGCCGGCCACGCCCCGGGGGATCTGCTGTCGCAGTGGCTGTGGACTGTTCTGGTCAAAGTGGCCGAGGCAGGCGAGGCGGGGCTGGCGGAGGACGCCCTGTGGGGGCGGGCCAAGTTCTATCTCGGTACCGGCTACCGTCCCGGCGGCGCACTGAGCCGCGGATTCATCGACTGCCTGCCCGACGAAGGCGACGGGCACCAGGAGCGGGTGTATCGGTGGGTGGTCACCGCAGCCGGCTGGGATCACATCCGTCACCATGCGGCCGGTTACCGGGAGTTGTACCCGGGGATTGCCGCCGATACGGCCGTGGAGCGTGTTTCGGAAAACTGAATTCGCACCATTGTGCGAATTTATGTGCGGGGGCGGCCGATTGTCAGTGCCGCCCTTTATGGTGCGTGCCGTGGATTTAGCGAACTCTCCGGCGGAGGCCGGACTTTCCGATGCGGCCGTGCGTCACATGGTGATGGCGGCGGCCGCGATGGCCGCCAAGGCGCTCACCGACACCGAACAGCCTGCCGAGGGACGGCTGGGCACGCTGCTGGACGCCTACGGGCGCGTCCAGGCGGCCCGGGGCCCGGCAGCACCCTTGCCCTTCAGCCGGTTCCGCAGACTGCTGCAGGGAGACCTGGCCCGGCTGCTGCCTGCTTCTGTGCCGGCGGAGGAGATGGACGGAGTCCGCCTGATCGACCCGGACGGCGACTTCGACGAGGACTTCTTCGACCTGGAGATCGAGCAGCGGGTGGTCCTGCGCGCGCTGGCGAAGACCACGCACGGCGGGCGGCCGGCCAGCACCCGGAACCTGGAGGCCGAGATGGACCAGGACCGGGTCTTCACCGCGCTGCGCAAGCGCATGGACCAGGACGCCTACGTGCACGGGCGCTCCAGCCTGATCCGCATGCCGGCGGGCTCCGATGCGCAGCTGCGGCGGCTGAATCTGCCCAGCAGCGTCGCGGAGTTCTATCGGCCCGTCTCCTTCGATGCAACGTGGGACCGGTGGTGGTTCGCCTGCCCGGTCTGCCACTGGCCGATGAAGGTCACTGTGCACGGCACCCGGGCCGGGACCAGGACGGGCAGTGTGCGCTGCTTCCATCGCCCGCATGCGGCCTGGGGAGCCGCGTACTCCTTCAGGCTCCCGGATGCGGGGCGGGCTCCCCTGCTGCATCCGCTGTCCCGGCCGGCTGCGCCGTCGGGTGCGCAGGCGGTGCTGTTCCCGGACCTGACCGGGCAGGTACCCGAGCCGGTGCCCGTGGAGGGGCACAAGGCGCTGGCTCGGGGGGTGTGGCGCTGGACGACCGTGCCCGGCCTCGTCGAGGTCGCCCTCTTCGACGCACTCAGCGAACGGGGCCTGTCGGTGGCGTTGTGGCCGGAGCTGGATGCCTACGACCTGCAGGTCGCCGCCGGGCAGGGTGCGGGGCGGACGGAGTTCCGCATCGACGTCAAGGACTACACCTCCGCCCTGTTGCTGGCGAAGAAGATCCAGGCGGACGGCGGGGACCGGGGCGGCGCCGAGTGGCTGGTGGTGCCCGACTACCGCGAATCCAGCCTGGACCTGGTGGGGACCGTGGCGGGCGAGTTCGGGCTGAAGACCGCGACGGCGAGCGGCATCGGTGAACTGATCTGCAAGAAGGCGGGGGCGGCATGGCAGTGACCAAGGCCAGGCGCCTGTCCAAGACGGCCGGGGCGGTCGGGGCCGCGCTGGCCCTGGCAGCCCACTACTTCCCGCGCCAAGAGGAGGCAGGCGGCACGGCCATCGCTTCGTTCCGGGACGCGGCGTTCCTGCTCAGCGGCCAGCTCGACAAGTGGGCGCGGTGGCGGGACTTGCCGCACGACGAGAAGCAGCGCATCGGCGCGGTGGTGGCGCTCGCTCCGCAGGAACTGGCCTCTGTCACCGTGTTCGCCGCCCGCGCGCGGGAGTTGCTGGACTTCGCGCACGGCGAGCCGGCCGCGTTGCCCTTCAGGTCCGCGGATCCCGCCGTGGGGCGGGCCGAGGCGGCTGTTCCGCTGGTGGGCGGGGGTTTGCTGGAGTATGTCGACCGGATTCTTCAGCGGCTGCGCCGCGATCACCCCCGCAGCCGCCCGGACGAGCCGGCCGGGCCGGGTATCTGGCTGCCGCGCACGCAGTACGCGGCCGGCTCCGGGCTCATCCAGGGGCGCACCGTCATCCCTGTCTTCGCCGACGGCGGCGAAGAGGAGGCGGCGGCCCGGGCGGAGCTGCCCGAGGTGCGCACGGTGCCCTACCAGGAGGAGATTGCCCTGCCGGCCGGGGAGCTGCTCGAGCTGGCCCGTCTGATCGACGGGCGCTACCCGGCCGCGGACCGGTACGTGCACGCGGTCCTGGAGAACCTTTTTGCGCAGTTGCAGACCACGGATGCGGTGCCTGCGCAGGAGCTGATCCGGCTGGGGGCGGGGCCGATGGGCATCCTCAACGCGCCCACCGGGACCGGCAAGAGTGTCCTGGTGCGCGTGGCCGCCTCCTGGTATGCAGTCAACGGGCTGACCGTCACCCTCGTGCTGCCGACGGTCGAGGCCACGCTGTCCGCGGCCTGGGACATCAGCCAGGATCTTGAGCAGCTGGGCCGTACGGAGACCTGCACGCCGCTGATGTCGCCCTCGCGGTTGCACGAGCGGGCGATGAAGGCCGCCGCCCGCATCGAGGGCAGTCTGCTGGAGCAGTCGGACAAGACCCTGTGGAAGCTGGACCAGCTGTCCTACGGCTGCGCGCTCAGCCATCACACCCAGTCCAGCCATCCGTACCCGCCCGGCCAGGAGCCGTGCCGCGGGCTGTTGCCGCTGCCGCCGGCGACCGACCGGGCCGCGTGCCCGTGGACGGCCACCTGCGGCAAGTACGCCCAGCACCGGCAGGCGTGCACCGCCTCGGTTGTGGTGACCAATCACCACAACTTCATGACCGGTCGCTTTCCGCTGGGCATCCGGCTGGACGGGCGAGCGGTCGCGGATGTGTCGGTGGCGGAGTTCGTGCTACGCCGTTCGCACACCGTCATGATCGATGAGGTCGACCAGTTCCAGTCGACCGCCCTGGACTTGTGCTCCAGCGAGCTCGTCCTGGATTCGCGGCGCCAGCCGACCGTGCCCTTGCGGGAGTTGGACGAGGACAAGGCGAAACTGCCGCCCGATGCGGTCAAGGCCTTGTGCCCGACCATCAGCCACGCCCGCTATCTGTCGGAATTCCTGCTGGCCAGCGTCTGCGAAGACCTGCTGCACCTGCGCCACTACGAAGGCCACGGACCCTCCCGTGAGCGGCCAGGCGTCAACAGCACCGGCTGGCACCTGGCCGGCAGCCGGGACCGGCGTCTGATCACGTTGCTCTTTCCCGACGAGGGCATCCCCAGCGAGCAGGAGATCCCCGACCACCTCTTCGACCAGCTCAAAGCCCTGCGCCCGGCTCCGCCCACATCCGACGACACCGACGAGCCGGCCGGGGATGCCGGTCTGCCGCCGCATCTGAAAGCGGTGCGGCGGCTGCTGGGCGACCTGCTGGCGCCGCGCGGGGAGGACCTGCTGGCCTCCATCCAGCTGGAACTGAACGAAGTACTGCTTGACGTCGTCAAGGATCCGCACGACCGCGGCGAGGCCGTCGAGCTGCTGATCGTGCGGATGTGGCTGGCCGAGCTCGACGACACCCTTGGCCTGCTGCGCAACAAGACCGGTCAGCTGCGCTCGCTGGGGATGCGCTCGGCCCGCATACTCGCCCAGCGTCTGGAGACCGGGGTGGCCGCCCACATCCTGCCCTACGGCATGCTCGGCAAGGCAATCACCGGCTACCGGGTCACCGGCCTGGACAATCCCCACAAGAACGCTGAGCTGACCGCGCAGAGCATCAGCGGCGACCCCCACACCTACACCGCCCAGCTGGGCAGCATCGTCTCCCTCGCCCTGGCCGGTGTGGAACGGCCGGTGCTGGGCCTGTCGGCCACCGCCTACTTCCCTCAAGCCGTGCGCGAGCACGTCCACGCGGACGTGAAGTGGTGGATGACCGATGCCGCGCCCGACAGCATCCGCGCCAAGCGCCGCATGATCACCGACTCGGTCACCCAGCGGGCCATCCAGATCTCTGGCATCCCCCAGCAGCACAAACGCGAAGCACTGATCAAACTCGGTGACCGTCTCTACGACACGGTGATTCACGACGAGCTCGCCCGCATCGCGCGCACCGACCCCGACCGCGCGCACGCGGCAGTGGTCGTCAACTCCTACGAGCACTGCCGCCACCTCGCGCTCGGCATCCACTCCGCGGGCCAGTACACCAGCGGCCTGTGTGTCGCCGTGCCAGCCGACCGGCACTGGCGGGCCAAGCTGCCGCCTCTGCCACCCGGCATCACCGAGCTGACCCCGGACGAATTTGAGGACTTCCCCCGCCGGGGAAAGATCCTCGTCGTGCCGATGGCGCGGATCGCCCGCGGCCTGAACATCGTCATCGGCACCAAGTCGGCCATCACGCCGGTCTACCTGTGCACCCGGCCGCTGGCCCTGCTGACCGATCCAGCGGAGATGTACGCCAGCGTCAACGCCGCCGGAATCAGCTCCCTGCCCTCCGCACCCACCGCCTTGCCCGTCAGGAACCTCAGGGAAGCCAGGGCCGCCGCCTGGGCCCGCATGGGCATGATCATGCGGTCCGCGCCCGGGTTCATCAGCACCGCTCACGCCCTGCAGGAAGAGATCGTCGCCGGCATGGTCGTCGACATGATCCAGCTCGCCGGGCGCGCCCGCCGCGGCGGCACCGACATGACGCTTCACCTCGTCGACTACGCCTTCCACGAGGACTCCTGGCAGTCCGACCTCGCCGGCATCCTGCGCCGCATGCACCACCGCTGGTCCCCCGATGTGCGCCGGCAGATGAACGCCATCTACCGCGAGGCCCTCGCCGCGTTCCTCGCCTACGCCGGTATCGACCCGGATGACACCTGACCCCTCCCGCCCGTCCGCAACCATCCCAGATTTGGAGGCCTTCCTCGCTCATGCCTGCACCCATCACCCGTGCCTGCCTGGACGTGCTCGCCTACCGCTGCACCCCCACGCTGCTGGACGGGGCCACCGTCCACCTGCGCCAGTTCCCCACCAGCGTCACCTCCCTGTGGACCCTGCTGGACCGCCAGTACAAGGACATCGTCAAACGGGAGGAGGCCCAGGCCCCGCACTCCGTGCTCACCGGCGCCCTGCGCTGCTTAACCGGCGGTTACGTCTTCTTCGACCCCAAACAGGGGCTGCTGGCAACCCGCCGCCCGCTCGACGACGACACCCTGCGCGACGCGTTCACCCTCCTGCACGGCCTCATCCTGGGCCACCACCCCGACGACATCGACCTCAACCGGCCCACCCCACTGGCCGAACGCGTCGCCGAGACCACGCAGCAGGAGCGGCTGCTGGCCGACTACCTCATCACCCCGGACGGCTCGCACACGCCGCTCTCCCCCACCCCTGGTCGGCAACCGGACGCGGCCAACTGGGTCTACAACACTGCGGCCTGGGACCTGGCCCACCGCCTCGCCCAGCACACCTGGAGGGTGGACGATCAGGACATCATTCTGAGGCCGGACAGCAGCGGCGGCCTGATCGCCTGGCAGCAGCCCTGGTCCAACAAGGCCGGCACCGCACACGCGCTGGCCCGGGTGCGGCTGGCCCTGAAAACCCTGCCCAATGTCGCCGACCCGATCCTCGTGGTCTCCTCCCAGGCCACCCGCATCAGCCGCACCATGGCCTACGCACGCACCGTGCTGGCCGAACAGGCCGAGACCGACCTGCCGATCGTCGAGGTCGAAATGGCCGGACGCGGCCGCGTCCGCCGCATCCACCGCATGTCCCTGCAGACCCTGGCCCGCCTCGGCATGGACCACTCCGTCCTGCACAACATCCAGCAGCGTGTCGAGGCCGAACACAGCGCCGATACCCGGGAAGAGGACCAGCCCGAGACCGAGGCCGAGACGGCGGGGCTCGGCCCCATCCGCCCTATCCAGGGCAAGACCTTCTCCTTTCCCGTGGGCCGCGGCGTCGGCATGCACCACCTGCGCGAGCTCGACCGCCACATCGGGCAGGTCCTCGCCCCCACCGGCCTGAACATCGTCCAGGACTCCCGCGCCCGCGGCTTCAAGCAGCTGCCCCAGGCCGAACTGTCCGTGCAGCCGGGCGACATCATCCGCTCTTTGGACGCCATGCATTACCAGCACCTGCGCCTGGTGTGCCTGTGGTACCGGGACGAGATGCGTCAGCGCATGATCCACGGCCTCGCCAGCATCTTCGACCTCGACCCGCAGACACTCGATCCCGCCGAGGGCATCCCCGTGCCCCTGGACGGCGGCCGCATCAGCGCGGTCTTCCACTGTGTCCCCGAGTTCCTCGTCCATGGCCCCGCGGCTGGGCAGGAGGCCGCCGTCGCGCACATTCCCTCGCTCAAGAAGGAGCCATCCACCCTCGTCGGTGTCTGGGCGGAGACCGAATTCGACGCCGCAGCGGAGGAAGCAGACGCCATGTCTCCGGCCGATGGTGCGGGCACGGCGGCCGGTCCCGGCCCGGACGAGGACGCCAAGCACCAGGCCCGGCGCACCCTGGCGCGGCTCGGATTCGTCTCCCAGTTCACCGCTGAGCGCAAGGAAGCCAAGCGCAAGAAGCTCAACGGGAAACAGACCGACCATCAGGTGGTCCTGTCACTGCTGGACCTGTGCCGGAGCCTGGGCATCATCGACCGCCGCATCGACCAGGTCATGGTCGATGCCATCGGCCCCCACGCGGCCGATCAGGTCGCGCACTGCGGCATCCACGTGCGCCGCCAGAGCCGCCAGGGCAAGGACCGCACCGCCAAGATCTGCGTGACCGCCAGCGTCCTGAAGCCTCCCGCCCACCCTGGCGGGGCCTGGACCCTGCACGGCTGGAGCTACACCCACCGCCGCTGGGAGCCCTACCACCAGGCGCAGGCCGCCTTCCACGCGGACGCCTACCCCACCGGCAAGATGACCGACTTCGATGACGACAACCGCGGCCTCAAGACAGTGGCCCGGCACATCGACCAGGCTCTGGCCGACCTCTACGACTATCTCGACGGCGCCCCCTACACCGTCACCGTCGACGGCGTGGCCACCCGCCGCCTGTGGCTGGGCCTGCACAATCGCCGCCAGGGCCAGCAACCCACACGCAACAGCACCTGGCTGCCCGCCAGCACCCTCCAAGCCCGCGAACGCCCGCTGGCCGTGGTACGCATCAACAAGGACATGGACGAGGTGCCGCGCCCCGTCCGGGTCAGCCACCGCAGTGTTGACGGCACCGTGGCCCGCACCAACAAGGTCACCAACCTGCTCTACCAGGTCACACCCGACTTCGGCTCCCCCACCTGGCTGCTGGCCACCGTCCCGCCCCAGTTCGACGGCGCCGGAGCCGGCCGCCTCGGCGAAGCCATCACCCGCTGGACCGCCAGCCACGGCTCCAGCGACCCCGACAACCGGCGCAAGAACGAAGTCCGCCCCAACTGGTACAGCATGACCGCCACCGAGATCTACCCCATCATCACCGCCAGCCCTGCGGGCACCGGCGAGAACCTGGATACGGCCCCGATCGAGCCCCAGTCCCTGGCGCTGACCGCGGCCCGTCTGTGCCACCAGCCCCTGGCTTGGGCCAACCGCACCCGCTACCCCGTCCCCTTGCACGCCGCCCAGCAGATGGACCTCGATCACCCCCAATACCGCCGCAGCGCATTGGCCGACGATCAGAACGCCGAGGCCATCGGCGACACCAGCCCGGCCGAGGACGGCACTCCAGCCGGCGACCAATCCTGACGCCGCCGTGCAGGCATGGTGGCCAGGCCAGCGGCTTGACGCCGCTGGCCCGGGCACCGCCGTGGGGCTCGTCACCTGCCGCGGCCAGCCCCACCGGCCTTGACAGGCAGGCAAGGCCGCACCCGCAGGGTCGCTGACGACGGCTTCTCGACCCCGCTCGCCAATGGACTGCACGTACGTGGCAGTCTGCTGGACGTTGGCTCATCAAGGCACCGGCAGCCAATTGCCCTATGAGCCCCGAGTTCCCGTCATGAGCAGGTTCGCCGCCCGGCCTCCGCACGACTGCGCCGAAGACTCCACCACCTGGAAGCACCACCTCCGCCCCTAGCAGAGCCGGTCCTACCCTGTTCGCCCACCCACACCGGAGAATCTCATGGGAGCCTTCCCCGCCAGCCGACGCCTCGTTGCCGAACGCCTGACCGAGATGGTCGGTTACCGGGCAGGACTGGCCATCATGGAATCCGACATCCTGGCCAGCCTCCAACGCCACGGCTACCCGCACTTGTATCCGCCGCGCGAGGCCGGGACAGTGCGGATGCGCAGTGAAGCCTACGAGATCATGAGCCGCTGTGTGGCGGACTCCTTCGTCCAGCCCGGTGCGGTACGCGCCATGAGATCCCTCGCCGACCGAGTACGCGACCGGCTGCAGGACGGAGAGCTGGCGTGGCAGGTGCTCGGTTTCATCGACACCGTGCTCACTTTGGGTACCGAGCAAGAGCGGGCGTCGCTCGAAGCCCTGGAGGAACGGGGTCGGCAGCTGCTGCGCTTCATGCAGATGGACACTCAGCCACCTGCTGTGCGCGACCGGTTACGGGAGACAGCCCGTCGCTGGCACGGAGATGCTCTTGCTGCAGCCATCGACGTCGTCTTCGAGGTGGAGGACTTCCGGGATGCTTCCGACCCGTGGAAGAGGTGGGTGCGTACCGTCGAATGGAGCGATGTCGTGAAGCTGGCCGACCTGTTCACTTCGGACTCCGTGACAGCCTCCTACGGCCGGTTCTTCGACCAGCGGTTCGTTCCTTTCCTGGTCGGCAACTACGAAGAACTCGCCGCCATCCACTGGAGGAAGTTCGAGGCCCTGGTGGCCGAGCACTTCCACCGGGCAGGCTTCCGCGTCGAGCTCGGCCCGGGACGCAACGACAACGGCGTCGACATCAGGCTATGGGAATCCGGCCGTGCCACCGATGGCGAAGCTCCACCCCTGGTGATCGTGCAGTGCAAGCGTGAGCGCCGCAAGATCAGCAAGGTGGTGGTCAAGGCTCTCGCCGCCGATGTCGCCTGGGAGAAAGCCCGTACCGGACTCTTGGTGGCCACCGTCGACTGGTCACCCGGCGCTCGTGAGGTGGTCCGCACGCGCAACTACCCCGTCGAAGAGGTCAATCGTGAAGCGGTACAGGCGTGGCTGACCGCCATGCACACGAACAACGCCGGCCTGTGGCTGGCCAGCTGATATACGCAGCCCTTGGCGACACGCCTCACCTCAGCGTGACAGGCGTAGTCGGTACCATCGCCAAGAGATCTGCTCTCCCCTTGCGGCAAGCTGATCAACGCCCTCGATGGGCTCTCCGGACGGAAGCCGAAGCAATCTGCGCCGACCGCCTACAACGCCCCAAACGCCGAACTCGCCGCACGGTGCGGCTGGACCCACCCCAAGACATCCCGCCTGGAAAACGCCCACACAGCACCCACCCCCGACGACATCCGCCGCTGGTGCCACGCATGCGGCGCCGACGACCAGGCCGACGGCATCATCGCCGAGTCCCGCGACGCCAAGACCGCCTACACCCAATGGCGGCGCCAAGTCCGCAGCGGATTGGGCCAGCTCCAGGACAGCTATCTCGAGCTGTACCGGAGCACGGCGCTGTTCCGCATCTACTCCTCGACCCTCGTGCCCGGCTTGCTGCAGACCGAGGGCTACGCCGGGGGCATCCTGCACACCAGCGCCAGCCTCCACGACGTCCCCGGGGACGACAGCGTGCAAGCGGCCCGGGCCCGCGTCGAGCGCAGCCGGATCATCCACGAACCCGGACACCGGCTCGTGGCGGTGATCGAGGAAGCAGCCCTGCGCCACCAGGTTTGCGATCCCGACGCAATGGCGGCCCAGCTCGGCTACCTCTTGACCGCCGGCGCCCTGCCCCAAGTCTCTGTCGGCATCGTTCCCTTGGCCTTGGCCTCGCGTCGGCAGTGGCCCCGCGAGACCTTCCACGTCTACGACGACCGACTTGTCAGCGTCGAACTCGTATCCGCCCGCGTACGGATCACGCAGCCAGACGAGATCGCCCTCTACTTGAAAGCGTTCGAACAGCTACGTGGCGCGGCCGTCTACGGAGCCGAAGCTCGGACCCTCATCGCACAGGCCATCGACGCTCTTCATTGACCGCATACCGAGCAGAACCCTTGTTCGGGGCGGAGATCGGGACAACGCCGTGGTTGCCTTCGTCTCACGGGCGCGAGTGCGGCGGAGGGCTGACCGCATGGTACCGGCATGGTCAGGAGCAGGGCTCAGGAGAGCTGCGACGGCCTGCGAGGCGGCGGCAGGGCAGGCAGCAGTTCCCACAGCGGTCTCGAGTCCGCGGCCCACGACGCCAGTACGTGGCGGTCGACGAGGTGCAGCCGCTGCTGCCGGGCGAAGACGCGGCCGGGCTGGGTGATCCTTCCGTTGGTCACCATCACCACGACATCGCCCTTGTGGACCGGGCGGCCTGTCCCGTTGAGCACCTGCAGTTCTGGGGTGCCCACCGGCGTGCCCTGGGCGCCGTTGCGGCGGTGTTTGCACTGGATCACCCAGCGCCGCCCGAGCGGGTCGGTGGCCTTCACATCCGCGCCGAGGTCGCCTCGTCCGCCGACCTGGATGGCATCGCTGCAGCCGTCCCGGTGCATCAGGTCACGGACTGCGTGCTCGAACTGGCGATGGGACAGTGCATCCAGCTGCGCCAGTTGATAGCGCAGGGCCTGCGCCCGGGTCCGTTCCTGCTCCGCGTGCTGAGTCCGCTGCTGCCACCACCAGGTGCCGCCCAGGACCGCCGGGACGGCCGCGATAAGCAGCAGCCACCAGTGTGCGAGGAGCCAGTTGACCACCAACACGGTGATCACGATTGCTGCCACGGCGGCCAGGATGGCGGCTTGCGTATCCTGCTGGCCGCGTCGGCGGCTGGTGGTCCGCCGCTTGGCCGGTGGTCGCCGGGTCATCGCTCAGCTCCCAGGGTGGAGAAGTCGATCGGGTACGAGACCGTCGGCTGAGGTGCCGGCTTCCTCGGCTCGGGCGTGCCGAACTTGATCGGGTACGACACGGTCGGGCGTGGCGCGACGTCCTTTGAGGTGCTGCCGGCGTGGTGGTCGAAGCGGATCGGGTAGGTCACCGACGGCCGGTGCGGCGCGCTGTCCGTTCCGTTTGCCGCCGAGGCGTGGCCGATGCCGAACACGGCCAGGCCGAAGAGAGCGAAGATGGTCATCTCCCGGCGCGCGCCCGGCGCCCATCGGGAGTGTCCGCGTACTGGCGTCCCGTCGGAGCGCACGTACGGCCGGACAAACGGCATGTGGTCCTCCCCCAGTGATCGTTTCTTCCCCGCAATCACTGACATGCTGACGGCTCACACTGACAACGGATCACGACCGATCGCTCAACTCGCCCTGAGCAGCGAATAGTTCAAGACATGACGGGACATGCGACCATGGTTGAGTGCTTGGTTCCAGGGCGCCTGGGATGGGGGTCGCGCCTGCTGGCGATCCTCCCCGCGTGAGGATGCCGAAAGTGCGCCCCACCTGCGCAGTCAGGTCATGCCTGGCTCGCGCGCACTCGCTCAGAGCACCGTTGCGGCACGGTCACTGATCCAGGCGTCTGGAGACGGATCCGGCCAATTCCATGAAGCAGCATCCAAAAGCGGCGCCTGCGGCGAACCGATCATGCCGCGAGGGCAGGCAGAAGACGGCTCAGGCGCTCTGGCTCACAGGCCGAGCTCGTGCAGTGCTGCTCGCCGCTGCGGGCTCAGGCCGGAGCGGCGGCGGCGCAGGTTGCTCAGCCACTGCCCCAGCCGTACCTGTTCGCCGTCGATCTGCTCGATGTGCCGCTGGGGGACGTTGAGATGGCCCTCTCGTTCGCGGAAGGCACGTGCGGCGGCCAGTGCATGCTGAAAGGCGCGCTCTCGTGCCGACAGCGGAGGTTTCTTGGCGTGGGAGGCGGGTGTGTCCGGCAGGTTGAGTCCCAGGTTTCTCAGGAGGCGGCGCTGCTCGGGGTGGAGGTCGTCGGCACGCCGGTGCTGGGCCGCGAGCCACTCCCCCGCCGGTGAGGCAGTTGCGTTCTGTTCTGTCTGCCGGCGGGCCGTGTGGTAGGCACGCTGCCAGGTGAGCGGCCAGGGCGGATTCCACCACGGGTCCAGGGCGGTGAGGGCGGCGGCGCGCTGGGCGGTGAGGTCGTGGGCGCGGGTGCGCTGGGTGGCCAGCCAGCGGCCGAGGGGGAAGTCGTCGTGGAGGCAGTCGACCGGAACGGCGAGGTGGCCGTTGTGGGAGGCGTAGGCGGTGGCGTGAGCCAGTCCCCGCTCGAAGGCCTGCTGGCGGGGGTCCCAGATGATGCCGAGGCGTTCGAGGGCCTGGGCGCGAGCCGGATCGAGGACGCCGGTGGTGTGCAGGTGGCGCTGCCAGGTGAGCCAGCGGCCCAGGGGGTAGCCGGTGGTGTCCTCGTAGGTCTGGGGGACGTCGAGGTGGTGGTGGGTGCGGTGGTAGCAGCGGGCGGCTGTCAGGCCGCGGCGCCATTCAGCGCTCTTGGGAGCCAGGACCCGAAGCGAGAGGGCGAGGGCGACTTCTTCGGCCTGGGTGGGACGGTCGAAGTGCAGCCAGGCATCGGGGTCCTCGCCGGGCATGGTGGGACGGTGGGTGCGGGGGTCGGCGAGGCGCGCCTCGAGGCGGTCGTCGTGGGCCCGCAGGGCCTGAATGGTGCGCCACAGGGGGGTGTAGGCGTCAGCGCCGAGGAGATCGTCGGGGTCTTCACCGGGGGTTAGGTAGACGGGGACGACGAGGGTGGCCTTCTTGCCGGCGCCGGGCTTTTGGCGCAGGGCGCGGCCGACGGCCTGGACGGTGTCGACGGGGCTGTTCTTGGGGTCGGCGAAGACGACGGCGTCGATGGCGGGCACGTCGATGCCCTCTCCCAGGACACGGGCGTTGGACAGGACGGCCGGGGTGTGGGGGTCGGTATGGGAGGCGAACTCGAGCAGGAGGCGGCGGCGGACCTGGGGGGTGTGGTGGCCGCTGATCCAGTCCGCCCACAATCCCTCGGGGCGCAAGGAGGCGGGGAGGGTGGCTGCTGTCTCGTGCAGGGTGGTGGCGAAGGCGCGGGCGTCGGCGACGCGGTGGTGGAAGGTGAGGATGCGGCGCAGCCGGTGGTCGTGAATGGCGCGCAGGGCTGCGACCTGGCGGCCGGCCAAGCGCAGGCCGTCGACGCCGGCTCCGGGGCCGGTGGCAAGCCAGTCACGCAGGTCTTCGTCAGTGACGACGGGGACGAGGATCTGGTAGTCGGCCAGCAGGCCGAGGTCGATGGCGTCGGAGAGGGTCAGCCGGTAGGCGACCGGGCCGAACAGGCTCTCGTCGTCCATGGAGGCCACCGCCTCGACGTCGCCGTCCTGGGCGTCGTCGGGATCCCAAAGGCGGGGGGTGGCGGTCAGGTAGAGGCGGCGGGCGGCGGGGAGCTGGTCGTCGTGGTGGACGGCTGCCCAGGCCTTGCCGAGACGGCCGGCGGTTCGGTGGGCTTCGTCGACGACTACGAGGTCCCAGGGGGGCAGATGGTGGTCGTGGTGGGCGGCGAGGACTGCGGACAGGGAGGCGTAGGTCGCGTACGCGGTGACCGGGCCGGTGCGCGGAGGGGTGGCCTGGGTGGTGAGCTCGCCGGGGTCGGTGGTGAGGGGGGTGTCGGCGCCGAGCGGTTCGTGGTCGAGGGCCTGGCGCGCGGAGCACACGGCGACGGTGGTGCCTTTGCGCCCGGCTGCGCGCCAGGAGCGGATCGTCTGGGACAGCAGGTCCAGTGTGGGCAGGAGTACCAGGACTCGGCCGCGAGGGGTGATACGGGCGGTAGTGCGAGCGGCGATCAGGGTTTTGCCCGTGCCGCAGGCGGCGATCACGCTCGCGCGGGTGTGGTTGCGGAGCGTGGCGGCAGCGGCGGCAACGGCTTCCTTTTGGTGGGGCCGTAGCTCAATGTCGGGAGCCATGGAGGTGCAGCGCTCCGTGAGGTCGGCTGGGTGCTCAGGAGGGCGGGGCGAAAGCTCCGCTCTCCTGGCCAGGTTATTCGGCTGCTTCGGTCAGGTGGGCGAGGGTGGAGCCGGTGGGGCCTTTTCGGACGTGGAGGCGCTGGGTGATGCGGCGGCGTAGTTCGGGGATGTGGCTGATGACGCCGACGGTGCGGTCGTGGGCGCGTAGGGAGTCCAGGACGTCGAGGACGTTGTGGAGGGTGTCGTCGTCGAGGGTGCCGAAGCCTTCGTCGATGAAGAGGGTGTCCAGGGGGTTGCCGCCGGCTTCGTGGGTGACGACGTCGGCCAGGCCGAGGGCGAGGGAGAGGGAGGCGAAGAAGGATTCGCCGCCGGAGAGGGTGTCGGTCTTGCGGGGGTGGCCGGTCCAGGCGTCGGTGATTTCCAGGCCGAGGCCGGAGCGGGCGCCGTGGGCGGCTTGGTGGTCGGAGTGGCGCAGGGTGTAGCGGCCTTCGGACATCAGGTGCAGGCGGGTGTTGGCCGCGGTGACGACCTGTTCGAGGCGGGCGGCCAGGACGTAGGCCTCCAGTTGCATGCGGACCCGGGTGCCGGATGCGGTGCCGGTGGCGAGGTCGGCGAGGTGGCGGGCGGTGCTGTGGGCCTGCTCGAGTGCCTTGAGGCGCTCGACGACTTCGGCCAAAGCGGTGGTGAGGTCGGTGAGGTCAGTGGTGCGGGTCTGTGCGGTGCTGGAGGCAGTGACCGCTTGGGCGTGCTGCTCGTCTGCTGCGGCGCGCCGGGCTGCCGCCGTTTCGACGTCGGCAGCCGGTTGGGCGGCTGCTTCCTGCAGGACGGGATCGTCGAGGACGGCTTGGTGGGAGGCACGGGCCGCGCGCCACTTGTTGATCTCTTCCTCGAGGTCGGTCAGGGCCTGCTCGCTGAGCTGGGCCTGTTCGGCTTCGGTGAGCGTGCCGAACCCCTGTGATGTCGCAGCGTCGGTGGCTTCGCTGGTGCGCGTGTGCAGGGTCTGGGTGGCGTTGGCTGCGGTGCGGGACGCCTCGGCTGCCTGCTCGAGGTGATCGGCGGAGCGGGTGAGGTCGTCGATGCGGGCCGCGAGGGTAGGCGCGGTGCCGCGGGCGGCGTCGAGTTTCGCGGTGAGTTCTGCGTGCCGCTGGGACAGGTTGTCGTAGTTGGCGTTGCGGTCGGACAGGCCTGCGGTTGCGGTGCTGTCCTGCTCGGTCATAGCCGTGTGTTCGCGGTCGAGCGCGAGGAGTTCCTCCTCGGCACTCCTGCGGTCGGCGGCTCGCTTGAGGGAGTCGGCCAGCTGCTTGGTGAGTGTCTCGTGGTCGGCTTTGAGGCTGTCCAGCGGGGTGTCGCCGGCTTCGCCCGTGGCAGCGGCGGCGTCCTCGCGCAGCTTGTGCAGCTCGGCCGCGATCTTGTCGCACTGCTGCTTCAGGCGCTGGTGGGTCTTCTCGGCGGCTTGTTCGTCCTCGCGCGTGGGATGCCCGTCAGGTGCCTGCGCGGGATTGGGGTGGGAGCAGGAGCCGCATACCGGGCACGGTGCACCGTCGGTGAGGCCAGTGGCGAGTTCGGCGGCCATTCCTTCGGTGCGTCGGCGGCGGATGCCGATGTGGGCCTGGGCGGCTTTCTCGGTCTCCTCCTCAGCGGCGGTCAGGCGCTGCTCGGTGGTGGTGATCTGTACGCGGTGGGCGTCGCGGCGTTCGGCGGCCGCCACGCGGCCGCTCAGGCTCTCCAGCTGGGTCTGCTGGCGCCGGCTTTCTTCCTCGGCCTCGCGGGCCGCTTCCCGGCGGATCTCGAGGGCGGCTCGCTGGGCGGTCTCCTCTTCGAGCCAGTCGCGTGCGGTGCGCTGCTGGAGGGCGAAGTCCTGCCGCTCGGCGTCGATCCGCTTCAGTTCGGCGGTGAGCTGGTGAAGTCCGGTTTCCTCAGGAAGGAGGGTGTTCAGCACGGCGATGTCGGCGCGGATGCGCTGTCCGGCTGTGGCGAGGTCGGCGGCCTGCAGTGCGGCATGCTCGGGGAGGAGCTGGGTGCGGGCGTCGCTTTCACGGCTCTGGGCGCGGGTGTGATCGGCGCGGGCGGTGCTGAGAGCGTGCAGCAGTGGTGCCAGCTGCTGGGCCCGGCGAGCTTGTTCCCGGCGCCGGCCGAGGGCTTCTTGGTGCGGGGTCTGCTTGTCCAGCCGGTCCAGTTGTTCACGGGCGGTGGCGTAGGTGGTCTGCTGCCTGTGCAGGTCGCGGGCGGCGGCTTCCAGCTTCTGCTGGGCGAGCTGGTTCTTCTTTGCGCTCTCGGCGTTGGCCTGGGCGGTGAGGGCGTCGGCCTGGCTGGCCTGGATGAGGTCGTTGGCCCAGGTCAGGGCAGGGTCGGTCAAATCGTGTGCGGCGTCGGGGGTGGGAGCGTCGTACTGGGATTTCAGGTCAGGGCCGGCGGCCTGGTGGATGCGGGCGGCCAGGTGCAGCACCTCGTCGCGGGCGGCGTCGCGGTTCTTCTGGGTGGTGCGGCTGTGGTCGCTCAGCCAGCGTTCGATAAAGGCGTACCGGTCGGTGTGGAAGAGCTTGCCGAGGAGTTCGCGGCGCTTGCCTGCGTCGGCGTAGAGGAACTTGGTGAACTCGTTCTGTGGCAGGAGAACGACTTGGCAGAACTGGGTCCGGCTCATGCCGAGCAGGTCCTTGATCTCCTTGCCTGTCTCCTGGTGGGACTTGCTGGAGGCCTCCCAGTGGCCCTTCCCCGAAGAGTCGGTGGTCCACCGGCTGAGCCGGGTCTCGGCCTTCTGCAGGGTTTCGCCCGTGCTGTTCTTCTTGGGGCGCATCTGCTGGGGGATGCGGTCGATGAGCAGCCGGTGGCCGGAGATGGTGACGTCGAGGGTGACCTGGGTGAGCAGGTCGGCTGGGGCGTGGTGGCTGCGCAGCATCAGGTCGCGGTCGACCGGGGGTTCGCCGTACAGGGCGAAGCAGATGGCGGTGAACAGGGTGCTTTTCCCGGCGCCGGTGTCGCCGTGCAGGAGGAACAGGCCGTCGGCGGACAGGGCGTCGAAGTCGACGGTGTGGGTGCCGGCGAAGGGCCCGAAGGCCTGCAGGGTGAGGTGGTGCAGGCGCATCAGACGGTTTCCTTCTGCAGTTCGTTCACGCGGGCGGCGTCGACGGCCTGCTGGAGCAGGGCATGTTCGTCGGGCGTGGGTGCACTGCCGCGCAGATCGGCGATGAAGTCGCAGGCGATGTCGAGTTCGCTGCGGCCTTGGAGGCGTTGAGTGTAGGTGGGGGTGTCGGTGGCCTGGGCGGGGATGAAGGCGCGCCGGGGGGGCTTAAGGCTAAGGGTGTGGGGGAAGCGGCGGCGCAGCCGGGCCATGGCTTCGAAGGGCAGGGCCGGGTCGGTGAGGGTGACCTCGAGCCAGGCGTCCTTGAGGGGTTCGTGGGCGGGGTCGTTCAGGAGGTCTTCGAGGTGGCCTTGGATGCGTTCCAGGCGGTGGGGGGTCGGGCAGGGCAGGCGGGTGACGGCGGGGGCCGTGCCGGGGGTGAGGTCGACCAGGGTGAAGGACTTGGTGTGGCCGGCCTCGGAGAAGGAGTAGGGCAGGGGGGAGCCGCTGTAGTGGGCACGGTCGGTGATCTTCTGGGGGCCGTGGAGGTGGCCGAGGGCGATGTAGTCGATGCCGTCGAAGACGTCCGCGCCGACGTGGGCGACACCGCCGACGCTGATGTCGCGTTCGCTGGTCGACTCCTCCACCCGGGATTCCTCGCTCTGGCCGGTGCCGGGGGTGACGAAGGCGTGCGCGAGGACCACCGAGCGGGTCCCTGCCGGCTGGCGGTCGGTGAGATCGGCGTGGATCTTGTCCAGGGCTGCGGTCAGCACCGCACGGTGGGAGGCGGCGTCTGCCTCGAGCTGGGTGCGGACCATCGACGGTTCGAGGTAGGGGATGCCGTACACGGCGACCGGGCCGTCGGCGTCGTTGAGGACGACGGGGACGTCGCAGGTGTCCGGGTCGGTGCGCAGGTGGATCCCGGCGCGGGCGAAGAGGCCGGATCCGACGCCGAGGCGGTGGGCGGAGTCGTGGTTTCCGCTGATCATGATGATCGGCACGCCGAGGTCGGCGAGCTGGTGCAGGGCGCGGCTGAACAGGCGCACGGCATCCAGGCTGGGGATGGCACGGTCGTAGATATCACCGGCTACGAGGACGGCGTCGACATTCTCGGCGCGGGCAGTGTCGACCAAGTGATCGAGGAAGGCGCGCTGGGCGGGGATCAGGTCTTCTCCGTGGAACCGGCGGCCCAGGTGCCAGTCCGAAGTGTGCAGAAACCGCATGAGCACAGACCGTAACCACTGGTGGAGCAGCTGCGGGCGGTTTTCCTGATAAACAGTGCCTCGGGTGGGAGTGCGGCGGCAGGTGATGAATGGTTCCTGCGCGGTGTACGGGCGGGGGCTCGCGCTGTTCGACGCCGTCGTGGACAAGTGGGGGCTATCACCGGGCGCCGGCGGCGGGATGACGGCGTGGTTCGAGTGCGCGGCGGGCGGGGGACGGCGATCGCCTCCTTCTTCTCGGTGCTGTCGGACGCCGGTCGTGGCGACGGTCGTCTCCTCGGCGATGTCCTTCTCCTCGACCTTCTTCTCGACCGGCGATGTCCACCTTCTCGACCTTCTCCTTGGTGAAGGGCGTGTGCTTGGCCGTCTTCTTCAAGGTCTTGATGACGATGTGCTTGCTCTTCGCGGCTTCGCCAGCGGGCACATCGTCGCGGCGGCCCCCTCCAGCTCGGAGGCGTAGCCGCGGTCCGGGCCAACGAGCGTGGGGCCTGTCTGCTTGCGCGGCGCGGCGTTGTTGGTGCTGGTCGTGGTACGCGTCTGCTCGCCCGGGTGGTCACCGGGGTCCGCCGGTGACCGGCGATGGCGGCGCCGAGGCCGTCGGCCCCCGCAATGGACATCTCGTCTTCCGGGGCATGTTGGTGCGGTTCACAGGCCCTGTGATTGCCATTGTGGTCGTCGCCGCCCTGGTCATGTCGGACTAGATGGCCGGGGTGCCGGGCTTGTTCCCAGCACGCAGGAGACCGGCGCGGGGGAAGGAAGGACGGGAACTCGGCGCAGGGGCCTGTTCGTTGAGGTGCCGTTGGGCTGCTTCGGGGACAGGGAGGACTGTCTTGAACCGGTTTCCTGGTTCTCGATGCGACGGCAGTGCATCGCTGTTGACCAGCAACGACTGCGGTCTGCACAGGGGAAATGCCCAACTACACGGATATGAAGGGCCGCTGAGTGATCTTCAGAAGTGGCTCGTGACCCCTGGAAGTGGTAGCGCGTAGGACATGATTGGTACCGAGGACCTCTCGCACCTCGGCGTGTCAGCTGCAACTGACGCGACGCGGTCACGGTGCTCGAGCAAGACCCAAATCCCTGTCTGGACCAACGGATGAAAGGAGTCCACGCGACATGGCGCCGCTGCGGCGGCGCCACCGTTCGCTCCCGTCGGGACGCTCATTAATGACGAAGAGTTCTGGAGAAAAAGTGTTTCAGCAGTTCAACGAGCCTTCGAGCTCGTCTCCCATCGGGACCGGGCCGTTCATGCTTGTCGACGGCCGGATCCTCCCCTACACCCACACCCCCGTGCAGGACACGGGCGGTGTCCCGGCCGGCTCGACGTTCTCGGCCTCCTCGGCCGCGCCCGCCGCGCCGACGGGCCCGTTCATCATCGTCGATGGTGCGGTCCGTCCCTACGAGCCGGCCCTGCCGGCTCGTCCGGCGCCCGTTCCGGTGTCCGGCTCCGGACCGCTGATCGTCCACGGCGTCGCCCTGCCCCAGCCCGTGGCGGGCACGGCGAGCGGCGGGGCCAACGGCACGGCGCACACCGTGCCCTGGCCGTCCGTGGCGATCACGGCGATCGTCGCCGCGGTCGTCATCGCCTGCATGTTCATGGGCAAGTCGACCGAGGCGATCGTCGCGGGAGTCGTGCTGATCGTCCTGCTGGCTAACCACGTTCGGATCGCACTGGCCTGACGTCCTGGATCCCTTCGGCCGGGACCCCTTGCGGGTCCCGGCCCCCGGGCCGGACGGAAAGGAGACCGGTGATGGCCCGTACCCCTGACCCGCTCCCCCAGCGGGACGATCCAGTGATCAATCTCGCGCGGTTCCTGCGTACCACGCAGGCCGACGCCAGCACGATCACCGAGCCCATGACCTTGAAGAAGATCTCGCAGCTGTCCGGGGTCTCGGAGGGCTCGCTGTCCAAGGCGCACAACGGCGACCCCCGCATCTCGTGGCGGACCGTGGAGGGCTGGGTCCGCGCTTGCCGCGGTGACCTCATGGCCGCGCGCCGCCTGTGGAACAAGGTCCACGAGATGCAGCAGGCGACAGCCCCCGCCGACGCGGCCGCACTGCAGGCCCGGGCGTTCGGCTACTGGGAGCACACCCGCGGCCGGGCGATCGTGCCGGGCCTGGAGACCGAGGCGCAGTTCCTCCTCTGTCTGAGCGCGCTGCGCAAGTACGTGGGCATGTCGCTGCGCGAGTTGTCGCAGGCCACCGAGCGCAGCGGTGTCCCCTACAGTCACGCCACCCTGGGTGCCGTCCTGACGGGAAAGCGCGCCATGACCTTCGAGCACCTGGCCGCGATCCTGGCCGGCTGCGGCGTGCCGGTACGCCAGCAGCAGGGGTGGGCGCGCGCCTTCGCCAAGTTCGACCCTGCGCGTGACGTGCGCACCGGCTGGAACCCGCGCTCCTTGCGCAGGTCCCGCCTGGTGGAGCCGGCCGGCGAACAGGTCGAGGAGGTCGTCTCCTCCCCCGCGCGCATGCGCTTCGCGTCCGTGCTGGAGCGTGCGCTGACGGAGGAGGGCGTGACCATCAAGGTGTTCGCCGCGCGCGCCAAGCTGGACATGCCGCTCGTCGACCGCCTGTTCGCGGGCAAGTTCCTGCCCGCCCACATGCTCGCCCGGGCGAGCGAGGCGGCTGCCGGGGCGAGCCCCCGGACCCGGAGGGAGCTCACCGTCCTGGTGCAGGCGCTCGTGCGCTCCCTCACCCCCGGGGAACGGCGGGAGTGGGGCAGGTTCTGCCGCGAGAGCGGCATCGCCGAGTCCTGGGCCGGGTAACCGGCCTGCTTCTCGAAGGGGCGGGTGCGAGGTGTTCGTTGACCTCGCACCCGCCCCTTCTGCGATGTGCAGCTGGGCAGGGGGCCGGCGACAAAAGTCCGCTGCTGCGCCACGGCGTGGGCCTGTTCAGGAGGAGCGGGATGCCCGCCGTGCGGGCCGGCGCCCGTCGGCCGCTCGCCACCGACGGCACCTCGTACGAGGGGCTGGGGCTCGACGCTGTGTTCTGCGTGCCCGGCTGCGACCTCCTCCGCCGCCGCTCCTCGGGGGCCCGGGGCCACCGGTCGTGGCCTGGCCTGCAGCAGTATGGACGACAGTCAAGGGTGCGCCGGTGCTGCGACACCGTACACGTGCAGCGTGGTCGGTTCCCCCCGGGGGCGGGCGGGTCGGTCGCGCGCCGCGCCAGCCTCGCCCGTGCCCCCGTCCTCGTCTGCTGGCCAGATGCCCTGGTTGAGCCGGTGGCCACGACGGCCGGCAGCACCGCCTGACCCGCTGCCGTAGCTCCTCGAACTCGCCTCTCCGTCTGCCCGGCACCTCCACCGGCGCCGGGGTCTTCTCGTCGAGGGCGTCGACGCCGACCGCCATGCCGGAGAAGGTCGCCGCGTCAAGGGCGGTGGACCGTACGGCTGCGTGGTCATCGCCCAGCTCACCGAAGCGGCACGCAGCGGCACGCAGCGGCACGGACAGCGTCTGCATGGGGGCTGCTCACCTCGCGACGACGGCGGGCACGGCACTGGTCGAACGGCCACGGCCAGCCCACGCCCCCCTTCGTGGGAGGCGCCACGCCGTCCACCGCCGCGGTGACGGTGGTGCGCAGGAGGAGGACCGCTCCAGCCATGTGACGTGGGGCATGCCCTATGCCGACGCTGCCGAAGGCAAGGCGGAGCGGGGGCGTCGCGGACACCGAGCAAGGTGCCCGCGACGCCCGCGTCGACCTGCTGCCGGTTCCCTCCTCCAACTGCCTTCTCTCCTTTTTCGAATGCGACCCGCCTGCCGGAGCACCACGGTGGGCGAAGGTCCGTACAAGATGGCGGATCTCCTGGCAACGATTCGACGAAGCGCAGGCCCGGGACGCCTCACGGCGTCGCAATCGACGCCTCTTCCTGTTCGCCGATGCTGGAGTCCGTCCGGTAACCGTGCACCGCTGGGTCCGTCCCACGCTGCCAGGAAAATAGAGCCGTGTGAGATGTTTTCTTCGCGGTTTATACGCCATGACAGAGGGATACCTTTGGCGACCGCTTGCTGGGTGCGCGCCGAGCCTCGGGAGGGGTGGCTCCCGATTGCCTCAGTCTCAAAAATGAATCGCGCCAAAGATGAATTTCTGTCCATTTTAACCTTGCATGATAAGTGCACTCTAATCACGGTTGCAAATTTGCTATCCTGCATCGCGCTCGTGCATGGCACGGCGCCAGGAGGACAAGGAGCCCGTCTGTGCTGAGAATCTCGCCAGATGCCGCTGACCGCGCGCAGGAATCACCGCGCGCCGACGCTCCGGCAATCGCTCCGTTCCCCCGTTGCACCGGCGGCGGCCTGGGCACTGCACGGGCCTACTGGCGAGACCGGCGTGCAGGTGCCGCGAATTGCGGAGTGGCAGCTCGTGCGAGCGGCATGGGGGTGAAGCCTGCCCGGAGGAACTGATCAGACGGCTCGAAGAGCCGCGCGCGCAGGACGATGCCGGCGCGCCTTGGAATCCTGCCTCAGATCCCAGCAGGGCCCGCTCAGCCCGATTTCCCATCCCCAGCCCGCGGAGACCGTGGTGCCTACGTGTCGTGGAGGGCACTCTTCGCCGCGTCGACGAAGCGGCTGAGTGCCGCCCAGTAAGGGCTGTAGCAGGCGTCGAAGCGGGCCTCTGCGCCTGCGTCTCCGGCAATGACGGAGTTGAGGGCCTGATACGGATCAGTTGTCGCCTGCTTCACCGCGTACGCTGCAGCAGCCGCCTCGTCCGGCCCCTCCAGTTCGATGACTCGCACAGCCCGCCTCAAGTCGCCGTAGGTGTCCCGGATACGGTCGCGGAAATCCTTGAGCGTCACCGACCGGCTTTCAGGGTCGCTGAAGCGGTGGACTTCGGACACCTTCCAGTACAGCTCAGCCATCCGCTGGCCCTGTTGGATGAGGGCCAGGTAGGCGGACCGACGAGCCTCGTGCAGCCGCTGCATGCGCTGCGACGATGCCGCCGCGTCGGCCTGGATGCGGGCTGCTCTGGTGTTGCCTCGGCTGGTCACCCAGCTGGCCAGAACAGCAGTTCCGCCGGTGAGCGCGGCAATCCAAAACGTATTGTCAGCCACACTCGGCAGTGTCAGGGACCAGTGCTACAGCCGCCAGAGTGCGCTCGAGCATTTGCATGTAGCCCCGCCAGAAGCCCTGTCGGGTGAGGACCTGCGTTGGGCGAAGAGCGGGACTGGTGAGTTCTCAAGGATTCTCATCAACGACTCGCGTGGTCAGGCAACTCCGCGTACCCATGGGCTACTGCAAGCATTCCCCATGTCAGCTGCACAGCACTTCCCTCGCAAGTGGCGGCTGATGCAAGGCTGCCCGCGCAACAGCCGGGCCAGGCGGCAAAGACACCCAGAGTGCGTCCCTGACGGGACCGTTGAGAGTTCATGCTCACGTCCTGAGACAGATCTGGGGCTGGACTGTTCGCGTTGCTCCTGAGATGCCGGACCCGACACTGCAGGCGCCCGCGCCATCCCGACGAGCCGGCCAGTCTCCGCTTTCGGCGCATGGGCGGGGCCCAGCAGCTGGGCCCCGCCACACACACAGAGGCGCAGGTGAGGCTGCAACCAGCACCCACGCGATGCTTCCGTCACCCCGTCTGGACCAACAGATGAAGAATGACGAAGAGCCAGGCACAGGAAGGCCCCAATTCGGTTGCCGCTAACCGTGCCTGAAGCGAACCATACGCGACTCGCTTCGGTTCCTCAGCATGGGCGAGGAGCCCGAAGAACCGGAAGCCAGCGAGACAGTGCGAGACAGATCTGAAGAACGGATAGCTCTGACCTGCTCAAACGCTGTGGTCATCTCCGGTTGTTCAGCTGGATCACTGAGTCCAACACTACGGGTTTGAGGCACAGTTGGCCGCAACTGATGGGGCTGGTCCCAGGTTGCCTTTCCCGCGCGATTGGCGCCAGTACTGCGCGGGAAGACGAGACAGCGCAAAAGAATCATGCCCTCAGACGCCGCAACGCACGCCTGATTCACGGCTGAGCGGCTGGTACTCAAAGCATGCCTACAGGTCCTTCTCAGTCAGACGCCACGGCTGCGGCCAACAGCAGGCCACGCCTGGTGGGAGCCTGCCGGAGGGACTCCCGCCGGGCATCGGGCTCTGGCCGGCTCCTGGCGCCCCTCGCAGCAAGAGGATGCCGGACACGGACCAGGAACAACGGCCGCGGGCAGCCCTCGCCAGGGCAGCAGGTACGGCCAGGGCGGACCAGCGACCGGCAGTTGGCGCCGACTCTTCATCCTCTGGCGCTCCGCGCGCTGCCAGACACGTAGGCCCTCACCGATCGGATCTCAAAGAAACGGCACTCTTCTGCCTACTCACCAGCCGACTGAGGAATCCGAGCAGCCGGGTGGCCGGCCATTGGGCGCAAGCAACGCGCCCCCGCTCGACACACACAGGTCATCCTGGCGGGGACATTCCTTCGGTCCCGTGCTTCATCAGCACCCCGGACCGCTACTGGACAGCGTCCAACCCCTGAATTCACAATTGCAATTTAATATTGAATTCCTGCTGGTGGTCGGTCCTCGGGTCGCAGCAGGTCATCCTGAATTACGCCCTCACTCGAATGAGACGGCATGCCGATGGCGGCCGCGGGCAACAGGACAACGTTCTCCGGCTGCGCACACTCCCGGCCAAGCCGTTCAGCGAGTCGGCATGGACGTCGCTCGTCCGACGCGAGACAGTTCGTCGGCTGCTGCGCTGTCGTATGTGCAGGCACCACAGCGCGCTCTTCACAGCAGGCCTGCAGCAGAGAGAGAACGGCAAGGGCAAGCGTGGTCGTGTCGGCAAAGGTCTCCCCGGCCCGCAGAGCGGAGCCACAGCTTGCGCCGGTATGCCGAGCCAGAAGGCCTGCCAGTCCGGCGGCGAGCAGACCGAACACCGTGGTGACGGCCAGAGCCAGTACCAGCAGTGGGTCTGTAAACGAACGGTGTGATCAGGGTGGTTGGGTTACTGGCGGGCTGCTGAAAGTCGGCCGTCGAAGGTGATGTCGAAGGCGTTCAGCGCGCTCTTCCAGCGCATGGTCCAGCGGGCCTGGCCCTTGCCGGTGGGATCGAGCGACATGATGGCCATGTAGACGCACTTCAGGGGGCCTGCTCGTTCGCTGAGTGCTCCCGAACTCACGCCGGAGGGCTGGTTCCCACGTGCGGGAACCAGCCGTAACGCATGTCTGTGAGCTACCGGGCTCAACAGGGCACTGAGCGTCGTGGGCCGCTTGATCGTGGCGAGAACGCCACCGCCCTACTACGTCAGGACAGCTCCGTCGATGCGATCTCCTTAGCGGTTCCTCCAGAACTCCCGCTCTTCCAGGAGGCCGAATCTTGCCTGTCCGGTACTCATGTCCACCAGAATCGGCCAGCAGTCCAGAAGCTGGATACTAGAGTCACGAGTCTCCAGAAATTGGACTGAATTATAAGGGGCAATGAGATAGCCCTCCTTCACTCGAACTCGCCCCCAGTCGATCGCCAGCTCCGGCTCGGCGACGTCCCGACTAGCCTGCAGGAAGGAGTTCGCAATCTCGCGAGCCTCTTTTTCCGAAATCATCAGTTTGTCCTCATGAACTTGTAGGAGTCCCAGCCTGCAGCATGGCCGGCACTGCCGCTCTGACCATCAAGGAAGGTGACGCGCCCACGGATATTAATCACATTGAAAACGTGACCCCCATCCGGGTCCAGGCCATGAACGATCCCTCTGGCGCCATTTCCAGCTTTCTGCATATCGGCTACGATATTCGAGAAGCTCCTATTTCGAAACTTGCGACCGTACAGGTTTTCGATCACATCCACGTCGCCACGCGGGAGCCTGGGCAGGGCATTAGAGCGAGTACCGTCGGCGAGCATAAGATCCAAAGAGACCACGCATGCTCGACAATTAGTTTCCCCGCCTTTCGGGTTAATTAGACCTTTGAGGCCTGTTTCAGGAGTGTAGTACGTGCCGCCAAGGATGGTACTGCGCCCCGGACTCCAAGCGCCTGCACCCTCAGCCACCAAGCCTTCGCTCGCCGCACCGCCTCTGGCACCTATGGCAGCGAGAAGGTTGTTGTAGATGTCAGACGTACCCTGCTGGTAAGTAGAGCTAGCCGGATCGGCTCCCTGCGATGCGGCCCATTCATCGTAGGAATCGGCTACTTCGCAATCCTCCGCTCCGAACCAGCAGAGCGGGTATCCGGCTTTCATGCCCCACTCGCCAACCTGGGCAATTGCATGGCCCCAACCAAGGGCCACTTGGGCGACGCTTTCGTCGCCAGGGCCTTTAACTGCACGGCTTGCGGTATTGCCTGAACTGCCGGTATGCGAGGTGCCCGTCGCATTGTAGTGAATCTTGCCGCAACTTCCGTTGTGGCAGCTTCCTGCGCTGGGATTGCCCGGGTCGATCGGACCGTCCGTGATGGTTTCACCGGGCTTGTCATCATCGAAAATCACGCGGCCCTTGGGTACCCCCACTCCGCATGCGTCAGCGAAGCACATACCGGTCGGGTCCGACTGGGTGATTGGCGAGTTTCCGGCGTAGCTGTACCCGTTCAGGGACTGGTGCTGGTCTGTCGCGAGGATTGGGTCGACGCTGATGAACTGGGCCGTGATGGGGTCGTATTCGCGAGCGTCGACGTGGGTCAGGCCGGTTGAGTCGTCGGTGGGTTTACCGAGGAAGGCCTTGTCGTCGGGCCATGACGTGGGCTTGGTTCCGCGGGGGGCGCCGAAGGGGGTGGTGTAGCGCTTGGTGATGGCGTAGGTGGTGGAGTCGAGGGTGATGCTGGAGGTGCCATGGTGGTCGGCGGCCAGGAAGCTGAGCTTGGTGCCAGAGACGCCCGAGGCGGCCGTGCGGACGGCGATGGTCTGGCCGTTCGCTGTGTAGTAGCGGGTGCCGGAGACGGTCTTCGTGGTGCCCTTGACGGTGAGGTGGAGTTCTGTGCCGGCGCCCAGGTAGAGGACTGTTTCGCCGTCTCCCTTAGCGCGGCGGATCAGTAGCTCGCCGTTGGCGTCGTAGAGGTAGTTGGTCTCCTTCGTGTTTTCGGTGAGCTTGGTCAGGTCGCCTTCGGTGTTCCAGATCAGCGTTTGCTGGGCCGTGGGGCCGGGGCGGGAGATGGTGTTGCCGCTGCTGTCGTAGGTATAGGTGCCGGTGCGGGTGCCTGCGATGTTGTCGAGAGTATGTGGCTTGTTGTCCTTGGTGGTGTCGTTGTAGGTGTAGGTCGTGGACTTGTCACCTGTGATGGTGTGCTGGGTCTCGGTCCTGCGCTGACCGGCCGTGGTGTAGGTGTACGACGTCCAGTAAGGGGCTGCGCCGTCCAGATTGGCGGTCGTGCGGCTGGATGCGGCGCAGTCCGCGGTCTTAGGGGTCCAGGCTTCGGTCATGCGGCGGTTGCCGTCGTAGGCGAAGCACTGGTAGTCGGCCTTGGTTGTGCCGCCCTGGGTGGTGGCGTCGAAGATGGAGGTGACGTTCCCGGCGTCGTCCTGGGTGAACTTCAGTTCCTGGGCCATGTAGCCGTGGACGTCGTCGGTGACGTAGGAGCGGGTGAGGCGGCGGGTGCCTTCTTCGTATTCGAGGTTGAGGTAGGCCTTCTTCGCTGAGGAGGTGCCGTCCTTGCCCAAGGTGAGCTGCTGCAGGTCTCCCTGCGGGGAGAAGGCGGCGGCCTGCTGGTAGCCGGAGGTGCCGCCTGCGTAGACCTGCTGGCCCAAAGCGTTGAATTTGTAGGAGACCGCTTCGGAGGGCAGGCCGCCGATAGCCGGGGAGGAGTACTGGCTGACTGAGCCGTTCAGGTTGTAGCCCGTGGTGAAGGACAGTTTGTTGGCCACGTAGCCGTCCTTGACCAGGGGCTCGGTGGCGGGCAGGAGTAGGTCGCTGCCGGTGACGTGGTACATGGCGTCGTAGGCGGTGACCTTTTCCGTGTAGGCCTTGCCGGCCGTCGTCGCGCCGCCGTCGTAGCGGGTGGCAGTGTCCATCTGGCCCTTGGCGAGCTGGTCGAACTCCCAAGCGGCGAGCCTGTTGGCGTCGGACTTGTCGGCCTGCCACATGCCCGTCTTACGGCCGAGCACGTCGTACTCGTACAGCAGCTTCTTCGACGCGTCGGTATTAGGGGTGGTGCTGACGATCTGGTCGAGGTCGTTGTACGCCGTTGCGGTTGTGCCCTTGTCGGGGTCGGTGGCCATGATCTGTCGGCCGAAGAGGTCGTAGGTGTAGGACCACATGCTCTGGTCGGGGCCGGTGACCGTCTTCTGCTGACCGGCGGAGGTGTAGGTGTAGTCGGTGGTGGTGAAGTTGGTGCCGGTCGGTGTGGGGCCGGCGTATTCGCGGCGCTGGGTCATCTGGCCGAGTGCGTTAGTGACCACGGCGGTTGCCTGGCCGCCGGCCGGTGCGGTGGTGGTGACGGTGTCGCCGGTGTAGGTGGTTTCGGTGGTCCAGCGAGTGACGCCGTGGACCTTGGTCACCGCCTTCGTCGGCCTCCCGGCTCCGTCGTAGGTGCTGTCCATCTGGATCGGAGCCTGGCCACCGGAGGCTTCCACAGCCTGGGAGCTGGGCAGTGAGGTGCTGTCCCAGATGTCGGAGTGCTGGCTGACCGCGAGACCGCGCGCGTCGTACTCCGAAAGAGCGATGAGACGGCCGCCCTGGGGGGTAGGGCTCTGGACCTGGCGGGAGCGCAGCAGGGAGTCGTAGAACTCGTAGGTAGTGTTGTAGCCGGAGCCGTCGTGCCTGAGGGTGGCGGTGGAGACCCAGGGCATGTCCGCGCTGGTGACGTGATAGGCGTAGACGTAGTTGGGGGTTTTGCTCAGGACTTTGAGTCGGTTGGGCAGCCAGAGCTTGGTTATGCGGCCGAGGCTGTCGTACTCGCTCTCGGTGACCTTGCTGTTCGGGTCGGTGACCTTGAGGGCCGCTCCCGTCGCGAAGTCCAGTTGTGTCTCGGTCGCGTATGTCTTGGCGTCGGCGGCCATTGTCGTGGTCAATGGGCCGGTGTCCGCAGGCGTGTAAGTGGTCGAGGCGACCGTCTGGTCGTTGGTATCGGTGACGGTCTTGGGGCGGCCGAGGGTGTCGTACGTTGTCTTGGATACCTTCTGCCAGGCGGGGGTTTCGTCGCTGCCGTAACCCTTGGCGCGTCCCGTCCAGGTGGCGTCGCCCCTGGTGGGCTTCTGGGAGGCCGACCATGTGGTGGCCGTGGTGTCGTCGTAAACGGTGGCGGTATCGGAGATGACGTCTCCGGGACGTGCGGAGTCACCGGGCAGATCGAGTGCCGAGTCGGCGGTGGCGCAGGTGGCGGCGACCATTCGGGTGCGGGAGACAAGGGAGTTGATGCCCTTGTCGTCGTTGCGGGCGTACCAGGTGCGGGTGCACTTTTCGTCGTCGTCGACCGCGTCGTCGCCTTGGTTCTCGACAGTTGAGGCCATGCCGTAGTCGTCGTAGGTCGTCTTGACCGTGTTGACCCGGTCGTAGGGGGTGAGCTTGCTGGTGATGTTGGTGCGAGTGTGGGTGGCGGCGGTGCGGACGTAGTACGCCTCGGTGTCCGCATACGACTTGTGCTGGGTCGCGGTCCGCTTGGACCAGGGGTCGTTGATCGTGCCGCCGACTTCCGCGTCACCGTTGTAGGTGACCGACTCGCGGGTGAAGCCCGCGTACTGCTCGGCGTCCGTGATCTGGCCGGCCTTGATGCCCGAGACGGTGACGGTCTTGCGTTTGTCGGCGGCGGAGGTCTTGCCGTCCGAGCCCAGTACGCGGTCACCGTTCATGCCACGCAGGTAGACCGTGGTCTCCTTGCTTTGGGTGCGCCCGGAGATGCCGGTGAGGTGGGTGACCTGCTGGTAGCCGCGCCAGATGGACCAGGTGCGCTCCTTGGCGGGAGTCATGGGGTCCTCGTCGTAGTGCCACGCACCGCCGCCGGTGTACTGGTAGCTGTGCTGTACGGCTTCGGATCCGCCGTGGGGGTCGGTGGTGGACACCGAGCTGACCGGGTACTTCTGGAACCAGTCGAGCTTGGGGTCCTTCTCACCGTTGGGTGACCAGTACACCGGGTAGCAGCGTTTGGTGTTCTCGTCCAGCTTGGGCTTGGTGCCGGCGGCGGAGCAGTCGGCTTCCCGGTAGGTGACGATGGTCTGGGCGCCGGTCTCGGAGGTGACGGTCTTCAGGCGCGGCTTGTTCAGCGGCAGGATGTTGTCGGCCTGGCCGTCGACGCGGTTGGGCAGCATCACGTGGTCGAACTTGACCGGGTCGAGGGAGAGGTCGGTGCCGCGCTTGCCGGTGTGCTTGATCTCGTCGAGCCAGAGGGACTGGTCGGTGGAGTCCCCGGTGTCACCGGGGTCGAGGTAGAGGTGCTTGAGGGACCAGACGTCGACCGGCTCGAAAGCGGGGGTAGTGGCCTTGGCGTTCCAGGCGTAGGTGGTGATCGTCGTCAGGCGCTTGCGGGTGAAGAACGAGGGGCCGAGGTTGCCGGTGCACTTGTCGCCGTCTTTGCAGACCGAGTCGAAGGGGACGTCGGGCCAGTTGTCGCGGGTGTCCTTGGTCAGTGAGTCGCAGCCGGTGCCCGAGGCGAGGCATCGCTCGTCGTAGGTGAAGACGACCTTGTCGGAGGCGGCCGGGGAGGCGGAGAAGAGCTTGTCAGCGCGCTGGCCGTAGCGGATTTCCTTCAGGTAGCCGCCGCGGACGTAGTCGGTGCCGGTGTTGTCGTCGCCGAGCTTGTCGTAGTTGTTGTGCTCGGCGGTGTACCAGTAGGAGGAGGCGTTGCCGTGGGTGTCCTCGACGTAGTCGAGGTTCCAGCGCCAGGCCTGCTTCTTGGCGCGCTCGGCGAAGGTGTCGCCGGCGGTGAAGCCGGGCTCGACGGGGTCGTCGCCGAAGACGGGAACGGTCCAGACCGAGTTGGTGCGGTCGTCGGTACCCGCGCCGTCGAGCTTGTTCAGGCCGAAGACGTACTTCGTGCCGTCACCGGTGACGACCGTCCAGTGCTCGCCCTGGCCGTCGATGCCGGTGGAGCCCTCGTCGCCGTTGTCCGCACCGGTGGAGTGCGTGACGGTGGAGGCGTCGTCGTCCTTCAGCCGCCACCTGCCCGTCTCGTCGTCCTTGACCAGCTCGGTGGCTTTGCCGTTGAGGACGAGCGAGGCGTTGTCGTACTTCCAGCACAGGTCGTACTTACCGTCCTGGCCGTCGTCGTCGCAGGAGCCGTATCTGCGCTCGATGTAGGAGGAGGTCAGGTCGAAACCGGTGCCGATCTGACTGCCCTGGTTGTTGGAGTTCGCCGTCTGCCCGTCGACCGCGCCGGAGTCGTAGGAGATGGACAGATCCGGCTGGGGGCCGGCCGCGGCCGGGGGAACGCGCAGGGGGTAGGACCAGGTGAACGAGCCGGAGGAGCCGCCAGCCTCCCAGGTCGAGGAGGCGGACAGCGGCGTCGCCTTGTAGCTGCCGGTTCCGGACGTCGTGCCCGCCGCGAGGGCCAGCAGCATCGGCCGCCCGCCCGAGGCCAGGGCCACCGGGGCGGTGATGCTGTCGTTCTCACGGTCGTTGACCGCATCGAGGACGTCGCGCTGGTGGCACTTCGCGGCGGCCAGGTTCTTCAGCGCGCAGTCGGTCAGACGGACGATCTGAAGGCGGCTGGCCCAGTCGCCGCCGTAGGCGGAGGCGAAAGCGGAATAGTCGATGCCGAGGCGGGCCGTGCCGCCAGTCTGAGAGCCGGTGAGCTTGAGAACGACGCCCTTGATGCCGAGCTTGGCCACCGCCTTCTGGTCGAGGACCTCCACGGTGATGGAGGAAGCCCGCTTGCCCTTGCCGGGACGCGTCGCGGTGATGGGCAGAGAGCCGGGGGCGGCCTTGGCCGTGCCCTTGGCCGGGACAGTCAGCGACGCCTTGCCGGCGTTCGGCCAGGTGACCTTGCGCTGTTGGTCGTGTCGGGCCCGAGCCGCGGCCGTCTCGTCGGCCGCGGCTGCCTTCTTCACCTCGGCCGCCGCCTTCTTGTTCACCTTGGCGGTGAACGGACTGACCTTGGTGGCATGCGGAGGTTTCAGGTGCGGGCGGCCCAGGGGGTCGACGTCCGCGGCGAAGGCCACGGGGGTCAGCAGGCCGGGCAGGAGGACCAGGCCGGTCGTTGCGGCGATGCGCCGCAACCAGGGGTGTCTTGGCCCGGATCCACGGCCCGCAACGGGCCGGGGTATGCCAAAGGGATTCATGGTGGGTTCTTCCTACGCGGTGCCCGGCCGGCTCGGGCCGGGCGCATGCCGTTGAGGAGCAAGAGGCGGAGCAGAGAACGAGGGCGGCACACGTGCCGTGCGCGCCGGGTGGCACGGGGCTCCCCGCGGGTGGCGGTGGGCCCCGTGCTACGCGGTGCTTCGTCAGACGCTGTCCGGGGCGTCCAGAACCTGTGACTGGATTTGTTCGGAGTTCATCGCTCCGGTCCAGATCCGCAGGGATTCCAGTGCGCCGGGCAGGTAGTGCCCCGTGGAGCCGGCGGCTGTTCCCCTGCCTGCGGACAGCGTTCCACTGCCCTGCTGGACCGCGGAGAAGCCGGAGGCATCATCACCGGGCTGCTCCATACCACCGACGTACAGGTGAAGTCGGCCCATGCGATCCTCGGTCTTGGAGGAGTCAGTGGGGTCGGTCCACTGCCATGCTTCCTGCGCGTCATAGACGCCGGTGACGTCCACGCCCGTGTTGAGCTCGGCAAGGTCGCCGGCTGCCACCTGCGCGCTCGGGCTGACCTTGCCGTCCGTTCCCACGGCGGTGCGGGTGAACTTCCACTGGTAGGTGTCCGCTGCGGGCTTGACCACCCACAGCGCCCATGACGACTCTCCGCCGATCGCCTGGCCGGCCACCTGGGCCTGGTAACCGACGGGCTTGGCCGCCAGTTTGTCGGCGTCCAGCCGAACGTGAGCGGAGACGGTGAACGAGCCTGTCTCGTCGGTCACCGGGCCGGTCGCCGAGGCGTAGCCGGACGTTCCGTCCAAGAGCAGCGCGTTGTTGTCCTCGTCCAACACCGCGCCGGTGGACGACAGCGCCAGGGCTGGCGCCGGGTAGGGACTCAGCTCCTTGATCTGGGAGCCGGTCGAGGACGCGGCATCCCAGTATGCGACGAGTTCGCTGGCTGCCGTATCGTCCTCGGTGAGCTTGGCCTCCTGGGCGATTTGCTCGGGGCTGAGCGCGTACTGCCACACTGAGATCTCGTCGAGACGGCCGCGGAAGTTTTCACCATAGGCACCGTCGGCCAGTGAGCGGCCGAACTGCATACCGGCCGTGGATGCCCAGGGCTGGTAGGCGGAAGACACCGCGTTCAGCACGACGGGCTGGCCCTGCGGCCGGCCGTTGACGAACAGCTGGATGGTGTCGTTCGTCTTGTCCGTGTCAGCCTTGGTGTCGAAGACGGCTGCCAGATGGGTCCAGGCGTTCAGCGGCGGCGGCCCTGCATCGGCGATCGAGCGCAGGAAGACCGGGTTGTCCTTGACGTCGGTAGCGGTGCGGTTGAATACCCATTTCTTGTAGCCGGCGGAGTAGTACAGCGTGAAGGCCGAGGCATTCGTGCCTGGGGCCGACAACACCACGTGCGTCTGGGAGGCGTCGGTCAGGTAGACCCAGGACGAGATAGTGAAGGAGTCCTTGGTGTTCACGGCCGGCGCGGCGGTGGCGGCGTAGCCGGAGCGCTGGGTGTCGTCCGAGCCGTCGTTCAGCCACAACGAGTAGTCGGCATCGCCACGGCGGCCGAGGCTGGACCAGCCCGCACCCGCCGTCTGCAGTGTGGCGTCGTGCCGGGTGCCCTCCGTCGCCGTGTCCTTGGCCAGCGTCGCTCCCGATCCGGGGGCTGCGTCGTTGAAGTGCCAGCGTCCTACAGCGCCTGGGGGTGGGGACACCTTGAAGGTGAACTCTGCGGGCGTGCCCCATCGGTCGTGAACGTCCTTGGCCCGAACCGACAGCACCTGTGTGCCCGACAGGAGTGGAGCTACGTCCTTCACCGCGACCTTCGTCGTCCCGGCGACCGACTTGGTGCGCGTGGTCAGCAGCTTGTACTCATAGGCGGTGACATCGGTGTGCCCGGACGCATCGAGGTCCGCGGTGTTCGGCTGGAAGGTGAAGGTCCCGGGGATACCGGGGCCTCCCTTGCCTTCGCACAGGTTCGCTGTGCACTCGGTGTACGGAGAGCCGGCACTGATACGGGGCGCTTTGGGTGCGGTTGAGTCGATCTTGAAGTAGCACCAGGAGCTGTAGGGCGACCAGAGGTCGCCGCTCTTGCCGTCATACGACCAGTGCGACTGTGTTCGGGCCTTGTACCGGTACAGGCCCTTGTCGGCGCGATCGCTGGTCCGCAGCTTTTCCAGCGTCTCGTCCGGGTGCCAGCCGGTGTCGGGCATGTGCCCGGTCCACACCTGGTGCCAGGCGGCGTCGTCCCCGCGCTCGACCACGTACTCGGCCTGCAGGGAGCCTTCCTCGTCGCCCTTGTGCGCTTCGACCAGCGTCTGGACGCGGGCCTGGACCATCGGATCCTTACGCGTCACCACCAGAGGGTCGGAAGAGGATTTGTTGCAGTAGCCCGTTGTCCCGGTACCCGGGATCACGCCGACATTGGTGGGCACGCCCGGCTTGTAGGCGAACACGACCTGCAGTTCGGCGCTGTCATCGAACCGCTTCCACGCCCGCGGGTCACCCTCATCCTTCGCACGCAACATCAGGGTGAGCCGGCTGATCTTACCGTCCGCGAAAGAGCGGACGGTTCCGGTGAGGTTCTCGTCCGATTCTTTGGAGCTGTCGTTGAACTCTATCCACTTGTCCGGCTGGTCCGGGCTGCACAGGTCTCCGCGCCCCGCCGCGACGTTCTGGTCACCCATCAGGTCCAGCTGCTTAGGGCCGGGCCAGCGGGTGCCCTCGGAGATGTTGTCGGTGCGCACCAGGTCCAGCCAGTGCGGGTCGCAGTTGAACGACCAAGTCTCACGGGCCCGGAAGGTGGCATCCAAAACACGCTTGCCGGCCAGCTTGGTGGGGGCGAACTCGAAGTACATGCGGTCGACGTAGCCGCCGCCACAGTAGTAGCCGTCTGCGGTACCGCACTTGCCGACGCCCTTGTCGCCGTCGAACATCCAGAACTTGTCACCGTCGGAGGACAGCTTCGTACGCTCTGAGACACCCAGGCCGATCGCGGGGTCGATGTAGACGGGGTAGACCGTTTCCTTGCCGCGCAAGAGGTTCAGGTCCGGGTGCACGGCGATCGCATCGTCGTCGACCTTCACCGGCAGCACGGCGGTGGTATCACCCTGCCCCGGCTGGGAGGGATCATCGTTGTCCGGTCCCTGTGCGGGGGTTGCCGCGTTGGTGCGTGTCAGCTGGGTTTGGGGGCCTGTTTGGCTGTCACCGGCTGAGTCCCACATCTGCCCCGCCGGCCCGCGGAAGAGGGCGTTGCCGTCCTCGTCGATAGCGCGCAGGCCGCCACCCGCTCCCGGCACCACGGACAGGCCGTCCCCGGAGGCAGCGAGCTTGACCTGTTCCAGAGCGGGATTCTGCGCGGCCTGGGGGCTCTTGACGACGAGGATCTCCCGGTAGCCCTCGGCGGTCGCCGTCAGCTGCAGGTCCACACCGTCGAAGACGTTCGCGTAGGTGGCGGTCGGGCCGTTCAGCGTCGGCTCCGGCAGCGGCCCGCTCCAGTCCAGCGTGACCGACCGTCCGTCCTTGCCCAGACGGATCAGGCCCGATCCAGTGCCGGCGCCGGAGAACGACAGGTCCACCACCGCGCCCTTGGGAGCAATCCGCCCGTCCGGACGCCGCTCCAGCACCGGGTCCACCGTTCCCCAGCCGCCGCCCTTCTCCTTCACCCGCTGGGGAGTCGTGGACTGCGTGAGCGTGAACGAACCGTCCGGGTTCGCCTGGGTCGTGGAGTACTCGGTACGGTCCTCCATCACCTCCACCTGCTCCCCCGACGCCTGAGCCCGGGCCGAAGCCGTCACCTCATCCAGCACCGTCGTGCCCGTATCAGCGCTCAGCGTGGACGGCACAGATGCCCAGGCCGGTACCGCAGGCAGCACCGAGAGGAGCAGAGAGATCCCCACGCCCCCCAGCAACACACCACGAGATCTTCGAACTCTCCGCAACTGCCCCACATGCCCCCGCCAGTTGCCCATGCAACCCACCCCCGACACACAATCCACAAAGGTCCCGCAAAGTAAATGCACCGTCACAATGAGCGGTCAATCGAGTGTGTCTGGGGTCACAGAAGTATGGCCGAAAGTATCTGACCTGCGCAGACAGCAACGCGCTTCGATCCCCGTCTTGAATCGAGCCTCACCTCCACAGCCTGGATCAAACCAACCATCACGCCCGTGTAGACCCATAAACATCCAAATAAGAGACTAGGCTGTACGAGCTGCGGATACTGAGGCCAATCGCCAAGACAGGCACGCGCATCCGAACGAAGGCGGTGCGGATGGCCGCTGGTGCTAATAGGTGACCGGGGCGCTGCGGGAGTTCCGCCGGTTCGGGCTGACGCTCGAGCCAGCGGGGCCGTGCCGTGATCCGGGCGACGCGTCACGGTGATCATCGCGAGGCCACAACACCACCCGGAGCCTTGACCGACGCAGTGACAGCGAGTGGCTGCGTTTCAAGTCGTTCCAGGGGTGCTGGGGGCCTATGTCCTCGGTGGCTTGTGTCGATGCTCAGCCCCCAACGCATCTTGTCGGCCACCCAGTCGGTGACGTACTGGCAGCGGTAGCCGACAGCCGGCAGCAGCCACGTGGACGGGCCCTGGTCGGCCTTGGACCGATTCGAGGCGGCCGAGACCGCGATTAGGCGCGCTTGTAGCCGAGGTCGTTGGCGTAGACCTCACCTTCCTTCGCGCTCCAAGCGGAGGCGCCGGAGTCCCGGGCCTCGGCGAGCGGGACCAGCTGGTCGATGCCCAGACCCAAGCTCGTGTCGGCGACGACGCACAGTGCGTGCTCGCTCCACACCCGGCCGGGGTGGTGCACGTCGCGCCGTACGACCATCTGCCCCGGTCTCGAAGCTGTGCACCCGCATCACTCCAGCCGCAGGCCGGTGATCCGCTGCGCTCCCCCGCCTGACGGTCCTTCCGGCTGCGCCTCCAAAACCGTTGGGCCCGCCACGCGGTCCGGGCTGGCAACGAGAGCCTGAGGCTCGGGCAGGCCTGGTGGCTGGCTGTCATCAGGCCTGCCTCATGTGGTCAGCGTCTGCGGGCCCAGCCGGAGCCGATCCCTGCCACGTGCAGCGCCAGAGCAGTCAGTCCCAGCAGCATCACGTTCGTCGAAGAGAACACATCATTGGTGCTGAGGTCCGCTGCGTTGATCAAGAAGGACACGAAGAACAGCACCGCCGCGACTATGCCGAGCATGAAACGAGCTCCTCTCAAAGGGGGTGAAGCCCGTATGCCCGGCCACCGCCACCGCAGACGTAGGAACGCTCTGGAGCCGGTGCCGCTCGGTGCGAGCTGGTCGGCTCACCCTGGGGGCGGAGCATCAGGCGTGAGCGTGACGAGGACTTGCTGCCTTGTTCGAGGCTGCGTGATGCGCGGGCCGGCCCGTCTCGGGGACTTCCAGACGCCGCAGGGACAAGGCGGCGGTGACGAGGAGCCCGGTGAAGACAGCTAGGAGCAGGACGGACACCCACATCTGCCGACTCCCCGGCGCCTGCCAGCCGGTCCAGGTGACGCACACCGCCCACAGCAGGGCGCCCCCGGCGTAGAAAGAGCGGACCCGGTGCAGCTGCCGCACGGCCCGTAGGAACATGATGCGTTCGGTCTTCGGTGCCATGCGCAGTCGTGTACCCCAGGGCACGCTGTTGAACGGCTCGGGCGTTCTTACTGCCGTGCCTTTCACGTTTGCTCTTGTTGCTGAGTGCGCCCTTCGAAGTCGCGCCGCACCGCTGCACCTTCGTCTTCGGCCAGTCCTGCACCACCCTAAAAGTCCAGAACGGCACTGCAATGGTGGCACGGTTTCTCATCTTCGGCCGGCATGCCGCAGGTCTTGCAGAACTGGTTACCTTCGCTGCCGATCAGGCATTTCCACAGGGGAGTTCGCTGGGGCAATCCCAGCGCTCGCTGTGGTCAGTGAGGAGCGTTTCGGTGATGGGCGGAGCTGGCTGGATTTCACTTCCAGGGACGCTCGTAAGTCGATGCACGCACTCGCCCAGCCGTGGTAGACGCAGCCGTACGGGAAGAGCCGCCCGCAAGGGCTGACGGCCACCGCGAACGCTCGCCGGTGGCGTCTTCCCGTCAGGTCTGGACGGTTGGGCCGTTCCTGGATCAGCGGGCTGGTGTGACCGTGACGGGGACATTCGGACAGTTGCCGAGTACCTCGGTGAGCGCGGCCTGCTCGTCGGTGTCGATGCTCAGGCCCCAGCGCGTTTTGTCGGCCACCCAGTCGGTGACGTACTGGCAGCGGTAGCCGGCGGCCGGCGGCAGCCACGTGGACGGGTCCTGGTCGGCCTTGGACCGGTTCGAGGCGGCCGACACCGCAATCAGGGCGCGGTCATCGCCGAGGTCGTTGGCGTAGGCCTCGCGTTCCTTCGCCGTCCAGGCGGAGGCGCCGGAGTCCCAGGCCTCGGCGAGCGGGACCAGGTGGTCGATGTCCAGGCCGCTGGGCCCGTTGATGTAGCGGTCGTCGTACGGCGAATACCAGCGGCCGCCGCTCAGCTTGCAGCCCGGGCCCTGCACGGGCGCGACGACGGCCTCCGCCTTGAGCACCTCCGCCCGGGTGTTGCAGCCGTCCCGGTCGGCATCGACCCAGTGTTTGAACGCGGTGCGCTCGTAGCCGGTGCGGTCCTCGTCGGACACCGGAAGCTGGGCAAGGGCGTCGCGCACGGGCAGCGTGACGCTTTCGCCGGGCGCGGCAACGGGGGCGGCGTGGGCGGTCGCGGGGATGAGGAGAGCTGCGAGTGCTGAGGCCGTGGCGGCGGTACGGGGGATGCGCACGGGCGGGGGTC
The DNA here is from genome assembly GCF_017526105.1 of Streptomyces cyanogenus. Taxonomy (NCBI): domain Bacteria; kingdom Bacillati; phylum Actinomycetota; class Actinomycetes; order Kitasatosporales; family Streptomycetaceae; genus Streptomyces; species Streptomyces cyanogenus. The sequence continues at coordinate 45,080 of NZ_CP071839.1, forward strand.
CTCTCGGGAGATCACGAGCAGTGCGTGATCTTCGTAGTGGCCCGCGCGCGCGACCCGCCCGGGAACCGGCACCGGCTCAACCCGATCGGGGGGAAAGTGGGATGACCAGCACCCCGCCCTGGCCGACGCGGTGTTGTCCTGCAGTCGGGTGAACTCCCGGCCGCCGGCGAACCCGCGGTCGCTGTGCAGGCGTGGTGGCGTTTATGGACATTCTCGAGGTGCACGTCTCGGAGCCGGGTCTGGTCGTCGTGGACATCGCGGCGGCCGACGATCAGACCGCCTTCGCCTTTCACTCGGCGCTGGCCTCGATGTGGGCGACGACCGCGGTGGAGCGCACGAGGCGGGATCCCGGTCAGCCCGGGGTCCGGCTGCGCTGCTACCTCGACATGCGTCAACAGCCCTGACCCGGCTCGCAGGCGCCTGGACGGCTGCGTTGGCGCGTCGCCGGGGGCCCGCACCGGCCGAGGCGAGGAAGAGGCTGCCTGCTGCGCGGCGGTGCGGCCGCGCCGCCGCGCTTCGCGCCGGCCGGCACGCCTGGTGCGGTGAGGCGTGCCGGCTTCGGTGCTGGGTCAGTTGGTGCAGGTGTCGAGCATGGAGGACAGTGCCGTCTTCTCCGCGTCGGTGGTGGTCAGCTTCCAGACGGACTTGATGTGGGTGTAGTCCTTGGCGTAGGTGCACCAGAAGCCGTGGTTGGCCGGCTTCCAGTCGGCCGGGCCGCTGTCGGACTTGGAGGTGTTGGAGGCCTCCGAGGCGATCAGCAGCTGCGGGTCTTTGAGGTCGTTTCCGAACGCTTTGCGCTGGTCGGCGCTCCAGTTGTCAGCGCCGGAGCGCCAGGCTTCGGCGAGGGGGACCATGTGGTCGATGGTGGCCTTGGTTACGTCGGTAACGGTGGTTTCGTCGTAGATGGAGTACCAGGAGCCGGATGCCGGCTGGCAGCTTCCGGGCTTGTCCTGGACGTCCTTGCCGTCGCGGGCCAGGACCGTCTGGCGGGTGGTGCAGCCGCCGGGCTGGCTGGACCAGATGTCGAACTTGTCGCGGGCGTAGCCGTCCATCGAGTGTGGGGCGGCGACGGTGAGGGCGGCCAGTTCCTGTCGGGCGGTCGCGGTGGACGGTGGTGCGGGCGGTTCGGCCAGGGCCGGGGCGGCACTGACACCGATCAGTACCAGGGTGGTGGCGGGCAGGCTGAAGGCGGCGCGGCGCATGAAGTCTCCGAAAGGTGTGGGGGGTTGGAGATGCGCACACGAGAAAACCGCAGCCGTGGCCGGCTTCGCTACGCGCGTGGACCACCTACGACAACTCCCCCACCCCGCCTTCACCACCACCCCACGCCCGCCCGTCGGGCATGGACGGCCGTGCCGAGCAGCCCCGGTCCCGGCAACGGGCCACCGCCAGGGCCCGGCACACGACGGGTGGACTGCCCCCCGGCTCGGGGGCAGCCCACCCTTCAAACGCCGCTGTCGCCGGTCGGCATCACCTACGGCCGGCCGGAGTGGGGGTCAGCCGCGGCGGTCTGCTTCGTGACGCCAGCCGTCACCGCCGTGGCGGTGACGGCCCCAGGAGGCGTCGTCGACGAAGCGGCCGCGGTCGTTGCGCAGGGTTGCGGTGTCGGCGTCGTTGTCCCATACGTAGTTGCGGCGGTCCTGGTACAGGTCCGTGCGGGTGTCGCGTCCGACGCCGGTGTGGACGCGGACGGTCGCGCGGCCGTTCAGCCGGTAGTGGTCGAAGGTGTAGGTGTAGCCGTCCTCGTCGACCAGGGTCCAGCCATCCAGGTTCACCGCCTGCCGGGAGTCGTTGGTGATCTCCACCCACTCCGCGTTCAGCGAGCGGTTGGAGCCGTCATCGCGGCCCGGGGAGTCGTACTGCACGTCGCTGATGAACACCACCGGGTGCTGCTGGCGGCCGTGGTGATAGTCGGCGGCCGACGCCGGCAGCGCCACCGCACCCACCACTGCAACGGCCACACCGGCAACGGCGGTCAGACGACGGACGGAAGAAGAAACGGACACAGAGGTCCCCCTTCAAGTGCGGACACCCAGCCGAACCGCAGCGTGAAACCGCGGGCCGGCCTGGTGCGTTGTGCTGTTGCGCAGCCGGTCGGCCGCGCACCCACACCCTCCAGCCAGCACCCCACCGTGGGGAGGATTTGCGGGGCCTGTTACGGATTGAACAGATTTCTGTAACGCTCAGCTGTAATGCCCATCGATTGCGCAGGGGAGCTGAGTTCACGCGGCATCGCCTACCTGGCCCTTTGAGCTACTGGCCTCGAGCGACGCATCGCCGGTCTGAGCCACCCCACCGTGACGAGCGCACTCACCCGGAAGTGAGTAACAGCCCGGCCCACCGATTCGGCCGAGACCGGACCGGCCGTGGGATGCGTCGGCGACTCTTCACTGCTAAAGGAGCGACGTGGACCGTGGCGGGCTGCCATCACCCGAACGCTCCACACCGCGGCCTTTGCACCCGCACCCCGGCCTCTCCTCTAGCGACGACGCACCCCTCGGCAGACCTTGAGGAGCTGGCCACCGGGTCAGGGGCTGTCGCCGGATCAGTGGAAACGGCCGTGGTCGTCCGGGCGGGGCCAGTACAGCGCCTCGTCTCCCGGACCGAACTGCCCGAGGTCCGCCAGCAGGCAGACACCGGTCCCGATCTCATTGGATGCACGGGGTCATGGGGAGGGCGGCGGTGCGGTTGGAGGTGCAGGTCGAGTCGGCAACGCCTGGCGGGGCGGGTGGGCTGGGCAGCCAGGGCAGGGCGGCGGCGCCGTTCGCCTGATCTACACCCAGGTGTAATTCTCGTCGGTGACTGCGTCCAAGGCGGCGTTGGTGATGGGGGCTCGGGGGTCGGGGAGGGCGGCGAGCGCGGGTCCGATGGGCGGGAAGAGGGGCAGGTCGGCGGCCTTACGGCGGTCGACCCACTCGATCAAGCCGACTTCGTAGCTGCCGTCGGGGAGTTCGTCGAGCTCTTGCTCGGCGAGTGTGGCGCGGATGTCCTCGGTGATTTGCAGGCGGTAGATCAGGTGGAGTTTGCGGGGCGGCGGGGTGGGGCCGGGGCGGGTGACACGTTGGTCGATGACCCACAGCAGGTCGCCGCCTTCGGCCTGTCCGACGTCGAGCCCGAGTTCTTCCTGCAGCTCGCGGGCGAGGGCGCCTTCGAGGTCTTCACCGTGTTCGACGTTGCCGCCGGGCGGGGTGTAGTGGGTGGAGTCGGCCCGGTCACGGCGGATGAGAGCGACCTCGTCGCCGCAGAAGACGACGGCCCCGGTACGGATCTTGATCCGGGAGAACGGGGCAGCTGTCGGCTGCTCGGGAGTACTCGTCATGGCGGCCAGTATCACGGCCGTGCCCGGGCTCAGGCCGGGTTCCGCTGGACTCTACGGCGGGCAGACCGAGCAGGTCGTGCGTTGCCTGGCCGCTCACCATGGGGGTGTGGGTGAGACGCGGCCGTCTCAAGCCCGTTCCCTGAGAGAGCCGCGGAGGATTCGGGCAGGCGGCGGGTCTTCTCCCAAGCGTGCCGCCGACGAAGCGCAGAGTCGGGGTGATCGCCCTGGCGGCCTGGCCGCGGCACTCCAGCTGGAGGTCGAGCTACTCAAAAGCTGTGTTCGCCAGCTCGTCACGCTGTCTCAAAATCCAGGTGGGTGAGTCCTTCAATGGAGTCCAGGCGGTCCTGCAGGGCGGGGTCCGGAGACGGTGTGGTGACGAGCAACAGCACCTGGGCCGAAGGGTGTTCCGGGGCGTAGAGGTCGTCCTCATGGTCGCCGGGGATCGAGTTGGGCTGGATCTCGATCCGCTCGTTGGAGGTGCCTGCGAGATGGTAGACGCCCCGGTAGTCGCTGTCGCGCTCGCTGAAGACCAGCCCAAGGCGGTTGCTGACGAGCCGGACCAGCTCGCTCGCGGTGTGGGTGCTGGTGCCATAGGTGTGGTGGTCGGTCATGGTGCACCAGACCCTATGCCGCAGAGGTGGCGGGGCGCTCGATGAGTTGTCCGCGTTCGAAGCACATTCAGCACACAAGGGCGGACGAGGTGGGATGCACTCACGGCACGGGACCTGAGCGCACCCGAGAAGCCCGAGATCGTCACCAGGGCGGCGGCGCGGGAGTCAGACAGCCGACTCGCTCGTCCGAATGAACATCGGCGGGAAGCGGAATGGCGAACCGTTCCGCCAGGACAGGCGGATGCCATGAGACTTCTGCCCACACGCCGGCTCCGCCCTGGCAGGACGGCGCTGCTCGCCGCCGCCGTCCCGACCCTACTGGCCACATCACTGACCGGCCTCGCACCCGCCCACGCCACAACCACTGCAGGCTCCCCCGCCATGCCCCGGGACCAGATCGCGTGCCCGCGCGGGTTCGTCTGCATCTACCCCGACATCAACTTCAACGGCCAGCCCTACGTCAAACGCGCCGTCGACGGGTCGGTACGGCACCTGCCGGACTACATCCGCGGCAAGGGCAGCTCCATCATCAACAACAGCAGCCGCACTGCACGCGTCTACCAGAAGGACAACTACTTCGGCCGGCACGTCTGCGTCGGACGAGAAGGCGGCACCATCAGCGACCTGCGTTCCTACCAGCTCAACGACACCACACACAGCCTGCGCAACAACAACACCCCATGCGGCGCCGCGTAATCACCCGGAGCGGGTCCATCCGCCTGTCGGCCGCCCGTCGGCAGGCCCTCGGGTTCAACCCTCAGCCGCAGCCCGGCGGTACGGGGCAGCGGGATCCAGGCCCGCGTTCAACGGGGCAGCAGGGAACGTGGAGCCGCCGATGTGGCGGACATCAGTTGGCTTCATCGCCGTAGGGGTAGGGGTATGTGGCGGTGTAGTCCTCCACGGGCTTGGCCATATCCGCGGCGTAGTCGGCTCGTGCCTGCCGGTCCGCTTCACTGATGTCGGGGTGTACGGGAGGCATCTGAGGGGCCGGCCAGAGCTGGACCAGGTGCCTTTCCCCGTGGTCACCGATGCCCGGCTCGGGGTCGTCGACGTGGCAGTACAGGCGCATGCGGACCCAGCCACCGCTGTCAACAGTTGGTGGCGGCGCCTCAAGGGGCGGTTGCTCTTCGGGCCATGCGTCCCAGAAGTCGCCCTGCCCGATCGTGGCGAGGTAGAGGGTGGGAACGTCGGCGAGCAGGCTCATCTCCTCCGCCGGCTCCCATCCGTCACCGGGCTCGGGGCCGGGCGGGCCGTCGTGCACCTGAACGGTCATCTGCAAGGGGCCGGTGTCGGTGGTGGGCAGGACGACAGCGATGGCCTGCGTGGCCGGGCCGCAGCGCCAGCCGAACGGCATCTCGGGCGGGAAGTCATAGTCGTCGTCGAAGCCGATGAGGTAGCCGTGTTCGCCGAGGTCGACGGTGAACGTCGCTTCACGGATCAGCATGGGGACCCTCCTTCAACGGAGAGAGTGCCCCGCTCCCGAACACGCCGGCATGCGGGGCACCTGTCTGGCGGTGAGTCTAGCCGCGCTCAGGCGATCACATAGAAGGGGTCGTGGTCCATGACGTGCATCTGGCCGCGCCACGCCGTGATACGTCCGCCCTGGGACTTGTTCTCCTGAACCTTCACCCAGGTGATCTCCCGCTGGTTGGCGTGGAGATGCGTGCCGCCCTCATACGAGGAGGCGAACGGGTACTCGTCGCAGGAGGTGCGGCCGGCGCGCTTCATGTCCGGCGGTGCGCTACGCGGGCACACCGCCTTCCGGTTCGCGTCCTCCTGCCGCTTGTTGATCATCCAGTGCAGCGGCTTGCCGCCGTTGGGGTCACCGTAGTGGCCGCCACGTGCGCGGAGCTTGCGGATGCCTTCGTCGATGCGGGCCAGGCCGACCATGCTCACGGCGGTGGGGACTTCCGGGATGGCGCAGCCGGCCCGGCTGGTTCGGCTGCTGCCGTAGTAGTTGTCGCAGCGGTAGGCGGCCGAGTTGTAGGAGACGGTGCCCGGGGTGTAGCCGGGCTTGGTGAAGGTGTAGGTGTACTTGGTCTTCGCCTTCGGGTTGATCTTCTTCGGAGGGATGCTGGTCTTGTAGCCGACGCTGCCATCCGCCGCGCCGCTGCTGAGGATGTGGCCCTGCGAGAAGTGGACGCTGGCCTTGGTGCCGCCTCCCGAAGCAGCGGCGATGTTGGCGGCAACGCCCTTGCCCGCGCGCGTGGTGCGCGCCTTGGAGACGTGGAACTTTTCCGACCAGTTGGCGGAGTTCGTCTTCAGGGTCATCTGGTGCTTGACGTCGAAGTCGACGGTGCCTTCGATGACGGGTCGCCCGTTGATGACCTTGATGACGTCGACGTGGATGGTCACCCACTCGCACTCGCTGAACCGGTTGACCGTGATCTTGTTGATGGTGCAGGTGGCATTGGATGCCGGCCCGGCTGCAAGTCCGGTCACCTGGGACCGGGCCGGACCAACGGTGACACGCAACTGTCCGGGGCTGGGCTGATCGGCCACAGCTGACGGAGCCGCAGCCGTTCCCAGCAGGCCCAGCGCCACAGCCCCCGTTGTGAGCAGCGCTCTCAGTTTCAAGCTGTACCCCCTGTGTTGATCACGTCCGACAGAGGGCATAGCGGTCAACTCACGTACACCCCCGTCGCGTTGGCGGCATACAAGCACGCCCGACGCACCGATTGCATCCTGTTTTGACAGCTTTCAGCCACATAGGGGAAGGGGGGCGCAGGCACAGTGACCGTAGTGACCAGCGAGCAGCCGTCACGACAGAACATCCCGGACACACCCGCCCCGCTGCAATCAGCCGGGAAACGCCGGTCAGCCGCTCCGGGAGGCAGCGTCCCCCGGATCAAAGGCGGGTGGCGAACCGGCCGTCGGGCAGTTTGCGCAGCCAGCCGCGATCGACGAGTCTGACCAGCTTCCCGCGCAGTGGTTCCAGCTTGGCCCGCGCGCTGAGGTCGACTCCCAGCGCGTCGCCGACCTGCCGGGCGATGACCGGTCCGGCGGCCTGCCGCGCGGCGGTGAGAATGCGCCGATACTGCGGCGCGAGCGCGGTCTCCTCCATGCCCGGCGCGCGGTGTGGCACCAGCATGGTGGAGGTTCGGGCCGAGCGTGGCGGACTGGCCGTTACCGAGCGGGTTCTTGAGCGGATGAGTGAACAACTCGCCGTCGAACGTTAGGAGGAGGCCTGCCCAGGAGTGCCTTCGCCCGGAGCAAGGACACGTGGGCGCGCACCTCGAGGCAGCTGGAGCGCTGGGGGGTCCGCCTGCGGACCGTTCATCGTGGCTGCTGCCCTCTGACGAGCGCAGTGGGCAGTGACGCGCCGAGGATCAGATCACGCGGCAGCGCGAGTTGGAAGCGCTGCTCCAGCACGGCGAGAGAGGCGCGGTGTGCCGTGTCCCTCTTGCCTTCCTCCGGGATTCCGGCCGCGATGATGTCAGCGCGGATGAGGTCGGCGCCGGGGCCGGTGATCTCCTGCGACCAGGTGTACATGTACATGTCGAAACCGCACACGTAGTGGTCGTCGTGGAAGTAGGCGAATGCGGGTGGCGGGATCTTCGGGTTCTGCTTCTCGTAGTAGAGCTCGAAGACGTGGGCCCCGTCTCGGGATGTCCCGTCGTGGTACGCGGGCCCGAGGACGGACGGCCAGTGGCCGTAGGCGATGGCGAAACCCAGGCCAGCGTGGTCGCCGTAGCGGACGGCGATGCTGTCGGTGTCGCCGCGCTCGGCGTCGAGCCTGTCGATGAGCTCTTCGGCCTGCGGCCCGGTGGTGGCCTGGACCGGTGCGGGACCGCCGGGGGCGGCGAGGCGGGCGGCGAGCTGTTCACCGGTCAGGCCCCGGGCCAGCTTGATGTAGTAGCCGAGCCAGGAGATGTCCTCGTCGGCTATCCATGTGATCCCGCCGGAACTCACAGCGTGTCTCCGTTCTCCCGTGTGGCGCGGCCCGGGGCCGGTCCGGTGACCGGTCCCGGGCCGCACGTGTGGTGTGCGTCAGTATCGTGTTACCGGATGTCGCACTTGGTCGTGGGCTTCGAGGCGTCGCACTTGTCGAAGCCCGGCGTCCTGACGAAATACGCGTCCTGATCGATCAGCCGGAGCTCCTTGGCGAACGTGGGGAAGCGGCTCATCGAGGTGGAATTGACCCAGCCGGACATCGCAGACCGGCCGCACACTTCGGACCAGGTCGGCGCGGCCGTGCGCTCGTCATCGTAGAGCCGCCACGTGCCGTCCGACTGCTTGGTGGCGTAGGTCTGCGCGCACTTGTCGCCGGAGGTGACCGGGTTGGTGCCGCTCATGTCGGAGGGCATCCCGCCGCTGTTGTAACTCGCTGCGAAGGTGAACTCGTCACAGGAGGGCTTGTCGCTGGCGGAGATGTCGGTCACCGGTGTGGTGTCTGGGTGGCCGGATTTGGCGGCCCAGCCGTCCGGGCAGATGACCCTGCGGTTGGCGTCGGGGTCGCGGCCGTACTTGTTGCGCTCACCGTGCTCGCCGGTATCGCCCCTGCGGTCGGGGAGGTAGCTCAGCGGCGCTCCTCTGCGGATTTTCGACTGGATCAGCCAGGCGTGCGCGGCAGCCGCCGGGGTCTTGGCGGTGTTGAACACATAGCCGGGCATGTAGTCCCGGAACACGCAGCCCGCCGGGGAGTACACCATGTCGCAGCGCGCGTATACCGGGTTGCCGATGAAGCCCTGACTGTTGTCCGTGGGGAACGTCTCCGGCACCGACGTGGAGAACGTCGCGTACGGTGCGAACGCCAGCGCCTGGGAGAGGTCGGAGTCCTTCTTTCCGGACTCATCCGGAACCCCGCCGGACCACTGCACGGTGGCCGTCGCGGTCTCCTCGTGGGGGTCGATGTCGTAGGAGCCGCCCCACATCAGCTTGCCGTCCCAGGCGTAGGAGGGCTTGTCCGTGCAGTCGGCGGAGCACTGCGGGGAGATCGTCAGCTTGATCGCGCCGGGCTGGGCGGGGAACGGCAGGTGTCCGGCGGGCATCGGCAGCGGTGTGACACGGGCCCAGAGTTTCAGCCCCGTGCCGGTCAGCGCCGTGCTCATGTGAGAGGAGTACAAGAATTCCTGGTAGCCCTTCTCCTCCTGGCCTGTCTCATCGGTGACCTGGACGGAGAACTTCCCGTACATGCAGGCCTTGTCGCGGGTGAAGATCGACAGGTAGGTGCCCTCAGTGGCGCCCACTTCGCAGGAGTCGTGCAGCGGCGGGTTCGCGGTCCGCGTGGACTTCAGCCTCGCCCTTGTTTCGCGGGCGGCTTCAAAGTCTGCTTTCGTGGCCGGCTTCCAGGCGATGCACAGCCGGTCGCCATGCGCGGTCGCCTCGCAGTGCTGTTCACCTACGGCGTCCTTGGTCTTCACCGAACCCCAGCCGGGGACCGGCTGCCAGGAGGTGTCGAAGGCCGGGTCCGTCGCGTCCTTCTTGGGCGCCGGGAGAGTGATGTCGACCTGCCGGCCCCGGGTCTTGAACGTCGCGTAGGGCGACCAGTCCGTCTCGTACAGGGAGCCGTCGTAGGCGGAGGTACGGAACGCGTAGGTGGTGGCCGGCTTGAGGTTGCCGTGCGGGACGGTGACCGTGGCCTTCGACCCCGAGGCCACCATCTTGGACACGATGACCCCGTACTCGGCGGACACCTCGCCCTGGTTGGCCGGGTCGGCGTTCTGACCCGTGAGCTTCAGCTTCGCCTTCGGCTTGCCGGCCGTGTCGACGGTCCACACCTCGAAGGTGAGGTTCGCCTTGTCCCCGTCCGGGTCCGTGACCGAGTTGCGCAGCAGCGCAACCGTGCGGTCGACCTGCCACACAGAGCCGTTCTGCTTCCATGTGGGTCCAGCTTCCGGCTTGCTCCCCGACGCGGGGCGGCCACCGGCTCGGATGCTCTTTTCCGGGCCTGCGGCCGGCCGCGACGACGGAGCATAGTTCCCGTCCTCGCTCGGAGCCGGGCTGTCGGCGGCAGACGCCACGCCTGTGCCGACTAACAGAGCCGCGGCGGTAACGACGGTGGCTAATCGGGACAGACAGCGACTTCTTCTCTTCGTTCCAGACACGCTGGATGGTCCTTTCAGGCCCCGCCCCGCGAGCTCACGGCCATGCATGCCCGCCGGGACACAGGCTGGTTGGTGGGTTGAGTCGCGCTGGCAACCTTCCTACAGGCCACCGCGTGACCGCTCCAAGGTCAGCAACTGGGGCGTTCGGCCTGAAACGCAGGTAGTGGACGTGATGAGGCCGACGTTTAGCGAGGGTTGCAGCACGGACCCTCCAAACCTGAGCAGCGGTCGCTATGGATGTCCACCAACCCGCCCATAGAAATGAGGTATCAGAGCTGAGGGTGCTGTGTCCGGCGCGGCGGCTACCGCGAGCCACACAAATGACTCCGCGCACGCCCGACAAGTCGGAGCCATGGCGTCAACCGCGCGTCGACGAGGATCACGAATGCCTTGGTGGCGGCTAGCTCCTTTACAAACGACCCGGCCAGCCCCTGCTGGCGGGCGAGGACGAGGGTGCGTTCTGGGCTGACGAACCGTCTGTTCGGCGGCGTGAAGCCCCCTGACCGGTGCGGGCGGCGAGGTGGCGTCAGGGCCGCCACGTGCCGCGGAGTGCGGGCGGCTCGGTGGTGGTGCACTCTCAGACGCTGCGGGCTTCCGCCTCGGACCGCCTCTTCCGCTCCGTCGCCGACATCCTCACCCTGCGTTCGGCGCTGATCCGCCGGGGCCTGCACCTGCGGGTGGAATCCGGGCTGCTGTCCGGCATCGACTCGCCTCTGACGACCCCGGCACCAAGATGATGGTCTCCGTCCTCGCCGCCCTGCTGGAGTTCCAGCGCGACATGATCTCGGAACCAGGTCGACCCGAAGACCATCCGCCGCGCCCTAGACTCCGCCGGAGCCCGCAAACTGCCCGAGCAGCTCGACGTCACCCCGGTCGACCCCGACGACCATCAGCCCACGCCCGACCTGGACGTGATGCTCGACCTGCCCGGTCTGCTCGCCGACACCTGCGCACCGCCGGCGACGAAGCCGTCCGTCGAGGACTCGACTCCGGCGGAACGACCCGCCGCAGCCAGGGGCACTCGCTCTGGATCACCGCACTGCTCGAACTCCACCGCCCCGCACAGGGGAGACCGCGGCATGGCGGAGTTGAGACATTACGGGTACCAGGCGGAGCGCACCGCGGACGCCCCGCGCCGCCCGCCATGTCCGGTCGAACACGGTTGTTCGCCATTCCACGACTGGGGCGACGAGCCGACCACGGTCTCTCGGCGAAGCGCTGACGCTCCCATCGGCTGACCTTGCACGGCCTTGTTTGGGCGCGCCAACTTCCAACTCGTCCGGAAGGAATCCTGTTGTCGTGACGGACGGCGGTGAGCCCGCGACTGCGCGGTGTGAGCATCACTCGGAGACCCATATGATCGCTGATGTTGATCGATTGTTGTAGAGGGGGAACGTGTTGCGGGCTGGGAGGACGGTCCACACCCTGTGTGTGATCGGTGCGTTTTCGTCCCTTGTTGGGTGCGGGACCGGAGTCAGCACTGAGAAGCACAGCTCCGGCCAGGGCAACACGCCTTCGCCTCAAGTCGTCAGAGTTCTGGGCAAGGAGCAAGTACGAGCGGTGTTACCGGACTCGGACGACGTGCCTCCCGGCTGGAAGAAAGCCGGCACGCTCAGTCTTGATGGCGCCCACCCCGAAGACGGCGGCAGCCTGGCTTACGGCCACTTGGGCTACGCTGCGACCGACCTCGAAGGCGCCGTTGGATTCGGTCTCCAATCCTTCCGGAAGCCGGCTCAGGCCATCAGCAGGTACACGGAGAGCAAGTCCAAGATGGCAAGCGCCCATCCTGGGCCCGCGCGGATCCCGGACGTCGACGCAGCATTTACGGCCTCCTACTGCATCGGCACTACTGCCGGGCGGACTTGCAGTACTTCGATCACCCTCCGCCTGGGCTCTGTTTTTGCCTACGTGAACATCAACACAGTCGGCCCAACTACCGCAGCGGATCCCAAGGTTCTGAACTCTGTCACCCGCATGTTCGCCCAGCGCATCCGGCAGGCACAACATGGGCAGTCTCCATCGGCAAAAGCAACATGAAACGGCCGGCATCCAACTCTTTCCTTGAGCCGCGGTCGGCAATGACCACGGTCCGGCCGACGTCGAGGCAGACCCTGCGGGGCCGCGGTGGGCCTCGCTGAGACAGTGGGTGACATGCCGGGCCGAGGCCAGCCAGGGATTGTCCGGCCGCGCACGCTCCCGGCTGCCGAACCGGGTAAGTCCTGGCGGGCTAAAACAGCGGCAGCCGACGCTGGCCGGATACCGGTGGCTACAGCGCGGCCTGCTCCGTCCAGGCAGGGGCGGCACCCCGCCGCGCGGCCCGCGTCGGCACCATCGGCCGCCCGAGGCCAGGACGCCGCCCTGTTTACGCAGTGCCGCGTCCTGGTCGGCGGCGCCGCCATATGATCGCAGGCGATGGCCAGTCGTCTACAACCCTAGGGGGCGCCTCGTGCCACAGCTTGTCCGTGAGCAGCATGTTGATGTCTTCGTGGGTTACCACGCGTTCGCACTGCAGGAATCCGACGACGCCTTCCTCGATCTGGAGTTCCCGGACGAATTCAACTTCGGCACCTTCCTGAGCACCCATCCCGGACGCCTGGACATCACGAGCGCCGGCCATACCCACACCGCCTCTCTCACGGTTGAGGTATGGGACGGGCCTGCGCCTGTGCAGGACTCCGCAGCCTGGGAAGAGCAGGCGGAGGCGGACTTCGAGTCGGTCAGCGGCCAGGTCGCGGTGTGGTCGATGAGCCTGGGCCGACTTGATGACCTGATCACACTGGCGGACTCGGGCGGGTTGTGGCGCGTGCGGGTCAGTTCCGCGGGCCGAGCTGATGTCAAGGCTCTGGCCGAGAGCGAGGAGAGCATCAAAGGAGTCGAGCGCTACCTCGTACAGTTCTGGCCTGCCGATTCGTAGTCCCCGTACCGCGTCGGGAGCGGCCGGCCGCTTCCGACGCGAGGCACATCAGCCGATGATCCTGACGGTGAAGCCGTCGTTCATGCCGTCGAGGATTCGGTTCTTGCTGTAGAAGCTCTTCAGGATGAGCCCACCAGCCTGGTTGTCTTCCTTGGCTATGGGTTTCACCGAGAAGTTGAACTTCCGTACCTCAGGGTCGTAGTCGTGTTCCGCGGCACCTTCATAGGTACTGGCGAACGGGTATTCGTCGCAGTCCCGCGTCCCGCCATGGGAGTACCCGTCCCCCCAGTAGCGCCTGCACTGCTTCTTCGCCGCCTTGCGGTTGTCCTCGTTCCGTTGCGCGCTCACTGTCCGGTGCAGCGGAGCCTTGACGGTCTGGCCGGGCACCTTCTTGGCCGACATGTACGGCTTGGTGTCCTCCGGATGCGTGAACGCCGTCTTGATGTGCTGGGCTTCGGCGCGTTCTTCCGCGCCCGCCTTCGCACTCAGAGTCAGCGACGCGTAGTAGGCGAAGCTTGCCGCACCCTTCTTCGCCGGGTTTCCGCCACCGGTGGAGTTGGGCAGATAGGACGCCGCGTCCCATAGTGGTGCGAGCATGAACAGCTTGCCGCCTGTGTCGCCGCTCAGCTGCCAGGGAGCCGGCGGTTGGAAACTGACCACGGGCTCGTAGACCGCGGCCAGCACATCCGAGCGTCCGCTTCCCTGGCCGGGCTTGGCGTTCATCGTGTGGTGGAACGTGCGCAGCGCCTTCAACTGCGTCCACGTCTTGGTGCCGGGCATGTTCCCGCCGTGCGTGAAGTGGGCGCCGGACGGCCAGGTCTTCGGGGTGGTTCCCTTGGTGCTGATGGGCATGGTCAGTGCCCCTGTCCTGCCGGTCACCTTGAAATCGGTGTAGTAGTACTGGTAGTCGATGGTGCGACTGTTCTTCGCGATGGTTCCGACGACGCGCAGGTTGAACATGCTGGCACCGGTGGGACGGCCGTTGACAAGCCACTCCTGCACGAACGACGCGCCATCACATACAGCGAACCGTGACTTCACGAAGAACGGGTTGTCGGAGCCCAAGCCCTTTTTGCACTCGTCGAACGTCATCTTCCTCGACGGTTCCGGTGCCGTCGCACCCGGCCCGGCCCCCGGCGCCCCCCTTGACTCGTCGCTCGACAACGCGTAACCGGAGGCCCGACGCGACTCGGGCGCATAGCCAGCCGCCGGCCCCCTCGTCTCCTGCGCCAGCCGCGCGCCAGACTCGGCCTGCCCCGCCAACTGCTGCAACTTGTTCCGCCCCTGGGGAGTCGCCAGTTCCTGCAGCGACGACCTCACCTCACCGAGCGGCAGGACGTACGACTCCACTCGCAGATCGCTTCGCTGGTCCGCGCTCGCCAACGCCGGGGCGGCTGCGGACACGACAACAAGTGCCGTAAGCGCCGTCAGCAGCTTTCTGCCAGACGGCCACCATCCTGTACGGCCCATCTACGAACCCCCGAACTCATGCGCCGCCGGATCTCACCTCTGGCGACTGGTCAGCACTCAGGCTTACGAACACATGAGCGAAATTCTGCCCAGCGAGTCGGACTTGTCCTGATCACCACGGCACTTTGACCGAGATCACCCGCCCGTCAGCACCTCGTGCAGGCCAGAACGGCGAAACATGACAGGTTCCGCTCACACGCACCGCCAGCAGCCATCCAGCCAGCAAGTACCGCCCGCTCTCCACACACGTGTCCACCAAGGGACAGTTACTCAACCGGCAGATCCACGCATTCACCGAAGCAGACTGCATCGAGAGCTTCGCCGACACGCTTGTCGCCAACCGCCGCTCCAGGCCGTATGCCGCAGTTTCCCACCTGTCCGTTCCGTGTCACCGCGCCGGTCAACAGACAAAGACCCCCAGCCGGGGCGCGCAGGGCTTCTCACCGATCATGGCGAGCAGCCACGCACACCCCGTCGAGCGGCCCAGGACGGAACGACCTGCCAAGCGTCCCGGTTCGGCGGCCGTGCTGAAGCTGGCGGCGGCCGGGTCCTATTCGGGTGATGCCGGCATCAATGATCAGGCTGCGCGGTAGCTAGAGAGACATGACGTCTTCGCCTGATCCCACGCCTGATGCCGACGCCTTGACTCGCGAATCCCTCACGAACCGCACGGGCTACGACGAGCGGTTCCTGGGACCAGCTGTCCCGCTGCCCCGCCCGGTGGATCCAGGCATCGAGACTGTGATCCTGCCGTATACACATTTCAGCGTGGTGTTCCGCCCTGACCGACGACTGGCCGCATCAACCGGTGTGGTGATCAACGGCCAACAGCTGATCGAAGCGGACCGCACCAACGACTGGCGATTTGACCCGCGCCTTCCCGACGGAAAGCAAGCGGGTGACCCCGTCTACAAGAACAACCCACTCGACAAGGGCCATCTGGTCCGCAGGCTTGATCCGGTCTGGGGTACGGCAAGTGAGACGTCAGCCGCGAACAGCGACACGTTCCACTACACGAACGCAGCGCCGCAGATGGATCTCTTCAACCAGGGAAAGAAACTCTGGCAGGGGCTGGAAGACTTCCTGCTCAACCATGCCAAGACCTTCCACCGCAAGCTGGCAGTGTTCACCGGTCCGGTCCTTGAAGACTCCGACCCGCCCTACCGCGGTATCCAGGTGCCGCTGCGCTTTTGGAAGGTCGCAGCCTTCATGCAGGACGGTGAGCTCGCGGCTACCGCGTACGTCCTCGACCAAAGCCCCGACCTGTCCCGCGATGCCGCTGCACGAGCTATGGCTGACGCAGCGCGGGCTGGCGACCCCCCGCCACTGGGAGCCTTCCGCACCTTCCAGGTACCGGTGGCTGACGTCGCGGAGATCACCGGCTTGGACCTGGGCCCGCTTCCCGCCGCAGACCGACTGCCTCCGCATGTGCGGGCCGCGAAGGGTTGGACGCAATTGGAGCGGTTCGAGGACATCGTAGTGTGAGCATCCCGATCGCCCTGGAGCTCCATTAGGCAGGTGTTTCTGCTCTCTTCGTCTGGGTGGAGCGGGCGTCAGGGAGCTCTGAGCTGCGGGTCGAGGCAAGGCATTCGCTACGCAACTTCACGCTCCACGCACCGGCTGTGATCGCTTGGAGCTGGGTCCTCGGACTCCGCGGACGGGCAGTCGGCGCCGGTGGGCGGGTGGGCCCGAAATGAGGATGCCGGGCACCCGGGCCCCCTTCGGTCTGGCCGCCACGATCCTGGCGATTCCCGCTGCGGTCAGCATGCTGGACCCCGGCCTCGCGGGCATCTTGTATAGCGCCGAACTGGCCGTCCTGCTCCTCGCTTTCGCCACAGCGGTGTGGGGCCCGACTCCCCGCGTACGTTCCGCCTCCTGCGCTGGATAACGGGCCGACCCGAGCCGGTCGGTCCCGAACCGACTCACCTCACCGCGGAGAGTTCCGAATGGGGCGAGAGTTCGGCTCGCCTCCCAGGGGCGTGACGAGGACGTCGAGACGGCGGGGTGGGCCGGCCCACTCGTTCAGGCGGCCGATTCTGAGGCCTGCCCGCTCGCAAGACATCTGCGCCGGGGCGGGTGCGCCGCGGGCACGGGGAGGGTTAGGTCCTCTCCACGTCCAGTCGCATGGTTGGGCGGACCGTTCTCGCCGTGGGTGCGCAGGCACGCGTCTCACTCCGCTCTCCGAGCTTCCCATAGCCGAGTTGCTCGCGAAGCCCCCGACGTCGTCTTCGTCAGTCCTCCCAGGAAGCGGAAGAACTGTGCGTCGAAATGATCACCCAAGTCCCGCCTCGCCAGCCGCGACTGCGGCGACGGTGGAAACCTGCTCACCGACCATCTGAACCGGAAGTCCGGCTTCGGCATCGGCCACGTCGCCTCGCTGCCGGCGTGCTTCCTCAGTGCGGTACCCCTCAGTGCGGTACCTCGGCAGTCGAACCGGTCCCGGCGGGGCACCGCTCCGGTGTCAGCCCTTCCCAGGAGCGAGGGGCAGCATCTGAGAGACCCTGTGCCAGCCTCCGACGATAATCCCGGCCACGACTGCGCCGGCCAGGGGAAGCCATTTCTCGATCCAAGGGTGCCCGAATGCGCCAGCCGCCTTATGTGCTACAACCGCTCCGACCAAGGCAGCCAGAATGATCAACACCGCGCGTGCCGACTCCTGCAACGCCTTCCGGGGAAGGGAGAGCGGCTCGAGCCCTTGCAGCACTTCTTCAGGAAGAAGGCCGCCGACACGGCCCTCGGCATACCGCTCGCCCACTGTCAGCAACTTGCCTGCGAGATCCCGAAGCGCCGGATTAGAGTCAACATCGACACGTAGAAAATCCTGGCGCAGTGCCGCGGCAACAAGGGCTGCGTGCCGCATCGCAGGCGAGTGGCGCAGAGAGACCCACGCCATCGTTCTGCGCCTCCGGTGAGCGCGGAGGAGGCTGCGCTCAACGCGGTAGTACCCGTAGTCCAGCTGCGCCAGGCACTTGACGCGCTCAGGGATGTCTTGGCCGTAGGCGCGGCCGCATTTGATCACCTGCCGAGCAACGTCGTGTATCAGCTGATCACGTACAGGCGTTCCCCCGAATCGGGTCCGGGCCAGGAGCCACAGTAAGACAACACCCAGTCCCCCAATGGTCAGCGCAGGCGTCAGATCGGTCAGATGGACCGGCCAGGAGAAGCGCCCGTGCCTTAAGATGTAGGGGTTCGCCTTCCACCAGACGCCGATCAAGGTGATACCAGACACCGCGAATGGTGCGAAGGCTCGCGCCACGTCCTCCGGCTCCCGGACCGTCGCTCTGATGAATGGGACATCAACATCGCCGAGACGCAGTCGCTCGACGGCCCGGTCGAAGTTGGCGATGTACTCTGCGGCGCTTGCCCTCGCCCGTTCCTCAGCAGCTCTTACATTTGGATCGTTCAGATCATCGAAAAACAATGTTCCCCCTTGGTCTGGCTTGCAGGCTGCATGGAGCTCCAGCTCTGGCGCTCTCTCATGCGCCCCGGCCCCTTTTGCGGTGTCCCGGTCCACCCATCACCGTGCCTGGTTGGCCAGTGAGAGCAGGAGGTGGGCTGATTCGGGGTGGAAGTAGTCGGAGTGCGCTCCCTCGATGCGGGCGGGCGATGCGCGGTAGCGGTGGGAGGCGTCCACGTTGAGCAGGCGGGCGGAGGGGAAGGTGTAGGCGTCGCCGGTGTCTTGGAGGCGGAGTGTGTGCAGGTGGCTTTCCGGTGCTGTGGCGCCGGCGTAGCCGATGCCCTCCTTGCCCTCTTCCGTGGCGCGGTGCCAGCGCCCCAGGGCCCGGTCGTGGGGGCTGAAGGTCATGGCGACGGGGGCGTTGAGGACGTTGTCCTCGAGCAGGCGGCTGTAGGGCGCTTCAGCGAAGGAGTCGTGGGGCAGCGCCATCTGGAAGGTGGTGAAGCTGTCCAGGGTCCAGGGGTACTGGTCGCTGCGGTAGTTCCAGGTGAGTGTGCGGGGGCTGTGGGGCAGTTTGGTGCTGGCCTGCGCGATGGCGTGGGCCAGGAACCGGCCGCCGAAGGAGTGGCCCACGGCGTGCAGGTACTGGCCGCCGGCGGTCTTGAGCCGCGGCGGGCCGGGGGCGGGGGTGCGGCGGTGCTGGTTGTAGTAGCCGAGGATGGCAGCCAGGACGCGGGCGGCTTGCCCGGGGTGGGACATGGCGGCGGCCCGGTCGCGGATGGTGCGGTAGCCCTTAGGCGTGGGCAGGCTGCGCGAGGGCCACCGGATGGCTACGTACCGGGGCCGGAAGGGGGTCAGGCAGGGGTAGTGGTGGGGCTGGTTGTCGATGAGGTCGCCGATGAGCGCGGCCAGGCGCTGGGCTGCATCGGCTGCGTCGTCGGGCTTGGTCCGCCAGCCGTGGACGTAGAGGAAGACGTCGGTGGTGGCGGGGTCAAGGCGCAGGTGCCGTTCGATATGGGCGGGGACCTCGTCGGCGTCGAGCGGGGTGCCGGTGCGGGGGTGGATGAGTTTGCCGTCGCGGTCGAGGTCGAGGTGGGTGATGCGCTGGCTCATGGTCTCTTTTGCTGGTCGGGTGTTGCGAGGTGAGTGTCGATGCCCCGCAGCAGGGTGAAAATC
This sequence comes from Streptomyces cyanogenus, assembly GCF_017526105.1. Classification (NCBI taxonomy): domain Bacteria; kingdom Bacillati; phylum Actinomycetota; class Actinomycetes; order Kitasatosporales; family Streptomycetaceae; genus Streptomyces; species Streptomyces cyanogenus. Next base: position 64,014 of record NZ_CP071839.1, read on the forward strand.
AGTCCGAGAGGGCTGGCGTGTTTGATGAGGAACTCGCGGGTGAGTTCTCTGGCGATGTGGGCGATCCGGGCGCCGGTGAATGCTTCTTGGAAGAAGCGGTGGGTGTAGAGGCCGGCGAAATCCATGGGCACTTCGAGTTGCGGGCCTACGAGGCAGCCGACCCCGAGTTGGAAGAGGGGCCTGCCGAGCCCTTCGTGGATGTGGGTGGCCGTGCGTCCGCCTTCGCACACCATCATGAAGCAGAGGGGCTCTGGAAGGGGTTTCTTGCGTTCCTCGCGCCAGAAGTCCAGGTCGGAGCTGCAGATGGGGTCGTCGTCGCTGAGGGTGACCTGGGCGGGGATCATGCCTTGGTCGTCGAAGCGTTCGGCTGTGCCGTGCGCGCCGAACAGGAGGATCTCCTCGGCGGTGGCAGGGTCGCAAAACGCGTCGGCTACGTCCTGCTTGCAGCTGCGGGTTGCGTAGTCGGTGTGCTCGTCGATGACGGCGTGGACCGGGGCCAGGGGTCCGGCGGGGTGTTCAGGGTTGATCAGCCGCAGGTCGAGTTGCAGTCCGGTGCGTAACCGGCGCTGCGGGCTTCCGATGCGCTGGCGGGTCGAAGCCCTGCCGGCGGTGGGCAGGACGTGTTCGATCAGGTGGGTGTAGCCCAGGAAGCCCGACCAGTCCCATGAGGCGTTCGCTGCGGAGATCCGCGTGTCGGGGTCGGCGCAGACGTAGAGCATGCTCCAGGGGACGAAGAAGTCGTCGGATATGACGGTGATGGTCTGAGGCCTGTTGCGCAGGGCGTGCTCCAGGCGCTCTCCGAGCCGACGCAAGTCGTCGTCACCGTTGCAGAAGATGCGTTTGAAGAGCTTGTTGCCGTGTCGGGCCAGAGCGAGGCCCTGCTTGCTGAGGTAGGTGCGCGCGCGGTCTTCCCCGAAGTCGACGACAGGCGATCCTTCGAAGGTGAACGCCTCCTGCCCTGGCGGCTGGTGCTGGATGACGTCCTTGGACCAGCCACGCAGCAGCTCTGAGGTGGCGGCGGCGATGTCTTCCCTGCTGCGGTGGATGGCCCCTTCCATGCTCAGGCTGCCGTCGCGTTGGAACTCGGTGCCGTGGGCGAGCACGGTGTACTGGCCGGCACTGTTGGTGCTGATGTGTAGGAAGATGCTGCGATCGGCGATCTTGTGCGGCTCGGGCGTGGCAGAGGTGTCCTCATCGAGGCCTGCGTGCACGAGCGTGAGGTCGAGATTGATGTTGAGCTGGTCCATTACGAGAGCGCTGCGTTCTCCGGTGCGGCCGCGGGCAAAACGGTGGTCAGTTCCTGCAGGAGAGCCCCGTCACCGCGGCGCATCACGCTGAGCTGGACTTTCACAGGCGTGCCGGTGCGGGGTGTCAGACGGATGCACTGCGTGGGGGTGCCGGCATCACGGTCGACACGGGTGTAGAACAGCCGCGGCTCGACAGCGGCGTCATCGGCCGACACCACAACCGTCAGGTCGAGCGGGTCGTCACCGCAGACGGGCACAGTGCCGGGCTGGTGGGACTGGTAATCGAAGGCAAGAAGAATCTCGCGGCCCGCTGCCGCGGGATAGGTTCCCCCCACCACCCTCAGCCGAGCCGAGGACTTCGCCTCAGGAGGCGGAGAGGAGGCAGGGGGGACCGCAGGAGGCGGAACGAGCCCCGCAAACGGGTCCGAGGGCACATCCCCCACACCAGCGGGGTTCACAGACAGCAGCCACTGGGCCACACTCGCGTCAGCAGACGGTTCGCGCAGGCTCCCCAGCAGCGTCTGCCAGGCGGCAAGCGGGCCGGATCCGGGCAGGTACCGGATCTCCGCCTCGGGGAAGGAGAACCTCCATGGCCGCGGCCAGTGGCCAGTCCCAGGAAGGGAATACAGCAAGTCGCCCCAGCCCTGCTCGTCAGTCAGGGCGGAGCCCTGGGCAGTCAGCGCCAGCGGGTCGGGGCCGGACGCAGCAGGGGAAGTCGCCCACGTGATGGCCAGGCGGCTGGCCCCCGCGGCAGGCGCCCAGCCGCAGGCCTGTGCAACCGCAGCCAAGCGGTCGGCAACGGCCGTCTGCGTATGCGACTGGTAGGCATCGATCAGCAAGGTGACGCGTTCTGCGCGCGAGGTGCGCAGCATCTCCACCAGTTCGCTGACCGAAACGGACTGCTCCTCCGCCAAGGCGACCATCACGTCGAGGGAGTCGCGCTCGGAGAAGACACGCGCAGCGCCGGAGAGGTACACCAGGACCAGGTTCTGCCCCTGCGAGGCCAGCTCGCTGATCTTGCTGCGCAGTTCCTGCCGGGTCACCGATCCGACCACGGTGGTGGTGTCGCGGGTGAAGCCCCATCCACTGGCCAGCAGCCGCTCGTAAAGCCACACGGCGTTCTTGTAAGGGGAAGTGTCCTGCTCCCGGGCACCCCACAGCGCCATCCCGCACACCAGTGCGTAGCGCCGCGTGTCGGCGGGCACGAGCCGGCCCAGCGCCCGTCGCACGAGCCGGTCTGCCCGCCTGCGCTGTGGGGCGGGGTCGGAGGCCTGGGCCAGGAAGCTGCGGAAGGCACCGGCATTGCCCAGGCACGGCGGCGGATAGCCGCTGCGCTCGAGCTCCTGAACCAGCCACTCGTGGGCGGCCTGAAGCTTCAGGGGCGTCATCGACTCCGCAGCTCTCAGCAGGAGGTGCGCCAACACCTGCGTGAAGACCGAGGTATCCCGGCTGTTGGCCGCGAATCCCGTCGCCGTCCGCCCCAGGCCGGCCCACACCGCCACCCCTGGGCGGCCCATCGACGTGACCACCTCGGACACATCCACGTCGCTCCGCCCGCCTGCCGTGCTCTGCCCTGCCCCTAAGCAGGCATCCAGGATCAGCAGGCGGTCCCATCGCTCGTCCACGCGTGGCGACATCGACTCGATGAGCAGGTCTGCGGGCATCCAGGTACTCAGATCGTCCACGCGCGAATGCGGCAAGGCCAGACACACGCCGTCCTCCGGCGTGATTGCAGCGTGCCCCGTCCAGTAGACGACGAGGGACGGCTGCTCCTGGGCCACCGCCGCAACCTCATCCAGCACCTGCGAGGCATCACCGGGCTCCAGGACCCGGCAGGCCCGCGGCGCCATCGACGAGGCGTCATCGTGGTGATGCTGGGAGGCCGTCAGCGCCTCTCGCAACTGCGCAACGTTGTGCGCCGTGCCCGCCGGCAGCTCGAGCGCCGCATCCTCATACGAACTGACACCCACTAACAGGTGCCGCACCGCTGTAGCCGTCATAGCCCCCCGATTCCGCCATGCCAGTACTGCCCAGAGTAACGAGATCACTACACGCCGCGTGGGCTACTGACGGGTACTCACCCGGTACGCCATCGGAATGCCCCTCTTAGCCGTAACCACGCAGCAGCAGCCCCCCGCCTCACCCTCCAGCCGCCCAGTCTCACCCAGGTTCGCCGGCCCCGGCGGTAACTTCCGACAGGTCTTGACCAGGCTGACTCACACATAGGATCCGCAGGCCCGGAACCCTCGTGTGAGGCTCCGCATCGGCCGGTGTCTCATAATCCGCGCCAGCAGCCGACCACGGCACGCCAAGCGGCCGCACGCCCCCGACGAACACCGCTGGAACTCGAGCCGGTCCTACCGATCGGGCGGTAAGCGAGATCGTCGCCACTGCTTGCTTGCCGCATTGAAACCGACAAGGCGAGCCTGCACGACGCCGAGTACGACCACCTGGTCTCACTGCAGCTGGGCGGAGACCCGAACGACCCACGCAACCCCTGGGTGGAACCGCCGAGCCCCGGCCACAGGCCGGGCGCCAACCCGAACAACGACAAGGACAAAGTCGAAACCCGCCTGCACACAGCCATCTGCAACGGACGGGTCACCCTCACAGCAGCCCAGCACGCCATTGCCTCAGACTGGGTGACCGCTGAAAACGACTCGGTCTGAAGTAACAGCCACGCCCCAGCTGCAGAACCGCACGCGCCGACGCCTGGCCGTCCAGGAGCCGCACTCTCCCGGCCTTACCGCAGGATGCCTGGAGGTACCGCACACCAGCTGGCGCGTCTGCCTCATCGTACGGACGGATTAGGCCGGTGAGCACGCGTGACAGCCGGGCCATGGTGGCGCTAACTGGTCCACCTCACCGAGTTGACCGGCCTGGACCGGAGGGCAAACCTCCGCGCCCAGGTGCTGGGACCAGGCTCGCCGATACCCCACCTGTTGATCTCGCCGCTGCGGAGCGAGGGTATCGATGCGTTCCTGCACAGCCCGCTACCGTTCTTGCCAGGGTGCGGGGGCGACATTGGCGCGTGGTGAGGCGGGGAGGAGTGCGCTCAGACGGCCTGACGGGTCCTGCGGCGGGGTATGGCGAGTGCGGTGCCTCCACCGGCGGCGATCAGTGCGGAAGCCACGCCCGCAACCGCGCGGACACGCTGGTGTAGAGGCCGGGGCCCTGCGAGCACGGCGCCCTCAAGCACGCCCAGGGCACGGACCTGCCCGGCCCCCTGCAGCGAGAGCTGCAGGCAGCCCTCGCCCGCCATGCACGTGGCGCCTGAAGAGGTGGCCGTGGGGTCGGCTTACAGGGGGGGACGCCCGTGCCCGCCCATAGCGCGATCGAGGTCGTGGCGGCCGACGCGGACTCTGTACGGCTGACTTGGCGGCATGTGGTGGAGCTGCCCAAGGAATTCGCGGACTCCGCAGAGTCCTCGTTCAAGACCGCTGTGATGGGCGTCGACGGTACGACCGCCGTGGTGAGCGTGAAAGACGGAGACCAGGTGGGTGTCGTGGCGATCGACCTCGCCGCGGGCAAGGCGGTCTGGGGGGACCCGCACCTCAAACCAGTGGAGGTCGCCGCCGGTCGGGTCATCGGCCTGAGGTCGACGGGCTCCTGGTCACCTGAGAGTCTCCAGGCGCGGGCCGTACGGGACGGCTCTACGGCTTGGTCGAAGGCGACAGAATCCGGGACCGCTGTGGCCGCCGGGCCCGGACTGCTCCTGGTGCAGGGGCTGAAGGCAAAGCCCTTCGGTAACGTCACCGCCGTCGTGCCCGCCTCCGGCAAGGAGTTGGGCTTCAAGGTCCCGTCGGGCCACGGCGTTCCAGCTCAGTGCCGGTTCGACCAGCAGTCTGTTGTGGTCTGCGCGAGTGGTGACTCGGAGGCCTTCGCAATGGACTCGCATACCGGGAAGATGCTGTGGGCACTGCCGGACAGCTCGGGGCGGGTGGCGCCCCAGGTGACCGGTGCCTGGCACGGGATGGTCTACGGCCAGACGGAGCAAAACGGTCCCGTGGTCCTGGACGCCCGTACCGGCAAGGACAAGGTGACCTCACCTGGCGCGGCACCGTACTGGACCGACGGCCGTTACGCCGTCACCGACAAGGCGATCGTCCCGGTCCAGGGCTGACCTCCGCTTCATTCCCGGTCACGTCACCGCACGAGGATGCGCCCTGATCTCTTGTCGAGGTCGGGTGCTGCGTGTGCTGCTCCACGGCCCCGCCCACGTCCGCCGCTCGGACTCGTCACACCCAGTCGGCTTCGCTCATCGGCGGCCCGCCCCGGATGATCCCTGATGCCTCCGCCAGCGTCAGGTACTTCCTGGGAGTGGTGGGTGCAGGGGATAGCCTCGGCACCCGATCTCACGATTCGCGGGCACCGTGATCGGTCCGTCTGCACATCAACGGACACGAATATGGGCCGGTCAAACGTAGGGACGGGGTGAATGAGCGCAAGTGTGGAGCGCGAGCGCTGGGAGCTGCGAGCGGAAGGCGGCGTGGGACCGCTGCGGTTCGGGATGTCGCCGGCAGAGGTCGCCAAGGCACTGCTGGTCTCCGAGCCGGAGGCACGGGTTGGCGGCCCGTACGGGCAGGAAGACTTCCCGGACGGCGTGAAGGCGTTTTACGACGTGGGCAAGCTTGCATGCGTTGCGCTGGATGCAGTCGCCGGCCCGCAGGTCTTCCTGGCAGACTTCCCGCTGGCAGGAAGCGATCCGGCGCAGGGTCACCAGTTCCTCCTGCACCACGCAGCCGAGCACGGGAACTGGGTGCTTTACACCCCTGACGCATCGCTCTCCTTGACCGATCTCGGAATCCTCCTGCGTGAGCAGCGGGTCGGGGAAACGCTCCTGACACGCCCGCTCTTCGTGAAGGAAGAGTGGCTAGAGTCGGAGTACTACCGCGACCACCTGCCGCTGGAAGGTGTCCAAGGCTGAGCGCTCGACGGCGCAGGGGTTGAGAATGCGGCTGAGAGCCACACGTGCCCAGTGTGCCCCTGAAATTTCTGGCCTCGGGCAATGCAGTGCCGGGCAGGGCCCCCTACTGCAGGGGGCAGGCTCACCCGAAAGTGAGTAACAACCAGCGGTGTCGTGCCACTGCCGACGCGCGACCGCCCCGTTTCTCAACCGGGCAGGAACCGGGCGGCGGCGCGTAGGGGGCATCCAAGGCGCGGATCATGACGATCACCCTGCGTGCCAGAACTGTGGCAGGGATCCGACGATCTGAGGGCAAAAGGCGGCGTCCGCGGTGCTCGACGTGTCGATCGCGGCTGGGCGGAAGCGGCCCCGGTGGCTGCCCGAACTCGAACTCGGCCTACCGCCGGCTGACGTTACGAACCGCGCTTGAGGGGTGCCGCGGACACCCCACAGCGACGCCGCAGCCGGGTCGGCTACCTGCCCTTGGGGGCCAACGACCGCCTCACCAGAGCGCCAAGTGCAGCCCGTCGTGGCCGCGAACACGATGGCCGCCAGCGCTGTCCCCATACCGGCGTCGGCCGCCACCTTGAGGCCGTACTGGAGCAGCCGGGACCACCCTCCGGAACTACTCCCACAACCTGTCCGGCACCAACCGCTCCACCATCGCCATCACACCCGCCAGCTTAGTGATCAAGCCAGTTGAGACGATCTCTTATGCCGTCTATCCGTTGGCGAAGATCTCTTCGTTGGTTTCGAAGACGTGCTCATCCAGGGGCATGTCGGGGAAGTACTCGGACTCGATCTCTCCCGTCATCAGCCCCAGCAAGAAGGAGGTGCAGGGGCCAGCGTGCCGCTCCCATTCGGGGCCGCGGCCTTCGTTGATCAGGATGGGCCAGTTCTCGGGTTTCTGGCCGGGGGTGGACAAGAAGTAGAGGACTTCACCGCCCTCGTCCTCGTAGGCCCACGGGATGAGACGGGCTCCTTCCTGGTCCAGTTCGGCGGGGCGGGGCTCGCCACGGTCCCACAGAAGCTGCAGGGACTCGCGGCACTGAGCGTCCATGGCGATCAGGTCGTAGCGCGGGCGCGGGCAACCGGGCTCCAGCAGCCAGACGTTCTCGTCGAACAGGCCGCCACCGTAGGTGTCGACGAGTTCCTTGTAGTCCTGCGGCAGCTCAGTACCCAGTTGTTCCTCCACGGCAGCCCAGTCCTTGGGGGCCACTTCGGGGGGCGGCAGCAGCTCGGTCAGGCGGGTGAGGGAGGGGTTCATCAGCGTTCCTCGGGTCGGGGTTCGTTCAGGATAGTGACCGCATTGGTCGGGGAGCTGGAGCCCAGCGGAGTGAACTGGAATCCGCGGTTGCCATGTGCCTCGATGGTGACGCCGACGGGCACGACATCGGTCGGGTCGTTGGTGCGGTAGATCGGCGTGACGTTGTACGTGATCGTCTCGCCTCGGTCGACAGCCGCGCGTACGTCGTTCTCGACCTGCCGCATGACCGGGCTGTTGGCGTAGGCGTGCATGGCGACGAAGTTGCGGGGGTCCCGGTTCGATCCGCCGAGCTGGGCGCCGAGCAGGTGACCTTTGTTCCAAGCACCGCCCTTTTTATAGCCGGGTACGTTGACGCGCGGACGGGTTTTTCCGCCCATCATGTCGGGTTCGAGCGTGGCACGGACGCCGGTCGCGCGGTTGCCGGGGCCCAGCGGACCGTACTGGACACGGCCGCCCCAGGTGACCTCGTTCTCGTCGCACTTGGCAAGTCCGAGTGGGTCGAGTTCGGACTGCGGGTTGGTTACGTAGGTGACCGGGTTCGGGCCCGGTCCGAGACCGAGCGGGTCGGGACTCGTGTAGCGGGCGGTTTCGGGGTCGTAGTGCCGGAAGTAGTTGTAGTGCAGTCCGGTTTCGGGGTCGGCGTACTGTCCGGGGAAGCGCAGCGGGGTGTAGGCCGTGGCATCGGTGTTCCACGCTGTGGTGCCCCATGCCGTGGTCCTGGTGCGCCAGGCCACCGTGCTCTCATCGATGAGTTCGGTGGGCGAGCCTGCCAGGTCGGTGACGATGGCGAAGAAGCGGGCGTCGACCTCTTCCTGGGACAGCATCTTGCGCTCGTACTGGGCCAGGGGTCGGTAGCCGTCGTATTCCCAGGTCAGCACCGTTCCGGTGACTGCGTCTGTTTGCTCTGCCAGCCGGGTGCCGTCCCAGCTGAAGAGGATTTCCTCGGCGATGGTGCCGTCCTGGCCTAGGCGGTACTTGGCGGTGCGGCGCCCGAGGGCGTCGTAGCGGTAGTGCCAGACGGTGCCGTCAGGGGTGGTGCAGGAGGTGAGCCGATTTTCCGCATCCCAGGAGTACCGCCAGGTGTCGGGCTTGCGGGACAGGCGCTTGCGGGTCCGTTCGATGAGGCGGCCCGCACGGTCGTAGCGGTAGGTGATACGTCCTGCGGACAGCAGCCGGGTTCCTGTGACGGCGCGGTCTCCGGCGGCCTCGGGGGCGCCTACTGCATTCGTCCAGGTGGCATGCATCTGGTTGCCCGCCGGATCGTAGCGGTAGATCTCGGTGATGCCGCCTCGGGTGACAACGGACAGGGGACGGCCCAGGGGGTCGAGTTCGTAGCTGAGACTGCGGCCGGAGCCGCGGTCGGTGACTGAGGTGAGATGGCCGTCGGGGCGATAGGTGTATTCCCGCTCGTGCGCGCGCTGTCCACCCAAGCTCAGGGTCTGGCTGGTCAGGCGGCCCACCTCGTCCCAGGACGAGGCAAGCAGAGCCTGCTCGCCCCAGGTCCGCCGTGTCTCCCGGCCCAGCAGGTCGCGCTCGAAGGCCAGCCGGTGCACGTCGGCGACCGTGAGGCCGGTGCAGTTGCCGACCGCGTCCCAAGACGTGTCGGTGACCGCACCGGTGGGGGTGGTGCGACGCGTGCGTCGTCCGAGCGTGTCGTAGCGGTACCGCGTCGTGCGCCCGTCGACCGTCTCAGCCACCATCCGCCCGACCGCGTCGTACTCCAACGCGACCCGCGAGGTGGCGGATACGGCCGCGGTGAGACGTCCGGCCTGGTCGTAGGTGTATTCGGTGCGCGCTCCGTCGGCTTCTTTGGCGCGCAGATCGCCGGCCGCGTCGTACTCGAAGGCAAACGACGCTCCCGTAGGGGTGCGCCGCGCCGTCAGCTGGCCGGCGGCGTCGTAGGTGCTCGATGTGGTGCGGCCGTCGAAGTCCGTCTCCGCAACCAGGGCGCCGCGCTCGTCGTAGCGGTAGGTCCAGGTAAGCCCGGCGGGGTCGGTGACGGTGGTCAGCCGCATCTCGGTGTCGTGAGCGAACGTGTAGACGGCACCGTCCGGCGTGGTGCGGGTGCGCAGCAGGTCGAAGGGACCGTAGGTGAATTCGCTGCGACCACCCGCCTGGTCGGTGTAGGCGAGGCAATTGTGCTCGCCGTCCCAGCTCCAGCTCTCGCGGGTGCCGTCGGCTGCGATTCTCTCCACCAGGCGGTGCTCCGCGTCCCAGCGCAGGCTGGTCGTGGCGCCGAGCGGGTCAGTGAGGAGAATGGGGCGGCCAAATGCATCCCGTTGGCATGTGGTGCGGGCACCGCGGCTGTCCTCGACGGCGACCAGCAGTCCTGCTGGGTCCGCTTCGATCTGTACCCTCGCGCCGAGCGCGTCGGTCAGTGTCGCCGGGGCGCCCGTCGGATGGTGTGTGAAGCGGGTGACCGAGCCGTCGGGTCCGGTGACGCTGATGCGGTTGCCCCGCTCGTCGAAATCCTGCCGGATCCGAGTGCCGTCCGGCCCGGTCCATTGGATGGGCAGGTGGAGGTCGTTGTATGCAGTGTGGCTGACCGTGCCGTCGGCCGTGATGGTGGCCACCAAGTCACCCGCGTCGTCCCACTCCCACTGTGTGGTGCGTCCCAGCGCGTCGGTACGGGAGCGCAGACGGTCGCGCCGGTCCCACTCCTGGGTGACCGTCGCACCGAGTGGGTCGGTCACTGAGATGATCTGTCCGTACCGGTTGGCGCGGTAGACAGTGGCGTGGCCCAAGGAGTCGGTGTAGGTGGCGGTGGTTACACCGTTGTTGTCCGCACCGGTATAGGTGATGGTGGAGTTGAGGATGCCATCGGTACCTCGGGTGGCGATCACCCGCCCCTGCTCGTCGTACTCGTAGGTGAACGTGGTGTCGTTGGAATCGCGCCACCCGGTGACGCGGTGCGTTTGGTCGTAGGTCAGGTACAGCGGCGCATCGACCGCGTTGCGCACCTCGGTCAGGTCCCCGCCTGTCTCGTCGTAGCCGAACACGCGTAGCGTGACTGGGCTGCCTTCGGCGACAGCGTGGAGGGCCGTGACACGTATTCGGTCACCGACGGTGCGGGTAGTGACCTGGAGCCGGTAACCGCCGGAGTGAGTGACTGAGTGCGGGGCATCGTCCTCGCCGCGGTCGATGCCGATGACGTTGTGGTTGCGGTCCCTTATCTCTGTCAGCCACCAGGTGCCGCCTCCCGTGGCGGCCGGCTCGAAGTGGCGGGTCAGCCCAGTGTAGGGATCTTCCACGGTCAGGACATAAGAGGTTCCGCGCGTGACATACGTCAGAGGCAGTGGGACACCGGCGATGGGAAGGACGCGGTCACCGGGCAGGTCCGGGCGGCGAGGATAGACCAGAACCGAGCCGTCTTCGCGGTACCACCAGACACCGCCTGCGTCCGGGTGGTCTGCCAGCCGCTCGTCCAAGGTAGACGCCCAGGACGGGCCGAAGAAGCGCCCCGCATCGTAGCCGCTGAGATGAGTACGGCGCAGGGTCAGCGGCAGTACACCCGGCAGGTCCACGTCGGTGTAGGCCAGCATCATCTGGCCGCTCGCCATATCGATCGGATCCCCGCACCACTCCCTGCTGTTCAGGGCATGCGACTGTTTGAAGAGCTTCGCGTCATCGATCTTCAGGCCGTGGTCGGGCTTACTGCCGGACGCAGGGGTGCCACCGTGGCCGTGCGAGCTGCCGACGCCGCCGCCCTTGTTGACCTGGATGCTGTCGGCCTTGTTGCCGACGTCGATGTCGTTGTGCTTGTGCAGGCGGGAGGTGGCCCTGACTCGGTCCGGGACGGTCTCCGTGATGTGCTTGGTGATCTTCTTGAGGGCCTTCTCGGAGCCCTCGAGCGCGCCGTGGAGCACACTGTCGAAGGTCTTCGTGAACGGGTCACGGCCCTTGCTGTGGCCGAACACGCTCTTGGCTCGGCGCAACGGATTGGACGAGGCGAGATGCAGCTCGTTTCCGTGACGGGATACCTTTCCAGCCCCGTCCTCGAACTCGGCGTGATCGATGCGGGTCCGCTTCTGCGGACCACCGCCCCCGCCAGAACCGCCGGCCGAGGCGAGCTGCATTCCCCCGTGCCCACCCTTGCCGCCGTGCCCTGCGCTTCCGGCGTCGCTCGGCATGGAAAACGCGCCCTCGGCCAACTCGAGGACCATATCCTCGACCATCGCCTCCAGCTTGGCGTTGACCGGTTCGGTGACCTTCGCGATCACCTCATCGACGACCCGGTCCACCGCCTCGTCGATGATCCGCTTGACGGCCTGGCGCATCGCTGTGATCTCGGCTGCGCCCAGAACTGCGGACAGACCGCCGGTCACCCAGGCGAGACCGATGGATAGGCCCACCGACCCAGCCATGACGGCCAGTTCGGCCTCGGCCTTGGTCTTCATCCCGAAGATGATGTCCGCGAGGACATCGCAGGCATCAGCGAACAACCGTGCAAGTTCCGGGAGTTTTTCCAGGTGGCTCGCCTTCACCTGGTGCCAGTGCTTCTCGAACGCATCGACCGCCCAGCCCTCGGATGAGGACAGGATCCGTGAGACCGCCGCGTGCGCGTCCCCACCGTGTCCCTCGAACGTATCCGCGAACTCGCGCATGGCGTCGGCCATGTCACGGTAGTCGTCCTCGTCAACATTCGGGAAGTTGATCCCGATGAAGTCCAGGACTTCGTCCAGCCAGCCCGGGATCGTGTAACCCATCCCCGTTTTCCTCCCCGTTGCTCTGCACCTGCACGCGAAAGCCGACATCTGCGGTCGCGGTCGAAAACCCTAGTAGGTGGCGCCGACACCCGCCGAGGCACCTGCTGACAGCGGCCGGCACAACGGGGGGATCGCCTCGGCTTGCCTCGCCCGAAGGAGAGTTGAGCGTTCGGCTGGGGGTGTCGTGTCGGATGAGCTGTGAGAACGGTTGGAACGGCTGCAGGCACAGCGAAAGGCGGCGCTTCCAAATCCGGAGCAGGGCCAACTCCCCCGCCCTTCCCACAAGCCCATGGACTTGGCCTAACGGGGCGCAGACTCCGCCCGCCGCATGATCAAGTACGGCCCCTCGCCAATGCCGCCATCTCACTGATCGCCGCCGGGGCACATCCTCGGGATCCCGTGTCTCACGAAGTCAGCGTCGTGCTGACCGCCCGTCGGCCCAGCGGGAAGTGCGCTGCCCGCACCGCGTCCCGGGGCGGCGCGCGTGGCACGGCCCGGTACACCCGGTGACCGTCGTCGCGGCGCCGGCGGGCGTGGCGGTGTCGACCGATGTCCTCAATCGCGGCCGGCGCCGAGTCGTGCTCTTGGCAGGAGGCGTGTGCTGTTCGACGGCCAATAGCTCCGCCTTGCTCAGCTTCTGTAGTTCTCCTTGCCGCCGGCACCGCCGCTGCGCGCCCAGCCTCCCCGGCTGTGCCTTCCGAGCAGATGTCTTTGCCTTCTGCACGTCTCTCTGACTTCACGCGTCTGAGGCACGTGCCCAGACGGCTTCGTGCTCCGGCAGCTCATGGACCCAGGACAGGCCACCGATGTCGAGGCGCTGGCGGGTGCGGGTGACGGCGACGTAGGCAAGGCGGGCCTCACTGTCGTCGATGGTTCTGACTGCGGCTTCTTTGGGTCGGTCGTGCTGATCAGCCCGGGTGCGTGGGGCGAAGTCATCGGCGATTTTTACGCGTGGCCATTGGCGTCCCTTGGCTTTGTGGGCAGTGGAGACGGTGATGTCGGCGTGGCGTTCGTGGGCGAGTTGGGCCACTGCGGTCAGGATGGCGTCGGTTCCATGAGTGTCGACAAGGTCGACCAGTGGTTGCAGGTCGCGTCCTGCCGGATCATGGGTGGCGTAGTCCTGAAGGTCTCCCCAGGAGGGGAACAAGAGCAGTTCGGGGTGGTGAGTGCGTCGTCCGTCCTTCAGGTCGCGGGCGGCCTGAGCAAGGGCTTTGAGGCTGTCACCTCCTCCGGACAGGCCAACGCGGTATCCGTCCGCCATGAGTTGCATGACCTGGGCCATGGCGCCGACGTTGGTGCGGCACAGGATGACGTCCGGGCTGGGGACGGGGCCGATCTCGGTGGTCACGGTGGGGGTGCCGGTAAGCCGGAGAGGAGCCTCGGCCAGGTCGAGCCAGCGGTTGGCTTCTTCTGCGAGGTGAGGTCCGAAGCGGAAGGACTGCGACAGGGTCAGCTGAGTGCCGTTGAAGCTGGTCATGACGTCCTTGGCACCGCGCCATTGGTAGATGGCCTGCGCAGAGTCTCCGACCATGACGAGCTGAGCGTGGTCGCGTTGGGTGAGGAAGATTTCCTCCACGACGGGGTTGGTGTCCTGGGCTTCGTCCAGGAGCAGGTAGTCAGCGTCGACTCTCGGCTGGGTGAGTGCCCAGATCTTTAGGTAGTGGTCGTGTTCGAAGCGGACGCAGCCGTCGTCGGAGTTCTGCAGGTCCGCCCAGGCTTTACGAGCGACTGGGACGACATGGGTAGCAAGTTCGTGGTGCATGTCTTTGTCTTCCAGACCGCGCAGTTTCGGTACATGGTGGCGGGTGATGGTCTCGTCGGCGGTGTGGCAGAAGCGGGTGACGGTGCGCAGGAGTGCGTTGGACAGAGCGCGTTGGGAGATGTCGCGTTCGCCGACGCGGATGGCTTTGGTGAGGCCGAGGGCTTGGCCGGTCTGCCACGCGGGGCGGCGTGGGGCGTTCAGGCGGCTGGTGTAGCGATGGCCGATGGCGGCGTAGGCAAGTGCGTGGGCGGTTTTGCACTGGACGGTGCGTGGGAAGCGTGTGGTGGCTTCTTGGGCGATGGCCCGGTTGTAGCCGAGGTAGCGGCCTCGGCGCGGGGTTGAGCGGGCGAGCATTTCCAGCAGGGTGGTCTTGCCGGTGCCGGCTCCGGCTTGCAGGGCCAGGTCATGGCCGGCGCGGAAGGCGTCCAGGGCGGCGGTCTGTTCGTCGGTGGGTTTCATCGCAGAAGGTCCTTGGAGGGCTGGGCGGGAGTGCGGCCGGCGGCGCAGGTGTGGGGTGGGCGTGGGTGAGCATTTGGCGGACGGTGTGGGGAAAACGGTCGCCTGCTCGGCAGAGGCGCCTGCCAAGGCCCGGCGTACCGGCTCCATGAAGCGTTGAAGGGTCAGGCTTGGGGCAGAGCGTGGTCGGTGAGGCGTGCCGGGACGGCGGTGGGAGCGCTACGTGGAACAGCACGTTGTGTTCGGTATCCGAGTGGGAATGGTGACCGCGTCGATGCGCAGTCTGTCGCCGCGTCGGCGGCGGGTCCAGCGAATGGCCCGGCTGCCCAGCGCTTTGACGAGTGCCATAAGCGGGTGGGCGTCTTGGTTGGCTGCCAGTGTCATCTGCGACGCGCGATGTCGGTCCCGGCTTGGTGCAGTGTGTGGGTAAGGGGGCTCGGCGGTGCCGGGTGCGGCTTCCGTCACCTTGGGCGGGGATAGTGCCGCTCGGGCGGGGGCAGCTCGGTGTTGATGTGTTCGGCGTGCAGTAGGGGGTCGAAGGGCTGCCAGCCAGCCAGGGCCAGGTCGGCTGCTGTGGTCGCGGTGGCGTGGGTGGTGCAGCGTTGGGCGCGCCAGCGCAGTTGTTCTGCGTAGGGCAGGTGGCTCAGGTCGTAGACCACCATGCTGCTGTCGGGGAGGGTGAGTTGCCCGTGGGTGGGCTGGGTGGGCAGCAGCATCCAGCGCCCTCGGACAGCGGCGAGGAGGGAGTGTGTGCAGCGGCCTCGTTGGCGGGTCTGAGCGACACAGCGGATGCTCTCGAGGGGGCCTTCGGCCAGGTAATTGACGAGGAGGATCCGGACGACAGGCCGGGTGGGTCGCTTCTCGTTTCCGCCCGGGGCCGCAGGGGCTGGCGAGGAGGGTGCTGGGGTGAAAGCGCCGACGTTGATCATGCGTCGGGAACGCAGGCTGAGCTCGCGACGCAGTGATGCGAGACGGGCGCTTGTGCCTTGGGAGTGTGTGGGCTGTTGAGGGCAGAGGACGGCGTGCGGGATGCGGCACCATCCGCTGCCGTCGTCGTGGGGGTAGGCGACGCCGCTGCTGAGATGCCAGTGGCAGTCCGCGGAGACGTCAGGGGTGGCCACTTCTGCGGGATGCAGGGCGATGGGTCGGCCGTCGGAGCGCGGGTACCAGTCGATGCGGTTGCCGCAGTGGCGGCAGCGGCCGGTTTGCCCCGCGCGGAGAAGGCGGCTCGCGCTGTTTGCGGCGATTTGCAGAGAGCGGCGGGGAGGCAGGTAGCGGGGGCTGCCGTCCCAGTGACGTTCTCGGTGGGGGCTGTGGGGGCGCATGGCGGCGAGGGTGCCAGGTAGCGCGCCGGTCGGTAGGGGCGGCTTTCGTCGATGTCATGCGATCAGCCCAGCCGGCGGGTACGCGTGACCGGTGCGTCGCTCTGTCGTTCGATGCCCTCTCGCCTATGTGAGTGATTCTCTCGGGCGGTGGAAGCAGTCCGCGGCCGTGCCGGGTCAAGGCTGTGCGGCGCCGGGGGCCGAGTGGCCGTCACACAAGGAGACGAGGAAGCGCTCGATGGGGACGCCGAAGGCATGAGCGAGGGCGTGCCAGGTGGTGACACTGCCGGTGGTGCGGCCGTGTTCAAGGTCGATGAGGGTTCGCCGGGCCAGGCCGCTGCGTTCGGCCAGCTCGTCGAAGGTCCATCCGCGCTCGCCCCGCAGCCGTGCAAGTTCGACTCGCAGGGCGGTGAGGTTGGGGTCGGGCGGGAAGATCGTCATCCCACCATCCGACGGTGCAGGACTCTGCCCTGTCAGTGCAGACTTCTGCACTATTTCCGCGGCGGGTGGTAGTGCAGAGTTCTGCACTACCGTCCGTTCCGGCACGCCCGCCAGCAGGCGGTTTGGCTCTGCGGCACGGACAGACAGGAGGACAGCCGACTGATGAGGCTCGTCGGAGTCGCAGCACGACGGATCTGGACGGTGGAACTGCGTTCACGGGCAGGCCGGCCCGACCTCGTGTGCGCGCACTGCACCGCGCCTGCGTCTCGGTTCGAGGCTGCGTCTGCCCGGTCCGCCGCCTTGGCCCATCTGGCCCGTCATGCGCGGGCGGATGTGCTGCCGGAGCATCTGCGTACCTGCCAGTGCGGGATGCGGGAGTGCCGGTGGCATCCCCGCCATCGAGGCTGTGCCGGTCCGGTGTTACTTGTCCTCACGTGCGACCCGAGCGGCCGTACCTGGCGCCTGGCCGACACTTGTGCTGCGTGCGCGGCGGTGACACACCACAGCGCCGTCGTCCCGGAAACACGGTTCGGTAGGCCACAAGCCTGCGCACCGTCCGCACCTACCCCCGGTGCTCTCCTCGGCGGATCTGAAGAGCGAACGCGAGTCAGGGAGACACTCACCTACCTCGCCACTGCCCTGCCGCGGTTCACATCACCGGCCGCACGCCTGCTCGCTGTGCAGTGCGCTCTGCGCGCCGACAGCCGCGGGTATGTCCGTCTACCCGCAGGCCTGTTGCGCAGCATGCGTCTATGCGGACGCAGGGAGGTGTGGGAGGAGCTGGCCCACGGACTGTGGCTTCGGCCGCCTGATCTGAGGGCCACACCGGTGTCGGTGCGCCTTCTTGATGCCACCGTGCGAGAACAGGTCCCGGGCCGGCCCGCACGGTGTCGGGCCGCCCATTGGGCTCTGCATCCGGCTCCTCCATCCCTTCCTGTCGCCGCTCCTGCCGCGCTTCACCTGAGCGCTCTCGTTCTTGCCGTGCACACCAGCAAGGGCACCGCGCACACCGATATGGCGGCGCTGACCCGACTGGGAGGGCACACGCCTCAGCAGACTGCGGAACTCCTCGACCGGCTGGTCGCCCTCCACGCACTGACGGCCTGGCACCACGACCGGGCCAGCAACGAGGTGTTCTGGCGGCTGCCGTCGCATGACCACCGTACCGGTGGCATGGCAGGACTGACAGCGAGCAGCGGCGCCCGCCAGACATACGTCTCATAGCGGCGAAGGGTATGGCGCCCGTATCATCGCCTCTCCCCCGGTCGATCGGAAATGGCCTTCTGGCTCGATTCTTCTCCACCGGAATCTGACGGAGCGGGCAGTAGAGGAGCACGAGATGTCCGAAGGCACTGTGAATGGCACGGAGTTGACGTCGCAGTACTTCAACCAGGTGACTGGCGACCTCGAACGCAACACCAAGGAACAGGAACGCATCACGGCGGAGATCGCCGCGTTGCAGCAGCAGTTGGCTGCCCTGCAGCACGACCACACGGTTCTCGAAGCCATGCGGCAGGCGCTCGGGGCACCGGCCGGCGGCGCAGACGGAATCCCTGCACCGGTTGTCTCGGCCGTTCCTTCGCCCCGAAAGAAGGCTTCTGCTGCCTCCGGCGGACGTCGGCAGGCCCGCAAGGGTGCGGCTGCGCCTCCCAAGAACGTGAAGCGGCCGCGCAAGAAGGCGGCAGCCGGAGAGCCGGCCGTCAAGTCGGCGCGGCCCTCCCTGGTCACGCTCATCGACCAGCACCTGGCCGGTCAGAGCGAGCCGCGTTCAGCGGCGGAGATTGCCGCCGCGCTCAGCCAGGGGCACCCCAACCGGGACATTCAGACGAAGGTTGTGCGCACCACTTTGGAAAATCTCGTGGCCCGCAGCAGGGTTCAGCGCACCAAGCAGGGCAGTGCCGTCTTCTACACCGGCCTTGGCGCGACAGAGCCGTCTGCATTGCGTGAGGCCGAGGCGCCGTCCGGCGCTGTCGAATGACGGCCAGCATAGCGCTTTGCCGTCGATGGCCGCTTTGCATGGTCTTCGGAGTTCCGCGTAATCGCCCCTTTCCTCGAGCGCTGCGTCTGCCGCCTGACAGTGTCTGAGGGGCAAGGTCGGGCAAGGGTTGGGTGCTGCTGTCGCCTGTGGATTGCCGCTTCGCCTGCGGCGGTGTCAGGACGCGGGCCCAGCGACCTCTTCAATCATGTGGAGGACGCGTGCACTGGAGATGTCATCGAGGGAGACGGTCTGCGGCCAGGCCTGGTCGTGGGCTGTGTCTGCGCACGGGACCGGAGGGCAGCCGTTACTGCGTATCTGCTGTTTGAGGTAGCGGCCGAAGGCCCACGCATCCTGCGCTGCGGAAAACCGCCAGCGAGCTAGTGGGCGCCATGCGCGACGGGTGGGGTGCAGATGACGTCGACCGGTCTGAGTCACCCCCCAGCCTAGGGTGCGGGAGTCGTCGTGGACCACGAGGTAGAAGTCGCCGGGTTCTACAGGGCTGATGCCCTGTTGCGCGCAGACCGGGCAACCTTGATGGTGGCCGGGCAGGGCTTCGGGAACAGGCGCCGAGTCGCTGTCACAGGTAATGCACCGGCTCTTCCAGGGCGCATCAGCCCGTCCGGGGTAGGGGTCGAGCGGGGAGAGGCCCTGGGAAAGCAT
Organism: Streptomyces cyanogenus; assembly: GCF_017526105.1. Lineage (NCBI taxonomy): Bacteria > Bacillati > Actinomycetota > Actinomycetes > Kitasatosporales > Streptomycetaceae > Streptomyces > Streptomyces cyanogenus. Next base: position 82,759 of record NZ_CP071839.1, read on the forward strand.
GCAGGCGACGGCTTGCTCCTCGTCGAGGCCGCCGCGGGTGGGGAACTGAGTGGCACGGCATGCCCAGCACTGGTGTCCGTGCACGCGGACAAAGGCGAGTGTCGGGGTGCTGTGATGGCCGCAGTTGACGCATCTGACAAGCCAGGGGCGTAGTTGCTGGCCGGGATAGGGGGTCAGCGGTTCAAGACCTGCTGCCAACATGGTCGCAGTGGCTGTGGCGGCGCTTAGGCTGCGGCCTCCGCAGTTACTACACCGGGCCCGTCCGTTGCGGACGTGTGTGAGGCGTTTGGTCTTGACGGCGGCGCACTGGGCGCACCGCGACCGCCAGGCCTTGGCTGCTCCTGGGTAGGGTTCCAGTGGCAACCAGCCGTGTTGTTCCATTGTGGCTGCGGCCTTGGTGCCGTCCAGCATGAGCTTGTCGGCGAGTTTACGCGAGCGGCACTTGCCCCGGCAGACGCCGGTGCCCTTGTTGACGACGTCGTTGTACCGCGGGGCGTTGACCTGGCCGCAGTGCAGGCACTCGCACCGCCAGGGGAGTTGTGTCCCGGGGAAGGCTTCGAGGGGACGCGCACCGCGTGCCAGGAACTCTCGGACGGCTTCGGGCTCTGTGATTCTGCGTGGTGGCATGCACTCCCCCGGTTGGTGCTAGCTGCCCTTGAGGGCCGACGCGTCGTCGTCCGCCCGTTCAGTGCTGTCCCATTGTGGCGATCGCTGCCCGTAGGTGTGCCAGTTCGGCTCGAATGCATCAGAACGAGGGTTGTGGGCTCCTGATTTGCGTCGGGGGTACGCGGCCGCGTGGATCCGAGGTGTGCGACGCTCGGAGCTGGGAGTTACCCGGGGCAACCAGAGTCCGGCGTCACGGATGGACGTGTCACGGAGCCTCCATTTTTTGCATCTGCACGTGCAGATGAACGGAGGGACATCCTCCGGTCCATGCGATGTCACTCGACCGAGGGAACAGGGGTGAGGTCTTGATGACGGCTGATCCGGAACACCTCGTGTGCCTGAAGTCCAGCATTGATCGATTATTTTCATGAACTGCACGATCGATTACATAAATGAGCGGTTAGCGACCGCCTTCAGGGCAGGGCCGGACTGCTTTTCTTGAGAGCGGAGAATCGACCCACCGAACGGGTTTCTTGACAGCTTCGTTTCCCATCTCGGGAACCCGGCGGACTGATAAGTTGCCGTGACGAAGGGGAGGATGAACGGGTATCTTCCTGTACCGGCCACCCGCATACGGGCGGGCCCTGGTGGTGGTGCAACACCTCCAGGGCCCTGGCGCGGACAACCACAAGAAAGGTCGCTAACCATATGATTGTCCGTCTTTACGGGGTGCTGCAGTGCGCGTCCCCGCGACGCGAAAATACCATTTCGCGCCCTCGTATTCCAGGAAACGCCTGCGTGAGCGCCCTGGAGGTGTACCTGCGGCTGTACGTCGTCATCGTGATCATCGTGGTCACAGCGCCGGTTCGGGACTGGGGTGTGGAGTGGCAGATGTGGGCGGCCATCGGTCTGACGGCTTGCTTGCACGTCCGCTACCTGCGTCTGCGGTTCTGACGCCGCCTGCGTGAGCCCCCGGCTCCGGGTTTTACGCACCGTGCTTGCGGCGCGGACCTCCGGGTCTGCGCCGCAAGCACTGCCCGGGTATCCGACGTCATTGCACAGGAGCAGAGCGATCAGCATGCGGACGCCAGTTCAACGTAAGCACTGCGGTTTTTGCGGGCGCCCTCTCGACCTGCGGGAGGGCCGCGGGCGGCGGCGGGACTACTGCGACCCCGTCTGCCGCAGCCGGGCCCGGCGGGTCAGGGCCGCCCAGCGGGATCTGCCCCTGTCCATCCCCAGCGGGATGCGTGCGGCACGCGATCTGTCGGCCCTGGCCGGACGGCTTGTTACGGCGGAGCGGCTGCGGCTGCCGCTGCGCGCTCGGTTCGATCTCGTCGAGCATCTCCTGCGGCAGGCCGAGCGGTTCGCGGCTGCGGCGGTGCATGAAGCCCGGCAGTCCGGCACCGGCTGGGATGAGGTGGCAGCCGCTGCCGGCACGACAGCGGCGCAGGCCAGGGCACAGTGGGACGAGGCAGCCCTCAGGGCGCTGTTCCCCGCACTGCCGTCGTGTGATCGCAGAAGGGCACAGCAGCGCCTTGCGGACGCGCTGGCGTTTTTGCAGGTGAGCTCGGGCGTGCTGGTCGATGAGGCCGCGGAGCGAGCGGGGGTTTCCCTGCCTTATCTTGCTCAGGTGCTGGAGGGCAGCTGTCTGCCCGCCTGGCCGGAGGTGTTTACGCTGGCGAGTGTGTTCGGCGGCCGGCCCGAGGATCTGCGGGTGCTGTGGGAGAGCGCATCCGGCTCGGTGCGGCCTGCGGGCCTGCCGGTCGAGGGGGCAGCCGGCTATCTGGCCGCCGCGCTGCGCGGCTTGTACGTGTCGGCTGGCTCTCCCGGGCTGCCTCAGCTCAGCACGCAGGCGCTGTTGCCGCCTGAGTGTCTCGACCGGGTGCTGGTCGGCCAGCACGCTCCGCCATGGCCGGCCACCGCGCGCCTGGTGCGCGCTCTGAGCGGGCGGGTCGAGGACTTCCAGCCGTTGTGGCAGGCAGCGTGCCAGGCGGCCGTCGACCTGCACGGGTCTGCCTCCAGCAGGTATCTGGGGTGTGCCGGGTGCCGGGGCACCACGCTGGACGCGTCCTGAGTGCGGCAGCCGGACTGGTGATCATTGCCTGGAAGCGGTCGGCATGTCCTTGAGCCGTCCGGTGCGCTCCAGGGTGCACCGGCGCATTTTCTGGTCTGCGCGTCAGCCAATTTCGTTCCATCCGGTGTTTACCTGCCTCGCGCTTGGATGCCATCATCTGCCCCCCTACCATGGGTGATTCACCGAGACAGACACCTGGGGGCGTACGTGGCGTTAGTGACGGGAAAACCAGAAAACGCCGGTATTGACGTGAGCACGCCAAGCGTGGCGCGGATGTACGACTGGCTCCTGGGCGGTGTGGAGAACTATGCCGCCGACCGGCGGGAGTGCGAGAAGCTTCTTCAGATCGCACCGAGCAGCAAGCTGCTGGCGCGCAACAACCGCGCTTTTCTGCAAAGAGTGGTCAGAGTGCTGGCACAGGACTACGGAATCCGCCAGTTCATCGATCACGGATCGGGACTGCCCACACAAGACAACGTCCACCAGATCGCACAGCGGACCGACCCGCAGGCCCGGGTCGTCTACATCGACAATGACCCCAGCGTCCTCGCGCATGGCCGCGCCGCCCTGGAGGAGAACGACAACACCCTCGTCCTCAATGCCGACATGCGCCACACCGACCACATCATGCGGCATCCCGAGGTGCGGCAGCTGATCGACTTCACTCAGCCCGTCGCTGCCCTGTTCGTGTCCGTACTGCATTGCCTGCCCGACGAGGACCGTCCCGGTGAACTGGTGCGCCGTGTGGCCGAGTACCTGGCACCCGGCAGTTTCCTGGTGGTCTGCCAGCTCGTCAGCCACCGCGCCGACGTGCGCCGGCAGGTCACCGAACTGATGCAAGCCGCCACACGCGGCCACTGGGGCCGTGTGCGGGAACAACACGAAGTCCGGGCCTTCTTCGGCGATTGGGACATCCTCGAACCGGGGCTGGTCGATGTCACACAGTGGCACTCCGGCGACGGTGTGGCCCGCTCCCAGGGCGAGGAATGGGCGGAGTGGGGCGGCGTCGCCCGGCTGTGATGAGTCCGGATTCGGTCTACGGCGCGAGGTCGCCAGCGAGGGCCGCGTAGCGGTCTCGCGCCGCCATCAACCGATCACGGCTGTCCCTCATCCGCTCCGAGACCTTGAGAAGGTTGAGGAGCACGTGCCGGTACTGCTCGACTTCAGCGGCCCGGCTGAGATACATCGCGCTGTCGATGAGTTCGACATAAACCAGCTCGGACGGCCCCCCATCGCCGAACGTCAGATGCGTGATGGGGTAACTGGGGGCAACGCTGGCGCTGCGCTCGAACGGGACGATCCTGATGTTGATTCCGTCGCGCTCGGAGAGCTCGATGAGGTGGTCGAGCTGCTCGCACATCACGGAGGCCCCGCCCACCGGCCGTAGCAGGATGGCCTCTTCGAGCATCGCGACAACGCTGGGACGGCGGGCGGTCCAAAGGATCCGCTGGCGGTCGCAGCGCAGGTCGACCCGCCGCTTGATCTCCTCAGGGCTGGCGCCCGGCAGGCCGTTGGAGACGAGGGCACGCATGTAGCCGGGCGTCTGCAGCAGTCCGGGGACGACGTGGTTTTCATAGCAGGTGATTCGGGTGGCTCCGGCTTCGAGTCCGATCAGGCGCTTGAGCCAGTTGGGAGTGACATCACCGTACTTCTGCCACCAGACGTTGTCCTTGGCCTGCTGCAACAGTCCCTCGATCTCGTGGGACTGCTCACTTGAGAGCTGGTAGAAGGCAACCAGGTCCCTGACGTCCCGGTCCCGCGGCGGGCTCTCTCCCCGTTCCAGACGGCTGACTTTGGACACCGATCCGCGAATCACCGCAGCGGCGTCGCGCAACGTCAGATTGCGTTCCGTGCGGGCCTGCCGCAACGCCTCACCGAGCAGACGAGCCGCGATCTCCGGCCGGGCGCTGTGCCCCGCGATCGGTACGACGGCAGGCTCAGTGCTTGCTTCCCGCGCCGCAGAACCGTCGGACATGCACGCCCCCCTGCGAGACAGCCTTTGACCCAGGGGTCAGTTTTGCAGACTTGGACTCTGCATGTCCGACGGTTGCCGTCAGAGCACTCAGCCGGTCAGACGGTCGAACTCGCCTGCCTTCACGCCCGCCAGGAACGCGTCCATCTCCTCGGCCGTGTACACCAGCGCCGGCCCCTGCGGATCCCGCGAGTTACGCATGACCGCCCCTCCGCCGGGCAGAGCCGCCACTTCGACGCAGTTACCGCCCTGTGCACTGCTGAGACTGCTCTTGAACCATGTCACACCCAGGATTTCGTGGGCTGGCACTCCGTTGCGGTACTGCACTGCTGTCACCTTCCCGTCTCGGTCGACGTCTTCTCCCACCGAGCGAGCGCCCGAAGGCCCCGCCCACGGGCCGCTGCATTGCCGAACCGTGGGAAGTGCAATCCCATATGCAATTGCATGGGGGGTGGGTTGGGAGGATCGTAGCCGCCTTGGCGGTTGTGCGGTGTCCCCCGAAAGTGGGCTTCGGGCGCGCGCCTTCCACCCCTGCGAGCAGCGGCAACGTTTCAGCGCGCAGGCGCACCTGAACAACTCGGCTCATCGAGGCGTACGCAGTGATCTTGCGTGGCCGGCGGTGAAAACGATCGAGCCCGCAAGTGGACAGAGGTGTAGGGCGGGCGGCCGCGTCACTGCCCACAAGCCGTGGCAGTGGGCTTGTGCCGCACAGAGACAGGCGGCGGACCGCGAAGCCTGTGTGCTCAGGCGTGCTCGACGATAAGCATCGTGTCAGTTCCCCTGGCATGGCGGCGAACTGATTCCCGGGATTGGAGCGCTTCGACGGCGAGTTGGTAACCGTTGGATCCATCGTCGCAGGAGGTGAATCCGTCGCGGCGCGTGCGGATGACAACGGGTTCGCCCTGGCCTGCGACGGTGTAACCGCGGCCGCGATACCAGCGCATGACTGGGAAGGCGCCGATGCGGACCTTGGCGAGAGCCAGGCGGGTGCCTTCAGCGCGTGCTGCGTGCTCGGTTTTCTCCAGCAGAGCCGTACCGATGCCGTGCCTGCGGTACGGCTCCGCGACGGCGAGAAGCTCGATCTCCACGAGCGCATGGACCAGGCTTTTGCGCTGAGTCGGCGGATGTTCCTGGAGCCAGCGGATGGGCGGAGTGGCATACAGCATCCCGGTGATCGTTTCTCCGGTCCTGGCGATGCGGCACTGGCCTTGGCCGTAGGGCAGCGGCACACGGCCGCCGTGCTCGTCGATGGCCGCAGCCAAAGGCAGAGGCATCGGGGCGTTGCGGAGATCGCCGCTGAGCGCAAGGGCTCCCAGGGCTGCTGCGGCTCGGCCGTCTCCTCGAACGGCGAGGGCGATCGAGGCGGGGCCTCCAGGGGCGTGTCCGGTCATAGCCGCACCCTACGACGGGCGTCGAGGCCCCTCACCTGGCGCGGAGGTGAGTTTGCCTGAGTGCTGCAGTCTTCTGTCCGCGACAGGGTGCCGCCTGCTCGGATTCCGGCTGCCTTCGTATGGTCCCCGGCTGAGCTGGGCGGGGGCTGGCTAGGGGCGTTGCGGTCAGCGGGGTCCGGGATCATCTGGAGGCTGACGGCTGCCAGGTACGGATTTCGAGGTGGAGGATGCGCGCGTCCGGCTGGATGCGACCGGTCTCGGCCAGCCACTGGTGGATGGCTGTCGTGACGTCACCGCCCGCGGCATCGACTCGGCGGGCGAAGTCGGCCGCCTCGAAGCCGCCGGTCTGGGCGGAGCCGTAGGAGCGTTCCTCGGTGTGGTCGGCGCGTTGGATGACGCCACGGCGGACACCGGGTGAGTCGACGCGGCTCCCGGACGGGTGCAGGTAGCCGGTTTTGGCGAGGCGGACGGTGAACGCCAGGCGCAGACCGCGGCGGGCGGCTTCGGCGATCAGGGGGCGCAGGCGGGCGGAGCCGGAGGCGATGGCCTGTGCGCCGACGCGGCCGGTCCCCGTGCCGGTCGGAGTGATCAGAACGGCCTTGGTACGCACCCGGGCACGGGTACCGGAGGCTGTGGTGCGGCGGGTGATGCGGCGGCCGGCAATGGCGGCGAGCTCGGGCAGGTCGGTGATGCCTGCAGTCTCGACCGCTGCGAGGACTTCGCGGAGAGCCGGGACGAAGGCAGCGCCTTTGCCTTTGGTGTAGAACTGCGAGACCAGGGACGGATCGCGGTTGATGATCCGTGCGATGTCTCGTTTGGTGAAGCCGGCCCTCTGGAGCCGGTCGGCGAGCTGCGCGGCCTCGTTCGGCTGCCGCTGGTCTGGGCGTCGGTGTCGGCGTGAGCGGGGCGGCATCAGGCCTCCTGGGCGCTGCGGGCGAGGTGGGCACGTCCGGCGTCACGCAGAGCGAGGAGTTCGTCCTCGGTGGTGGGGGCGGGCATGGGGCCGGTGAGGTGGCCGCGCAGGAGGTAGTCGCCGGGCTGGTGATGGTAGGGCCAGTTCTGGGGCTCGGTGAGGTAGAGGGCGTCGGTACGGAAAGCGACGACGGTGCCAGGCGGGGTATGGAGGGCACCGGCATGGGTGTTGTCGTCGCGGTGGCGTTGGGTGAGCAGGGCGGCGCGGGCGCCCGACCAGATGGCGGCTGCCCATTCGGGATGGGCGTTGGGGTCGCGGGCGAAGCCGGTGGGCTTTTGCCAGGTGATGTGTTCGTCGTCGAAGGCGATGATTTCGGCGTCCGCGGGCACGTCACGTTCCATGCTGCGGGGGGTGGTGCCGGTGACCATGCGGGGGCGCTGGGCGAAGGCGCCGATGCCGTAGAGCAGGATGGAACGTACGGCTCGGGAGGCGAGGTGCGCGGCCCTCGCCTGCTGGGGGTCGCCGTGGAATTGGGCCTGGGCGGAGAGGTTGGTCCAGGTCTCTTTGAGTTTCTTGGCCCAGTCGTCGAGAGGTTTGCCGTCCTCCCACAGGATGCCGTCGAGGATGTCGATCTTCCACGGCTGGATGGGGTTGGTCAGGGCGGTGTGGATCTCGGGGCCGCCGGCCCAGGTGGTGAAGGTGGTTCCAGGTGTGGCCGGGTAGTGCCAGGCGCGGTCGCCGGGGGCGGGGGCGGGCAGCAGGCCGACGTGGTTCCAGGTGTCGGGGACGGTCACGCGGACCTGCCAGTGCCCGCACCCGTACAGGGCGCGCATCTGTTCCTTCTCCGACCAGGCGGCGAAGGTGGCGGCGGTGATGCGGCGGGGGGTGCCGACCGGGGACTTCCAGGTGTGCTTGGCGTAGGCGAAGGTGCGGTCGTACTCGACGAGCCGGGGCAGCTCGTCGGGGACGCGGGGCGGGGTGATGAGTTCGTTACGGCCCTGGCCCGCGGTGGCGTGCAGCAGGCCACGCAGTTCCTCGGACAGGACGGGGAAGCCGTCCGCGTATTGGCCGCGTTGGGGGATGGTGCGGGTCCAGAGGTCGCGGCCGGTCTGGGAGGGCGAGCCCATGATCACTGCGTCGGGCCAGTGGCGGCGCAGAGCCTGCCACAGCAGGACGAAGGCGTCGCGGATGGTGGCGGGGTCGTCTCCGTCGGCGTCGAACCACTCCCCCACCGAGCGGATCTCCACATGCTGCTCGCCGTTCTCGCGCTGGTAGCGGCCTACGGGGTTGCGGGCGTGGACGAAGTGCCCGGCCAGGCGGTCGCGGCCGCGGCCAGTGTCGGTACGCCAGCCCGGGATGGGGGCGTTCAGCCAGGCGGCGACGGCATCACGCAGATAGGGGTAGCGGTCGGCGTCGCAGTGCCAGGGGTCGCCAGCGGTGATGTAGATCCGCTCCACGCCTTCGGGGATGGTGTGGAAGACGGCGGTGAGGATGTCGGCAGCCGTGGCGTTGCCGAGGTCGAGATGGTGGGTCTGCTGGCGGTGGACCAGGACGCCGGTGCTGGCGTCCAGGAAGACGGTCGAGCGGGCCTGCTGGGTGAAGTTCGGCCGGGTGGATGCCAGGCCGGACGTGTGGGCGAGCCAGGTGTCTCCGGCGCCGCCCCCGGGAATCGAGGGCAGGGTGCGCGGCTCCTGCTCGGGGGACGGGATCCCGGCAGCCGCGATGGGCTCGGCTGCGGGGGGCGTCATCACGGTGGGCGGCTGAGTCTTCGAGGAGGTGGCCGACCCGGCGGTGGGCGCCACGGTCTGCTCGGCCTGCGCGGGCTGCCCGGGCTGCCCGGGCTGCGGCGCAGCGTCCGCTGCGGCGGTCAGGCTGTCGGGGGCCAGGGCGGGCGCCAAGGCCACGACGTCGGCGACGCTCAGCCCGGCGGCGGGGGCGATCCGGTCTGCCTTGGCCTTGTCGTAGGAGGCCAGCCGGGTGATCCGCTGGTCCCGGTCCGCCTCGAGCTTGGTCAGTTCCGCCCGGGCCTTCTTGATCGTGTCCCGCACGGTGCGCAGCTCTGTGAGAGCGGCGCTGTAGCTCTGTGCGTCCATGAGGCTTCCTTATGGGGGGCGGTTCAGCCGGTGGTGTGGGTGGTGATGTAGGCGATCGCCCCGCCGGAGTCGGAGGGCAAGCGGGTGCCCAGCAGCAACTCGGCAAGGTGCTGGTCGCCGTCCGTGCGGGAGGTGAGAGTGATGCGGGGTGCGGCCAGGTCGGTGACGTAGCCGGCCAGACGGGCCTGGGAGAAGGTGTGGCGGCCGGTTGAACTCTTTTCCCATGCCTGCAGGCCGGTCAGGACGGCGACGACGTAGCCCGACAGGGTCACGGGTAGCACTCCCCCGGCGGCGACGCTGACCGGGTCGCAGCGCCACCAGCCGCGCAGGGCCTTGAGCAGGTCGTCGGGGGTGAGGGTGGCGGCGAAGCCGATCCAGGGCCGGTCGGGCTCGGGGGCCGGGCGGGCTGCGTCGACACGTAGCACGGCGATCTCCGTGGCGTCCAATTGTTCCAGCGGGGCGCGTCGGCGGGTGGCGAGGGCTTGGACCGTGTCCAGGGGGATCATGACGCGTACGCCACGGCGGGACAGGCCTGGCAGCAGGCGGGCGCGCACGAGGCGGCGGAAGGTGGTGATCGCACAGCCGAGTTCGTCTGCCGCCTGCCCGGTTGTCAGCAGCATGCCAGCCTCCCCTCTGCAAGCGGACTCTGTTATCTGATCGGGGACTCACTCTAGTGCGGCGACTAAAAGCGCGTCAAAGGCGCAGCAAATGAGACGATCAGCGCCCCACAGCACCGCGCCTGCCTTCGGCCGCCAGTCCCGAGATGGCCTTCAGTGGCCGGGTTCGGAGTGCGCCTTACGGACTGCCCAACGATGAGATCCACAGGATTGGACTGTGACCAGTCCGCTCCGCTTGGGACTGATTCCGTGACGGGGCCCAATCGGCCGCCCCCTTCCCTGGGCAGATCCCATCGTCGACGTCCTACAAACGCTGAACGTCCGGCTCTCTCAGGGGCCGATACGCGGTCTTTACGTTGAACGTTGTTGCGCCCACCATCTGGTACTAGGGGATGCGGCTGGCACGTGCCAGCCGCCGGCTGCGGCGATCCTGGACAGGGGGCACGGATGGGCGTGTTATGGAAACTGGAGCCAGCGACCGCAGCCAAGCACCGGTTGTACCAGCGGTACCTGGACGCCTGGTGGCCGATCTTGCTGCAGACCTCCCAGAGCAACGGATACTCCCGGCCCCGGGTCACGCTCCTGGACGCGTTCGCCGGGCCGGGGCGCTATGAGAACGGCGAGCCGGGCTCGCCTGTGTTCATCCTGGACCGCCTGCTGCACCATGACGCGGCCGATCGTATGCACCTCAGCCCGCGGCGGGTGCATTTGATATTCATCGAGAAGGACCGGGCGCGCCACGAGCACCTGATGACAGAACTCGTCTCCTGTTTCGGGCCGCTCAGGGATCTGCCGGTCCGGGTGGAGGTGCGGCGCGGCGACGCAGGTCGCGACAGCCTCGCTCTCCTCGACGAGCTCGGAGCGTGGGGCCAGCCGATCCTGGGGATCTTCGACAGCTGGGGCAGCGTGAACGTACCGCTGCATGTGATGTCCCGCATCGCTCGCAACCGGTCCAGCGAAGTCATCACCACTTTCGGGCCCAACTGGTTCAGCCGCCGCGAGGATCTGAACGCCGGCATCCTCGACGCGGTCTTCGGTGGCCGCGGCTTCTGGAGCCCTGCTGCGGACGAACTGCGCCCCGACGAGAAGTGGCGCGTGTGGTTGCGCACCTACCGGGATGCGCTGCGCCGGGCCGGCTTCGGTTACCAGTTGCAGTTCGAACTCGTTCCGCGTACTGGGCAGCCCCTCTATCTCGTCTTCGGCACCGGCAGCACCGCAGGCCTGAGGGCGATGAAGGACGCCATGTGGAAGGTCGACGAGCTTGATGGCGAAAGCTTCCGCGACCCACGCACCCGAGGCGCCAAGGCAGACGGGCAGCTCGACCTGTTCCAGGCCGCAGGTCTGATCGACGACGAGCTGGCCGAACTGGTCGCTCAGCGGTTGAGTGCCGGGGCCACAACGGTGGAGGCCATCGGCGAGTGGCTGCTGGCGGAGACCGCCCGCTGGATGCCGAAGCATGCTTTGCAGGCGGCTCGGCAGATGCGGCAGGACGGCGTGGTGACCGTCCAGTCGCCGGGCAAGCTCACGACCAAGAGCCGGATCAGCCTGCAGGCGCAGGTTCGAGCATAGGCATCTGGTCCCAGGTCCGACCCTGAAGGTGCCGACCAGACGCCTTGGGGGTCCGGCCTCCCCACTGTTTGAAGAAGAAGGCCACGTCGGCTTGGAGGCAGGCGTCCCGGATTCCTGTGACCCATTCCTGTTCCACGGGGCGGAAGCGGGGACCTGACTCGCCTCCGGCGATAACCCAGTGAATGCCCGCCAGGTCCAGTCCGTCCAGAGGACCGAGCAACGGCTCGCACGATAGGAAACGCACCGTGGCCGGGACCTGCCGCAGGTCGTCGACACGGGACAGTTCCTTGGCGCTCTCCACGGACACACCCATCCACAGGTTGGCCGGCCACTGTAGTCGGTCGGCGACCTGACGCAGTCGGCGTGCTCGCTTCGTGAGCACTTGATAAGTGTGTTGTGGAGTCTGCTCGATGACCTCGAAGACCTGCCGGACATAATCCAGCGGTACGCGGGCGTGGAAGAGATCCGACATCGAGTTCACAAACACTGTGCGCGGCGCCTTCCAGCCCAATGGGACCCGCAGCGCGTCCGGGTGCACGGTCAGGCCGAAGCCGGGGCCGGAGGTACGGGGGTCACCGTCGTTCTGGTACTTCGCCGATCCCATGGCCTTGAGCCGCTTCGCCAGCGTCAGCGCGTAGCAGTTGTCGCAGCCGTCCGAGACCCGGTCGCAGCCCGTCGTGGGGTTCCACGTCGCTTCGGTCCACTCGATCGGACTGCGGTCACTCACCCGTCGGCTCCCCATCCTCCTGCGGTCACGGCCGCCCGCAGGCCCGGTGTGCAGCCTGTGGTGTGTTCAACGAGCGATCAGGCCGCCAGACATCGGCATCCAACCATCCGTCGCTGCAGGCTGTCACAGGTTCTCAAAAATAGAACATGGGCACTATTTTTGCGAGGTGTGCGTGCCGTCAACGACCTATTCGCCTTTGTGACTGAGCACGATGGTTGGCCGTTGGGCACGCTAGTTGGCGGCCGAACGCGACAGCTGGCGCGCAGTCGCGTCTAGATACCGCTGTTCGCTGTGACTGTGACAGCACCGTGGCAGCGGAGCCTGTGGCTCTGGTTGCCAGCGTGCTACGAGACGTGGAGGTCCTGCTCCCAGTTGACGATGGTGCACTCGCCCGCAGACAGGTCGGCCGGATCGTCCGTGAGGTCCCAGACAGCCACGATGGAGAAGGTGCCGCTGACTACAGCGTCGCCTTGCAGCTCGTCCGTCCCGTCACCGTCGGAGCTGCTACGTACCAAGGACGCTGAGAGGCTGCCCTCAAAGGTGCCATTGAAGGTGAACTCGATCTCGCCGGCGAAGCGGCTGAAGTCGAGGGAGTCGACGTCAAGCGTGATGAAGTCATCGGTGGGCGGCCCCGCGGTGATCGGGTCGCTCGATTCGGCGCCCTCGAATCCGGCGGTTACCCGGTTGTGAATCTCGTCGATTAGCTGCACAACCGGGGCTTGGAGCGTGTCGGCCAGTTCTGTCTCGCAGACCTCTTCCAGCAACGACACCGCGGAACGCCCCCGGCGGTCCAGGGTTACGTCAACGCGCTGGTATCTTCCCGTGTCTTCGCAGACCGCCACCTCCACCTCGCGGAAGGATTGGTAGTCACCGAGTCCCGGATCCATCATTGCCAGGATCTGAACGACGGCGGGAGCGTGGTCCAGGAACTCCTGTCGTAGGCCCGGATCGCTAAGATCCGCCGTGGCGGCTTCCAGCAGATGTGCGGCTACTTTGCCGGACAGCCCGAACCTCTGTACGTGAGCGATGACCTTGGCCCGGTGCTTCTCTGCCGTCTTCAGACGGGTCACCACGATTGGGGCGTCGTAGGTGTCGTTGCTCTTATTCTCCGCCCCGTTGCACGGAGTGCAGATGGGCGCGAGGTTCTTCGGATCGTGGATGTCAAAATCGTGCGGCAGGCCGTAAGTGCGCTTGAGTTCGCGCATTCGGGGTTCGCTGACGTCCTTGGGGATGATGTGGTCGATCTGGACGAAGCCGAACTCCACCGGCTTTGAACACCAGTAGCACTTCGAGCCCCACACCTCCCATAGGGCCAGGCGCAGCTCCTTGTTGGGGCCTCCCTTTCTGTACCGGACATTGCGGACTGCTATGCGAACCATGGTGCCCCCCGGGCCGCTTGTTGCACGTACGTCCTTTCTACCTCAGGTGCTGAGGATGCGCCGACCAGTCCGCCAGAACCGGGCGAGCCGGCCTGCACTTCAGGTCCCCGCGCCTCCGAATGCGGATATGGGCACTGGCGAGCAGCGCGTGAGGGCAACCGGGATCAACCACCTGCTCCCCGGGTCATTGCGGGGCACGGGAGGAGCGGGACGATCTCAGTAGTAGAACTCCAGGAAGTCGATGCGGTCGAGGCTCACGCTCTCGCGGGGGTGTGCGGGCCGGCCGCGGTGGAAGTAGCAGATGCTGAGGGCGTCGTTGAGGATGGCTTGCAGTTCTGATTCCGGTGCTCCGATGCGCCGGGCGGTGAACAGGCGTTCCGGATAGGGGGCGTCCAGGTGCAGGCTCAGGAAGCGCAGGCGGGGGTCGTCGCTTGATCCGGCTGTTGCGGTGAATCCCAGCCATGCGCGGAAGCTGAGTGTCATCTGGCCGCCGTTGGCGAGGATGGTGGCGTGGGCGCGGCGGCGGACGCGGGGCTGCCACATCCGGACGATTTCGCGTTCCACCGCGTAATGCAGCGGGTGGTCTTCCGGTACCTGCTGTGCGCCGAGCAGGGCGTCGAAGTAGGAGGGAGTCGTCTGGAGCCGACGGGCCAGGGCAGCAGGTTCGTAGTGCTTGAGGAGATAGGTGAGCCGGGCTCGCATGGAGTGGGGCGGGTTGCGGGTCCAGTGCCGGGAGTCGGCCCGGTCGAGGGCTTCCTGGACGGTGTCGGCGCTCAGCCTCAGGGGCACGGCGGGCAGCTTTCGTGGTGGGTGGCTTGTTTGTGTGGCGCCGGCGGCGGGGGTTGTGACGATCGCTTTATGAGGATCGAGAATCCGCTCGCGCGGCTGCCGGGACGTGTGGTGATGGTGCGGGGCGAGACGGTCGCGTCGTATCTGTGGCGGCTTGCGGTGCGCAATGGGATGGCCTTCGAGGAGCTGGCTCAGTACATCGGTGCGCCGAGGACCATCCGGGCGGTTGATCCGGGTGTTGAGGAGGTGCGTCTGGGGCCTGTGGCGCGTCAGCGTCTGGCGGAGGTTAGCGGACGGTCCTTGCCGCATCTGGAACGGGCGTTGGTGTCGCTCGGCGACAGCGGTATCGGTCCCCGGGCCCGCCACCAGGTGAAGGTGGAAGCCTGGCCGGAGAGCTGGATGCCGGTGCAGGCCTGTGGGTTGTGCGCGGCTGGGCTCGGTGAGCGTCCGGTGTGGCGGGTGCCTGGTGGGCAGTGGGCGGTGTGTGTGCGGCACGGACGGTGGACGGCTGTGGGTCGGGGGCAGTTCCAGGTCGGCCTGGGGCGGTTGCCGGAGGTGGTGGAGGCGCACGTGCGGCGGGTGGGTCTGGAGCGTCGTACGGGTCTGTACGCGCGGGCTCTGCTGGCGGATGCGCAGCAGGTGGCGGTGTATTGGTGGCAGTGCCGTCAGATGGCCTGGCGTGGGGTGTGGCGGGCGCGGCAGGAGGTTTTGGGGGTGGATCGTTCGGCGCTGTGGGCTGTTCCCCTGGTGGTGTATCCGGAGGCGGTCGTCGTGGCGGAGGCGATGGCCGTGCGGGAGCGGCAGCGGGCGGTGGGGCGCAGTTTCGCGGGCGGTCCTGCGGGGTGGTCGACGGGGCGGTGGGTTCAGTGGGTGGGTGAACGGCTGGGGATGGGTGAGGAAATGGCTGCCGGGGGGCATCGGGGGCTGGAGGCGTGGCTGATGTCGCACCGCAATACGGTGCCGGTCGTCGAGCGTGTGGCGCGGCAGGAGGCGCGGGCGCATCCCCGGAGTGTGCCGTTGGCGTTGTTGGAGCCGCATCGTGTGGTTCCGGTGCATGGTCCGCTGGAGGAGGCGTCGTGTCTTCCGTGGCGTTTGGGAGCGCGGATGACGAGCATGCCGTGGCGGCCGGCACAGTAGGTGTGGGGCAGGTGGCATCGGCGCGGGAGAGGTCAGGCGTCGGGGGTGGCTTTGATGTAGCGGGCGGGGTTGAGGCCTTGGGTGTGCTGGTGCTGGTACCAGGCCATGGTCTGGACGCCTTCTTCTTTGACGAAGCCGGGGTTGACGCCTAAGCACAGCAGTCCCTTGATGCCGGTCTGGTCGGGGCCGGCGGGGACGACGTCGAGGGCGGTCGGCTGGTGGGCGGGGTAGATGACGCAGTCCGAGAGGACGGCAAGCGGGCTGCGGCCGGTCTCGGTGAGCATTCTGCGCATTTTGCGGTGCAGGGTGACGCGGGTGCGTGAGATGACGGCGGCGCGGATGTCGGGGCGCCAGGTGGGCTGGTTGAGTGCGGGCCAGCGTGTGTAGGGGGCGGCGGGGGGACGGGGGCCTTCGCGGAGTTTTCCGAGGCCGCCTTTTCCTGTGGCTTTGATGGCTGCGAGCAGGGCGAGCAGGGCGGGGTCGGCCGTCGAAAGTTTTTTCATGGCGGCCAGGTAGTTGCCCTGGGGGATGTCCTTGTGCACGCCGAGGTCGGCCATGGTGGCGAGGTAGGCGTCTCTCAGCCGCGTGTACCAGGGGTCCAGGTACGGGCCGTGATCGTCGCGGACGTAGGCCTCGATGGGCCGGACCTCTATGTTGAGTTCTTTGGCGTAGGCGAGGGTGATGGTCGTGTACCAGGCGGGCCTGGTCGGGGCCTGGCCGGTGGCGGTGAAGGGCGAGGGCAGGCGCGGGTCGTGCGGGGCGTGGCTGAGGTCGCAGTACCAGGCGCCGGGAGTCTTCTCGTCGAAGGCGGGTGTCGTGACATGGCGGGGCGGGGCGTTGCGGCCGACGGACAGCCTGGATGCGGCGACGATAAAGGCCATGTTGGTGTCGAGTCCGACGACGTGCGGGAAGTCGGCTGTCTCCTGCTGGTCGGGCGGGCGGCTCCAGTCCCAGGCTTCCTCCTCCATGGCCTGCTCCGGCGGGCGGCCTTGAGCCAGGGGGTGGGCGTCGGGGGCTTCTGGGGGCGCGGGCTCGAACGGCTTGTGCAGGGCGCCGGGGTTGGGCCCGGACACCCATTTGAGGGTGGCCGGGTCGTAAGTCGCTTTGGTGGGGGGCCGCAGGGCCGTCATGAGTCTGACGCCGCAGACCGCGGTGGAGCCGCTGGGGGTCAGGAGTCGGGCAGCGTAGGTGCCCAGCAGCCGTGCCAGGTCTGATGGCGGCAGCGGTGGGAGACTCCACCCGTCCTGGGACAGGGCTCCCCAGGCCATAACGGCAACGTGTACCGAGGCGCGCTTGTTGTTCACGACCGGCCGGTAGATCCCCGCCCACGGGCCGAAGCCGCGGCGGGTGAGGAGAAAGCCTGCCTGCTCCAACTGCGTCAGGACGGGATGGCCGGTGGGAAGGCGCAGGGCGGTTCGGTCCTCGAGGTGGGTGGGCAGGTGCAGTGCGGCCATGGCTGCGGGGGTCAGGACGATGAGCGGGTCACTGTCCTTGCCGTGGGGGGACAGGCTTTCCTGGTGCAGACCGCTGCGCAGCGTCCACTCCAGCAGGCCGACGAGGTCGTCCGCGTCCAGGGGCAGCTGGGTGCCGTTGGTGAAGTGGGCGACCAGGAGGTTGTCGTGGTCGATGACGGCCAGCGGTCCTGTGGGCGTGACGGGGGGTTCGCTGGCCACTGACGGGCGTGGTGATGCTTCGGCGGATGCGGGGAAAAGCGTCGGCTGCTGCGGCCCGGCGGGCGGTGCTGGCGGTGCGGGCGGTGTGGGTGCGGGTGCTGCGGGTGCTGCGGTGCTCTCGCCGGGGACGGGCTTGTCGTCCCGTTTCGGTTTCTCCAGGTGCTTGAGGCCCTTGAGGAGCCGCGCGTAGGCCGTGCGACGGATACCGAGCGGTTCCCGCTTCCCGGCCTCCCATGCCTCGACGTCCTGAGCCTGGCAGACGAGGGTGTCCGCTACCTGTGCAGGGGACAGGCCCGCGGCCTCGCGCAGCCGGGTCCGTTCGCGGGGCGGCGGCAGGGGGGTGCGCCGGGCTGCCAGGTCGGCGAGGAGCCCGTCCACGCGGGCGTGGAGGTCGGAGGTGTCGGGGTGGTCTTCTCGCACGCAGCCGAATCTGGCAGGCCGGCGGCGTGCGCCGTCGGCATCCGGTCATCGTGGATCTTGTGGCGGCGGGTGCGGCCCTGGACAGAGCGGGCATGCGGCTGGCGTGGGGCCGTCCAGGTCAGTGGTCTGCAGGGGGAGGTGAGGGTGGTAATGGTCTCGCCCTGCGGGGCGTCATGCCGGTCGTCGACGGGGCGGCCGACGGCTTTGAGGATGACGGCATTTAACCCTTTGCCTTCCCCCCTGCACTACAGTCAACCCGCCCTGCAGTTACTGAAGTTGCAGGGGCCAGACGGATGCGGGAGCACGATGGCTGAGGCGTTGACGGTGGTCCACCGCCTTGAGGACGGCAGCAGGAGCATCACCGTCCCCGTCGCCCGGGCTAGCTCGGTCGCGCTCTCTCGCACTGGCGAGGTCTGGCGTCCGGCGCATCATCCTGCTCAGCGCAGCATCGCCACCTGGTGGTGGGCCGCCACGACCGGCAGGCACGTGGGCTGCCGGTCCATGAACGTGCTGGCCGTGGCCATGCTCTTGGATTTCACTCCCGCGGTGACGGAGTTCACCGCCTGGTCCGCGAAGATCAAGTGGCGTGAGCGGGGCCGTGAACGCAGCCTCGTGCCGGACTTCTTCGCACGCACGGACCAGGGAACGACCCTGGTGATCGCCTGCCCGCCGGCAAGCGGTCCCAGTCCCCGGTGGCAGGGGCAGCAGCAGGTGCTGCGCCAGGCGTGCCGGGAGGCGGGCTGGGAGCTGGGGATGCCGCGGGTCCCGGCTCCGATGGCTCTGGCGAACCTGCGGTGGGTGTCGCGCTACCGGCATCCGCGGTACGGCGACCGGGAGGTCGAGCAGGCGCTGATGTCTGCCTTCCGGGCTCCTCGCCCGCTGGAGGAGGGGATCAGGGCCACGGGTCTGCCGCGGCTGTCGACGCTGCCGCGGCTGTACCACCTGCTGTGGCGGCAGAGGTTGACGTTGGAGTGGAACCGAGCGATGGGGCCGGACAGCGTGATCGGCGTGTCGGGCCGTGTGCCGCCGGCGATGCGTCGCCCCGTAGAGACGGAGGCCGTGTGACCGGGATGCTCACGCCGCGGCCACAGCCCGCCGGGGTCGCGCCGCGGGGCATCGTGGCGCCGGGTGACCGGGTGCGGTGGATGGGCGACCGGTACACGGTGACGGCCCTGTCGGGCACGACGGTGCACCTGGCGCCCGCACCAGGCAGCACGGCACCGCCGGTCGCGTTGGTGATCCAGCTCCTGGCTGCGGCAGCGGACTTCGCCGTACTCGACCAGACGGGCGCGCCCACGTCGGACGGACCGTTGCCGACCTGGTCGATGCTGGAGGGCATCAGTGCTGACAGCGCCCGGGACGCGAGGATCTGGCGTCGTCACGTCATCGAGGTCGAGACCGGTCTGCTGCCGGACATGCCCGAAGGCAGCACGCCCCGCGAAGGCTACGACCCGGCCCGGTTCACTCTGATCGAGCGATACCAGCGCAAGGCCGCAGAGCTGAGCGCAGTGCTGGACTGGTCGGTGTCCTGGAAGACGGTCCAGCGCAAACGGCTGGCCTTCCTCAAGGAGGACATCTGGGGGCTGGTCGACAAGAGGTCCACGCGGAAGAGCACGCTGCACGGGCGTACGGATCCGCGGGTGGTGGACCTGCTGCTGGCCCTGCACGAACGCCAGGCCCGGGAGCAGGCCGCCACGGACGCACGCACCCTGTTCAAAAGCCTGCGGCGCGCCGCGAGTGCCGCACCCGGCCCCCGGATGAAGGTGCCGGCCGATCCCACCCTGTACGCGCTGCTCAAGCGGCTGGGCATCGACGCGATGCAGCTGCGGGACCCCACCCGGCGCCGCAAGGACCGGCTCAACCGACCCGCACCGCCGTTCGGGGTGACCACCGCCACGGCCCCCGGCGAACTGGTCCAGGTCGACTCCACAGCCCTGGACGTGAAAGTACTCGGGGACGACGGCCGGCCCACCCAGGTGGAGCTGACAGCAGCCATCGATGTCTTCACGCGCAGCATCATCGCCGCTGTGCTGCGACCCAAGACCGCAGGCCGGCGCCGGACCCGGCAGCAGACCCGGGCGCTGCTCAGCACAAACACCACCGCGGGCCGTGCCACCAAAGCCGTGGACGCCTCTCTCCTGCTGGCCCTCTGCATGATGCCCGCGCCGATGCGGCCGGGCTTCGATCCGGCGGCCTCCGCAGCCCGCTCCGACCTGCCCTATGAGGAACTGCTTGAAGTCGACGCGCGGATGGAACACGCCGCGGCCCGTCCGGTGATCATGCCGGAGACCATCGTGATCGACCACGGCACGGTCTTCGCCGGTCAGACCTTCTTCGACGCCTGCTCCTTCCTCGGGATCACCGTCCGCCCGGCCCGCAGGCGCACCCCGACGGACAAGGCGATCGTCGAGCGGACCTTCGAGTCGATCAAGTCGGGCTTCAGCCAGCACATCAACTCCTACACCGGGCGGGACTTCAGCCGCCGAGGTAAGGAGACCCCTCTGGAGCGGCTGTGGACGCTGCAGGAACTGGACGACCTGCTGCAAGAGTGGATCGCGGTTGGCTGGCAGACGCGGCCGCACGACGAGCTGCGCAGCCCCTACGAGCCGAACCTGCCGCCGCTGACACCGAATCAGATGTACGCCGCAGGCGTGCAGGCGGCGGGCTATATTCCGATCCCCCTGGGCTTCAACGACTACCTGGAGCTGCTGCCCACCGCCTGGGTCGGGGTGCGCGACGACGGTATCCGCTTCAAGAACCGCACCTACGACAACTACAAGGGAGAGCTCGGCGAGGGGATCCGCAATGCACCGTCGGGGCTGAAAGGCAAGAAACGCGACGGATGGGAGCTGCGCTACAACCCCAACACCCCGGAGCAGGTGTGGCTGCGTGACCACCGCTCCGGCGAGTGGATCACAGCGGTCTTCAAGTACCAGCACCTGATCGGCGCCCCGTGGACCCAGCATCTGTGGGACACGGCCACCGCGGAACACATGGCACGCGGCGGCCGGCACACCGACGACGAGAACATCGCCCAGGTCCTGGCCGAGTTGCTGGAGCGGGCCGGACAGGGCCCGGACGAACCCGGCACGGTGCACGTGCCCGACGGGTACGGGCCGGTGCCCGGCTACGGGACCGTGCCTGCACCGGCCGACGGCGCGAGGGAATTCGACCCCTTTGCCGGGGCGGACGCGCTCGACCTGTCGGCGCTGGGCCCGCTGACCGTGCTGGAAGTGGACCAGCCGAGCCTGTACGCCCCGCCCCCGCTCACGGGCGGGCCGGACCCTAGGTCGGCCCCTTCCGGCGGCACAGACGCCGAAGCGCGCCCGCCCCTCGCGGGCCTGGGTGACCTCGATGACAGCCTCGACAGCACCGCGCGTCTCTTGCTGGACCTGCCCGCCGAGACCGACCCTCCTCAGGAGACGACCCGATGACACCGCCGGTACAGGCCCTGAGCGACGACATCCCCGCCCTCGTCCCGGACGACGACATCCGCCTGCTCGTCGACTCCCCCGCCCCCACGCCGGTGTTTGCCGCACCCCGCCCGTTGTGGCTAGACACGCTGAGCAACTGGCGTACCTTCGCCGCATTGGACCGCACCCGCCCGGACCTGGCCGACAGTCCGCCGCCCGACGCGAAGGTCAGCGACAACGACCTGCGGCTGCGCTATCACGCCCTGATGCCGACCGTGGTCACCCCCGCCATCGGGCGCGCGCTGGTCGTCGTCCACCAGCACCTGCTGTCCAACCGGGAACGCACCCACGGCAAACCCGGCGTCATCATCGAAGGCCCCCGCGGCACCGGCAAGACCGAAATCCTGCAGTACATCGGCCGCTACTACGAAAACAAGATCGCCCGGCTGTACGAGCCGGACGAGAACCGGGTACCGGTGATCGCACTCCGGGTCCCTCCCCTGACTCGCGGCGGCCGACGGAACTGGGCCACCTCCTTCGCCTCCTTCCTCGGCCTCAAACACGACGGCGGAACCGACCCCACCCGCTCGGTCTGCCATGTAATGCGCAACAGCTCCACCCTGCTGGTCCTCGTCGACGGTATCGAGCAACTGCGGGCCGGCGCGGATGCCGAGGAGTCGCTCGCCTACCTGGAAGAAATCAGTGAGAAGACCGGCGCCACCTTCGTCTTCGCCGGCCGTGCCGCCCGCTCCATCGTCGATCCCCTGACCCGTGACCGCGAGACCGCCCTGGCCGACCACGAGGAGATCTGGGGCGACTACGCCAGCCTACGGACCAGCCGAATCGGCTACGACGACGAAGGCCGCAAGCTGTTCGCGAAAATCGTCCGCGAATTCGACAAACGCCTGTGCCTGCACCACCATCAGCCGGACGACCTGACCAACCTCCACGAATACCTACACCGACGCAGCAAAGGCTACATGCGGGCCCTGTCCCAGCTCGTCAGCCAAGGCGCGCAGAAGGCGATCTGGGAGAAAAAGGAACGCATCACGCAGGACCTGCTGGAGACCCTGGCCATCGGCCGCAGCAACATCATCTGACACCCCGCCAGGAATTCTGCAGGGAGCGAATGTGCGCCGGACGCTGGTCCTCTTGCAAAGAGGCCGTCCGCCGGATCCTGCAGTAGGCAGGCCGATCATCTGGAGGCGCCCAGGTGTTCCTCAGCGCATGTTCGCTGCCTCGTCGATTACCCAGACCGCCTTGCGAACCTTCTGTTCAAGATCCTCGAACGCGTCCTCAAGAGCCGCGAGCTCTGCGAACAGCGCGTGCTTGTCCTCCATGCCCTCCATCGCAGTGGCCCTCTCGATCCAGGACCGGACATCCTTCATGGTGAGCGGATACTTCCGGCTCCGGAGCGCCTGCTTGTCGAAGATCGCCTCCAGATCGTCGTCCTCGATCTGCATACTCCGAATGCCGTCGCCCGGGATCGCGCCGCCGGAGGTGTTCTCCTCAATGTAGGCAAGTCCCGACTCAAGGTCATCAAGACGTCCGAGAAGATGGTCAACCAGCGCGGTCCTCACCGCCCTTAGGTCCAGGCCCACTTCCTCTCGCAGCTGCTTCGCGACCCGCTGGGGAAGTTCGAAGGGGTTCTGGCGGTCGGAAGAAGTGCCGTCCTGGAAGCGTGCCAGCTCGGGGCCGGGTGAGTCGTCCCCTATCAGCATGCCCAGTTCGTAGTGATCGAGGACGGTACATGCGGCGTCGAAGTAGATCAAGACGGCGGGACGAATGACTTCGACTCGGTGCTGGTCACGGTGGTAGGTCTCATTCCGGTAGTCGTGCAACTTCTTCAGCACCGGCGCGAGGTCTTCGGGGAGCTTCTTCTTCCCGACCAGGAAGTCGATCCTCTTGCCGAACTCGGTGGTCTTCTTCCGCTGCGTCGTCGAGGTCACGATCTTCTCGAGCCTTTGGATATCCGCGCGGAGCTCGTCGTCGCTCGGCCCTGATGCACCGAACTTGCGGTTCAAAGGCTTGTCGCTCTTGCGCATCGCTTCTAGCCGGCGGAGCTGCTGGAGCCGGTCGAAGTCGAAACGCTCGGCGTCGAAGACGGCCTCGGCCATGCGGTGCATGATCAGTTCAACGGCGCTGTCCAGCAGAATATGGGCCAGCCGCAGCTGCGGGACCCGTCCGACCTCGATGAGGCGCTTAACCTCTTCAAATTGCACGATGACCAGTTCGAGGCGCTTCATCGCCGTGTGCCTTCCGTGTTCTGCTCAGCTCCGAGCCGGGACCCTTCACGGTAGTGAGCGGGCCGTGCGGCAAGCACCTGAGTTTCCGCGGCACCGCGCCGACCACGGAGACGGCGACCGCGACCGAAACGCGGCCGCAGAAGAACGTCGCCAAACTCAAGAAGCGGGTCGCCGGCCTGACGGCGGAGAACACCGCCTTGAAGGACCAGGTCACCTAGCTCGCACTCCCGCTCATTGCCACCCGTGGGGGTGACCGCCGCTGCAAGCTCCCGCCTCACCAGCGTGCTCTCGTCGGTTGGGTCTACCTTCGCAGGCACGACGCGCTCGCGCAGATCGCCGCCGGCTTCGGTATATCCGTCGACACTGCCCACGCCTACGTCACCGCCGTCGTCGGCATCTATCCCGCCGGGCGCCCGAGCTGCTGCGGGTCCTGCGGGAAACGGATCCCGTTCACGTCCTGCTCGACGGAACGCTCGCCGAGTGACCAGGCCGGTGACAGCCGGGCCGACTTCTCCCAGAAGCACCGGCGCCACGGCGTGAACGTGCAGGTCGTTGCCGACCTGCGGGCAAGCAGCTGTGGATCTTGCCCGCACTGCCCGGCCGCACGACTTGACCGCGGCCCGCACCTACCGCATCACCCGAATCTGCGAACGCCAGGGCGTACCCGTCCTCGCCGACCGCGCCTACATCGGGGCCAGCTCCTGGGTAACCACGCCGATCAGACGGCTCCCGCACCAGGACCTCACCGCGACCCACCGGACGATCAACCGGGCCCTGTCAGCGGCAAGAGCGCCGGTCGAACGCAGCGTCGCGAGACTGAAGGCCTGGCGCGTCTTCCGCAGAGCCCGCTGCAGCCCTCACCGCATGACAGTCATCGCCGCTGCCGTCCGCACCCTGGAGCGTCAACGCTGGAAACGTTCAGTCAAATCCACTGCAGGGGTGGAGGCACCGGTAGCAGCAGATGTCTCTGCCGGACGGGTCCTCTCCCAGGCACTGCAGGAGGGCATCGCGACTCATCTCGACCTTGAGGAAGCGGGCTAGGGGGTCTCTGGGCCGGGAGACCAGACTCACTTCGTGGATGTGCAGCTCGGACATAACGGGCCGCGGAAAGGCGGAAACGGTCTCACCGTCGGTGTGTGGACAGCTGATCTGGCCACACGCGTTGCATGTTCCGTGAGCATCATGCCGCACGGTGGCCTCGTACTGGGTGTCGAGCAGATGCTGACAGGTTTCGATGTCCTGTGCGCAGAGGGAACAGTTTCGGGTAGAGGTGAAGCCGGCAGACATGCCCCATCTGCTGTGCATGAGCGTGAGCCGGCATACATCCCAGTAGGTGTCGTCGGAGTACTCGATGTTGCAGCCGAACAGTCCGCCTACGAGGGCTGCGACGTGGTGAACGTGTCGGTGGGCGAGTTCGGAAAGCTCGCTGTCCTCGAGGAAGTTGTAGGCGTCGACAGCACGGGCCAGCGAGGTGCGTGCCGCCGCTTCCAGGTCGTGCCACGGGTAGGTGGGCTGGCGCGTGTCATGCGGTAGGTGCAGAGAACGCACCATCGCCGTGTACTGGTAGTGGCTCCACCGGTCGGAGGTGGGTGGACCGGCAGACCAGGAAGACGGCAGGGTACGTACTTCGATGTTGGCTCGCAGTTGGCGTCGGGCCCGCGACCACACGTGGATAAGGAAGTCCCGTTGTGCGTTCATCATCCACAGTCCGCGGCGGTGGAGTTCCTCTGTCGTCGACGCCCAGGACGGAAGGTGGGCCAGCGACAGGCCCCAGGTGAGAGAGATGCTGCGACAGAACTGTCCGTACAGGCGCATGGATTCCCGCAGGGCCGCCACGCCATCCTTGTGCATCATGGCCTGGCGCACAGGGCCCGATGCCGGGGGCAGAGGGACCCCGGTGCGGATGACGAGGCCGGAGACTCTCATCCGGTGGTGTCCTCCGGAGCGACATCGTTCGGGTCTGCCGGGGGAAGCTCGGCACGGGCCGGGTCGGACACGGCCGCTTGGATGAGGGTCTCGATGTCTGCCAGCCGGCTGGTGATCTCTAGACCGCGGATGGCCGTCTCGTTCTCGGTCCGGACGATCTCAGCGATCTTGACCGTCACACGCGCCTCGTCGACCTCCTCATCAGGGCAACTGGGCCCCAATGAGGAGCGCGCCCGCTGCCAGGCAGTCAGAACGATGCTCTTAACCAGATCGGTGGTGAGGGTGGTGACCACAGCGAGGCCGATGGTGGCCACCACCTCGGTGGCCCCGTACTCACTGAGATAGCGGCGGTCTTCTCGCGCGCATGCGAAGTCGATGTCCACGCCAAGGTGTCGCAGTGTTTTGATCAATCCGGCAACATCGTCCCGGTAGAGGGCCATACCGTCGATGCTTGAGTCGGGGAGCAGAAACACGCGGTCGCCCGTTGGGGCAGTCAGCACCGTCGCGGGCAGGTGTGCCGCTGAGATGTCCCAGCGTGTCAAAGCACCGGTGATCTCTTCGGCCATCAGCAGGAGCCCTCTCGTGACTAAGTGTCGTGCGCGTGCAGAAGCCTATAGCGGGGCGGGGCTACTGCTGCCTTCATGCTGGCATCGCATCCTGCCGCTACCGTTTGTGTCTCAGCTCATCACCGTGGAATCTCGCCCTCGATGATGGCCGTGATCTTGTCGCTGAAGAGCTGAACCCAGTTGTCCTGTTCAGGCCCGTACAGCGGGTGACGCACGTGGGGGACACCATGGCGGCAGAGGTCTCGCAGATCGACCGCTGTGACGTCGTCGCCGTACTGGAGCCACTCGTCCACGGTTGCCCATCCAAGGTCATCGAAGACGGACTCGCCCAGGCGCTCTTCGTACCCGCGGTCGCTGGGTATCAAGGCCCACGCCAGGGGCCGGAAGTAGACCTCGGAGAACACGTTGTAGTGCAGCCTGCGCCCCAGCACCCGGTAGTTGTTGAACATGCTGGCCAGGCGTGTCCACCTCAGGGGATACAGGGCCATGCGCAGCGAGGCCCCGTCGGGCAGCGCGATGTGATCGCGCCGCTCGCGAAGGTCGACAGCGAGACCCGGGAACATCACCCGTAACTGAGGAGTGGTGGCGAACATCCCGATCAGGATCGACCGGGCGACCCGGCCTGGGGCGACCCGCACGGGCGGCGCTGGGTCAGCCTGCGGAAGGTGCAGGAGCGTGCGCGCGCGCTGGTAGGTGTCCAGTGCCTTGGCGAAGTCGCCATAAGCGCTGTCGTAGTTCAATCCGGCGAGACTGTTGCAGTCGCCACAAAGGCCGCGCATCCACATGCCGCCCGCAGCGAGCCGACCGAGGCTGCGTGCGTTGTTGTGGACCCGCACGGTTGCGCTGGTCACCCTGCCCCGGTTGCCGGCCACTTGAGGCGGCACATGCGCCTTCGTCATCTCCCTTACCTCGCCGCAGAGACCGCACGGGCGAAGGCCCGGTGTGCGCAGATCAACCCCCAGGGTGCCGGGAGGTCGCTTGTCAGACATCCAAAAGAGCGTAATGGGCCCTCACGTCCGGTCGCTGGCCTTTATGAACGCCCGAGCGGGACTGGGCCGGCGCGCTGCGCGTGCACAGTCCTGATGCCTGCGCACCGGCCGCGGCCCTTCCCTGCCAGGGCCTCCTGCTGATGCGAACGGCTTAAGAGGCGCATGGCCGGAGGCTCCCCTTGCAGGGAGCGTGCCTTCTGGACAGGAAGACGATTGTCAGTCTGATCGGACGGTGAGCGCTGGCCGGATCTGCGGCGCCTCCAGGGTAGTGATCGTTCACGGTCCGGGCTGCAGGCAGGCCCAGGCGCCTACGCTGGCTCATTCGCCGTTTTGCGCCAGTCGCTGTCTTCACCAGGCAGTCGGCAGTCCAGTACATGCGCAGCGGCCAACAGCACTCGTTACTGGTCAGTTGGCGTATCTGTTCGTGTTGCTCGCGGCGGACGTCGTCGATGTCGTGGTTGGTCGCGGGGCAGCTGCGTTTCTTGGTGTTCCAGCGGGTGCAGTGGAAATAGCCGACGAGGAGCAGACCGGCGGTGTCGGGTTCGCTGAGGTAGGCGCGCAGTTGGGTGCGGGCGGTCGTGGGCAGTTCAGGGTTCCAGCATCCTTTGGCTTCGATGATGACTCTGAGGGTGTGCTGGCCGGTGTCGGCGAGCGCGGGGGCTTCGATCTGTATGTCGGTGCGCAGGCCGGGCAGGCCGTCGCGTCGTACCTGGACTTCCCGGTTGACGACGACGCGGTGGCCGCCGATGTCGCGGCGGAGGAAGGAGGCGACGGCGTCGCTGAGGTCGTCTTCCCAGCAGGGCCAGCACTGGGTGGCGGAGGTGAAGCGGTGCTGGTTGCGGTTCCAGAGGGTGACGGCCGTTCCGTTGTAGCCCTGCAGGTCTTCCTCCAGGACGGCCAGGGATTCACGGACCAGGTCGAGAAGTTGGCGTGCGTCGCGGACGAGACGTGTTTGGTGGTCGGTGGCGAGCCGGATCAGCTGTTCTGGTTTGAGGGGCCGGACGCTGTGGTCTGCTGCTGTGCGGGCGGTGTCGCGGGCGAGCATGCGCAGTTGCCACACCTGCGGATATGCCTGAGCGAGCCGGTGCAGGGCGGCTGCCGCCCGGTGGGTACCGCAGGAGGCAAGGCTGAGCGGCAGGTGGCGCAGCAGGTCGACGAGGCGGTCTTCTTCCTGGATGAAGCCGCTGCGCAAGGGCCGTTGCAGGCGTTCGACGCCGACGTTCTCCAGCAGGAGGGTGTAGAGGTCGGCAAGAGCGTCTTCGTCAAGGTGGTCGAAGGGCGAGCTGTCGGGCCCGGTCGTCAGGCCAGCCAGGAGGTCGCCGTACTCCTTGAGGACCGCGGGATCGCCCAGGCCGCGGCGCAGGGCTGGCCAGTGGTCAGGAAGGACGTTGTGGCGTAGCAGCGTGCGGGCGGCGAACAGCCATCGTTGCCGTGGTGGCGAGCCGGGCTCGTACACGCCCGGGTCGGTGCCCAGGGCGTGTATCAGGTGGCCGAGGGCGTCCGGGTCGTTGGCTGCGTCAAGTTCGTCCATGACGGTCCACCACTGCTCGGGGCTGCGGTCGCGGTGCAGAGCCCAGGTGTGCAGGAGGGGTCTGAGACCCAGGGAGGGGTCTTGTCCCAGGGCGCGGGCCAGGTCGCGGAGGAGCTGGTCTGAGGTGTGGTTGAGGGCGTCCAGCAGCAGCGGGGGCATCTGGTTTCCGGCGCGCGGAACGCACAGCCGAAGCCAGGTCTGCTGGATGTCGCGTTCGTCGGCCCCGTAGACGGTGGTGCAGGCGAGGGCGATGGCCCAGCCAGCCCAGTGCGCGGGGTCGGCGTGCAGCGCTTGCGGGTTGTCGACGAGGGCGAAGGCGGTGAGTTCGGCAGTCGGCGAGCGGGTGGTTGTGCCTAGCCGGAAGTGGGCAGCGGTCAGCGGGGGGAGTTCGGTCAGGAGGTGCATGGCCGCATCGTCAAGGCGCCTGGCAGTGCCGGTGGCGGCGGCAGGGCGTGAAGGCGCCTGGGCGGCGAGGGTGAGGAGGCCCGTCATTTGCCGCGCTGAGGGTGAGCCGTCGGGTGTGCGCCGCAGGCAGCGCAGCAGCTGGTTCCATGCGGTCAGGACGCTGGGGCCGCGGGCGGCTAGGACCTCGTCGAGGGCCGTGTCCATGGCAGCCGGGTCGAAGCGGCTTTGCTGCCGTTGTGCTTCGACGTGTGCAGTGCGTTCTTGCTGGTTGTGCCGGTAGGTGTCCCAGAACGTGGTGACGGCGGCGAGTGTGGGGTGGGCGCGACGCGCGACGTCGGCACGTGCCGTGCTCTTGGGGTCTTCAGGAGGTTCGAACCGGACAGCCTGCCGCGCGCGGTCCGGGCTGATAGCAGTCAGCTCGTCCCAGTGCTCCATCCAGTACAGCAGGTCCGTGGAGGGCAGGAACGCCCCGCCGGGGATGGCTGACAGCAGAAGATAGAAGGGGTCGTCATCGCCGTGCTGGAGGAGATGGCGGGCGAGAAGGCGGCGAGTATGGGGACAGCCGTCCAGTGCCTGGGCCAGTTCCTCAAGGGCGGTTTGCAGGGCTGAACTGTGCAGGAGGTCCTCGTGTCCGGCCAGGCCGAGCAGCCCTTCCCCGATGAGGGGCACCAGGTTGAGGGCGGGGGTGTCCTCGTTGAGAGTGACCGCGCGGGTCAGTACGGCCAAGGCCAGGCTGGGGCTGGCGTCCTGGGTGGCTCCCGCCTTCAGGGCGTGCCCGGCCCATCCGGCTGCTTCAACGATGATGGATGTGTCGAGTTGTGCCGAAGCCTCGCGGCGCAGGAAGAAGGCTGCTCCCACGTAGGCGGGGTCCGGGTCGCGAATGCGATCGAGGTAGTCGGTCACGGTCAGGTGGCCGGGGTAGAGGTGGCGCAGTGCCGCCGCAATCACCTCGGGCGAGGCGTCCTGGGACAGGCCTGCGATCCGGGTGAGAGCGTCCGGGGTGGGCTCGGTAACACCGGCCAGGGCCGCGGTGCGCACGCCCGTGCCGTGGCGGGCGTCTTCGGCCACTGCCAGCAAGTCGTCGGCCAGCTCGGGACACGGGCAGGCCCGGGCGATACTCAAAGCCGCATACAGCAGATGGTCCGCGCCACCTTCCTGCAAGCGGGGACGCAACTGGTCAGCCAAGCCGGTGTGGTTGAGGCGGTGCAGCAGGCTGTGGTCAAGGCTTACCGTGTCATCCCGTTCCAGCAGGGCAAACAGCGCGTCGACCGTGCGCTCCCGTGCGGTGTCGGCAAGAGTGGGCAGGTCAGCCAGGAGCAGGACGAGGGGGTCGTCGCGCAGCATGTCGGCGAAGAGCGTGGCGTCGCTGGTGGCGCGCCAGGCGGCGACTTCCTGGTGGGCGGGGATGATGTGGCGGGCCTCGCCATCGCCGATCCACAGCAGCTGGCGCTGCGGGTGCGGCGGCAGGTTACGCATGCGCAGGAAGTGCGCAGCAAGGAATTCGCGGTAGCTGTCGTGGGCGAATACCCAGCGCAGGTCGCCGGTCGGGACCAGCAGGCTTGACTCGGTCACCTGGCGCAGGTTCCACAAGGTGCACGGGACGCGGCCGCCCAGGTGCCCGGGTTCGTCGGAGTCGTCGAGGCGTGACAGCCGCAGGTCTGCCGACGTGGCCGAGTCGTCGGTGACGGGGGCATCAGTCACGGCGGTGAACGGGCCGAACTGCATCGTGGCGGCCAGCCGGGCCGCGACGGCCAGCAGGTGTTCAGGGGATGCCTGAGCCTGCAGCTGCCGCGGGTCGGTCGAGCGACGCTCTTCAGCGCACAGGCGCAGACACGCCCCGAGGTAGGCGTCGTGCACCGTTGCCGGCAGGCGAGCGTCGTCGGCATAGCTGTCAAGGAGCTGCAGCAGGGTGACCGGATGGGTGGCCAGCGCGATCAGACCCTTCTGCTGGATCGACCCGAGGAGAGCGTCGGTGTCCGCCACACCGACCGCCTTGGCCGCGACGGCTACGTCGTCCCGGCCAAGTGGGGCCAGACCCATGATCTTTATCTGGTCGGGTTGCCAGCGTGTGCGCAGGGCCTCTTCGAGTCGCCCGGGCCAGCGTGCGCTGCGACAGGTGATCCGCAAGCGAAGCCTCTCGCGGTCCCGGTCGGACACATCTTCGAGCGCCTCCTCTAGGAGCTGGTCCAGCTGAGGAAGGTCGTTGAGGCCTTCGTCCAGGCCGTCGAGGAGAACGTGCCACTCCCCCGAACCCGCGGGAGGTGTCAAAGCTGCCTGCAGGCGCCTCTGCGCCAGCCGGGTCGTGGTGCACTGTTTCAGCTCCAGCCAGGCGGCATGCAGACCGTCGGCCAGCAGAGCATCGTGTTCCTGGCGGAGAGCGTACGTCTTGCCCATGCCGCGTTCGCCGCGCAGGACGATGACCGCCGTGGCCCGCTCCTGGGCCAGCAGCACACCGGCCTCGGCGCCGCTGGGCGCCCATCCATAGCGGCCCTGAGCGGGCGGCTCGTCCAACACGAACACCCGCCGTTGCCAGGGAAACTGATGCTGTCGCGTCAACGTGCTCTCCTGACGGGTGGGGCCAACTGGCTGGTGCCAGCCTAGAACTCAGATGGCTGGCCGAACCCGGTTCTGGAATGCGGCCTCGCGGGCTCCGGCGGCAGAGGACAACGCCCGAGGGACGTCTTCTGTCACCGTGCGCAGGGCCGGCCGTGGGACATTTCCCGGAACTCGGCCCCTTGGGCCCCTGCCGACACAGTGAGGTGGTTAGGCGAGCACGTTCCCGGTGGCGGCGGTGAGGTCCTCGCTGCGGCGCCGCTTAGGTGATACCACGCTGCCCACGCTGTGTGATGGCGCCCATCACCGTTTCGTCCACGCGGCGCTGGTGGTCCGCCTGCCAGGCAGTGAGAGGCTGCTGCCATGCCTATGCAGCCTTTCGCAGCCGACTGGGATCGCGGCGCCATACATCAGGCCGAGCAGTGGAATTGGCTCGCGGTCGAAATAACCGAGATTCGGCGATGCGCCGAGGCCGGCGATCAGGCCCACGACCGCCTCGCCCTCATCCTCCTCGACCACCTGGTTGAGGTGGTCATCGGCCGCGAGGTCAACGCCCGGCTGGCCCTCCAGGTCGCTGACAGCGTCATCGAGGAGATGCGCCGGTTCCGTGACAGCGGTGGACAGCTCACCGAGGAGCTGAGCCGGCTTGTCGACGAGCACGTGGGACCGGATCGCCGCAAGGCTATGGACGACCACCTGCACGAAAGAACCAAGTTCCTGAAGCAGAAGGGCGTGCTGACAGCCTCGGAGCGTGAAGTTCTTGACCGGCTGCACCAGTACCGCAATGCGGCATACCACCGGGACACGCTGGAACCGGATCTGATCTCAGATCTTGTACTCGCCTACAGGGTTCTGGCCGACGAACTTGTCGGCCGGCACCGACCGATCGCCTGGCCCCTAGCATCCTCGGACCCCACTCCTGTCGTGACGCCGCAGCAGCTTCGGAGTCAACTCACCGAAGGGGTCGATGTCGATGTCAAAGCGATGGCTCACCGGTTTCACGGTCACGCGGTGAAGCGGGTGCAGGCCGTCATCGCGGCCGTGGCCACCGCGCAGCAATTGCTGGGTGTCAACAGCTCCGGAGAACCGGATCCCTCCCTCCCCGATGACGACATGGCCCGCATGCTGACCGGACTCAACGACGTTTCCAAGCACCTGCCGTCCTGGGCGAAACAGGCAGAGGGATTGAAGTCCAAGACGTCGTCACTCACCGGGCTGATGATTCCGTTTATCAACCTGGACCGAGCCCTGAACCGTATCGAACCGTCCGTCAGGCGCCTCGAAATGATCTTGGACGACTGGGAGCAGCAACGGATCGATGAACTCCGCGGCAAGTAATTGCGCCCCGATCAGACCAGCGCGCAGGGCCGTCATCTCGGTGCGAACAATCCGGCTGGCCCCTCCCCCCGTAGTTACCGCGCCGAGTTCCGAAGGCCGCCCGGGCACCGGCGCCACCGTTTTGACGCACCTCCTGCGATCACAGCCAAACATTCTTACGTCATGCTCGACGCCGAATGACTGTCGGCTGGGCGTGCTAGAACGTGGACGGCCGGCACGGCCGCCCCGGACGCCACACTGGCCCCAGCGCACAGGCATTGCCTCAAGGAGTCGGCACTGGAAGCACGTGCAGCGCAGCAGGATGAAAACACGGTCGCCCAGTTCACGGCCCGCTACCCTCAGCCCGCCATGACCCCTGTAGAGTTCGAAGAGTTCGCAGTGGAGCTGCTGCGCTCGGTACAACCCGCAGGCCCAGACTTCACGGTGCCGTCGCACGAGTCGGTGCGGGGCATGGATGGCGACTACGATCCACCGCGCCCTACCAAAGCGACGCTGTGACGTCGGACCCTCTGCGTGGTCGGCCGACGACTCCGGCCACTGCCGGGATCTTGTTCAGCAGGGGCAGGAGCTGGGTGACGTCGTTGCGGTTGCCGCCAGCTTCTTCAGCGCCGTTCCGCAGCACCATCTCTCCCTACCGAGCACGGTTGAGAGGGCAACGATGGTCACCAGTCGCTGGGCTGTGAAAGGACGGTAGGGTTGGGTTTTCCAATAGGTTCAGGGGGCGGAAATTTACCCGTCCTTGTTGCACACCGGTGGCAGCACAGCAGTGGCAAATCTTCATATTTCTGATGGTAGAAGACTTCGCCGGTTTCACAGTCAAGAAACTTACTGATCATAAATCTGGCATCATCTGGCGGGATCCCTAGCTCCATCAGGACGCCGGTCAGCCACTTTCCTCCTCCGCGGAGGCAGAGGAGTGTGTCAGTCGGGTTCCGACAGATGGTGCATGTCGGTTGTTGTTGCATGGTCGACCCCATAAGAATTGCTGCTTGTTGATTATCTGGGCTACTTTCAGTGTGCGTGTCAGCCTCCAAGGACTGCAGTTATCGGAAAAGCAGCCGGTTAAGGTCCTGTGTGAATGTAGGAAGCCCACAGAGTGGGTACGCGGGGTGCCTTGTCTCTGGCGCGACGTACAGCGCTGCTGAGTGCTCGCGCTGCGCTGGAGGCTCCCGTTGCGTCGGGTTCTGCAGCGGAGTGAAGGGTCGTGTAGACGTCGCGGGTTATGTCCCTGGCAGTTCTGACGCCTATGGGCCAAAGCGTTCCGATGACGTGGGTGTAGCCGATGAGTTGGAAGGCGGACGCAATGTGGATGGCTTCGTCGGCGAGTGTGGGGTGTCCGTGCTGCGTGCTGCATGCGGACAGGAAGGCGAGCTCAGCGTCCTCGATGTGGAGTTGGGACAGCTTGAGGACGGACAGGTTTCCATCGTGCAGGGAGAGGTTGCTTTCTGAGGGGCTGTTGAGGTCGCTCCATCCGTGGCAGGCGAAATGCGCCCAAACGTGTCCGGGAAGGGTGTACAGAACGTGGTCGACGGTGGCCTCCGAGCCCACGAGGGGGTCGGTTTTGCCGGGATAGTGCCGGGTGAGGACGTTGACGGCCTCTTCGGCTTCAGGCAGGTCCGGCTGTCCTGGTGTGTGTGGCATGGCGACGACCAAGTGCGGCATGTCCGGGTCTGTCGGCTGTTTCGCCCGCGCGCGGCTCAGAGTCCGTAGCGTGGGGGTGTAGGAGGAGACCGCCCGGTCCATGACGGTAGGTGGGACAGCCTCGCCCAGGCGGCTGTGATGGCCGGCCGCGTGGAGTGGGAGGAAGTTGAGCGGGCCTGTCGGGGACCACCAGATGCGAGGCCACGACTGGTCTGGCGTAGGTGATGCGGTCAGGCCGAGGTCGGTGAGGACAGGCTCGGCGAGGACGTCCCAGAGCCAGCCGAGAACACTCTCCACGCGTTCCTCGGCGTCCGAGCGTTCTTCCACATCCGCTTTCGCGTCCTGGGCTGTGTCGACTGCGCGTACGAAGTTTTCAACCTGCGTGGCGACGGTCTCCCTGGTGAGGGCTGGCAGTGGTACTACGCGGATCTCGTCCGAGGTCAGGGTGATCGCGTCGGATCGGTAGTCACTGACGTTGACGGTGATGACCGTGCCCGCTTGGGCGACAGTGCGCAGAGCGTCGAATCCTTGTGGCAGCAGGAAGTTCTGCAGTTCGGGTTCTGGGCGGCTGCGGATCTCCTCCATGAGGAGGTCCCACCGGAGGGCGGTCCTGTGGCGTCGGTCCACTGCACCGTGCGCCTCAGCGAGCGATTCGGACGCGGGCGGCGAACCGGCGTGGAGGTCTGACTCGAGTTCTTGGCGCAGGAGCTCGTACTGTGCGGCTAGCTCAGGTGCTCGGTCGCGGAGTTCGGTCGATTCGCTGCGGGTCTCAAGGGCCTGCGAGATCAGCACCCCGCGTCCCCGCTCGAGCAGGTCCAAGGCTCGTTCTGGGTTGTTTGCCTGCAGCGCGGCTGCGGCGGCGTCGGATACGAGGCCGGGGAATTGGGAGAGTTGATGTTCTTGGTCGCTGCGCCAGAGATAGCGTGCAGCGACACGGGGTAGCAGGTTGACTGCTGTCGACAGTCCTTGGGCCGCCTCCTCCCAATGGTTGGCCCTGGCCTCAAGGTCTCCCCATTTGCGGGCAGCTGACAAGCGGATGTGAGGCGGGGCGATGCTCATGTGCGTCGCCTCTCGGAAGGCTGCAGTGGCCTGATCGCCTGCGGTCGTGTCTCCTGGCAGGCTGTGCTGCTGCTGTGCGTATAGTGCGGTGCCGAGGTTGGTGAGGAACTTTGCGCGGTCTGGGTGGCGCCCAGGTGTTACCTCAGTCGCCTCCCGTTCAAGCCGCACCGCCTCCGCCAGAGCGTGTGTGTCACCGGTGCGCTGGTAGATCGTCCCCAGGACGCTGCCGAGTTGGGACAGCACCATGCCGCGGTGAGGGCTCTGGTCCGGGGTCCGTGCAGCGGCTTCGCTCAGGACGGTGGACGCCTCCAGGAGGGGGGCTAGGTCGCTGGTCTGTTCATGCTGGGCCATGAGCGCGCTGCCCAGGTTGACCAGAAGACCCGGCTTGCGGGGGTCATCGTGGAGGACGGTGTCGACGGCCGCCCGACCTGCCTCGATCGCTTCCTCAATGGTCGCCTCGTGTGGCACACGCCGGTAGCGCACGACGAGGGCATGATTGAGGTTGGTCAGGAACCCTGGCTTCGCAGGATCGCCCGGGTGCGCTACTTGTACGGCTTCTCGCAACTTGCCGATCGCATCGTCCAGCGAGCTCAGGTCGCCCGTCGAGTCGTAACGCACGCGCAGTGCGATACCCACAGCGGACAGGGTGGCCGCCCGTCCCTTGTGTCCAAGTGGCGTCCGTTCGACTGCCTCCCGGTACAGCCCGATGGCCTCCTCCAGGGCTGCCAACTGTCCGGTTCGCTTGTAAGACACGAGCAGGGCGTTGGCAAGGCTCCCGAGGGATGACCAACGGTCGGAGTGACCAGCGGGGGTGCCCTCAAGTGCTTCCCGGCCAAGGTCGATGGCCTCCCGCAGCGCTTTTTGGTCATCCACACGTTCGTACCGTGCTTGAAGCGAGCCGCTGAGAGCGAATCCGAAGCCGGGCCGGTCCACGGTGGAGCTCTTCGCGACAGCGTCGCGAAGCAGGGTTATGGACTCGTCGAGCACGGCCATGTCGTCCACCCGTTCGTGCCAGGCGTGTAGAGCCTGACCGAGGCGGAATTCGTAGAGGGCTATTGTGGGGTCATCCGCGCCCGTGGACATGCCAGCTTCCAAGGACTGCCTGCCGATACGCACGGCTTCCGCGAGCGTATCCAGATCTCCGGTGCGGATGTGCAGGTCCACCAGGCCAGTGCCCAGCGTGGACAGATAGCCGGCGATACGGGGGTCGAGGTCCGACGTGAAGTCGACGGCACGCCGCAACAAGGCAATCGCTTCTTCGATCGCCTGGCGGTCACGGGTGTCGGCCGCTTCCAGGAGATCGACCGCCTGGTTGTGCCAGGTTGTTACTTCATCAAGGAAATCTCCGACCTGGTTCGGCACGATCGTTGGAACCAGTCGGTAGACGGGGCTCAGGTACCGGACGGCAGACTTGAACTCTTCTCGTCCCTGCATCTCTTGGAGGGCTACATATCTGTCCCAGTGGAGCAGACCCACCGCACACAGCACTTCCCAGTCGGCCGTCGGATGCGTACGACTGTCCAACAAGGCCGCAGCCTCGGCGTCGGCAGCCTGTCCCACGACGGTCCGCAGGTCGCCCGTCGCCTTGAACTCCTTGAGCCGTTCCATCACCGCGGCCAGCACAGTCTCCCGTGTCATACCCTCCTCCACGGGTCGCGAGACGGGGTCAAGCATTCTATTAATGATTGGATGAATCCTCAATTATCGCGACATGAGGTGCATTCCGCGTACATAGTTCATATCGTAGTTGCGTGCGAGTCCTGCCGCATCCCCTCCCCCGCTCTCGATCCTCTGGGGTGGCTGAGATGACCGATCCCCGCAAAGACACCGCATGGCTCTGCGAGCAACTCCCCGCGCTGCGCCGTCTCGCCGCGAAAAAAGGGACCGTACAGACCCAGCAGCAACTGGAGGCGATCGTCGAGACGGCCCGCCAGGGCGGGGGATTCAAGGAGCCCCTCATAAGTCTGGCGCTAAGCCTGGGCGTCGCCGTCGACGATCTAATGGCATATCAGACGAGCTTCATACCTCCCACACCTCCCCCTCGTGTCAGGTATGTCTGCCCCGTAAGGATCTGCGCCCGCGAATGGTGTCCCGAGCCAAGCAAGAAGATTCCGTCCTGCGAGATCGGAGACCAGCAACTCCGCGCTGAACGTGAACTGGATTGACCATGCAGGAGTTCCTCGGTGAACTGGGCCGGAGGTTGGCCGAGAAGTGGTTCTCCCTTCTTGTGCTGCCCGGCCTGCTGTTTCTCGCTTCCGTCGCGGCTGCCGTAGTCGTCGGCCAGGAGCACTGGAACGACTGGTCGTATCTCATCCAGCGCAGCAGCAACTACGCCGCAGACCTCGACAAGCAGCCTGCGGTGACCCTGATCCTGGCCGCAGTAGGAGTGCTGCTTGCCTCAGCAGTCGTCGGCCTGGCAGCCGGCGCTCTCGCGGGCTGGGTGCAGCGCTTGTGGCTGGGAAACTGGCCCCGTCCGTTTCGCCCCTTGGCTGCGCGCCTCACCGAACGGCTGCAAAAGCGGTGGATGAACTGCGAGGACCACATCGCCCGGAACCGGATCTCACTGGCCAAGCCTGACCGGCCGACATGGATGGGAAACTCGATCGGGGCAGTCAGAACTCGGGTGGAAATCGCCTACGACCTGCACCTCGCCGAAACGTGGCCCCACCTATGGCTGATCATGCCCGAGGCGTCCCGGAACGAGGTGGAGCAGGTCCGCTCAGAGTTCAACGACGCGGCGCGACTCGGTGCATGGGGACTGCTGTACTTCGCGCTCGGAGCTATCTGGTGGCCCTCCTTTCTCATCGGGCTGGCCACGAGCTTGACCAGTTGGCGGCGCGGCCGGACTGCTATTGACGGTTTTTCAAAGCTGACGGAGGCAGCCGTCGACATTTACGGCCCTCACCTGGCAAGCATTTTGGGCTTCGGGTCAGGCGATGTCCCGCTCGATCCGAAAATCGGGATGCTCATCACCCTGCTGGCACGCAAAAACACATAAGCACCTGCTGGCATACCCGCGGTC
This sequence comes from Streptomyces cyanogenus, assembly GCF_017526105.1. Lineage (NCBI taxonomy): Bacteria > Bacillati > Actinomycetota > Actinomycetes > Kitasatosporales > Streptomycetaceae > Streptomyces > Streptomyces cyanogenus. The sequence continues at coordinate 120,808 of NZ_CP071839.1, forward strand.
GGGCACGTCCTCGAGCACCTCGTCCAGGATCTGATCCAGATGGGGAAGATCGTTAAGGCGTCCGTCCAGGCCGTCAATAAGGACATGCCGCTCCCCGACCCCACAGGAGGTGTCAAGCTGCCTGCGGGCGCCTGCGCTAACCGGGTCGCGGTGCACCGCTTCAGCCAGCCAGGTGGCATGCAGACCATCGGCCAGCAGAGCATTGCGTTCCTGGCGCAGAGCGTACGTCTCGCCCATGCCGCGCTCGCCGTGGAGAACGATGACCCGCGGTGCCCCGCTCCTGGGCCAGCAGCACACCGACCTAGGCATCGCTGGTCGGCCGACCATAGCCCTGCACGGCGGCTCATCCAGCACGAACACCCGCCACTGTTAGGGGAAACCAACCAACAGCGCCAGCAGGACGGTCGTGTGGCCAGCCATCTCCCGCCTCTGGAACGCCGGCTTCGGGGGCAGGAGGCACACCCGCTGTGGGCTCGTGGAGCGACACTCCCCCCTCACATCAAGATCTACTTCTTCGCACCTCAGGGACCTCAGCCCCAAGAAATTATCCATGCAGTTGAGACATTCTTGACAGGGATACGGCACCCCAGGCCACACGCTTGTCACCGGTAGCCACAAGAGCCCTTCTATCCCGTCAGAGCAGCCCAACCAGACAAACGACTCAATCTCAATTTCTGTGCGTGCAGTTGAGATGTCACAGGTCGCAGCAGTAGACATGCCTCAACTATGCGAATAACCGACAGCCCACACCCTGCAAGAACTCACCGCCCTGGACCCGTGGTGGAACCCACCCTGGCCCTGCACCTGGCAACGGAACTACCACCAGTACCGCACCCTCGCCGCCGCAGGCGGGCCCGCCCCATCCGAACTCGACCGCTGGGCCCGCAAACAGACCAACCTGTGGCACCAACTCCACCCCCACCAACAGACACTGCTGACAGCCATCGGCCCACACACGCCCCATTCCCGATAGACGTCAAGGCCAGGAAGCACCATGGCATCCAGCAGCAAGGCGTCCCGTACTGACGGGTGCACCACGGGCAAGCTGCTATTGATCGCCTTGATGGTAGGCGCGGGCAAGGAGCCCAGCGAACGCAGCAGCCCGCTCTACGCTGTATCGGCCGCCTCGGATCTGCTGGAGCAGTGCACGGCCTACCTGGTCGGGGGCAAAGCCGTTTCTCGCCAGCTCTTGAACGATCTCTTCAATGGGCGGGGGTGCGTGCCTATGGGCGCGTTCGCTCACGGCAGCGGGCGCAGTTCCGGAGAGGTGAGGCCTTTGATCGGCGGATACAGCAGTCTGCAATGGAGCTTCGAAGAGAAGTTGTTGTTCTCTCGGAGCATCCCCAGCAGGTTGGCTCCGCGGTTGTCTCACATCGCCCGGGAGCAGGTTCTCATCCAGAGGCCTGAGATCTTGCCTGGCACGGACCAAGACCCTCTGGCCGAAGGGCAAGGTGCCCCACACGTATGTGGCCTGGTTGCTCGCCGTCGGTGTGTCCGTAGGGGTAAGAGGCCCCAGACCGGCCAGTGCCGGTCCCATAGCCGTGTGGCCTACAAGGTCGAGTGTGGCCTTGGGGGGGCTCCAACGGAGCAGATCTGGGTAGGCGAAGGTGCTGGCTTCGCGCCCTTGGGAAATGTCCCACATGCGGCGTGCCTCGGAGTCGATTACCTGCACATCTTGCACTGCGCCAGGTGGAGGGCCTGCTGTGACGGCACCTAGGAGCGCGCCAGCCATGGTGGCGATGGTGTCGGTGTCCGAGCCGAGAGTGTTCACGGCGAGGAGCAGGCCGGCTTCGGGTGAGTCGGCATAAGCATGGGCGAGCACCGCTGCAAGCAGGGTGGTGACCGTGCCTGATCCGCGAGTCGCGTCGTTGAAGCCGCCCCACTGCTCCACCAGAGCAGCGTAGGTCTCTGCGGTCAGGGGTGCTGTGGGGTCGAAGGTTTCGAGTGCTGCGCGGCATTCGTTGGCGACGGTGACTGCGGCTGAGCGGAAGTCGATGCCTGCGGCATCAGTCCACGTGGGTAGCCACAGGTACGCGAGTTCGTCGTCTTTTGCGATGACGTCCGGTACCTGCTCCAGCCAGTCGATTGCGGGGCGCCACTGCTTGGGGCCGGGAAGTTCGTTGGTGTCCAGGGCGTGGGCCAGCAGGATGGCGTGCAGGACGGCGCCGAGGATGCCTCGGGGGTGGCCGTGGGTACTGACGGCGTTTCGTACGACGTCGCGGGTGATGTGGTCCCAGTTGGTGAGGTCCCGTGCGGACCAGACGTGGGGTTGGATGCGCATGGCGGCACCATTGCCGCCGATGTCGACGTAGCGGGCGGCTTTGGTGGCGAAGATGTTCTGTGACCACTTGGCTTCGACCCGCATCAAGCCGGTGGCTGCCGCTTTGGTCCCGCGGCCGGCTCCGAGTGCGTAGGCCTGCCATGCGACGACTTCGATCTTCGCGAATGCCTCGGCGTCGAATTCTCCGTCTCCGCGAATGGCACGTGAAGTGGCCAGGCGTAGCTGGGTGTCGTCGGAGTACGCGCCTGCCGGTAGGGGCATGTCGCGTCCGTAGCGTCCTCCGATGCGCCTTTTCCAGGGGACGGTGGTGGTGACGTCATCGCGCCCGATGCGGCGTCGCACGCCAGCGGTGTCGGTCAGTTCGGTGATGAAGCCGAGTGCGTCTCCGTACGCCGCCCACTGGGCTGAGGCGCGTACTGCCTCCCATTGCATGGCGCTCACCGTAGTCCTTACCTGCCGAACGTGACCGGGTCGACAATGATGTCGACCTCATCATGTCCGCTGACACTGACAATGGCCTCAGCCTTCGCTGCGTCCTCGTCAGTGAGGACGTAGATGCGCTGCAGGTGTCGTGTGGAGACGGCCTGCGGGTAGAGCACCTCGGCTTGCGGGTTCGTGGGAAGGTGAGGCTCGCGGTTGCCGCGTGGCGGCGTGCTCTTACCGAATCCGTAGGGGACTCGCTCGGCGAAGAGAGCTTCGGCTCCAGGAAGTCCCTCCACGGGGGTGATGCCCTCGTATCCCATGTTGCTTGGGGAGAACAGCACGCCTGGGTGCGTCATGATGACGGGATCGAAGCTGAGGACTGCCCAGAACAGGTCTTCGTTCGCCCACCACTCTTGGCTGCTGGTGCGCAGAAAGCTGTGGTTGGGTTCGCTGATGCTGAGGTTCACGTACCGCCAGTATTTCGGGTCCTCGCGGCGCCACTTGGTGTTCTCGTGGTAGATGCTCTCCAGATACTCGTCCTCGGACAGAAGTGCCCGTGCCTTGCATTCTCGCTGCAGGAGTATGCCTAGCAAGCCGCGATTTGTGGTGAAATGCACCACTTCGCTGATCTTGCGTTCCTGGATGAGCGCGTTGATGCCCTCAGCCTGTCCTTCACCATCCGGTATGGCCGGGATCGACTCTGCCGCGGTCATACGGCTTTCACCTCGTAGGTGTCCGGGTCCATGCAGGCGATGAGGTCGCTGGCCTCGGAGGGCTTGTAGGTGATGGTCAGCGTCTTGCGGGCGCGTCCGGCGGACATGGCCAGCAGGCGCAGGTGAGCGTCTCGCTCGCTGTCACCTGGCTCGGTGGCGTGCGGCATGACTTCGCTGTTGAGTCCGACGATGATGACGTGGTCGAACTCCAGCCCCTTGGCGGAGTGCATGGTCGACAGGGCAACGTTCACCGGTCCCGTCGGCCACTCGGCGTTCCGGGTGAGTTCGACGTAGGCCAGTCCGGCGGAGTTAAGACGGTTCTTGACCTCGCCGAACCAGCCCTTGGCGTGAAGGATGGCGACGGACTCGTCGTTGTCGGGTCCCAGGTCGTTGAGGAACTGCACCACATGATCCATCTGCTGGGTGAAGGTGCCCTGGACCAGCAGAGGCTTGTCGCCCTCCTCCTTGCAAGAGGTGAGGTCAGGGATCGCGGCGTCGTCCGTTGTCTCCACGTCCTTGAGCAGCGGAGCGGCGAAGGCGGCGATCTGCCGGGTGTTGCGGAAGTTCTTCGACAGCAGCTTGCTGTTGTGCGAGCCCACGCTCAGGCCGACCTCGCTCCAAGTGAAGCGCTGAGGGTAGATGCGCTGAGCAGCGTCGAGGACGAAGGTCAGCGTGTGCTCGTCAGTGAGGTGGTTGAGTACGGCCCGGACCTGGTTGGCGGAGAAGTCCTGAGCCTCGTCGACCACCACCACGTGGTAGGGGTCGTCGGCGCGCTTGGCCGCCATGGCGTTCGCCAGGTCGGACCAGTCCCAGGCCTGCTGCTGCTTCTTCCACTCCTGGAAGGGATAGATCACCTCCTCCAGCAGCCGGCGGCGCAACGGGGTCGGCATCCGCGGGGAGCGGCCGCGGCCCTGACGTTCGCACTCGATGTACTCGGCCAGGTGGTCGGGCGTGAAGCGGCCCAGGACATAGTCCACTTCAGAGCGTACGAAGTCGGCGGACAACGGCAGAGGAGCGGCCAGAGCATCCAGCTTCCGGTTGCGCTCGTGGTCCTGGAGGATCCGCTCGTAGGCCACACGGTCGGTGGCCCACTTCGCGAAGGTGGAGATCGTCAGCTCGACGTCATTGCCCTTGAGCTGCTCCTGGGTGAGTTCCTCGATGTAACCGCGCAGCGTGCGGTTGTACGTGAGGACCAGTACGCGGACGGGGCCGCTGATGAAGCCGTCGCGGCGGCGACGCTGCCAAAAGCCGACGGTGAACTTCAGCCGGTACAAGGCCGTAGTGGTCTTGCCGCTACCGGCGGCACCCCGTACGACGAACACCCCCGGCTTGTGGTTGTTGATCACCGTGAGCTGCTCGCTCGTCGGCTGCGTCGGCCTGAGCACCTTCATCCGCGCGGTCCCTCCCCAAGACTGCTCCCCCAACCTGAGGCCATGTTAGAAGCGGCTCCACACAGGCCGGTTGAAGATCCGACAAGCAGTCTGTCGCAGGATTGCAGATAGCGACACACCGGTCACCCATTCGGGTGATGGCTGCTGAGGTGCCCCTCCGTCAGAGGCGGCAGGCACTTGGCTGTCCGGCGTGGAGCAGCACGCTGTCAACGGGTGGGGCGGGATGGACGTCGAAGCGGCATTCGCCACCGCTGCCGGGCAGGCAACGCAGCTGCCGTGGGATCGGGCGACGTCGGTGCGGTTCGAGGATCTGGCGCCGGTATCCGCGTTTCCGGTCGTTCCGGGCCGCCGGTGGGGGCCCGGCTGGTGGTGGTCGGCGACCACCGGACGGCACGTGGTGCACGGTTCGGCAGCGATGCGCACCCAGCTGATGGTCCTGGACCGGGACCCGGACGTGACCGGCCTGTCCGCACGTCCGGTACGGCTGCTGTGGTGTGATCCCGACGGGCGGGTGCGCTCGTGGGTGCCTCAGTTGTTCGCCCGGTACGCCGACGGCACCGGCCTGCTCGCGGACTGCCCCTCCAGCCCGACCGCCGGTGGAGACAGGGCGCAGCGGGCGCGGATGGTCCTGGAGGCGGCGTGCGTGCGCGTGGGCTGGTCGTATCGGCGCCTTGAGCCGCCTCCAGCGGTGGTGGCGGCGAACCTGCGATGGCTGGCCGGCTACCGCCACCCCCGTTATCAGGGCCCGCCCGGGCTGCAGGCCGCGCTGGCCGAAGCGTTCGCCGCGCCGCGGCCCCTAGCCGACGGCGTAGCCGTGGTGGGCGATTCCTTGCAGGTCCTACCGGCCGCCTATCACGCGCTGTGGTGCGGGCATCTGACGACGCCTCTCGATGAGCCGCTGCACGAGCGGGCGCTGACCTGGTCAGACGCAGAACGTGGGGAGGGCGTCGAGAGGCGGCTGAGCAACGTCGGCGGCGATCCGGAGAGAGGTTGAGCCCCGTGGGCGGCACACACGGTAAGAGCCGGCGGCCGGTGGTGGAGGTCGGCGCGCACGTCGTCTACCGGGCGCAGACCTGGCAGGTCGCTGCGTTGCAGGGCCAGCAGGTCTACCTGTTGCAGGAGGACGGCGCGGAAATGAGCCTGCTGCTCGGGCGGTTGTTCGCCGATCCGGGCTTCGAAGTGGTGGGCGCGCAGGCGCCGGACACGGTCCCGCGATGGGGGCTGTTCGAGACCGTTCCGTTGGCGGCCCAGCAGCGGGCGCTGGCGTGGCTGCCCCACATTCGGGAGGTCGAAACCGGGTGGCCGCACCCTGAAGGCAGCCGCGAAGGGCAGGCGATGCGGCCGGAGTACGACCCGGAGCGGTGGACCCTGGCGCAGCGGGATGCGGCCAAGGCGAAGGAGCTGACCGCGCTCGGCTTCACCCGGGTGACCCGCACGACGGTCGAGCGGATGCGGCACGTCTACCGCAAGCAGGGCTTGTGGGGGCTGGTCGACAAGCGCACGGTGCCGACACGCGGCCGTCATCCGACGGGGTATGCCGACGAGCGGGTCGTGGCCGCGGTGCTGGAAGCGCTGCGGCGTCAGCGAGGCCGGTCGAAGGGGACGGTGAAGGGACTGCAGGTGCTGGTCGGGCAGATCCTGGAGGACACGCACGGGCGCGGGGTGGTGGAGATGCCGTCGCGGTCGTCGTTCTACCGGCTGGTGAGTGTGCTGGCCGACCCGGCCGAGCGTCCGGGACGTCCCGCACGCACCGCTACCGCACCCGCCCGCACCTCGTCGGCGCCGGTGGTGCTGCGGCCCGGGGAACAGGTACAGATCGACACCACCCGCCTGGACATCATGGCCGTCCTGGAGGACGGCAGCCTGGGGCGGCCGGAGCTGACCATTGCCGTCGACGTCGCCACGCGCTCCATCCTGGCCGCGGTTCTGCGCCCGCACAGCACCAAAGCCGTCGATGCAGCCCTGCTGCTGGCGGAAATGGCCGTCCCCCATCCTGCCCGGCCCGCCTGGTCCAAGTCGCTGCATCTGTCGCGGGCCGAGGTGCCCTACGAGCGGATGCTGTCGCTGGACGAGCGGCTGGAGGGCGCGGCCGCCCGCCCGGTGGTCGTGCCCGAGACGATCGTCGTCGACCGCGGCAAGATCTACCTCTCGCAGGGCTTCGTCGCCGCCTGCGAGACGCTCGGGGTGAGCGTGCAGCCCGCGCCACCCCGCCGTCCGCAGGCCAAGGCCGTGGTGGAGCGGACCTTCGGCGCGATCAACGACCTGTTCTGCCAGCACGTCGCCGGCCACACCGGCTCCAACCCCCTGCGGCGTGGCAAGGACGTGACCGCCGAGGCGCGGTGGACGATCCCGCAGTTGCAGGACCTCCTCGACGAATGGATCACCTGCGGCTGGCAGAACCGGCCCCACGACGGACTGCGCCACCCCGTCCTGCCCAAGTCCGCCCTCACACCGAACCAGATGTGGGCTGCGCTCATCACCATCAGCGGCTACGTACCCGTCCCGCTGACCGGGGCCGACTACCTCGAACTGCTGCCGGTGCGGTGGCAGCCCATCACCGAACGCGGCATCCGCCTCGACTACCGCACCTACAACCACGACATCCTCGACGCCCACCGCGGCCAGCGCTCCGATGTCGCCAGCAAAGACGGCAAGTGGGAGGTCCACCACAACCCCCACGACGCCCGCCAGATCTGGGTCCGCCTCACCGACGGAAAACTCCACGAAATCCCGTGGATCCACCGCGACCACGTCCACCAGCCCTTCAACGACGCCCTCTGGCGCTACATCCAGACCGAGGTCGAACAACGCGGAGACCGCGAGACACACGAAGCCGACCTCGCCGACGCCCTCGACCAGCTCCTGCGCCGCACCCGCAGCCCCGCCGGGACCGAGCACAACACCCGCCGCCGCAGAACCCCCCGCTCCGGAAGTACGGCAGCACAGCTGCCCGATCTGCCAGGCCAGCGGCGCCCCCTCGACACGGAAACCACACCGGCCCCGGCCCCCGACTGGAGCGAGAGCCTGGACGACCTCATCGGCATCGAGGCGGCGGCCGAGACCGACACGAGCGAGCCGGAGGGCGCGGGCGTGCGGCCGGCCGAGGCAGGCGGATACGGGCTGTGGGACGCCGAAGCAGAGGCCGAACAATGGTGAACGCCTCCCCGGGCACGAACGATGCAGCGGCCGGCGGGTCCCCGTCGGCAGCGGACCGGCCTCCCGGTGCCGCGGCAAGCGCCGACGGCGACGCCCCTGATGCGCAGCAGCAGTCGGTGACCACCTGGGACGGTTTCCAGGCCTTCGCCACCACACCTATGGCAGCCCCTCCCCCACCCGGCGCGCCGCCCCGCAGCCTCGCCGAGCGCCTCGCCTACCACTCGCGGTTCGTCACCGTGCGCACCCCGGCCATCGACACCCTGGCCAAGAACGTGCGCACCCTGATGATCCTCGGCCGCCACCAGACGGTCACCGCACGGCCGTCCCTGATCGTCACCGGACCCGCCGGCGCCGGGAAAACCACCGCCCTGCTCCAGGTCGGACGCGCCTGCCACCTCGCCCACACCCGACGCCACGGCCCCACAGCAGCAGCGGGGCAGGTGCCCGTCGCCTACGTCCTGGTTCCGCCCGCCGCCAGCGCCAAGACCCTAGCCACCGAGTTCGCCCGCTACCTCGGTATCCCCGTCGCCGCCGGCATGTCGCAGGCCCAGATCACCAACTCTGTCTGCCACACCTACACCACCGCAGGCGTCCAGCTAGTGATGATCGACGAGGTCCACCGGCTCAACCCCCGCACCACCAGCGGCGCCCAGACCGCGGACCTGCTCAAAGACCTCACCGAACGCATAGGTGCCACCTTCGTCTACGCCGGCATCGACGTCACCACCACACCCCTGTTCACCGGGGTCCGAGGCGCCCAGCTCGCCGGACGCGCCTCCCTCATCGACTGCGCCGCCTTCCCCGCCCGCCTCGGCGACAGCGAACCCTTCCGCGACCTCGTCAAAGCCATGGAGAGCGCACTCGACCTGCGCCACCACCGGCCCGGAACCCTCCCCCAACTGGCCCCCTACCTGCACGAGCGAACCGCCGGCCGCATCGGCAGCCTCGCCCGCCTCATCCGCCAGGCCGCCATCACCGCCCTCATCGACGGCACCGAACGCATCACCAAAACCACCCTCGAAGCCATCCGCCTGGACCACCTCGCCGAACAGCACTACCGCCCCCACCACCGGCCCCGAAACCGCAGTACCAGCACCCCGTGACCCGGTCAGACGTCACGGCCTGGGATACGGCCGCAGCCGTCCCCGCGCAGCGCAGTGTCGTCACCGCAGGGACATGGCTGCAGATCCCGTCAGCCGCGCCGGGCGTGCTCCGCGTACGGCCGCTGACCGGCGAAGCGACCGCCTCCTATGTGCAACGGCTCGCCGCTGCCTATCGGCTGACGCTGCCCCAGCTCCTCGACGGCGCCGGCATCACTCTCCACGGCCACGGCACCCTGCCGGCAGCCGAACTCCACCTCAATCACAACGCGGCCCGGCACCTCACTGTCCTGACCCGCACCCCGCTCCCCCACCTGACGCACACCCTGCCCCGCCTCGCCCCCAATAACGACGCCCACAGCACCAAGGCCGCCGCGCACTGGAAACGGCTCAAGGCCGGGCAGCAGCCCGTCCGCGCCTGCACCCTGTGCACCCGCCACCGCAGCCACGGCATCACCGACACCGCCTGGGTTCGCCGGCCGCCGCACCGGCTGGTGTGCCCTCGGCACCACCAAGCCGCCCCCGACCCACGACTCACGACCACCATCCGCACCTGGGTCGTGCCCGAACTCGCTGCCGCCCACCACGCCCACCAGCGCCTCCTACGACACCCCCGCGCCGCCACCACCTGGACCACAGCGCACGCCATCACCACACGCTGGTACGACCACGAAAAGCACCTCAACTACCGCTGGCACCGGCGCCTGAACCAGCTATGCGAGGCCAACCCCCACCTGACCAGTACAGGCAGCGCCTCCCCCGCACTCCTGACCCGCGACTTGGTGATCTATCCGGAAACCGTTGCCCTCGCCCGCGCACTCGCCACCCTGCCGAACCGGCCACATCGCACCACCAACGACGCCCTCATCCTCATCGCCTGCCGGCTCGGCCTCGCCCGCCTGACCCCCAACGCGAACGACCCACTCCGCGCCTTCCTCACCTACACACGCCACTGACCAGCGCAAATGGTGTGCGCACCCAGCCAAAGACATACATGCCCCAAGGAAGGCGGGGCGGACCTTCAGCACGAGGGCTCCGGCAGCAATGCCCGATGGGACTGCAGGTCCGCTGCTCGAACCAGGGAGCCGACATCGAACACTTACCCTAAACGTTGTCCTGGGTTTCTGAGGTACAATTCCTGGACGACGTAAAGGGAAAGAGGTACAGTTGGCCAAGGAAGAACGGGACCTGGCGAAGAGAGCCGAAGAGCAGGGCTTCGAGGTCAGGCGCACGAGCAAGGGCCACTACATGGTCACGAAGGACGGCGAGCGGATAACGACCATCTCCGGCACATCGTCTGACCCTCGCGCCCTGAAGAACGCGAAGGCTCAGCTCAAGAGAGCCGGGTTCATCGACAAGTAGCAAGCCACGAGAAGGTCCGCCGGGAGGCACCCCCGGCGGACCGCAACACCCCAGAGAACTCAGAGAGGAGTTGTCACAACTATGCCTCAGGCGTGGAGCATCGAAGTCGAGTTGGGCGTACGCGACGTCAGCGACGACACCGTCGACGAACTGCACGAGCACCTGGCCGACTGCAGCCCCGCCGTCGGCACCGCCCCCAGCGAAAACCTCTCGGTACGGATCTTCATCGAAGCCGGCACCGCGCGGCAGGCCGTGGACACAGCACTCAAGGAAGTCACCGCTGCGGCCAAGCAGACCGGAATCAACCACACGGTGGTCGGCATCGAACTGGTCACCGAGGAGGAACTGGACCGCAGGCTCGAGGAACCTTCTGTGCCCGAACTGGTCGGAGTCTCCGAGATCGCCGCCATGTTCGGCGTCGGCAGGCAGCGCGCTGCCCAGGTCGTACAGCGTGAGGACTTCCCGCCCGCCGTGGCTCACCTCAAGGCTGGTCCGGTGTTCGTGAAGTGGCAGGTCGAAGCTTTCGAGAAGCGGTGGGACCGCCGCGGCGGAAGGCCTCCCAAGCCGATCGAACTCACGGAACTGGATCGCGAGGTGCTGACCGCGCTGAACGCTACACACCGCGAAGCCGAAGACTCAGGGCCTGCGACTGGAAAGCCGGTGCGAGAAGGCACAATCCAGGAGCACAATCGCGCAGGCGAAGCCCTTACAGGTTGGGCATTCGCCGCTCTCAGGCCCGGAAGGCTGTGCGCAGCGTTCCCCGCCAGCAACCGGTCGGCCAGAGCCGCGATTACACGGCTGGCAAAGGCACGACTGGTGTCCGTGGAAACAGAATCGACACGCGACGACGAAGTCGTGGTCGAACTCGAACTGACAACCAAAGGCGAGCGGGTAGCCGCCACCCAGTAGTACCCATCCCTTGAACGTCGTCAGGAAGGCCCCCGCAAACGCGGGGGCCTTCCGCCGTAATGCCGACCAACCAGACCCGCACCAGGCCGGCCTGCAACACCAAGCCCACCGCCGACTCACGCGCTCGTCATCACCGCATCAGCGCAACCAATAGGCGCACCCATAGACGCACCACTACATCCGCAGGAAACCCAAGATCATTCCCATACAACTACAGGACTCCAGGCCAGCGACCAGAACAACCAAACCGCACACGCCGCCAAGCCACGCCCATCACTCCCGGACCGGACCGCTCTCCTGGCTCCAAATCCCAACCAAAGGACGGAACATCAGACCATAGCTACCGAGCTCCCTCAAGATCACTGCTCCGTCACAGTGGGTGCGTGAGAGCTGTTGTCCAGCTCGCGGGAGAGAGTGGATCGGATGGCTGTGGCAGAACTTCGTCCTCATCAGCGTGAAGCGGTGGACGGGGTTCTCCGGGCGCTCGAATTGCCTGCAAGATCTACTGTGCCCGAGCGGGGTCTGCGGACTCAGGTGGTCATGGCGACCGGATCGGGCAAGACCCTCGTCGCCGTGCGCAGCGCGGAGGAGCTGCAGGCGGGTCGAGTGCTGGTGCTCGTACCGTCGCTGGACCTCCTCGCGCAAACCGAGGCCGCCTGGCGCGAGGGCGGGCGTACGGGACCGATGATCGGAGTCTCGTCCCTGCAGGGGCCGGAGGCGTCCTTCCCGAACACCACGGACGTGGACGAGCTGGTCTCCTGGGTCCGCCCGCTCGACAAGGTCACCGTGTTCGCTACCTACGCCTCACTCGGGCTTGGCACACTCGAGCGCGCGCACACCGCGGGTCTCGCGGGGTGGGACCTGATCGTCGTGGATGAAGCCCACCGGACTTCCGGGCGGATCGGGAAGCCGTGGGCGGTCGTCCACGACAACACCCGCATCCCCGCCCTGCGTCGGCTGTACATGACCGCCACCCCGAGGTTGTGGCAGCTGGAGGATGACTCCGAGACCGCGCCGGGCGTGCCGGGCGAGCTGGTGGCGAGCATGGAAGACGACCCACAGGGGCCGTTCGGGGCTCGCTGCTACACCCTGACGCTCTCGGAGGCGATCGACCGGGGAATCTGTGCCCCTTACCAGGTGGTGTGCGTGGATATCACGGACACCCACCTCCAGGCCGCCCAGCTCCTGGGCGCGGACGCACGGTCCGAGCAGGTGCGCGGGGCGCGGCTCGCGGCCCTGCAGACCGCGCTGGTAAAGGCCTCGGCCGAGGAAGGCTTCCGCAGGACGCTGGTCTTTCACCACCAGGTAAAGGAGGCCGAAGCGTTCGCGGCCGGCCTCCCTCACGTCGCCGACCGGCTGCACGCGGCCGACGCTGAGCTGTACCCGCGCACCGTGTGGGCGGACTGGCTGTGCGGCGACCATAAGCCGGGCCACCGGCGTCGAGTGCTCGGTGAGTTCGCGGCCGGGATCGCCAGGGACGGCACGGTCGTGGAGAAGAGCTTCCTGAGCTCGGTGCGGGTGCTCGGCGAGGGCGTCGACACCCGACACTGCGACTCCGTGTATTTCGCGGACGTCCGCGGCTCCATGCCCGACCTCGTCCAAGCCGTCGGGCGGGCGCTGCGGATGCAGCCCGGTGAGGGGAAGGTCGCCTCGCTGGTGGTGCCGGTCCTGCTCGGGCCCGGGGAGACGGTCGACAACATGCTGACCTCGCGGGCCTTCGGTGGCTTGGCCAAGCTGCTGGAAGCGCTCAGGGCACACGACGCCAGGGGCGTGGAGGCTCTGGCGCAGCCCCAGGCGCCAAGCCGTGTCAGGGGCGTACAGAGCCGCAGCGGGGTGGAAGAGGAGGGAGCAGGCAGCGACCGAAGCGACCGGCTCTCGGTGCCGGCCCGCGCACTGCTGAAGTTCAGCACGCCCCGTGATCCGGCGCAGCTTGCGGCGTTCATCAACCTGCGTGTCCTCAACCCCGAACACGCTCACTGGCGACGCGGCATCGAAGCCGCCGTCCTCTACCACCGGCTCCACGGCGACCTGCGCGTGCCGTTCACCTACCGCGTGCCCGGACGCCACGAGAAGGAGGCGGAAGCCGAGGGGTGGCCGGCCACGCTCGCCGGGTTCCCCCTTGGGCAATGGATCGCCGACGCCAGGCGCGTCTACGCCCGCGGCGACATGGACGCCGACCGCATTGTCCAGCTGGAGAAGCTCGGCATGATCTGGAGCCACTTCGACGTCGCATGGGAGGAAGGTCTCGCGGCCGCGCGCGGGTGGGCAACGGAAGCGGGCCATCTCCTGGCGCCGCTGGTCGCTACCTACAAGGGGTACCGGGTGGGGCTGTTTCTGAAGAACGCCAGGGCCGCCGCCCGCAAGGCCGCCGAGATCCTTCCACCTCGTCCGGCAGCACCTGCAGACCGGCGGTGAGCTGCCGACGGAGCCGGGCGTCGTCGTGCACCAGGGCGAGGATCTGGGACGGTGGGTACGCTCGGTCCGCCTCGGCTGGGACAAGCTCACAGGCGTACAGCAGTGGCTGTGCGAGCAGGTCCTCGGGATCGAACCCGCCACCGAGGAGGAGAAACCGGCGCCGCGGCGCAGCCAGGCCGACAAATGGGCTCTCAATCTTGCCGCCGCCACCCAGTACTACCAACGCGAGGGGCACCTGCGGGTCCCGCGCAAACACATCGAAACGATCGGCGGGGAGAACGGGGGTAGCGAAGAGGGCCGGGAGGGACTCCGGGTCCGGCTCGGTGCATGGATCAGCAACCAACGGAGCAGGGCCGCCACGCTGTCCCCGGAACGGATCGAGCAGCTCTCCGCCATCGGCATGCGCTGGACGTAGGCTCCGTGACGGGGGACGGAGTATGTACGCGATCCGTACGCTCACATCACGCAATCCGTACGGTGCGAGGCTGGCACCGAGCCCGGGGTCTGGAGTGAAGACACAGGTCAGCCGCCGCGCTGCAGCGAGCGCAACGGCCGCCGCACGCTCGTCTGCCGCTGCCGAAACTAGAAAAAGCGCGTCACCCGGGGGCAACCAAGATCGCTCCACAGGAGTCACACATGCACCACCAGCGTCAACTGGTGACGGGTGACGGCTGGGGTCACCCGTTGGACGTCGCTCTGGAAGGCCCGCGCTCCCTGTGATGACTCGTACCCGACTGACCACGGTGGCCGCGACGGCCGCCCTCACTGGCGGCCTGATCACCGCCGCCCCGGCGTCCGCGGCCGTCACCTGCGCCTCTCCCCTGTGGAAGGCCCAGTACTTCGGCAACACCACCTTCAGCGGTACACCGAAGCTGACCGCCTGCGACTCCGCCGTCTCCGAGAACTACGGGGACGGCGACCCGAGCGGTGTCACGCTGCCCAAGGACAACTTCTCCGTCCGCTGGTCCGTCACCCGGGACTTCGGCTCCGGCGGCCCCTTCCGGCTCTCCGGCAGCACACAGGACGGCATACGCGTCTACGTGGACGGGGTGCGGAAGATCGACCTGTGGAAGAACGTCTCCACCACCGTCGGCAAGACCGTCGACCTGACCGTTGCGGCCGGCAAGCACACCATCCGCGTGGACTACGCCGCCTGGACCGGCCGCGCCGAGGTCCGGTTCACGTACACCCCGCGCACCGACGCCATCGTGGACAAGGTCAAGCCGCTCGCTCCCACCGGCCTCACGGCGGCATACAGCCGGGACACCGCCAAGACCACGCTGCGCTGGAGCGCGAACAAGGAGATGGACCTCGCCGGTTACCGCGTGTACCGCCGGCTGAGCACCACCCAGTGGGCCAAGGTCAGCGGCTCGTCACCGCTCACCTCCCCGTCCTTCGTCGACGCGCCGCCCGCCACCGGCCAGACCTTCCTGTACGAGGTCCGCGCCGTCGACAAGGCGGGCCACGAGTCCACCGGCAGCGCCGACGTCACCGCTGTCACCGTGGACCGTACCGGGCCGGCGGCGCCGGCCGATCTCACGGCGGTCGGTGACGCCTGGTGGACCAACCTGACCTGGCACGGGAACGCCGACGCCAAGACCTACGAGGTGTACGCCGCGCCCTCGGCCACCGGCCCGTTCGAACTGCTGGGCACCACGGCCGCGACGTCGTACCGCACTTACGCGCCCGTGAACACCACCCGGTACTACCGCGTCCGCGCCCTCGACGCGCTTGACAACCCCTCGGCGTACGCCACCGTCACCGGTGACGGCGTCGACCGGACCCCGCCCAAACCCCCGACCTCACTCGGTTCCATCGCCGAGGTCGGCTACACCGACGTGTACTGGAAGCAGCCCGACGGCTTCGACGAGGACTTCTCCAACGGCGGGAGCTACCACGTCTACCGCTCGCCCGGAAAGACCCTCGACCCGGCCGCGCTCACGCGCGTGACCTGCGATCGCGATGATAGCGACGAGACCTCCACCGGTGGTCTCTGCCACGACGTCGACATGCCGGCGGGCGCGTTCGTGACGTACGCGGTCGCGGCGGTGGACCCGGCCGGGAACGAGTCGGCGCTCTCCGCCCCGGTCGTCGTCCGCACCGGCGATCGCGTCGCGCCCGCCCCGGTCACCGGTCTGAAGGCCACCCCACGTGCCGACGGCGTGTTGCTGAGCTGGTCGGCGTCGACCGAGGAAGACGTCGACCGCTACCTGGCTTGGATCGGCACCCGGCAGGCCGACGGCACGGTCAAGTGGCTCGGTTACGGCTGTGGGGAGGGCACGAGCGATCCGCTCGCGGTCCTGTGCGGCGACCTGCCCGACGGAGAGACGCACGTGTACGCGGTCGTCGCCAGGGACCGCTGGAACAACGCGCTGTCCCCGAGCGACCCGAAGGCCGCGGTCGTCGAGGCTACCGAGCTGGATGTGCGGCCCTCGGTGGCGGTGACGCAGGACTGGAACCTCGGCACCCTGGGCCACGCCACCGTGATCGGCGGACCGGACGAGGACGGGCCGTCCATTAATTGGCAGTGTGACAAGGCCGCCGAGTGCGACACCGTCGCGGGCTACCGGATCAGCAGGTGGGACACGGCCACGCGGACCTACCAGCCGCTGCACACCGGACTGCTCCCTGCTCAGACGCGCGCCTACACCGACACCGAGGCTGCGCGCGGTGGCACGTACTTCTACACGCTGGAGGCGGTGCGCGCCGACGGCAGTGTCGCGGGCACGTACGGGTGGAACTGCGTCTTCCAGGACCGCGTGTAGATCTGCTGCCGGTACCCGAACCCGCCCACCCCGAGCTGACGTGCGCGTGGACGACGACGAACTGCTGGGGGCGTACGCGGACATCAACTCGCGCGCCTACGGGTTCCCGCTGGAGGACGGGCGGGACGCACTCGCCGGGTCCGCGCTGTGGAAGAACGCAGTGTTCGCGTACCTGGGGCTGCGCGATGGCGTCCCCCGTGACCTGCGCCGCCTGCGTCGAGGCGGACGGGCGGCTCTTCGTCGTGCTCGTCACCACCGATCCGGCGACGGCGGCGGCGTCAGCGGACCCGTGTCCAGCGTGTCCTGCCAACGGGCGCGTACGGTTCCACGAGCGAGGCGGGAATGCCGACATCGAGGAAAGGGTCCACGGCATCGCGCCCCCTTATCTCAACTCACCCCGCAGATCCACCTTGCTGCCGGCCCCTGGCCTTCGTCCTCACCGCCGTACAGGCCGGGGACGCGCCCGCTTTCGCCGAGGTGATGGCTCGCCTACGCGTTGCCCGGCCCCGTGGACGGCCCCGCACCAGACCGGACGTGGTCCTCGCCGACAAGGCGTATCCGTCACGCGCCATCCGCAAACACCTGCGCCAACGAGGCACCCGCGTCCCGGCGGACCAGCAAGGCCACCGGCTGCCGCGGGGCAGTCGGGTCGGCAGACCCCTGCCTTCGACCGTGCGGCCTACAAGCAGCGCAACACCGTTGAGCGGTGCATCAACCGCCTCAAACAGTGGCGAGGCATCGCCACCCGCTACGAGAAGACCGCGACGATATACCTGGCTGGACTCCACACCGCGGGGATCTTCTTCTGGTCGCACGATGATCCAGACAGAGATGGCGCAAGGGGCAGCGGGCAAGCGGGGCCTGGCCCAGCTCGCTCTCCCTAGCACAGCTACGCCTCGTCGAAGTACAACGGCGACAGCCTGGCTCCCCGCTCCGAATCGTCTACGTCAGGCGGCGTGACGTGGGCGAGGTCACCGTCGATCGGGATGTCGAACTTCCGGCCGATCTCAGCGATAGCAACTCCAACCCGGCCGCGCAGCATACCCAGCGCCTGAAGCCCATACGCCCATTGGACCCGATCCCGATCCCTGGCCCACCGGATCGGATCCCGACCGTTAGGCGGGACATCCGGGAATGTTCTGTCGGTCAATCTGCGTGCTGACTCCACATCGGTCAGCCACTGCCTCACAGCGGCGCGCATCGCGCGTACTTGCTCCCGCAGTTCCTCGGACTCGCACCGCTCGACCTGTTCGTTCAGATAGGTACGCAGCGCCTCGATGGATCCCCAGGACCCATTTTCCTCTTCGAGATCATAAGGCGCATGGAGCACCCGGTGGTCCTCCAAGCGGAGCAGGATCGATCTTGCCCGCTCGCGCTCACTCTGGCTGAACTCCACGCTGGCGCTCTGCCCGAAGAACGAGAAGCTGATCGTCCGTAACCGACCGCGCCAGCGCCAGCGCCACTGCTTGAACATCCCCACCTCCAGCTCTGCCAGCAAGAGCCAGCATTTCGCACTCCCAGTGGAGAGACCAGGCCGACCCTGTTGGCCGGGGGTTGAGCAATCAGTCTCCGCTCGGGTAGCGGAGCACCCGCACGTACGCACGATGATCCGAACGAAACCGCCTAGCCGCCCCGCCGACGCGGTCAGCTCGCCAACATGGCCTGGAGGTCGCTCAGCTACAGCTCGTTCGTGCCACGGTCCGCCGCCTTACTCTGCGTCCAGGCAACGATCGCCGGGTGCGCATCCTCGTACTGGGCGCCACACGCAGACCGGCTCCCCGGCCAGTGCACCTGAACCGTCTCGTCCCGGGCCTGGCCGACCGCCGGGTTCGAAGAACCGCCGCCCGGCCACCCGTCATGACGTGGGCAGAGCCGTCGCCACCGGCGAGGCATACAGCCGCCCCGCCCCACCACAAGAAGGGCACCAAACCCCGTCGCACCAAGGAGCGGCAAACTTGACGGCCTGGGCCATGTGCAGCGGGCACGGGGCCGATGGATTTCACGGGGTACGTCGGTGGATCTCAGCTCAGTGATCATCGCTGTGGCAGGCGTCGCAGGAACCCTGGGAGGAGCGCTACTCACCCAGCGCGGCTCAGAACGAGCGAAGCGCCTGGAAATAGAGCTCGTTCGAGACCATGAGGAGGTCCGCGAGAACCGTTCTCTGCGGCGCACCTGCTACGTGGAACTCAACCGGGATGCTCGGCAGTTCACCACCGCACTCAACCGCCACCTGCACGTCATGAGGGAACGCGGCGTGGAGGAGGCCGACAGTGACGCACTCGAGGGGGCGAAGAACGCGCATCGCGATCGATATTCCGAAGCACAGATGATCGCCCCAGAAGAAGTACTCAGGCGAGCGAGTGTCGTCAACCAAGCCCTGAACAAGGTCTACGGCCAGGTCAAACGCCTCGAACGCGGTGCCCCCGAACCAGGCGAAACGATGGAGACCGCGGCACAGGCTCAGTACGAGGTCTGGGAGATGCTCCGAGCTATGAGAACCGCTATGCGCGATGACCTCGGTGTATCGCATGAAGATTGAGGGCTGACACGTTTGCGTCGACCAGCTCCCGGAGGATCTGCAGTACCGCCGCGATCTCCGTTCCGGGCGAGGAACACCGCCGGGCAGGGGTGCGAGCTGTAGGCGAGTAAGGTGCCTGTTCGGCCTTCTGGACTCCAGGATGCGGTCCATAGCCTGTTCGGTGACGTGCCGGGCCTTGCGTACCAGGCTGATCTGCTGGGCCGCCTGGCTGGCATCGAAAAGGGCCCCGCTTTCCCGGGCAAGATCGGAGAACGGGGCCCTGAGCGGTGGTGCGGGAGCACTCAGCCGACGGCGATGCGGGTCTTCCACCAGGAGCTTGGCCCGATAATCTCGGTCCCCGAGCCGGTCATGGCGTCCTGGCCGCCGGCGTAGAAGCGGACCGTGCCGTCGGAGCGGACCGTCCACACGTCGGGGATTGCCGTCGCCGTTGGCGTCCGGGGCGCCAAGGACGTGCGGTATGGCGGCGGTGAGCCAGCCGGTGCCAGTCCAGTAAATGTCGGTGCCGCCGGAGGAGTTCGCGGCCGATACCAGCGAGGTGAGGTCGGTACCGCCACCGGAAGCGGCGATTGCCTTGCGCGGCAGCAGCCTGCCCGAGGCGTCGCTGCGGTAGACGAGATCGGCCACCTTGTCGCCGGAGACGTCTTGGGCGAGGACGATGTCGCGCTCTTTCCACGCCGAGCCGGACAGGCGGAGCAAGATCAACTACCCGGGAGACGTTTGGCGCGCCGCCGTGGCGAGCGGGATCATCATCGCCCGCACCGCCCGCGACTCAGCCACAGCCGGGAGATGAGGCCGAACCGATGCATCAGGCCGGTAAAGGTGGGCATTGCACGCGAGCGGCACGGCGGCGCAGCCGATGCCCGACCCGGACTCGTCGCCCTCCCGGGCCGCCGTGGAGGCGCTGGACGCCGCGACGCCATCCGGGCCGCGATGCCGTCCCCGCCGATCTCCGGCGCGGCGGCCGACCGGATTGCCGGAGCGCTCGGCACCCCGAGCGCGATCGGCGAGAAGGCGAACGTGACAGCATTCGTGGTGCGGCGGGTCTGCGGGCGGTTCCCGTGCCGGTCGACGAGCACGGCATCGACGTACGCGCGCTGACCGCAACCGACGCCCGCGCGGTCGTCCTCACCCCCGCCCACCAGTGGCCGACCGGCGTCGTCCTCGCCCCGGAGCGCCGGCTGGCCCTGGTGGGGTGGGCCAGGGACCGCGACGCGATCCTCATCGAGGACGACTACGACGCCGAGTTCCGCTACGACCGGGAACCCGTCGGCGCGCTCCAGGGCCTGGCCCCCGACCAGGTCGTCTCCCTGGGCACCGTCAGCAAGTCCCTCGCCCCCGCCCTGCGCATCGGCTGGACCCTCTGCCCGCCCGACCTGGCCGGACCGCTCACCTGGCACAAGCACCGCAGCGACCGCGGCACCCCCACGCTGGAACCAGCTCGCCCTGGCCGGGCTGATCGAGTCGGGCGCTTCGACCGCCATCTGCGCCGTATGCGCGCCCGCTACGCGGCCCGCCGCACCGCCCTGCCCGGCGCGCTCGCCGAACACGCCCCTGGGCAGCCGGTCACCGGCCTCGCCGCCGGCTTCCACGCCGTCGCCCACCTGCCCAACGGCGCCGACGAACAGCACGTCGTCGCCGCCCGCGCCCGTTCCGTCGGCCTGTACGGCATGAGCGCCTGCCGCGCCTCGCCCGCCACCGCGCCCGCACAGCTCGTCCTCGGCTTCGGCAACGTCGGCGAGCGGGCGATCAGCGAGGGCATCGCGGCCGTCGGCCCGCTGCCGGGCCGAAGCCCGTGAAGACCGGGAAGCGGCACGCCGCGTGAGTCGAGCAGCACGCCGTAGAGTGCCGGGCCGTGACCGACACGCCCGAACTCGACCGCGCCGACATCGCCCAACTCCTCGACGACGTACGCAACTCCGCCCATCGCCTCCGCGCCGGCCTCGACGGGCTGACCGATCCGCAGGCCCGCGAGCCGTCCGCGCTTCCCGGCTGGAGCCGCGGTCACGTCCTCACCCACCTCGCCCGCAGCGCCGACGCCTACCGGTGGCTGCTGACCCTGGCCCGCACCGGCACCGAGCCCGGGCCGCGGGCCGACGCCGCCGCCCTGGACCGGGCGCTGCGCGAGGGCGCGGGGCGCGACGCCGCGTACCTCGTCACCGATCTGCACCGCAGCCTGGACCGGCTGTTCGACACGGCGGCGGCCATGCCCGGCGACCGCTGGGCCACGCCGGTCACCGCCCTCGCGGGCTGGCGGCACCCCGCCTGGTACACCCTGCACCGGGCCCACCGCGAACTCGAGACCCACCACGTCGACCTGAACCTCGGCCACACCGCCGCCGACTGGCCCGCCGGCTACGTCACCCGGACCCTCGACGAGACGATCGCCGCCCTGACCGCACGGTCCTTTCCCGTCGCCCGTATCGAGGCGACCGACCTCGGCCGCTCCTGGACCCTCGCCGACGCCGGACCCACCGCCGCCGGCCCCGGCCACGCGCTCCTCGCCTGGCTCACCGGCCGCGGCCCGGACGCCGTCGTCCGCTCGGACCGTCCGCTGCCCGCCCCGCCGCCGTGGCCGCAGCCGCCGGTGCCCGGCTGGGGCTGACCGCTCACAGCGGGGGCTGGGCCGGGGCCGGTCCCAGGGTGGTCGTGCCGGGGGCGGTGCGGTGGCCCAGGCCGGTGCGGTAGGCGTCCAGGGCGGCCTCCACGCGGCCCGTGCGGCACAGGAGGTCGCCCAGGAGGCGGCAGAGATCGGCGAGGTCGCCCGCGGCACCGGCGCGTTCCAGCAGGCTGAGGGCGCGGACGCAGTGCTCCTCGGCGGCCTGGGTGTCCCGGGTGTCCTCGGCGATGATGCCGAGCAGGCGGTGGGCCGCGGCGGCGTGCACGGCGCCGCGCTCGGAGGAGAAGTCGCCGAGGACGCCGCAGAGGACTTCCGCGGCCTCCTCGGACTTGCCCCGGCGGTGCAGGACATCGGCCAGTTCCACGGCCGCCTGGCTGCGGTAGAGGGCGGCTCGGGACTCCGAGAGCATCGCCAGGGCCTGCTCAACTCGATTTCCGCGAGGTCCAGTTCGCCGTGCTGGGCGTAGACGTAGCCGCGCATCCAGTGGCAGTTGGCCAGCTCGGTACGCAGCTGTAGCTGGCGGTACAGCTCGGCCGCCTTGGCGAGGGAGGCGTCGGCCTCGGCGACCCGGCCCTCGGCGAGCAGTGCGGGCTACCGAGCGGTGCATCCGGGCGATCAGCGCGGGTTCGGCGGCACGCGGGGCGAGCGCGAGGGCGAACTCGGCGGCCTGGGCGGCGCGGGCGTGCGTGCCCATGTCCATGTAGGGCCGATGACGCTGGCGTAGAGGAGGAGCAGCGCGTCGGGGTCGGGCAGGCCGCCGCGGTTCAGTTCGTCGATGGCGGACTCAAGGATGTAGACCGCGTAGCGGAGTTCACCGGCGAGGTAGTGGGAGACCGCCCGGCCGCGCACGGCGGGCACGCGCACCGGCAGGGACTGCCCGGCCAGCCGCTCCGCGGCCCGCTCGAAGCACTCCCGCGCCCTGACCAACTCGCCCGTCTGCAGGGTGCATTCGCCGGGTCCGAGCATCGCCCACTTCGTCGACCAGGTCCTCGCCGACGAGCCGAAGGACGTCGCCCAGGCTCTGCAGGCGCTGCGCGATGAGCACGTGGCGCGGGCCCGTGTGGTGGTGAACACCGTGGTGGCTCTGCACCGTTAGCCGCACCACCGCGCCGGGGTGGGTGTGCACCTGGTGCGGTGGTGCGCACCCCCACCCGGTGCGCATCGCACATCCCCTGCGCACCACGATGCGCACCACCGCCTGCCGGTGCGCATCCACTCGGTGCGGTTGTGCGCATCGATGCGGCCGGCGGCGCGGGAGTGGTGGGCATCGGTGCGGTCAGTGCGGTGGAGCGGGCCGGTTGAGGGCGCCGCGTCTTCCCTTCTCGTGTCAGCCTGCGGCTTATGAGGTCGATCATTGCGACGCAGATCATGGCTTCGGAGCGGTGAGGGTGGGTCTCCCGCGGTGATGGCACGGCCGCGAGTGTGCAGGACTCCGCAGCTGGGACTCACCTGGTCGACCAGGTCGTGGCCGCTCACCCCACCATCCCCAAGGTCTGGGTCGACGGCGGCTACCGCCAGCACCTCGTCGAGCACGCCGCCCAGCTCGGTATCGGCATGGAAATCGTCCAACCCCCCGGGGGCCAGGGGGTTCACGCCACTGCCCAAGCGCTGGACCGTGGAGCGGACCTACGGGTGGCTGATGTTCCACCGCCGCCTGGCCCGCGACTACGAGACCCTGCCCGCCCGCTCCGAAGCCATGCTCCACCTCGCCATGACCGACCTGATGGCCCGCCGCCTCACCGGCGAGGCCACCATCTCCTGCGCGACCCCACACCCAGGGATCAAACACTAAGGGTAAGGATGCACCAGTTCATACTGTCGGGGTCCCCTACGGTCAGACCCACCACCAAGCGCCCCTTGTCCCGGTACAGATCGAACGGGGTCTCTTCGTCCCCTACGGTCACATCGAGTTCTTGCTCGGCACCAGACTTGTAGATCTCCCAGGTGCCATCCCCGCTGAGCCTCCGCGTGATCTTGCCGTTGAGGTCCGTGTCGGCAGGAATGCCGGTGGCGGACGCCGATCCGTCCGGCTTCAGGACCAACGTGGTGTCGCAGTCCCGGGTGCGCCAGGTGCCTATGAGCTGAGAGTTGTGGACATTCTTCGCAGGCGGATAGCCGCCCCATCCCATGCATGCGGAGACCGACAGCGCCACCGGGACCAAAATCAACGCCCGCTTCCATGCTCGGCTGTCCATCAACCGCCCCCTTCGTAGTGGTGGTCTGATCTTAGGTTTCTGGCCAGCCGGGGCAACATGCGGTCTGCGCGCGACGACGCGGGCGGCGGAGCGACTTCGGCCGGGAGCTGCTTTGGCGCGAGTGATCACGGCTCCGTGAGCTTCCGGCGCGTCGGGCAGTCTGTGGACCTGCTTCGACGATAAGGCGGACATGTGCGTCCATCTGGCCGAGCTCGCGAGCCGGCGGATTCGCGCGGAGGCGGAGGCCGAGGTCGAGGAGCAACCTGACTGGGCGGGACTACTTCGCGCACTCGACGCACTGATGGAGTTCCGGGTGCGCTACTTCTACGCACATCCCAGGCAGCTCGCCCTGACTGCGGCAGCCGGTGTTGCCGACGGCGGCCTTTGCCGCAGACTCCTCTTCTCAAGGCACTGACCTGATGGGCGTGGTCGACGGAGGCGGAGCCGGATGGGGTGGGGTTGAGGAACGTTCAGCCGTCCTGCATCCCCATGAGCCCTTGCCCTCCCGTACCGCGGCTGCGCCGACGCCCCGATTCTGCTGCTCCCAGATCACCGGGGAGGAGATTTCGGGGAAGACCAGCCGACCGGGGCCGGCATACGGCACGAACCCGGCCCCGACAGGGTCGGAGGGCCGGGCCCTGCTCGTACGCGTAGCCGAAGACCGCCACGGGGCTTCGCGGCTCCTGCACGCGGGTGGCTAGGGGCGCGTCTCGATAACCGGCCACTGACCTGGTGATCGTGGCCGCCGAGGCTGGTTGCGGTCGTCTGGCCTGTGTCTGCAGGCCAGGGAAGCGGCCCGAGAGGGCCGGTGATCCGGACCGGTCTCTCGCAGCAGTATCCGGCGTCGACGAGGGCCTGCTTGGGGTGGGTGCCAGTGTTCTGAGCGGACTGGTCGAGCATTGGCGGTGAAGTCCAGCCAGGAAATAATAGCCATGGACATAGTAGCCATGTAATCTATACGTCATGAGCAACGGTTCGCCCGGCCCCACGCCCGGCTTCCTGGTATGGCGGCTCGCCAACAAGTGGCGCGCCGCGGTCGATCGTGCAGTGGCCCCGCTGGGCCTCACCCACGCGCAGTACTCACTGGTCGCGTCGCTGCACAGCATGCAGCGCGCCGGCGAGCGGCCCAGTCAGCGCCGACTCGCCGACCACACCGGCCTGGAGGCGCTGTACGTCTCGAAGCTGGCGCGCGCCTTGGAGTCGGCCGGCCGGATCGA
The DNA here is from genome assembly GCF_017526105.1 of Streptomyces cyanogenus. Taxonomy (NCBI): domain Bacteria; kingdom Bacillati; phylum Actinomycetota; class Actinomycetes; order Kitasatosporales; family Streptomycetaceae; genus Streptomyces; species Streptomyces cyanogenus. The sequence continues at coordinate 145,891 of NZ_CP071839.1, forward strand.
GCGCACCCGGGATCCCCGCGATCCCCGCGCCGTACAGCTCGCCCTCACCGAGCAGGGGCAGGCCGTCACGCGTCAGGCCATCGCGGTGGTCCAGGAACTGCTTCAGCAGTTGCTGGAGCCACTCGGTGGCCTCGACGCCCCGCGGACGCGCGCGTTCACCGACGAGCTGACGACTCTGCTCAACGCGCCACTCACTCCATCCGTACCGAACGACGAGAGCACTCAAGGGACAACACCATGACCGCCACTGCATCCACCGCCACTGCACCCGTCGCCGACGCCCGCGCCCTTGGCCTGGCCCACTACGCCGCCCGCGGCGTCCTGGAGCACGTCCTGGCCCGGCACGGCATCACGTTCCAGCAGCAGGTCACCCTGCGCGCCGCCGTCACCGCCGACGCCCCGCAGACATCGGACGATCTCGTCACCCAGGTCCGGGGCTCCCTCAAGACCGGTCCGGCCGAAATCCGCGCCACCCTCGACGAACTGCTGGCCAAGCAGCTGCTCCTCGCGGACGGCGCGCACCTTCGCCCCACGGATGCAGGGCGCGAGCTGATCACCGCCGTCGGCGAGGAGACCGGCCCCATCACCGCCCGCATCTGGGGCGGGATGCCCGCCGGGGACCTGGCCGCCGCCGGCCGCGTCCTCGCCCTGGTCACCGAGCGCGCCAACGCGGAGCTCGCGGCGCTGACCGCCTGACCGAGCCGACGATCGGGCCGTGCGGCTGGCCGCCCGCACCGACATCGCCGCTTCCACCGCCCACCGCATTCCGGTCCGGCGCGGCCTGCTCCGTTCTGGCCGCCTGCGACCGAGTCAGCTCGGCCATCCTTCGCTGAGGCCAGCGGCATGTCCCTGTCCGGCATCCGCACCGCCTACAGGCAGAGCACGGTCGACGCCGTCACCCGCCAGATCGGCCGGGGGCCCGATGGCCGCCGCACACGTCTCTTGGCCGCTGGCACCGCACGAACAGGAACCCCAGGACACGCTCCCGGCGACTGGGGTGTCCGATCCCGCCTCCCCAGGGTCGGGCCGGGGCAGCGTACATGGCCGTCTCCTGCGGCCGGGCGGCTGGCGGTTACTGGTCGGGGCGGACGGCTTGGACGCCGGTGCCCGCGTAGGCCTTCGGTGTGAGGGTGAGCAGGTACCGGCCAGCGGGGTGGGCTGGGAAGGGGCGGACGGCGTGGTTGGCGTGGACGGCGGCGCAGGAGTGCCCGAACCTCAGCAGTTCGGTGGCCGTGACGCGGCGTCAGTGTTGTCGAAGGCCTCGATCCGGATGAACCACAGCCCTTTGTGATGAGCCAGCAGACCGGGCCGCTCGTCCTGGGCACCGCGTATGAGCCGGTGTGGGCGATCGCCTGCGCGCTGGCCAGCCACGACCACCGCATCCTCGAACGCCTCCCCGACAAGGCCAACCACCTCCCACGCGAGACCAGCGACGTCATCGAGCGCCGCTGGCACTTCGACTTCACCGCCCACCCCGAACGCATCGCCCGCACCATGGACCTGGCCTCCTTCGACCCCCGCGACCCGGCCGTCTCCCGCTCCCGCCGCCTCGTGCTCGCTGCCGCCCGCTCCTACCGCGACCAGTACGGCCACCTCGCTGCCCCCGCCGATTACACCGACCCCACCGGCCACCGCCTCGGCACCTTCATCACCACCATGCGCGACGCCGCGAAAGCCGGCCGCCTCGGCCCAACCGGATTGCTGAGCCCGACGCGCTGGGCATGATCTGGGACAAGCACGACGCCGCCTGGCGCGCCCGCCGGGCCGCTGCTGCCGACTCCCTGCGGCCACGGTCACGGTCACCTCGCTGCCCCCGCCGCCACCCCCCGTCTGGGCCCGGCTCGCCGCGCAGCGCCACCTCGCCACCTCGCCACCAAGAACACAGCCGATGCCGCCCGCGCTAACGCTCTCACCGCCCTCGCCGCCGACTGACGTCTCCTGCACGGTGCAGACTGGCACCGCAGGTCCCACCTGCTGCGCGCCCACCTCGCCACCGGTGCCGACTCCGCCGCCCTCACCCGCGACACCCTCCTGGCCGGGGTGAAGATCGGCTCCTGGCTGCATGCCGGACCCGAAGACCGGAGGCTAACCGGGGGGATCACCGCGGTTGCGGTACGACTCGGCCCTTCTCGTCGAGAGTCCTGTCGGACCAGTACCGGTCCCACTCGTCCCCCACATACACCGGCACCTTGCCCCGGGGATACCGCACCCACCCCGGACCAGGCTCCTCCCCCTCGGGCACACAGTCGCCACCCGCGTCGTTCACGGCGAGCACCGGGTCTTCGCCGGGCAGGCAGACCCGCTCCTTCCCCCACCCGGCGCAGCCGGTCAGCAGGGATGCCGCGAATCCGCCCGCGAGGGCGAGGAGTACGACTGAGGTGCGGCAATGCTGGAACATGGACGCCCTGGCCTTCCGTGTCGACGTGTGCCGCAAGTCTCGTCATTGACCGGGGGCTTGTGATGAGTACCGGTACTCACCTTGGAGGTGCCATGGGCATAGAGCTGGAGCTGCGCGTCAAGCAGACGGCAGCGCGAGGGAAGGGGCGGCAGCGGGAGACCGTGATCCGGACCTCCCACAAACACGGGGAGACGCTCGCGCTGGCCCTGGAGGAGGTGACCCAGGGCCGGCTCGCCCAGATCGACCCCTACCGGGACACCCGCTTCACCGACCAGGACGCGCAGGCCGCCCTCCCGGAGGTGACCACCCTCGTACGGCAGTGCGCCAGCCCTTTCCAGAAAGCCGCCCTGCTCGAACTCGCCGAGACGCTGACGGCCTACGTGGCCAAACCAGGCAGCTACCTCTGGTTCATCAGCGACTAGTAGCGCCTGAAACCTTTCGATGGCCTGCTCGGCCATCCGGCGCGCCCGTTCGTGCACGCCGTCCGGACAGCTTGTCCAGCCAGGTGTCTCCGCGCGCATGATCATGCGCTGCGCAGGTCTTCGACACCTACCTTGGGGTTGCACACGAGGGCTGAACGGGTTTCGCCATCGTGCGCCTGCCGGTCACAGGACGATCGTCTCGGCGAACACCGTCCGCTCACCGGGGTACTCGTAGGCGTACGGCTGCCGGGGAACATGACCGGGGGGCACGCCAGGGAAGTCGGAAGGATCCCCGGGGATCGTCGTATTAACCGTGTGTTGGGTGAAGAACTCGTGCTCCTCGATCCTGATCCTGGTCTGCCCCGGCACGGCACTGGGCGGGAGCGTGAACCGGCCGCGCCACAGGGGTGTGCCAGAGGCTGGCGCGGGACCGACGCCCATGATCACCGCCGCAGCGGGCGGCACCGACGAGTTTTCCGTCCAGCCTAGGTCGTCGTCGAGGCCCGGTATGCGGGTGTCGAGAACGACGTCGACCGAGGCACGAGGGAGGGCCTTCCCGGGCAGATGTGTCCAGGAGTAATTCTCCTTGAGGTCCGCCTTCCACTCCGTGCTCACGTAGGAGGGGCCCTCCACCAGCAGGTCGTATGTGTGGGGGGTGTCCTGCACCGGCTTGAGGGTCACGGTTCGCCGCGGTGCAGTGCGCACGTACGCGGTATGAACGACGCGGGAGAGCTCCCTGCCGGGCAGGGAGGACGGCTGGTAGCGGGCCAGTGCCAGACGAACAAATGGGAAGTAGCTGTCGTCGAGGGCCGGGCTGGTGTCGATGTCGCAGTACCACAGCTGCCGTTTGGCGTCGAAGCCGACGCGGTGTCCCGCCACCGCGACCGGCGGGCCGCCTGGAAACTCAGCCGTCATAAGATGCACCCCCGTTACGGTGCCGGGAAAGACCGACGGCTGGGGCGTGGCGGTGGGACCGGGAGCGCCGAAGACGGGGTTGGTGCCCCAGTGCGTGATGAAGCCCGCTGGCAGGCTGGACGAGGCCGATCCGGAGTCGGCGGTGACGACGCCGAGGAGTTCGCCCTCCCCCGAGGAATACCACGGGCGGTCAAGGTAGACGCGGATGGCACCGTGCCGGACACTGTGCCGGGTGCCGTTCGCGTCGGTCGACCGGAACCAGCGGAAGGCGGGCAGGACTGATACGACTTCCGGGGTCGCGGGCCGCTCAGAGCTGAGCACATCTACGGTGACGGTGTTGCCCGCGAGGCTCAATCTCGTCGGGTCGGCGGCGATGTGTTCGGGGAAGCACTCGCGGAAGCGGCTCGTCGCCGTCGCCCGGTAGGTGACCTTGCGATGGCGTGTGTCGCCGAACTCGTGCCGCGCCGTGTACTTCCGCGCTGGTGGCGGGTCTGCGGTGGCGGGGGCCTGGAATGTGATGGTGTCGGCGGGGGGCGGTGTGTATACGGCGACGGGGACGGCACCGGAGGCATCGGGAGGCGCGGCTGGCTCTCCCGGCAGGGGGACGGGCACCTCCAGCACCTGCCGGGTGCACTGCTGTGGCGGTCGGCTTTGGGCCCCGTCGTCGGTGTATTCCGTCCACGTGGCCATCAGGTCGATCTTGGCAGTGCTCGCTCCGTTCACCTTCACGGTGCCGCCCAGGTAGGCGAACGGCGCTCCGGGCGCGCGCAGTACCCGCAATTCCAGGGCGGGCGCAGCGAGCGGGGCTTCTACGGCGTGCACGAGTCTGACGGTATGAAGAGGGGTGAGCATGCGGTGCCCGCCTTGAAGCGCCATGGTGATCGCTTCCTGGCCCGGGTTTCCCCCGCTGGCGTCGAGGATCCAGCGCCACAGCGCGAAGTCCAGCAGTGGGGCCTGGTCTTTCTTTGTGGAGAGGAAGGAGCTCAGGGTGACGACGGCTTGCTGGGCGGGAGCCAGGTAGACGGTCAACACCCGGTTCGCTGTGTCCCAGCTCGGGGGCGGAGGGCTGGCCGATCCTGTGGGAGCGTCCGCGACTCTCAGACGCAGCGGCGTCCGCTGGGGCCAGTTGTTCCCGAAGGGAATGTGGACGGTGGAACCGCCGATTTTGGCCAGGGTGTCGGGCGTGAGCGGCGATGGGGCGAACACCAGTCTGCCCTGCGGATCTATCGTGCCGGCTGTGTTGCCACCCGTTGGCAGTCCTGGCAGGCCGTGCAGAGCGACACCGCAGGCGGCGGGGTCCGAGAGGTAGGGGACCTGGAGCTGTGGTTCATGGTGCACGGCGTATCCGCACGGGCCTGCCTCGGTCGTGCCAGTGGTCACGATCACTACGCTGTGTCGCTGCGTCACGGCACCGGTCACGGGATCGGTGTCGCGGCTGTCGGGAATTGGCACGGGCTGGCCGGTGACCGGGTCAAGGATGAAAGCGTCGTCGATGCTGCCCTTCTCCCGTCGCGCGAGGGCGTATGCGGCAGGCGCGCCACCGGGGCCCGCGAGGACGGCGTCCAGCGCCCCATGCTCCTCTGCCATTGCCAAAGCCACTTTGGGCGGGACCAGGTGCCGCTCGCAGGTTGCCCGGTAGCGCGGGCCGCCTCCCGGATGGCCTGCCAGTTCTTTGCTTAGTGCCGCCGCGTACTGCGCCGCGGTCTGGCCGGTCCGGCTGCGGATCACCAGGACGCTTTCACTCTCGCCCGCGCAGAACTCCTCGCAGGGCACCAGGACGGGCGGGCAGATCGGTTCGAGCCGGCGGTGGACGAACCCGCTCGCGCCACCGGGAAGCCGCAAATCCTGGTGGGCGGCGCTCAACTCTTGGAGCACGGCGTCGGCGTCTGCAGGGGTCGGGCCGTTGCCGGCCAGGTCGGCCACGCGGGCTCTGAACTGGTACGAGACGCCGTAGCGCAGGCGGGGCAGAGTGTGTGCCACAGGCTGGAAGGATACGGTCAGAGGCGGGCCATTGGCTGCGGGAAGACTTGTTACATGCTGCGGGCCGTCGGGGGTCACGCACTTCCCGGGCCGAGGGGCGCTCAGGCTCCAGTTTTGCCAATGGGCCACGGATTCGTGGATATGCAGGGGGGATGCGGGGTCGGGTGCGCTGCCGTCGGACAGAGGGGCTCGGGTGATAGCTGGCTGGACGCTGCCTTCATCGGTGGCTGTCTTCACCACGGCGGTGCCACTGATGGGTGGGAACTGGTAGGTACCAGCCCTCTGGTGTAGTGAACGCCAGGTGGTGGAGGCGCCTTCCAGCACGTCGAAGCGGTAGCCGCGGACCAGGTCCTGTGCGTACAGCACGACGTCGTCGTCGCGGGACAGGCGATCACGGCGGGCGGCTGTGGTCAACAGATGGCCGACCAGTGCCTGGGCTCGGCCGGCTTGGGCGATAGTGACACCGCTGCTGCGCAATGCGGGCAGGGCGGCGTCGGCCGCCGTGTCCGGTTCATGGGCGTGCCCTGCCAGGATGTGGAGGATTTTGAGGGCTGATCCATCGATATCGGTGTCGACGGCCTGGAACAGTCCGTCGCGGCCAAGGTCGAGCAGGCCGTGCACGATCTGGGGGGCCGGGGTCGAGGTGTCCGGTGGCTTGGAGGCCGCCTCGAAGAACCGGCCGTCCCATCGGTAGGCGGTCCAAGGACTGTGCGAGGTGATGCTCTTGGGCGGGGTGAAGGTCGGGGTGACCTTCAGCAGGGGAATCGGGCCTGCGGCGGGCGTCTGCGGCAGCGAAGTGACGGGCACCTCCAGATCGATGACCAGGCCCAGCCAGCGCAGCACCTGCGGGTACTCGCCCAGGAAGGTCAGCGCCGAGTGGAAGTCGACGGGACCGGGTGGGGTAGCGTCCGAGCCGCTCAACGGGCGCGCCAACCCCATATGGAAGGCGAGCAGACTGGCGTACGCCCCTGCTGCCCCACCGTCGGCGGCGACTACTGGCACCGGGGTGCCGGGTTCGGCCGCCGCCAGGCGGTCGGCCAGTGTGGTCGCCTCTGCGATCCGCCTGGAGAGTTCGGTGTCCGCATGGGGCCGTAGGAGCTGGGACGCTGCGGCCGCGCGCCGCCGTATGAGCCGGTCGGAGGCGTCCCCACCAGTGTCCGACATGTTCCACTCCCCCATGTGGTCAGTCCGCGCCCTCTCACCGTCCGGCCCAAGCGCCGACAGGAGCTCTGGAAACGCCGAACGTAGCCGGGTGTTGTCGAGAAGGAGGGCCGAGTGGTCGGCTGCGAGCTTTCCGTAGCCGCGGCTGATGCTGTCCCGGAGCTCGGCGATGGGGTATGTGCTGTAGACGGACCGTCCGGTGACGGTGTGGTCCGTGCCGGCACCGGAGATCGGGGTCGAGGCCCCGAACAGCGCCTTCCACAGACTCGACTGGGCTGGCGGGCTGACGATGGCGGCCGTCACGGGCTGGGCGTGCGAGACTTGGACGTTGAACGAGATGCGCGCGGGCTGAACACAGGCGGGCCAGTCGAGGAAGTCCTTATCGAGGCTGGCGCTGGGTTGGTCGGAGGTGACGCGGGGCGAGACGAAGACCGACAGGCGAAGGCGTCGTCCGGGTCCCGTCCCTGTGACACCGTTGGGCAGGGCGGTCCAGGTGGCTTCTTGATGCAGCATGACGTTTCCTTTGACGGATTCTCCCGGTGGAAGGGATTCCTGACGGGAGCGGCCGCGGGTCACGCGAACGCGTTGCAGTACTGGGCCCAGTCCTGGGGGCTTATGAGGTCCACGAAGGCGCACGGCTTCGGGGGGTGCGCAGTCTCCCGGGTTTCCAAGCCGGCCGGGCCCAGGGCTGCGGAGGGCCGCAGCCGCGGCGGTATAGGAAAGCGCCGTTCGGCCTTGAGGGTGACGTCAGTGGTGAACATCAGCAGGTGCACCGAGACCGTCACCATTGTCGCTCCGTAAAAACTGGAGCTGCCGTCGTAGGAGAGGGCCAGGTACATCTCGACGGACACGCCGGCGATGCCCAACAGCTCGATCGACCCTCCGATGCGCAGGAAGGCAGAGCAGTTGACGTAGCTGTCCTGGATATGGAAGTAGAAGCCGCCCATTACGTGAACGTTGGCCTGCACCGCCCAGAGGTCGACCGAGATGTTGCCGCCGATCTCGACCGCAGCCTCGATCGTGACCGTCCGCAGGCCTGCGGTGGTGGCTTCGATGGAGCAGTAGCCACCACCACCGATCATGGCCACGGTGACGAGGAAGGGTCGGTCGGGGCGGCAGAAGTCCAGCCGAACCGAGGCTGGAACCTGGGGCGTGAACGGCAGGCTAATGTGCGTGGACAGTGCGATGTTCTCGATGCTGAACACGCCGACGGCTGCGTTCGGCAGCCCCAGAGTGCTGGAGACGGTGGCGCCTTGCGGGCTCACGGCTACAGCGACTGGGCCGCTGAAGAGGCCGGGGGGAAGGATGTTCGCCAGCTCATTGAGGAACTGCAGCGCGCCCTGGAATTCGAGCCCGACACCAGCAGGCTGCAGTGAGGTCTTGCAACCCGTCTGCGAGGCGAAGCGCAACTCCTTGAACGTGACGTCCACCATCCCGGTGAAGGACAGCACGAAGTCACTCAGGACTCCCTCGACCCGGGTCACTGGGTCTGCGGCCCTGGTGGTGGACTGTGGCAGACGGGTGCTCATCTGCGCCGTTATGGTGAGGGCTTTCGTGGTTCTGAGCTGCAGCGTGCTGCTGGTTCCGGTCTTCAAAGTGGGTTCCCAGCGGAAGGAGACCGTTCCGCGAGTACCGTCGTCCGCATACTTGAGCACGGGCACCTGACCGTCGTCGGCCCTGCTGGCGATGATGTCGACCAGGTTGATGACGCCGAGCAACACGGCGCTGTGGCCGTCGAATAGTTTCCGGGGGTCGAACCGCGCGGCGCCGAGGTCACCGAGCACGGGCGGAACGAGTCCGTGGGTACGGGACAGCTCGCCGACGGCCAGTGTGGGGGCAACCAGGCCACCGGCCAGGGCTGGCGGAATCCCAAGCGGGAGGGCGCCGTCGGCCAGCCTCGCGAACACCTGGCCCGGTGTGGCAGCAGGATCAGTCAGTGTGACGGCCACCGCGTTGGTCTCTCCCAGCAGATGGTCCACAGCCGGCAGATGCACCCATGCCTTCGTCACGTACGGCAGGAACGGGAGGTCACCTGTGGCGCCTGCGTCCGAGGCGGTGAACAACAATTGGTCGACAGCCAGGTCGGTGCTTCCGTCACGGCTCGGATTGGCCGCCCCGGATCCCTGTTTCGCCGCCAGGGCTATGCGCTGACCCCTCAATGGGACTGGTGCTGCGGGCTCCCGGAACCGCAGAACCTGGTTCCAGGGGACACCGTCGGGTATGAACACCATGGGCATCGCCAAGTCGACCGGTCGTCCGTTCCAGTCCTGAGCGATGCAGTGAAACAGGAAGGCCTGGCCGCCTACCTGGGGGACGAAGGCGCTGCTCTCGGAGCCTGCGGGGTCGATGGTGACTACGGTGTCGGTGACCGTCACCCGGCGAAGCGGCAGCCGGCCGTTGGCACCGGCCGTCCCCGCCCCCGACGCCGTCAGAAGCCGATCGAAGTCCCGCTCTGGCTCGAGCACTCGGAGGCTTCCACGGCGCAGCAGCATCTCCGTGCCTGTAGTCGACCTAGGAGGCTGCGGCTCCCGCTTGACGAGCAGGTGCACCGCTGCCCGATGGCCGAACGGGAACAGCCGGCCCGCCACGTCCGCGTGCACTTCTTGGTCATGTCCGAGCGACACGACGTGGTGCCAGTCGGTCACACCGATCAGGTCATCGGGGGCCCAGTGGCCCCGCAGGTCAGTACAGGCCCCGAGCGGCGTGAGGATGAAATGGGTGGCGCGCAGTGGCGGGGGAAGCGACGGATGGCCGTCCCAGCCGAAGTACGTCGTGCGATGGACCAAGGCCCACTGAAGGGATTGGTCCATGGTCAGGTTGGGGATCCGGTCAGCAGAGGGTAGCGGCAAGCTCCCGGAGTACACGGCACGGACGGCTGGCAGAGTTCGTTCGTCAACGGTCCCCGATCCGGAGTCGCCGCGCGTACCCATCCTCGTATGCCAGAGCTCGGTGACTCCGTCATGAGTTACTGCGGCTGTCGCGTGGCTCCAGCGCCCCGTGGCGTCGGGCGACAGAGATACGGACCAGGGCAGTTCGATCTGGGTTTGATCATCGTTCACCCACGAGGGGATCTGCGGCGGACTACCGGTGAGGCCGGGAGGGTCGGGGAGGGCCGTCGGAGCCAGGCTTGGCGTCAACTTCCCCCAGTCGAGCAGAGCTTCGAGCGTGCACGGGATCGACGGCATCGCGGCCGGGACGTCGAACACCAGACGGGTGGGCTGGGCAATGCGGGTGGGTACGGGAGGCCGTGGCGATTCGGGCAGGGTATCTGTCCCCGCGGGCAGGTCGAAGTACTGTTCGGCGACATGCTGCGGGGGTAGATAGACCGCCACGTAGGCACGCTGACCGGCGGTCACCCGGACCAACTTCGGCTCCGGCCCGGAACGGTCAAGCGTAAGATTTTCACACAAGAAGGTGAGAACGAGCAGATCGTCGGCTCGCACCACCCGGAACCCGGTCATGTCTTGCTCCGGCGTGATAGGGGCGTCTCTCGCGGGAGGCTGGCGACCGTGCCAACCACTTCCACGCACGGGTACGTGTGCGCCGGTCCCTGCCAGTCCCGCTCACCCGCGGCGTGAGCCGCGTCTAGGGCCGCGCCCCGACAGCCACTGCCGGTTAGCGTGGACGGAACCACCGACGACAGGGATGGTCGCCTGCTATCGGCTCAGGACTGGGATGGACTCACCTACCAGAGTCCCGCCGCCACCGCACGCCCGCAACTGGGCGCCGCTCCACCGACCGGCCAGGGTGAGCTGGGCCGACGTGCCAGCTGAGCGGATCGGCTGCAGCGGCGTGACGGCCTGGCGGCGGCTTCTGGACTGGGACCCAGGCAGGAGTCTGGCCGCGCCTACACGAGGTCCTCTTGTCGGACCTGCGCAAAACCGGACTGCTGGACATGGACGATGCGGCGGTCGACGGCTCCCACGTCCGGGCTCTCAAAGGGGGCTCACACCGGGCCTTCGCCGGTCGACCGCGCTCGTCCGGGCAGCAAGCACCACCTGATCACCGACCGGCACGGGACACCTCTGTCCGTGTCCCTGACCGGCGGGAACCGTCACGACGTCACCCAGCTGATCCCACTGCTGGACGCGATACCGCACATCCGCGGTGCTCGCGGGCGACCCCGCCACCGGCCCAAGCGTGTGTTCGGCGACCGTGGTTACGACTACGACAAGTACCGCCGCCTGAGCAGGGCCCGAGGCATCACACCCGAAGTCGCTCGCAAAGGCACCGCCCACGGCTCCGGCTCGGGCAAGACCCGGTGGGTTGTCGAGCGGACCTTCGCACGGCTTCCGGCACCAAGGTGCATTTTTCCTCAACCGACCAGTTCAGGGCGACGTTCGTAGTCGGCGCAGGCAGATGATGGCTCCACCAGTTCAAACGCCCACGGATCCGCTACGAAGTACGCCCCGATCTCATCTGGGTCTACACCAACTCGCCTGCAGCATCGTGACAGGCTCACCGGATGGATCACACATTCGACGCTCCGCCCGCTGACCGAGAGCTTCTCGACTTCGCTGTCGGCTTGGCCACGCGGGCTGGCCAGGTGTCTGCGCAGGGCTTCTTCGGAGAGTGGGGAAGTCGCCGCAAGCAAGACGGCAGCGAGGTCACCGAGATCGACCTTGCAGTCGAAGAGCTGGTCCGGGACGAGCTGGCCCGCCGTGTACCGGAGGACGCCATCTACGGCGAGGAGAGGGGCTCGACCGCCGGGGTGTCAGGGAGACGATGGATCATCGACCCCATCAACGGCACCACGTCGTTCACTCGCCGGTGGCCGCTGTTCTCGAACGACATTGCCTACGAGGACGAGTACGGTCCCGCTGTCGGGGTGATCAACATGCCTATGAGCCGACAGATGGTCGTAGCCGGGCGGGGCCTGGGCTGTTGGGTACTGACCGGGGAGAGCCCGGACCTGAAGTCGGGCCACCGCGCCCAAGTCACCGAGCGGACCAGCGCGCGGGGAGCGAGGACTCAGGCACTCAACCCGGCCGGCTGGCCGGAGAAACTCCTCACCGCTCTCCACCGTCAGGTGTTCCTGATGGCGTCGATGGGCTGCATCGTTGACCTCGTCACCGGCCGCGCGGATGCCGTCGTGATCGCTGGCCCACCCATGGGTTACGAGGACGTGGCACCCATGCCCGTCATCGTTTCGGAGGCTGGTGGCCGGGTGACCGACCTAGGCGGCGGGCCCGTACTCGAGGGCGACATGACGGTGCTGGCCACCAACGGCCTACTCCACGAAGCAATCCTGGACCTGGTTGAAGGCCTGCCTCGCAGCCGCGACCTGTACGCCCTCGACGACGGCCTGTAACTCGACAGGGTGCCGACGCTGAAGCTCATTATGAAAGGGTCAGTAACAGTGTGGGTTACGTCGGGGCGGTATGGCTTTCGTGAGCTGCCGTGAGGAGCTGCCCGCTCGAGTTTCAGGCGATCGGTTCCCGCATCAGTGGCTGACTGTTTGGCCGTCTTTGTACACGATAAAGTAGTCCCTGGAGGGGAAGGTGAGCTTGAACACCATGCCGTACTTGCGGCGCAGGTTCGTGACGCTGGTGGAGGCCGGCTCACGCAGGCACCGATGGACAGGTGGATCGCTGGGGGAGCATGCCGGTAGTTCCTCGACCAGCTCACGCTTTCCGTTGTGGCGGACTTGGTCCCAGTTGAGCGTGACCGTAGCCGCGCTGAATAGTTCGTTCGGCTCACCAGTGCCTGGGCCCTGCGGGTCGCCTGTCTTGCCCCGGTAGTAGTCAACGACCTTGGTCGCGTAGATGAAGTCGTGGCCGAAGGGAATCGGGGAGCCCTCAGGGTCGCCTGCGGTGAGGATGCTGTCGATCGAGTCGGACACATGGTGTGGGCTGGCGCCGAAGTAGGCGTTGAGGTACATCGTGCAGCGGATTTTGTACTGGTCGTCCCCGTCTTGGAAGAACAACTCCTTCGCCCGCCCGCCCATGCATGAGTCGTCCACGGTCACCAGGCCAAGTGTGAGCGCGGTGTGGGCATCCCAGTCGGTGATGGTGTTCCGGATCTCCTGCTCCACCTGCTCTCGGGCCTTGACCGCCTCGACGCTTCCAGCGAGTTTGCGGACAGTCTTCGGGCTGGTGGCGCCGTCCTGCGAACAGGCGGATACAGCCAGCAGCGCCACGCTGCACACCATGCCCAGAACGGCCCTGGTACGACGTCGATGCCCCACGGCTGTTCGCCCCCTCCGTGTCCATGACCACTGTGGACGGCGGGAGGGAGAGGTCGCATGAGTATGCGTACTCAGCTGTCACCGTGCCACCAGCGGCATCAGTGCCGCCATGGAGACGCGTTTGGTGCCGGTTGCGGCGACGCGCACCACCGGGGTGCGGCCCCGTCGGCCCCAGGTGCGCCCTTGGGCGGCCTCAGGCCCTGGCCAGCCTCGTCCTCGAAGCAGACCCAGGTGCCCAAGTCCGCCGCCCTCTTTTCATGACGGGCCACTGCTCGTCCTTCCAGGCGGCGATCTTCGCCTCGTCCCGCTCGGTGGCCTTACGGGATGGGACCTGCACACTCCAGCCGATGCGGTGCAGCAACAAGTCCAGCCCGGCCAGGGTGTACTCCACGCCGAACCGGCGGCGCACGATCTCGGCGATCCTCGCCAGCGTCCAGCACTGATCACTCCAGCCGCACGTGGCCGGGCCAGCATCCAACACCGTCTGCAAAAAGCGGAGTTGTTCCGGGGCGAGCTTGCAGCGGGCGCAACCGGGACCCTTGGAAGCCAGGGCCTGCCGATCGCTCGAAGCCAACGCCCGCCGCCAGCGATTCGCCGACATCCGGGTCACCCTGAACCGCCGGGCCACCTCCCGGTCACCGGCCCCGGCTTCGATCAGGTCAGCGGCAGCGAGCCGGACCTGCTCACACCGAGCCCGTTCCTCGGCCGTCAATCCACCGCCATCCGGATACCTCATCCTCCCGGCATAGCGCGGCCCACGCCAGCCGTCACGCTCCCACGTAACCCGCACCGTCAAAGATCTCTAGCTGCAGCACATCAAGCCCCGTGCCCATCTCCCCCGGCCCAGGCACACCACCGCGCACCGTGACCGCGGCCGACCGGCGCACCTCAGGATCCGCACGCAACCAACCCTGCAACGACCGCAACTCCCCCGCAGCCGAATCAACCCGCACCTCTAATCGCACCCTCGCCCTCCTCGAACCGTGCACCCAACCCGACGACAACGCACAACCGATCAAGAAAACCGCTACAGGGCAACACCCCACTGACCAGGCGAAACAGCCCTGACCAGGCAAAATACGACGAGTTTCGTCGTACGGTGCTGCACTTGTCCGGACCGAGCCCGGCGATCACGGGCTGGGACGTTCGAGCGGCGGGTTCACCACCAAGCTGCACCTGGCTGTCGAGCACGGTCAGAAGCCCATGGCGATCGTGGTTACGGCCGGTCAGCGCGGCGACTCGCCTCAGTTCGAGCCCGTGCTGGGGAAGATCCGCGTGCCTCGCATCGGGCCGGGCCGGCCACGCCTCCGCCCCGACCGGGTGCGGGCCGATAAGGCGTACGCCTCCCGCAAGAACCGCGCCTACCTGCGCCGACGCGGGATCCGCTCCACCATCCCAGACAAGGCCGACCAGGCGCGCAACCGCCGGAAGCTCGGCTCCCGCGGCGGCCGGCCGCCGCGATTCGACCCGGCCGACTACCGCGAGCGTCACGCGGTCGAGTGCGGGATCAACCGCCTCAAGAGACATCGCGCTGTCGCCACGCGATACGACAAGCTCGCCGTCCGCTACGAGGCGACCGTCCTCGTCGCGACCATTAACGAGTGGCTGTGACCCGAGGTCTCACGCAGCGGGATCCACGTTCCACACCGCGGGCAGATCGCTCCCGCAGAAGACGCAGACGAAGTCGTCCTCACGCACGATGTTGTCTCGGCACCAGCCCGGGACCCCGGTCTCTGCTTCCTCCTCCCAGGGGCTGCGGCAGCCCTGGGGCCTACCCCGTCCATGCATGTCCTGGCCCGTGCCGCCCGACTACGCCGAAGCCTCGGCCCCTGCGCTGGGGGCGAACCCACTCCCCTGCTCGGCGAACACCTTGATCGCGGCGCCCAGGAAATCCACCATCCCGGGGTGGTAGGAATCGTGGAACGCCCTCATGGCCTCGTCCTCGGCGTAGAAGAGCGACATGCCGACGTAAGCCTCCCTGGAGGGGGTGTAGAACCGGCAGGCGATGTCGAAGTGTCTGCGGACGAGCTCCTGGATCTGCTGGTCCCCTGGCAGGGAGCCGCCGTCCAGGAAAGCCGTGATCTCCCGGTACAGGACGTCCCAGTCCTGGTGGACCCGCTCCCTGTCCACATGTTCCCAGTTGTTGGTCCCGGCAAGGCTCCTCGGCCAACGACCGGCGGCACTCGTCCTCGTAATTGTTCCCCACGGCACCGGTTCCCATCGTTTCGTCACCTCTCCGGTGGATCCCCGAGAGGCCGCCGACATGTCGACATCGACCGGCCGCCGATGATCAACTGCCGGTCCGGTCCGAACCGTGACACACAGCCACCGGGTCGGCAAACCATTTCTTGGACCCTCCGGCGCTCCGTCCCGGTCAGCCGGCGGCGGAAAGGCGCAGCTCGAACGGCGAGCCGTCGGAGCGGGACGTCCAGCCGCTCGACCGCGCGGCCCAGATTCCCGCGGTGACCTTGCGCGGCAGGACGAGCTCGGCTGGCGCCGGGTCCGGTTCCATGACGGCCGGTCGACCGGTCTCCACGACGGAACACCGGTTCGGACGCGGAACCGTATGCCGTCGATCAACTGCCGCCGAGGCCAGATGGGTGGCCGCCCGACCCTCGTACCCTTCGACAACAACGGCTTCAGCACCGCCCCCTGTTGGTCCGTGAGATCTCCCCAACCCATGAACCTCGCCGAGGTCGACGGTGAAGTCTGCCTGGTGGACCAGCATGGACAGCTCCCGATTCACACAGCGGAGGTGCTCCTCTCCGAGGCGGCCGGAGAGGAGCACCTTTGGTCTGGCACAGGATGGTGCGGTGGTTAGGTTGATCACGTGGAAGGGGCCTCGGTCGATGACGTGCCCTGCGCAGCGGCCAGTTGGTGCTCGCCGCTCCCTGGCTGTCGTTCTCCGCCCTCTTCACCCAGGTCGAGTTGCCTCAGGGACAGTTGGTCCACTCGTACGCGGCGACCAGTTGTACCCGGTCCTCCAACGGCGCCCCCACGGCCGGCCCCGTGACCACAGGGCTGCTTCCTATCACCGCAGCCCAGTCCCAGCTCAATCCTGTGGCGCCAGCACTCAGGGCTCAGCGAGATCGGGCTGTGTCCGGCTGTTCCTTGCCCTTCTCATCGTTGCCCTTGAAGCAGACGACGAACCACTTTCCGGAGCCTGACTGGGTGAGCGAGCCGGTCGTACCCGGGACGTCGGAGCACGCGAGGGTGTCGACGACTGCGTTCTCGTCCATCTTCAGGACCTTGTAATCGGCGTGCGGGTCAGTGCAGTCGAGTTTCTTGGCCTTCGCTTCCTTGTCCGTCCCGGTGTTCTGGAAGCAGTCGCCAGCCCTGAGCGTCGGGGACTGGTCCTTCGTTTCGTACGGACCCAAGGCCCAGAAGGTCACCATGCCCGCGAGGGCAAGGATCAGACAGAGGAAGACCAGGCGGTTGCGTCGTATCTGCGCCGGAGTATAGGAAGCGTTCATCCCGCTCAGGGGCGGTATTTCGGACACGGGCAGTTCCTCAGGCAGTGGGGACTTGCGAAGACGACCACGAATTTAGCCGCCTGCCCGTACTCGTCGTTCGCCTCCCCCTGTTGGTCCCGCCGGGTGCGGGTGGTGGCGAGCCGTGCGAGCACGACGGGAGAGGTCCCGACCCCGCCTCCTTCCGCGCCCGTCCCCGAGAACCGCGGCTTCGGGCTGGTGGCCATACAGGCCCGCATGTGCGCCTTCGAGCACATTCTGACCATCGAATCACCCCCCGGCCACGGCACCGCCCTGGCCGCCCGGCTGCCCCTCCCCCGGCCCACCGAGTCCGAGTCCCAGGGCCGCCGGTGACCGACAACGCACCCTGCCGGCTCCTCCTGGTCGACGACCACCCCGTCGTACGCGCCGGACTGCGCGCCGTCTTGGAAACCGAACCCGGCCTCGTCGTGGCGTCCAGCGTTCGGCGGGCGCCTCTTGGAGAGCAAAAGCGGTGGCGTCGTCCGCAGCCGCAGCGTCTAGACGACGAGCCCTGGTTCCGCGATGTCTTCGTCCCTGATCGGCTTCATGCTCTGGTCGACGTCCACGGGTGGCGCCCGGTTCAGCCAGTGCTGGGCAGTTCACCCGGCTGAGGGATTCCGAGGTGGAGGTCGGCTCGTATCTCGTAGCGGATCGCAGGCCTTTGAACTGGTGGAGCCAGGCGAAGGTGCGCTCGACGACCCACCTGGTCCTGCCCAGACCGGACCCCTGGGCGGTGCTCTTTGCGTGCGATCTTCGGCGTGATGCCGCGAGCACGGTGAGCCGACGGTACTTGTCGTAGTCGTAGCCGCGGTCGGCGAACAGCCGCCGTGGTCGGTGACGTGGCCTGCCCACCAGGCCGCGGATGCGGGGGATCGCGTCCAGCAGGGGCATGAGCTGGGTGACGTCGTGACGGTTTTCGCTGGTCACCGACACTGCAAGGGGTGTGCCGTGCCGGTCGGTGATCACCTGGTGTTTGCTGCCCTGGCGGCCGCGGTCGACCGGCGAAGGGCCGGTGTGAGCCCCCCTTTGAGGGCCCGGACGTTGCGCGCCCGTGAAGGTGTGTGGAGCGGGTCAGGGAGCGAAGGCTTCGGGGAGGGTGGGGTGGGGTGGCATTCGATGATGCCGTCGATGCCGACGAGATGCAGAACGCGCAGGACGGAGTCGGTGGGTGCGGCCAAACGGAGCCAGCCGTCGGCCTCGGTGACGGCGCGGTAGACAGCGATGAGGAGGTTGATGCCGCTGGAGTCCATGAAGGTGACACGGCGCATATCGACAACGATGCGGGGCCGGGCGGTGCCGGTGACGTCCAGGACGTTGCGCAACTGGTCGCCGGTGTGGTGGTCGATCTCCCCGGCCAGGGTCAGCACGCGGACGCCGTCCGCGGCGGTGGCCACGACCGACAGCCCGCCAACCTGTTCGGCTTGCTCGGTGTCCGTCATTCGTCCCTCAGCCATTCGGTGATACTTGCTCGGTGAGCTCCTCAAGGAGCTCCTCAGCTGTGACAAGGTCGTCGGCATCTACGGCCTCGGCGAAGTCTTTCTCTAGATCGTGGGCGGCGCTCCAGTCGGCCTCGTACGCCTCACGGCCAGCGGGGTAGTGCTCACGGCGCCGCTCCTCGAGCCGGTCGACGATGAACTGGTAGACCCGTACGCCGGTCCATCGGCCGCGCCGGGCCACCCACGGGCGGGCGGACGCGGTTCAGCGGCGGTCGGCGCCGACGGTGTCGCTCTCGCGCAGCACTGCCAGGGCGAAGGCGAGGCGCTTGTCCAGCCAGCCGTCCCGCTTGACGAAGTACCAGCGGGTGCCGTCGGTGCGGCGGGGGAAGGTCAGCACCGCTTCCCCGTACTCCCCGTCTTTCCCCTCCTCCGCGTCCTCAGCGACCGCCGCCCAGACCACCGGAATGAGGCCCCCGGAGCCCGTCGCTTCGTCGGACCCGAAGCACAGTAGGGAGTCGACAATCCCGTCGAGGACGTGGCCCACCCCGCGTCCCAGGGACGCTCCCGGACCGCCCCTCGCCCACGCGCGGGGGGCCACGACGGCCGGGTGCCCGGGCTGCTCCATCCACAGGGCCTGCTGGGTGAGGCGCTTTGTGACCGGGGTACGACGGATGGAGCCGATCTCCCGGCCCGCGGCGTCCTTCACCCGGTAGCGGTCGGAGCCGTCCGGCAGCACCGTGCACAGCGGTTGCTGCCCGGCCTCGTCGTCGAAGAGCCGGAAGCCGCCCTTCGCGAGGGGCGCGGCCGGCTCCACGGGGACTATGTAGACGCCGGGGACCATATACTCCTCGCCCCCGCGCGTCCTCATGAACCGGATTGCGTGCGCGCCCTCGCCGCGCTTCGACTTGCGGAACGTGTCCCGCATCGTCCTGCCCACCGCGAACTGGGTGATCTCGTCCCAGTGCACCGTCTCGAAGGGCTCGTCCCGCCTGTTTCGCCCGAACACCGTCAGCTTCCCTTCCCCGGCCGCCGGATCCCTCGGCTCCCGCGGCGGCACGAGGATACGTAACCGCCGAGCCGGGTGGCGGCCTCACCCCGGCCGGCCGCCCTCAGCCCGGCGGCCGGGGGCCGGCGGTCTGCGCTGCGAACGGTGTCCGGCGGCGGACCGCCTGCGCCGGTGCGGCAGGGCATGCGTGAATGCCTCGCCGGGGCGAGGCAAAGGGACGGACCGGCTGTCAGTCCTTGAGCTTGTACTCGCAGGGCTTGGAGGACTTGCCTTCCTGGTTGTCAGCAACCTGCTTGCCGTCGACCTTGATCGTGCACGGGGCTGGCTTGAGCATCCCGTCCGAACCTTTGACCGAGCCGGGCACCACCGACACCGTGACGCCGACCTTCAGCTCGGCGTCCTCTAGCTGCATGGTCTCGGTCTTGGTCCAGGGCAGCGTCACCTGTTCGAAGTGGTTGCTGTTCCCGTTCCACCCGATCTGGGCCGTGCCCGTGCCGCCCACCTCGAAGACCACCTGATGCGGAACACCCTTCTTCCGCGAGGACGGGCCCTTCGCCTCGCTGCTCGCCGTGCTCGGTGAGGCGCTCGCCTTGGCCGGGCTGTCGTCCTTCTTTTCGCTGCCGCACCCGGTCACCAGGAGCGCCGCCGCGAGCAGGCTGGTGGTGAGGGTTGCTGTCTTGCGCATGTGCGTATTTCCCCGTTGCTGAAGATCGGTGATGGTGCGGTAAAGACCGTAGATCATGCCGCCGCGCGGGTAGATACCGCCTGGGGAGGGCGGCCCTAGAACGGGGTCAGGGGCCCAGGTGGGAGCGGGGTGGCTTGGTGTGCCCGGATGGCGTCCCGCAGGTGGTCTGGGGTCACGCGGGTGGCATCGAACGTCTCGGTCCAGCCGTTGGGCATTTGGTCGGCGGTGAGGAAGATGCCGTGGCCGGCGGCGCGCAGTCGGCGCAGGATCGTCTGCTCGACGGACAGGGCCTCGTCGCCGGTGGGCACGTGGTGTTCGTAGAGGAGGGTCCATCCGAGGCGGCAGTGCTGGGCGATGCGGTCGTTGCGCTGAAGGGCGCCGGCCACGCCGATCTTGACGGCGCCGTGTTGTGTGTGGGTGACGATGTAGACGCGGGCGGGTGCGGCGCGGTCGAAGCCGAAGCGGGCGCAGTACTTGCATCTGCGGCCGCTGCGGATCTTGGCCAGGGTAGGGGTGGAGGTGCGGCCGCAGGTGGTGCAGCGGCAGCGCCAGGGCGTCATGGTCGTGGTGTAGGGCTCAAGGGGCTCGAGGCTGGCCTCGCTCATGGAGGCGGCAGCGCGCTCGGGGTCTTCCCGTCGGGCGGCACCGGCGCGGAGGTCGGCGCAGCGGCGGCATCCGCTCTGGCCGGCGAGGATGGAGCCGAAGGTCGGCGAGGTGATGGTGCCGCAGCCGTGGCACAGGCACCGCCAGGGGGACTTGACCCCGCCGTACGGTTCTTGGGGTTCAAATCCGTGCTCGCGCATCTCGGCGACGGCCAGGTCCTCGTCGTGGCGCTGTGCCTCACCGTTGGCCCGGTCGGCGCACCGCTTGCAGCCTGGACGCCGGCTCCGGCCGGTCAGAGGCCCCAGGCGCGGGGAGACGATCGCCCCGCACTTGGTGCAGCGGCTCTTCCACGGGAACGCGGTCCCGGGGTACGGCTCCAGCGGCTCCAGACCGGCCGCCCGCATCACCGCGGCTGCGGTCTCGGCGTCGTGGCGCATGGACTCGTTGGCCTTGCGCCGGCCACACGGGTAGCAGCCGCCCTGCCCCCGCCGGATGGAGCCCAGCGTGGGGGCCCCGGGCGCTCCGCACGTCGTGCAGCGGACGGGCCAGGGCGTGTCCACTCCCGGGTAGGGGCCGAGGGGTTCCAGGCCCGCGGCCCGCATGTCCGCCGCGGCGGCGTCGGGGTCGACCGGCGCGTTCGGTGCGCACCACCGGCAGGGCCCGGTACCGGAGTTGATCCGGACATAGGTGGGTGTGACCTCGCGCCCGCAGGCGACGTGGCGGCACCGCCACTTGCGGTCACTGCCGGGATAGGGCTCCAGGGGCTCCAGGCCGGCCGCCCGCATCACGCCGGCTGCGGCCTCGGGGTCGATCGGGGCCCGCCCGGAGCAGTACACGCAGCCGCGCTGTCCCTTGGTGACGTTGCCCAGGCGGGGGGTGACCTCCCGCCCGCACACCGTATGGCGGCACCGCCACTTGCGGTCACTGCCGGGATAGGGCTCCAGGGGCTCCAGGCCGGCCGCCCGCATGATCTCTTCCGGCTCGCGGGGGTCCTTCCGCGGTCGACCGGTGCGCGCCATGGGTCCAACTCCCTGCTGTCGAAGGGTAAGCGGGGTCGTGCCTCGCTGTGCGGCGCAGCATAGGGGCGACCACTGACATCAACGCCGGTCGCTGCTGGGAGCTGGTGCACGTCTCCGCCCAGCGGCCCCGGGTTCAGTCCGCAGGTTCGGAGAGAATCGTGGTCGGGCGCGACGTTGGAACGGAGGGATCTTCCGCTGCGCCGTTGACAGTTACGGACGGTGGGCGAGTACCGAAGTGACGTGGCACACCGACTTCGACCCCGAGGGCCGTCCCCCGCCGTGCCACCGCGTCACCGTAAGAACTCGTAACACGATCTTGCTGAGGTACGCGGTGTGACCAAGCGTTTCAGTTGGCGCTCGGTCAGTTCAGGTGGCACTTTGGGCGCTGGTCTCGCACGCGATGCCGAGCCAGGGGATGGTCACTTGAAAGGGCGGATCACGTGAGCGCAAGCGAGGGACGGGAGCACTGGGAGTTGCTGCCCGGAGCCGGGGTGGGGCCACTGCGGTTTGGGCTGAGCCCGGCCGAGGTCGCCGACGCGCTCCGGCTCTCTGAGCCGCAGAAACGGGTGGGCGGTCCCTACGAGCAGGAAGATTTCGCCGACGGGGTGAAAGCGTTCTACGACGCGGGCAAGTTGGCGTGCATTGCCCTGGATGCGGTCACGGGTCCGCAGGTCTTGCTGGCGGGCTTTGCGCTGGCCGGCCACGATCCCGAGCAGGCGCACCAGTTCCTCCTTGACTACGCCGCCGAGCACGGGAGTTGCTTGTTGTACACCCTCGATGACTCCCTCGCCCTGACCGATCTGGGAGTTCTTCTGCGCTCACAGGAGGTCGGTGGCGTGCAAATGTCGCGGCCGGTCTTCGTGAGGGAGGACTGGTTGGAGTCGGAGTACTACCGCGATCGCCTTCCTTTGGAAGGCGTCCCGGCCACCGACGAATCGCCCTGGCCGTCGTAGATGTGCGTGCCGCTGCCCCAGCGGGACGGGCGTGACCGGTGTGACGATTCGGCCGTTTTGGGAGAGTGTGAGTGTTCGACCGTGGATTGTGGACGATGGCCTCTGGGCGTTGACCGAGCCGTTGCTGCCGCCCTGGCCGCAGAAGGCACCCGGTCCGAAGCCGGTGGATGACCGGTTGTGCCTGCAGGGCATCCTGTACGTGCTCTACAACGACGTCAGCTGGCAACTACTGCCACTGGAGCTGGGGTTCGGCTCCGGACAGACCTGCTGGCGCCGACTGGGCCAGTGGCACGATGCCGGCGTCTTCGAGAAGCTGCACCACATCCTTCCTGGTTGATCACATGATGCCGAGGGTGATCAGTGGACGGTTGGCGTCGCGGGTGTGGTGGCGGAGTCCAGCGGCGATGTTCGTCTGGTTGCCAAGTCGGAGAGCGCCGATGGCCAGGTTGCGCAGGGATGCCATGGCACGTGGAGCGGTGCCGGTGCGTACGCGTGAGGCGTCCTCGGCGTACGTGGTGTCCCTGACCAGGCCTCATGGAAGGGGATGAACTGCGGATGGGTTGAACCGGGATCCTTACTGTGCGCCAACGTACAGCGAACATCCCCTGCCTACCCTGGCATTTTCGCCGCCCAAGCGGAGCCGACCTCCCCTCTTCGCGCGGGCCTGTGTCGGCCGTGGGGAACCCTGTGACAAGATCCGCTGGCATGTCATCTGCCATGCCTTCGTCGCCCCCGGGCCCCTCAAGAACCGGTCGCCGTCTGCTGGTCGCCCTGCTCGCGCTGCTCGCGACAGCAGGCTCCACCGTGGCCGAGGCCGGCACGCCGTCCGGCCCGGCGCCCGGCGCCGCGGTGAGAGCGGCCGAACCCGCGACGCCCGACCGCCCCAGCTACGACGTGAAGCTGCGCGCCGACGCCGACGGCTCCCACTGGGCGGGCCGGCAGACGGTGTCCTTCCGCAACGCCTCCAGCCGGCCCCTGCGTGAGGTGTACATACGCCTGTGGGGCAATGGCGAGGACGGCTGCGGGACATCCGGAAGACCGTCCCCCGTCCGCGTCTCCCACGTGCGCGGCGGCACTCCGGGCCGCCCCGGCGTGAAGTGCACGGCGCTGCGCATCGCTCTGCCGAGGCCGCTCGCACGCGGTGAGCGGACGGCCGTCTCCTTCGACGTGGCCCTCACCGTGCCCGCACGCAACAACCGCTTCGGCCGCGAAGGCGCGTTCCGCTTCCTGGGCAACGCGCTGCCGGTCCTCGCCGTGCACGACGCGAGGGGGTGGCACCTCGATCCGTATGTGTCGTACGGCGAGAGCTTCTACACCCTGGCGAGCGACTTCCGGGTGCGCCTCGACCACCCGTCCGCCCTCAAGGTCCCGGCGACCGGCAGCACATGGACCCGCCCCGGCGGTACCGGGCGTACGGTCACCCACAGCGTCGCCAAGCGGGTGCGGGACTTCGCATGGGCGGCGGGCCCGTTCCGCACCGCGACCCAGACCTCGCCCGACGGCGTGCGCGTGAAGTCGTACTGGTCGCCGAACACGCCCGCCGCCGGTGTCCGCCTCAACCGCAAGGACGGCGTCGCCGCCATCGACCGGTTCGGCAGGGAGTTCGGCCGCTATCCGTACGGCGAGATCGACCTCGTGATGACCCCCGGGTTCGCCGGCGGCATGGAGTACCCCGGCCTGGTCATCCTCGGCACCGAGGAGGAGGGCGGCGCCACCGTCCATGAGATCGCCCATCAGTGGTGGTACGGCGTCGTGGGCAACGACGAGTACAACTCACCCTGGCTGGACGAGAGTTTCGCTCAGTACGCCAACGCGCGCTACTACCGCTGGGACGGGTTCGAGTGCTCGCCGGACGACTCCTGGCCGAGCGCCACCGCCGCGCTCACCAACTCGATGGCCTACTGGTCTACACACCGTGGCGAGTACTTCCAGGTCGTGTACGGGATCGGCCCTTGCGTCCTGGCCGACCTGGAGCACGTCCTCGGGGCCGGCACCATGGCGCGCCTGATCAAGAAGTACGCCCACGACCACTGGTACGGCGTCTCCACCACCGCCGGCTTCAAGAAGGCCGCACAGTCGATGACGCACAGGGACCTCGGCCCCTTCTGGCGGAAGCACCGCATCCGCTGAAGTCGCACTCCGCTCGCGGGTGACGGGCGTACCCCGTCGGCGCCACGATGACGGTGACCGACGGGGTACGCGTGCAGGGCGGCGTCGTTCCGGCGGTGCATCCGGGTTGATGGGGCTTCAGGAGCTGGGACAGGACTGCGGGGGCTGACGCGGAGGCAGGCACGACTTCCGGTGATCATGAGGTGTCGAGTCCCTGATCACCACGACGGAAGACCGTGCCTGCCCGCTCATCCTCGCTCATGCCGCGCCCTCTGGGCCAACTCGCCGACACCGCGCCGACCGTACCCGATGACCTCCCCGGCCTGCTGACCTGCCTGGCTCAGGTGCCCGATCCCCGCCGGGACCAGGGCCGACGCCACTCGCTCGCCTTCGTCCTCTCCCTGGCCGCGTGCGCGGTCCTGGCCGGAGCGAAGTCCCTGGCCGCGATCGCGGAGTGGGCCGCCGACGCCCCGCCCAACGTCCTGGCCCGGCTCGGTGGCCCATGCTGGGAGCCGGACCACGGCCCCGTCGCCCCGGCCGAGGCCACCGTGCGTCGTGTCCTCCAACGCATCGACGGCGACGCGCTGGAACATGCCGTCGGAAGTTGGCTCGCCGGGCGCGAACGCGCCGCCGGCCAGGAGGAGAACGACAGCGACCGGCGGCCCCTGCCCTCCCTCGCCGTGGACGGCAAGACCGTGCGCGGTGCCCGCCGCACCGACGGCACCCAGGTCCATCTGCTCGCCGCGATGACGGGGACCGTCGCCGTGTCCATTGGCCGTGCCCTCTCACCCGACCTGGCGGTGCTCGGGATGCTCATCAATGACCTCGGTCCTTGGCTCGCAGCCGAATACACAGCCGTGCATGGAGAGAAAGCCCCGCGTCCCTGACGGGCGGCCCATGCCATGACTCGGCCTTCTCAGCAGCGGTGTCATATCTCATCGACCTTTTCCCACGCAATGTCGACAACTGCTGCTGAGACTCATCGACAACCGATGCGCGTTCTCACCTACGCAGCCACCTCGGCGTCTCTGCACAACTGCTCCTCCCAGCCATCGGCTTGCTCACGCAGCCGGGGCAGGCCGGGCGGTGTGGGGATGGCCAGGCGGCGGTTGAGCCGCGCCGACCGTCACCGCCTCGTCGCCGTCCTCGACCTCCGCCAAGGTCGCCGGCTGAGCCCGCTCCAGCAGCATCGCGATCCGCTCGTCGTCGCGCTCATGCAGCAGGACAGCGCCGCACCCGCCCCACACAACGAACGCATTCGGTTCATGAACGTTGCCGGGATGCGGAAACGAGACCTCCAGCACGGCACTCTCCTCGGCCCGTCGACGTACCGGAACGGTGGCACCGACACCCCCATACATGACCTCGCCATCCGGGACACACCCCCAGCACCCAGCAACTCCACCGGGAACGGAGCTTCCTGTCTCTCGGGGTTTTCGGGGTGTCGTTCGGGCGCTGCTGCCGGCCGGGCACCGAAGGCTGTCCGACAGGGGTGGGGCTCGTGAGGCCGTGGTGCCTCGGGGGTAGTGATTTTCGCGAGGCGCGGGACGTGAACGGTCTCGATGCCGTTCTGCACAGGTGCTGAAGTGATCGTGTGTCGTTCAACTGTGCGTTGCGACAGGGTTTGGCGGGCCCGGTGCGCAAGTGATCACGACGGTCGGGCGACGGGGATGCCGAGGCCGCGGGTGCACGCCATCTCTACATGGAGAAGGCCCGGATGACCGGGCCTTCTCTGTCTCGTAGCGGGGACAGGATTTGAACCTGCGACCTCTGGGTTATGAGCCCAGCGAGCTACCGAGCTGCTCCACCCCGCGTCGGTGGTCCCACTCTACACAGGGCTCACGAGGCCAGCGAGGACGTCAGCCGAGGACGATGTTCTCGGCCTGGGGACCCTTCTGGCCCTGGGTGACGTCGAATGTGACCGTCTCGCCCTCGACCAGCTGGCGGTACCCGTTGCCGGAGATGTTCGAGTAGTGGGCGAAGACGTCCGGTCCGCCGCCGTCCTGGGCGATGAAACCGAAGCCCTTCTCGGAGTTGAACCACTTCACGGTGCCGCTGGCCATACTGCGTCCTTCGATCTCGCCGGGGTTACCGGCCGGGGTGAGTAGCGCGATCGTCCACTTTGGGATGACGCCCGGGGTCCGTTCTACCCCGGCCAGGGCTCCGTCATTCGATCATCCGTCCATGAGTCGGATTCGTCTGGTCCGGTAGCCGACGTCGCTGCGGGCAGTGGTCAACCCAGGACGACCGCGTGCGGACACTTCAGCGATTCTCGCCCGCGGGTGAACCCTGCTGCGTAGGGTGGGCGGTGCCGTCCCGGTAGTCTCCCCCGTACCACCGGGACGCCGCATTTCAGCGAGCGCGGGCTGGTGGATGCCGTCGACCAGGGCGGTGCCGGTGCGGATCTGCTCGCGCTGCTGCTCGGACCACCAGGTGAACTCCTCGAACAGTGGATCGTTGAAGAGGAACGCCGGAAGGTCGAGCGCCGTGAAAGTGAGCAGAGGCGTCCCCCGGATCCCGTGTGGCTGATTCAGCACGTCCTTCGCAGGGCGAGCGATGATGCCGTCCGCGTTGGAGGCTGTTGGGGCGCCAAGGAGAGTGGGCCGGTGCAAGCCAGTCACGCATCAGCAGGCCATCAACGCGCTCCGCCGCCAAGTGGCGCCCTGGGTGCACTGCATGCCTTGCCCAGTGGACGGCCGGCCTTGGGATCACAGGCAGCGGCTGGGCTGCGGCTGAAGTCGACAGGCATGGAGGATGGCCCCGCAGAAGTCCCGCTTGAAGAGGTTATGTGGGGCCCAGTCCCTCAGCTCACCGGGCCCGACAGGGCCAGGCATGAAGCCTGGCAGATCGGCATGGCCAGCCTAAAAACCTTCACCGCGGCCGGCGATGGCGGTCCCGCGCGGCGTGCGATCGGAGCGCGGGACCGCCGAGTCCCGGTTGTCCTGTCAGAACCGGGAACAGAAACCGTATAGAACTGCATCATTATTCGCACGTATATCAACGCGTGAGCGCGGCTTGCCCCGTGTCAATCCCGATTGATTGGTGCCCGCGCCAGGCTGGTCGGAGCAGGAGAAGAAGGAAGTGGCCGCGTTGTGGGAGAAGGAACGCGACCTCACTGCCGTGATCCTCACACACCCGTTCCGGAGCGAGGTCGCCGCACCTGAGCGGCCCGACGCCCGGTCCGAGCTCAAGCACGCCCTCGAACGCGAGGACGGCGGGAGCCAGTAGGCGGCGTAACCGTGGGGGAGACGCCGCACGAGCCGCCGCCCATCACCGTGGTCCTGCCCGACGGCCAGGAGGTCACCGGCCGCCTACAGGAGCGCCAGCAAGCCCCGGATGCCTGGCTGTACAAGGTGGCCGTCCCGGCCTGGCAGAACACGCCTGACGGCCGGGTGGAGCCCGCCTGGTACGTGGTGTGGGTGAAGGCCCCCGACCACGTGAAGCCCGTGCCCGGCGTCTCGTACGACGACGTCCCCACGACCCGGCTGCCCCCACCGTCGGCGGAGCGCGAGATCCTCGGGCCGCGCAGGCCGTCGGGCTGGGTGCTGCAGAAGCTGGAGCGCGGCCGCAGCATCATCCGTGCCGTCGACTGCGAGGAAGCACCCGCCGGGGCGCCGGTGCTGGACCTGGACAAGGCGCTCGACGCGGCGGAGCACCCCGGCACCCGGCTGTGCTCTTTGTGCAGTGCTGCGGCCGAACTCGATCCCGTGCTCAAGGGGTTCGAACATGGCTTCGGCGGTACGGAAAACGGCAGTAGGGAAGCGACGTGATCGCCACACTGGCGGGATGAGCCTGTTCCACGCCGACGCCTACGATCCCGACGACATGATGGTGCACCCTCGCCATCAGGCGATGCAGCCGGTCTTGGCCCAGCTCATTCAGCAGCTCCGCGACTGCGAGACGGTGGAGTCCGGGATCGAGTTCCAGCGGGACCTGCTCACTCGCCTGCTGGAGGTGGAGAAGGACCGCGCGGGGTTCAAGCGTGCCGCCAAACGGATGCGCAGCGGAAAGGGTCCGCACCCGGAGGCGCCGGAGCCCCAGTCGGGCCGGGACCTCGCCGACGTGGCGACCTGGCGGTTCGAGTAGGACGTATGCGACCGACTGGCCCGCCAGCTGCGCTCGGTGGGTGACGCGCTGGCCGGGCGGGTCTTCGGCTTCCACCGGCCCTGTTGGTCATCGACCAGTACGGATGTTCCCAGCAAGGACTGTCCTCGAAGCAGTTCAACGAGCGCCTTCGGCAGAACGTCGACACGGCCTTGCAACGGGCAGGGATCGCGGCCGGCCGAGCGGAAACACGCGCGAGACAGGCGCCGGCCAGCGCGGCGCACGCGGCGGCGACCGCGCCGCAGGAATTGCGGCCCAGGACCATCACCAGCGGGCAGTCCAAAATGTTCCACCCCGTACTCGATGCTGCCGCGCACCTCGGTGCCCATGGATCTCGGTGACCAGCCGGGACCCCATGGCTCGCCACGGCTGGGCCCGCTGGTTCGGCACCCTCACCGGTTCACCCTCTCGGCCAAGGAAGTCCGCCCTTCGAGAGCAAGTGAGCCCTGTTATCGGCGGGCGGGGCAAGGAGGAAGGATTACCGGTTCGCGGGCGGTGAGGATATCTTCCGGCTTCGCCAGCCTCCGGGCGTTCCCCCTGTCAGGCGGGGGTGACGTTCTCGGCCTGTGGGCCCTTGGGCCCTTGTGTGATGTCGAAGCGGACCTTCTGGCCTTCCTGCAGCTCCCGGTAGCCGGTGGTGGCGATGGCCGAGTAGTGGACGAACACGTCGGGGCCGCCGCCGTCCTGGGCGATGAAGCCGAAGCCCTTTTCCGCGTTGAACCACTTCACTGTGCCCGTGGCCATGCCGTACTCCCTGAACGAACGGGCAGCCCGGACGGCTGCGCACTGCTGTGGGGTGATCATCGCGCCTGGGGGCGGCTGGGCAAAGCGCGAAACGCTTCTTCAGCGCACCGGGTGTCCGCCCGCGCATGTGTCCATCCCCTCGCTGACCCACTTGTGGCAGGAGGGGCAGGAGCGGACCCGGCTCAGAGCGGCAAGCGGCTGCGTAAGGCGGCCTCGTGCACTGCCCTTGCGTGTGGCCTTCAGGGACACGGACAGTTTCCGCACCAGCAAGCCGGTGATGCCGGGCACCGGTTTCTCCTTTTCAGCAATGAGCGACAGCTCGCAGTCAGCAGCCCATCGCTTTCCCCGGATTTCCGATCGCACGCATGCACGCCGCGCCTGAGGAGGTCAGCCGTCTCCCGGCACTGCCACGCGGGCGGGGTGGCCCGGGCGCCTCACAGTCGTTGGGCACGGCGTCGCGTCCATGAACATCCCACCCCGTGGATACGCGAACGAGCCCCGGAACCATGTCGGTCCGGGTGTGACTGAGCAGTTCAATTGGCGAGTTGCGCGTTGGCCGGGCACCTGTCGTTGACAGACTAGACCAGCACCGCGGCCTCGCCTGCGTTTCGCGGAGTACCGGAAACCAGCTGCGCGCTCACCGCCAGGCAGTGGTGGTGGCGATGATGGCCTGGGCCAAGGCGACGGGCTGATTGCGGGCAATGAGGTGCCCGGCGCCACGGATGGGCCGGACTGTGGTGTGGGGAGCCAGGTGCAGCAACTGGTCGAGGTCCTCGTCGGTGAGCGCCGATCCGTTGTCGCCATGGATGAGCAGGAGGGGCAGGTCGAGTTCCGCGGTGACCTGCTGTAGCCGTGGGACCTGGGCGAGGATGTCCTCGACGAGCTCGGTGTGGGCGCCGAGCGGGCCGACGGAAGCGAGGAAGCGGCGGACCCTGGAGGGTTCGAGGCAGGGTACGACGTCGACCAGCACCAGCCCCGTCACCCTGGCTCGCACTGCCGGGTCCGCGAGAGCGGCGATGGCGGCGAGCCCGCCGAGTGAGGCACCGACGACCACGCTTTCCGGTGGCTCGGTGTGCACCATCGCGGCGATGTCGTCCGCGCACGCGGACAGTTTGCAAGCAGTGCCCCCGCTGTCGCCGTGGCCTCGCTGGTCGAAGGCCACACACCGGTACCCGGCATCGACGAGGACCTCGCTGACCGGTCCCCACACCTGACGGCGTTCGCCACCGGCGTGAAGGAGCAGGAAGGTCGGTCCAGCACCGACCTCCTCCCCGCGCAGAATCACATCGGGGCGAGTGATCCGCCGTAGTCGAGGGGCGGTAGGGCCGATCATGAAACTGACCCCTCCCCTCCTCCCGCCGCACGGGTCCTTGGCCAGGCCGCCAGGGCCGGCCAGTGCCCCAACGGAACCGACACTGCGTACTGCCCGCAAGGCACGTTGGAAACGATACCGCCACCTATGCAGGTGTTCACCCGAGGCGGCGCGAGCACACGCCCATCCGGTGCGGCGTCAGAGGCAGATGCCAGCAGCCCCAGCAAGATGCCAACCTGGCACATCGCAACCTGTCAACGCGCGCAAACTCAACTCGCCAACTCAACCGCTCATCCGCCAAGTGAAGGGCTCAGTCACACCGGGGCTCGCGGGCTGCTCAGAGCGCGGCTGCTACAGGTCGAATTCCAGGTGCTCGATGTCCGTGAAGTGGACCTCCTCCAGGCTGCCGGCGCGGCGGGCCGCCGTCCTGGAAGTACACCTCCTTGAGTGCGTCGGCGGCGATCTGCTGGAGCTGCTGGTCGCTGGCCCCCTGCTCCTGGGCGTCGAAGAGGCGGGCGGCGTAGCGGGGCGGCAGGGCGACGGGCAGGTGCCGGATGCGGTCCTCGTCCGTCGTGCCGATCGGTGCGACGTAGCCGAGCCGGGCGCGGGTGTCGATGACGATGCCGCCGGTGGTGGCCGCCTTCTGCCGGGCCTTGGCGCGGATCTGCGGCTGCCACCGTTTCGTCACCTCGCGCTCCAGGCACGGGGCGAGGTCCGGGCGGGGTTTTTTGATCTAATCCTTCACGTACCGCTCGACGGTGCGCTGGGAGATCCGCAGCATCTGGGCGACCGGCTTGGTGCCCTTCATCTGCTTGACCAGGTACCGCATCTGCGCACCCGCGCTCTTGGGCGCGGGGCGGGTGAGCGCCTTCTGCATCGCCTTGTCGAGGCCGTCGCCGAACGTGGCCATCGTGCTCTCCTACTCGCCGTTGTCGGCGTCGATGACGGAGCCGTCCTTGATGTACCGGGCGAGGTTGAGCTCCGGAGCGTCGAACCGCTCGCGGACCTCCTCGCCCCATAGGACGGTTTGGGTGCCCTCGTGCTTGACCAGGCCCGGGTTGATGCCGAGCTTGAAGCCGCCGGGTAGGGGCTTGCCGTCCCGGTAGGGCAGGAAGTCCAGCGGCGAGGGCCCGTTCGAGGCGTGACCACGATGGGCAGCTTGCCGTCGTGCGCCTCGCCTTGCCAATGCCGGCGGGTCAGCTCGGCCAGCTGTGCGATGACGGTGTTCGGGTTTGCGCGGGCCGACGCGGTTGAAGACGAGCGGCAGCAGCGGGTGCGGCCGGTCGCCGTAACGTCCGTCGGACACCCACCAGCGGGTGCGCCGCATCGGCCGCTCACGGCCGTCGGCGTCCTTCACCTTCCGCTGGCAGAACCGCACGTACTTGTCGATCTTCGCGGCGAGGACCTGCGCGGACTCGAAGCAGTTGTCGATCTCCACGAACAAAAGCGGCACCCCGTCCTCGGGCGCGGAGATGACGATGTCCGCCTGGGCACCGCCCCTGCCCGGGGTTGGACCACGTGCCCGTCACGGGCAGCGCCACCTCGGTCAATGAGCCGCTCTTTCAGCCCGGTCAGCCGGCCAAGCGCGGCGTGCATGCTCGGAACGGGCCGCTTCGAGCAGGCTGCGCCAGGACGCCACGGTAGGCCGCCGGCGCAGCAGGGCACGGCGTTCTCGCTCCGTCATTCCTCCCCAGATGCCATGCTCAATGCGACGGTCAAGAGCAAATGCCAGACATTCCGCGCGTACCGGGCAACCGCTGCACACGGCTTTCGCATCGTTTTGGGCTGCCCCTTCGACGAACAGTTCATCCGGGGCGCTGCTGCGGCATGCCGCGTAGGCGCCCCATTCGTCATCCGCGATCACCCGATGCCGTCCTCTTCCCCGGAGCGTGCCGCCATTTTTGCCCGTGCTTGACCGGTGATGGGGTCCAGCCGGCAGGGTGATATGTCAGAGGCGGCACGGTCATCGGTGCCATGCCGCCGCGTCGCTCCCTGCCACCCCACACCCACATGCCCAGCCGGAGACTTCCTACGCGCTCCGTGTGCTGTGACCTGCTCCAATGTTTGACGGAAGAGATGCGCGGCCTTGAGCTGCACGCAGTCGTCCGCCCAGTCCAGCAGCCGTACCGCGAGTGGCAGCACCACTGGTGCCGCAGCCCGGCGCCGGGGACGCGGCTCCATGGCACGCTCGCAGCCGTGTACCCCTCGGCCGGCCGCAGTCCCGTCGAGGTTCGGCGGCGAGGCTGACCGAGTCAACTCGCTCATCTGAATGAACATCGATGGCAACAGGATGACGAACCGCTCCGTCAGGACAGGCGGAGCCCATAGGACTTCTGCCTGCACGGCCCCGCACAGGCACCACCGCGCTGCTCGCCGCCGCCGTCCCGACCGTCCTGGCCGCCTCACTGACCTGTCTCGCGCCCGCCCACGCCACCACCACTGCAGGCACCCCCGCCGGGGCCCGGGACCAGATCGCGTGCCCGCGCGGGTTCGTCTGCATGTACCCCGACATCAACTTCAACGGCCAGCCCTACGTCAAACGCGCCGTCGACGGCTCCGTGCGGCACCTTCCCGACTACCTCCGCGGCAAGGGCAGCTCCATCATCAACAACAGCAGCCGCACCGCACGCATCTATCAGAAGGACAACTACTTCGGCCGGCACGTCTGCATCGGACGAGAAGGCGGCACCATCAGCGACCTGCGGTCCTACCAGCTCAACGACACCACTCACAGCCTGCGCAACAACGACACCCCATGCGGCGCCTCTTGACCGCTCGAGTCATCCCAGGGGGATCGGCCGGGGGCTGCCGCCCCCGCGGGCTGTGTGCGCCGCGACTCAGGGATGGTCATGAGTCCGCAGCTCGCGCCCCGTGCTGTCCCGTGCGGGTGGTGGTTGAGCGGGGCGGCTTCTGCCCTGGGTGCGGCTCCTTCTGTCCGAGTTCGCCGCAGCGGTCGTGACAGCCCAATCGGTGAGTGTGAGCCGCGGGGCCTGGCCACCCGACCGAACCGTATGCAAGCGCGATACGCACCGACCCCGCAGACAGGAGGAGCAGGGTTCCACTGCTGAGTCTGCGGGGCCGGTGTATACCTCACGTACCCTGCGGTGCGTCCGATAAGCCCGATCCCTCCCGACCGCCGCAAGGGGCGTCTCTTTCACGCCAGTGGGCCCGGCCGTGTCGGCCGGGCCCACTCCATTGCTCAGGCCTAGGGCGCGCTGCGCCGGGTGTCTTTCGTCTACCAGCGGTACCAGCGGCCCTTGCGGCCGCCGCTGTCCGCGGTCCGGACGACGAAGCCGAGCACCCACACGATGAGCACGATCACTGCGATCCACCACAGTGCCTTCAGCGCGAAGCCCGCGCCGAAGAGGATCAGAGCCAGCAGAAGAACCAGAAGCAGGGGAACCATCGTTATCAACCTCCTGGCCACCGGATGCCCTTACTTCAGCCCTACAAGCACACAAATTATGAGTTACTTCCAAGGAATGAGGGGCATGTGCGCGCCGTACGCTGTGGACGGTTCCCCCTGCCTCGCACCTCACGCACCGCTGACACACAGCGCGCACTACTGCAAGCGATGCCGTGGCCTGACATTTGCCGAGACCCCTACGGGGTCGCTCGTACAGCCGACACCCGAGGCGCCGCCGTCCCGGACAACGTGGATCCAGCCCGAGAACGGACTGCTCTTGGAAACGAGGCCGTCTATCGGGGCAGTGGCTGCCACATGCCGGTGCTGACCCGGGCCAGGATGACGGTGGCGAACTGCTCGCGGGCGGCGAGGGCGAAGCCGCCAGTGATGGTGAATCCGTCATAGATCACGTGGAAAACAAGCCCCGCGCCCCTCGTACAGAACGGCCTCCAAGGGCGGCGACGCCAGTGACTTCTCGAGGTCCTCCTTCTGCCAGTAGCGGGCAAGCTGCCCGCAGCGCGTCGTCGGCCCGGTCGATCACGCCCATCAGCCGCAGCACGTGGTTGAGGTCGGCGCTGGTGCTGATGGTCAACGCCACCTCCGCCGCCCGCGACGCGGCACTCGTCAAGAACGGCCGAGAGTCGCCACGGGCATTTGCGAACCAGCGCGCAGTTTCCGACGGGTCGGTCGATTGACAGTGGGTATGCCGCCAACTACTCACCCCCCGGGGGGCGTAGAGCGTCACGTGCTGGCTGGTCACTTCGTCGGTCGGGAGGGTAGGTTCCTGTCCGGCCGGTGATCACCGGCCCTAGATCACATGCCGGGCCGCGCGAAGCGGTGGAAGCGACCGCGCCGCCGCCGATGTGCTCTGCGGCCGGCAGAACGGGGAGTCGCGCGTCTGCCTCATCAGTACGGAGGATTAGGCCGGTGAGCACGCGCGACAGCCGGGCCATGGTGGCGCTGACTGTCTCCTGCGCCGAGTTGACCGGCCTGGACCGGAGGGCAAACCTCCGCAAGGTGCTGGGACCAGGCTCACCGATCCCGACCTGGTGAGCCCGCTGCTGCCTGTCGATGCGTTGCTGCACAGCCCGCTACCGGTCCTGCCGCCCTCGCCCGCCATGCACGTCCCGCCTGAAGAGGGGGCCGTGGGGCCGGGTTACAGGGGCTGGCGTCCGTGCAGGGCGTCGCCGGGGTCGTCGGCCAGGGCGAGACGGGATGTGACGCGTTTGCCGACCGGCTCGCGCTGCGCTGCGAAGCCCTGGGAGACGGCCATAACGATCTCCAGGCCGTGCTGTCCGACCCGGTCGGCGTCCGTGGCCCGGGCGATCGGAAGGACCGGATCGGAGTCCCACACCGCGACCTCCACCACGCCCCCGGTGACCTGCAGGTCCAGCAGTACCGGACCGGGGGCGTACTTGCGGGCGTTGGTGACCAGTTCGCTGACCACCAGCTGGGTGAGCTCGAGGGCGCGCTGGGAGACGGGCAGGCCGTGCTCGGCCTGGACGCGGGTGAGGAAACCGGCGGCGATGTGGCGGGCCCGGGCGATGTCCTCGCCGTCGCCGACCAGAGCAGCGCTGGCCTGAAGGACTGGCCTGCCCGGCGCTGCGCCGCCTGCCGGCGCCGGGTCTGATTCCATCACGATGGCCATTCGCTCTCCGTTCGCAAAGTCTCCGCGCGGCTACCCGCGCAGCTGCGGATGACGCCATGCCTTTGGTTTCGGATCGGCCACAGATCGGAGCCGCTCGTGCCTTGTCAGGGCGGCACTGCGCGCGAGGCGCCGAGTGTGCCAGGATCGCCCGCATGTCTGAGGCAGAGATGACCGGCACCGAACAAGCTGGGCCGAGCGTTCAGCTGTCGGTCGTGACCACCGCTACCGACGGCATCCGCGTGCTGACCCTGGCTGGAGAGATCGACCACCACACTGGCGACACCCTCCGCCAAGCCCTGGACGCCGCCGGCACTCCCCGTCCCCGCATCGTGGTCGACATGCGCCAGGTCACCTTCATGGACTCCAGCGGCATCAACATCCTCCTCGTCGCCCACCGCGCCCTGAGCGAGGCCGGCGGCTGGCTACGCCTGGCCGCTGTCGGCGAGGCCGTGATGCGCACCATCAGCATCGTCGGCGTCGACGCCGTCATCGACTGCCGCGACACCCTCCGCCAGGCCCTCACGAACTGAGCGACGACCGGCCCTCGGCAGCGACCATGCGCCGACGTTCCGGCCTCGCCGCACTGAAGCACCAGGCCGCGGAGAAGGGCTGGCCCCCGCTGACCTGGAACAGGGCCACGGGCTACCAGCCCGGAACCGAGCGAGACGTGCTGGAGACATACAACGGGCCGTCACCAGGGAGAAGCTGACCGACTTCCGCCGGTTCATCACCTGCACCGTCGCCCCGCAGCCGCCGCCCGACCACCCTCATGACCCGCCGCCTTGCCCGGGAAGGCGCCACCCCCAGCTGACCGAAGAAACCAGCGTCGGCTGAAGGCTGGCCGCCTCTGTCCCCCACTCCTCCTCTTCCTCCGAGTCGCCTCTGAGCCGGCCGGCGAGACCCCGGCGTCGGGACCGGCGGCGATGCTCACTGCATCGTAGGTACGACCATCCACAGGCATGCGGCATGCCACCTGGCGGATGGCGAGCGGAACTGTAAGCCCTCGCAGTAGGGTCCTCTCTCGGCAAGAGATGATCACGAGGAAGGCAACGGGGATGAGTCTTGGCGGCGTGCGCAACACACGCTTCACACGAAGGACTGCGACCGCGGCAGTCGTCATATCACTGTTCGCGGGAACCAGCGCTTGCGGAGGCGGCACACAGCCGCACCCGCAGGGTTCCGCCAACACCCAGCACCAGCAGCAGCAGCAGCAGCAGCACAAGGCATACGATCCGGCGACGAAGTTCGCGTCGAATGGGGCGCCGCTGCCCGAAGCAGTACTGCTGGATGTGCAGGACAGCACCACGAAAACCATCGCTCCCCCGCACGTCTCGCTGCTGGGGAACGTGGCATGGGCCGCGACGTCGCAGGGGCTTCTGGCCATCGACGCCGAGACGGGAAAGACGCGGGCGACATTCAAACCCCAGGGGCAGTCGACTGAGTATTACAACGGGATTGGCAATACTCGTGTCGACATAGTGGCGCCGCAGGTCGTCAAGGTGAGCGGCCACAACCTGGTCACGCAGAGCTTCGGTGTCACCGTCCCTGGTAAGGGGACCACGCCCGCCCATAGCGCGATCGAGGTCGTGGCGGCCGACGCGGACTCTGTACGGCTGACTTGGCGGCATGTGGTGGAGCTGCCCAAGGAATTCGCGGACTCCTCAGAGTCCTCGTTCAAGACCGCTGTGATGGGCGTCGACGGCACGACCGCCGTGGTGAGCGTGAAAGACGGAGACCAGGTGGGTGTCGTGGCGATCGACCTCGCCGCGGGCAAGGCGGTCTGGGGGGACCCGCACCTCAAACCAGTGGAGGTCACCGCCGGTCGGGTCATCGGCCTGAGGTCGACGGGCTCCTGGTCACCTGAGAGTCTCCAGGCGCGGGCCGTACGGGACGGCTCTACGGCTTGGTCGAAGGCGACAGAATCCGGGACCGCTGTGGCCGCCGGGCCCGGACTGCTCCTGGTGCAGGGGCTGAAGGCAAAGCCCTTCGGTAACGTCACCGCCGTCGTGCCCGCCTCCGGCAAGGAGTTGGGCTTCAAGGTCCCGTCTGGCCACGGCGTTCCCGGCCAGTGCCAGTTCGACCAGCAGTCTGTTGTGGTCTGCGCGAGCGGTGACTCGGAGGCCTTCGCTATGGACTCGCATACCGGGAAGGTGCTGTGGGCACTGCCGGACAGCTCGGGGCGGGTGGCGCCCCGGGTGACCGGTGCCTGGCGCGGGTTGGTCTACGGCCAGACGGAGCAAAACGGTCCCGTGGTCCTGGACGCCCGTACCGGCAAGGACAAGGTGACCTCACCTGGCGCGGCACCGTACTGGACCGACGGCCGTTACGCCGTCACCGACAAGGCGATCGTCCCGGTCCAGGGCTGATCTCCGCTTCATTCCCGGCCACGTCACCGCACGAGGATGCGCCCTGATCTCTTGTCGAGGTCGGGGTGCTGCGTGTGCTGCTCCACGGCCCCGCCCACGTCCGCCGTTCGGACTCGTCAAACCCAGTCGGCTTCGCTCATCGGCGGCCCGCCCCGGGTGATCCCGGGGTCCCCGCGGTCTTCGCCCGGCCGCCCAGGGCACTATGCATCACGTGAGGCGCATGCGGGGCCGACCGCCGGACCACGGGCGCCTCACAGTGAGCCGCTCCGACCCGCCATGAGGCAGGGCAGAGGGCGGCGTAAAGCCGAACGGCGGCTCCCGGTAGGGCAGGACGGCCGTCAGTCCTTGGCGCTGGCCATGCCGAGGAAGATTCCGACCAGCAGTGCGACGCTGCCAGTGGCCATCACGGCCCACATCCCGGTCTGCGTCGCGGTGAACGTCGAGGTCATGCCCGCCTGCGCCGCCGCCTGCGTGGACTGCGCCCCGGCCAAGGTCGCCTCCTGGACGGCCAACCCCGTCTCCAGCTTCTGGATCTTGCTCTCCAGCTCCGGCTGTTCCATCGTGCCCTTCCTCCCTGAACGGCGTGCCGGCCTGATTCCGGCATCACCGTCCATCGGTTCCCCACCTCGCTTCACAGCCCCGGTGGCTGCCTGCGGTGCACCCGTTTGCCGACGACGGCCGCCCCCGCCGAGGACCTCGGCCCCGGGGAGTGCCATGATCTGGGGTTGGCACTGAGAGTTGGTCATGGGCGTGAGCTGAGGTCTCGGCGTGCTCCCCTACTCGGTGTCGTGTGATTGCGCTGCCCGCGCGGCGTTGACGGCCGCGCCCACATCGTCATGGCACGCCGGCAGCGTCTTGCCGCTTGCCAGGACGCGCAGGCGCTCGGGGGCGCCGGCCAGATACAGACAGCCGCCGATCACATCAAGGCTAGCTGCCGCGCCGGCTGCAAGTCCGCCTCGTCACAGGCTTCCAAGGCGGTCAGGTCCACTATCAGCACGCTCAGGTCGAGCGAGAGGCACTCGGTGATCACGCTGCGCAGGCGCCAGCCCGTGGTGTGGTTCGGGCGACCGGAGACGGTGATGACGGCCAGCTGTCCCTCGACCTTGGTGACCTCGGCGTTCACCGTGCCGTCCTCGCCGCCGGCAGCTACATGATCAGGAATGAGGCTGATCACGCGGCGGATCTTCCGGACAGCCGCCACACCTCCCGCGCCTCGGCGTGGCTCACGCCGAAGCAGACCCCCGGCACGCGGCGGAAGATAGCCCCACACCGCTCATCGGATCTTTCCCCGAGCCCCAGCAGCCGAGTGGATCACTGTGCTCGGCGGACAAGATCCTCCCTTAGCGTCAACGGCTGTTCCATTGTTTCAAGCGCCGCCATTGCATCGGACGTGAACTCGCGACGGTCTGCGATGCGGGCGTCCGACGCCTACCGCCAGGCCCTGGGCCTCAGCGGAACCAGCGCAGGGAGGCAGCCGGTGGTGCAGTACCCGGTGGCCGAACCGTTCCCCCCGTCGGTGTCGTACGGCGGTGACGGTTGGCTTCAGACGGCGTCGAACCGGGCGACGGGCTGCCGGAGTTCGCGGGCGTTGCGAGGTGAGACGGCCTGCATCACGGTGTTCAGGAGGGCAACGTCATCTCCATCTGTGGCCGGATCACCCCGTCTTCCGTTCCGGCGGCATCTCGTCCGTTCCGTAGAGCTTCGCCGAGGCGTCCACGTGGGCGAGCCTGCGCAACGCGTTGAACACCGCCTCGCCCAGTACGGTTCCGATCACGACGCTCTCCACCATGTCCTAGACCGCCACCCGCCGGTCCACGTACGTGAGGTCGGCGCGGGCGACCTGCTCGGCGGCGTCGGCGTAGGCGTCGAGTACCTCCACGAACGCCCCGTGTCCCAACCGGGCCATCGCGGCCAGGGCCTTGGCCAGGTCGGCCGCGGCGGGGTTCGTCTCGTGCGTCCGCCAGCCACGCCGTGAGACGAGGTCGGCGACGACTGCGTGTGCGGCGGACGACTCGGTGTCGTCGTGCTCGGTGTACGCGGGGCCGAGGCGGCTCGCGGCGGCGCCGAGCACTTTGTGCAGCGGACGCGCCGGATCGTCCATCGCGTTCAGTACGTCCGCGATCTCGGCCACCTTCATGCCCCCCACGTCGAGCAGGGCCCGGATGAGGTGCAGTCGGCGCTCGTGCGCCTCGCCGTAGCTCGCCTGGTTCGGGCTGGTCAGCTTGCCCGGACGCAGCAGACCCTCACGGACGTAGTACTTGATCGTCGGCACCGGAACTCCGGTCTTCCGGCTCAACTCTCCGATACGCACTGCCGGTTCGCTCCTCGCCCTTAGCCCCTGCCCAACACGCCGGCCCTTGCCGACTTCATCCCCATGATGGATAGTGGAACTATCAGATAGCGGATAGTTCCGCTATCCATAGCGGGAGGGACTATGTCTTCGTTACGTCCGTCTTGGCGGCCTGCGTCGTCCTGGTGGTATTCGGCTCAACGGCGTCCGTGGCACCGACCGTTGGTGCTGTTCTCGGCGGCGATGGTGGTGATGGCGGTCATGTCCGCCGTGGGACTCGTCGTCGATGACCGCGTCCTTGTGGGTGCGCCGATCTGGTTCAAGCCGTTCAAGTTCGCTGTGTCGTTCGTGGCGTACTGCCTGTCGCTGGCCTGGATGCTGTCGCTGCTCCCCGCGGCCGGCGCGTGGGCTGGTGGGCGGGTACGGTCGTCGCGCTGGCGAGTCTCGTCGAGATGGTGATCATCACCGGGCAGGTGATACGCGGCAAACGTAGCCACTTCAACCACGAAACACCTTTGGACGAAGCACTGTTCCAAGTGATGGCCGTCACGGTCGTCATCCTGTGGCTCGGCACACTCGCCGTCGCCGTGCTGCTGCTCCGCGCTCGCATCGCCGACCGTGCGTCCGCCTGGGCGATGCGCTGCGGCATCCTCCTGGCGCTGGCCGGTGCCGCCGTAGGATTCCTGATGACGCGGCCCGCGCCTGGGCAGCGGCGCGGGGTCTCCAAGGTGATCGGCGCACACAGCGTAGGCGTGCCGGACGGGGGTCCTTCCATGCCGCTGACCGGCTGGTCCACGACCGGCGGGGATCTGCGGATCCCGCACTTCGTCGGTATGCACGCGCTGCAACTCCTGCCGCTGCTGGTCATGGCACTGACCGCTCTCGCACCACGCTTCGCCCGCCTCGCCGACGACCGGGTGCGGCTGCGGCTGGTGCTGCTCGCCTCGGGAGCGTACGGGGCTGTCTTCGCTCTGGTGCTCGGGCAGGCGCTGCGGGGCCAGCCGCTGACCCACCCGGACGGCGTGACACTGGGGGTGGCCGGCCTGATCCTGGTGAGCGTCGTTCTGGGGGCGTACGGGTCCCTGCGCGGTCCGACTCCCCATGCGGGCCGGGTGGCTGACGATGCCGGCACTTCGAAGGAGGTCACGGCGTGACCGGATTCCTCTTCGAACTCTCCTTCTGGCTGGCCGCACCCGTCTGGCTGCTGATGATCTTCGTCCCCGCCTGGGGTCCGACTGCCCGCATCGCCGCCTCACCGATGACCGTGGTGCCCGTACTGCTCGTCTACCTCGCGCTCGCGATCCCGGTGCTCCCCGAACTATGGACCGCGGTCAGCAGCCCGGACCTCGATACCTTCCGTGAACTGACCGCCCTCGCGGACGGCGCGGGAGCCATCTGGGCGCAGGTCATCGCCTGGGACCTTCTCATCGGGCAGTGGATGTACCGGGAGGCCAGGAGGCTGCAGATCTCCGCCCTGCTCATGGGGCCCCTGCTGGTCCTCACGATCCTGCTGTCGCCCTTCGGGTTGCTGGTGTTCCTGGGGGTACGCGCGGTGAGGTCGCGGCGTTCGGCCCACGACGCCCTCACGGCCGGGTCGACTCCGAGACCCCGAATGCCGTCCCCTTCGGCCCGGTCACGGCACTAGGGTCCGTCTTCTAACAGATCTTGCCCACAGCAGGAATGACGCGAGCGTGACCGCCGCTTCGGAGGAGGTGGCGGTCTTCTCGTCTCTGGTGGCGATGCCGCGGAAGCCTTTGAGCCGATTGAAGCAGCGCTCAATCATGTTGCGTCAGCGGTAGATTTTCCGGTCGGATCCCGGCGGCCTGCCGCCGTGGCGGCCGCGGTTGTGCCGGTGTCGGCGCTGGTCGGTCTTCTCGGAGATGACATGCCCGAGGCCACGTTTACGCAGGTAGGCGCGGAAGCCGCGGGAGCTGTAGGCCTTGTCTGCAACGACCTGGTCGGGCTTACAGCGCGGTCGGCCCAGGCCGATGCGGGGGACGCGGATCCGTTCCAGCAGGGGGCGTGCGCAGATGCTGTCGTGGCGCTGACCTGGTGTCACGAGGATCGCGAGCGGGCGGCCCTTGCCTTCGCATGCGAGGTGGATTTTGGAGGTCAGTCCGCCTCGGGACCGGCCGAGGGCGTGATCCTCCGGTTCGTCCGAGCGGTGGTTCCCCCATTTCGGCCGGTGGCGGCGGCGTGCTGGTGCGCACGGACGATGGTGGAGTCTATCCGGACCAGCCAGTCGATGTCGCCGGCTGTGCCGGCTTGGGCCTGGATCTGTTGTAAGGGTCGGATGAACACACCGTCCAGGGCATACCGGCGGAAGCGGGTATACACCCTCTTCCACGGGCCGTAACGGGCCGGCAGGTCGCGCCAGGAGATCCCCGCAGGCACACGAGCCTGGTCCTGGACGTGGTCGAGCAAGCCCTGTGGAAGCGCGGCTACCGGCCGAATGACCAGGTCACCGGGCTGGTGCACCACTCGGACTCGGGCAGCCAGTACACCTCGATCGCCTTCACCGAGCGCCTGGCTCAGGCCGGCATCGCCCCCTCGATCGGCAGCGTCGCCGATGCCTACGACAACGCCCTCGCCGAGTCCGTCATCGGCCTGTTCAAGACCGAGCTGATCAACCGCCGCGGGCCGTGGAAGACCTTCGCGGACGTCGAGTTCGCCACCGCCGAGTGGATCGACTGGTACAACCACCGCCGACTCCACGGGGCTCTCGGCCACATATCACCAGCCGAGTACGAAACCGCCTACCATCACCAGCACACCCACGCCAACGAACCTGTCAGCGCGTGACATCCCAGCTCTCTACCGAACCCGGAACGGTTCATCTGGCTGAGGCCAACGCCGCTTGCTTGTGACGGCCCCGCCTTGGTCGTACGGCCCATCGACCCCGCTCAGCGCATTCCGTCACCCGACGAGCAAACATTTCGTCGGTTCCTCTTGTATAAGCAGGGTGGTCGGCATGGCAGACGTTGAGGAGCGGCACGCTGCGCGGGCGCTGGCCGCGCAGGCCCAGAGTGTGGCGTGGGTGGCAGACCGTACGCCCTGGCAACGGACCTTACGCGCGATCAGCGGTGGCAGATGGGGTCGACAGCCCTCCGGCTGGCTGGATGCACCCTGACAGGACACTCCCTCCTCGGAGCGGCCCGGCTGGCGGGAGCGGGCGGCGAACCTCGCCGGCGATGTCGCCTTCGCAGTCGACTACACCGTGTGTGCCGCCCGCGGGTTCGGGTGGGTCCAGTGGCCCTACACCATGGAGAAGTACCAGCGGTGCGGGCCGGCCACCGCGGGCGCTGAAAGGGCTCACTGAACCTCTTTCATCCTGAAGAGCCGCAAGTCAGTAGCACGTGGATGGCTTGGACGGTGCGGCTGACGCGGCGGGTGGAGGCTCGTGCTCTGCGCATGATGCGCCAGGACTTGAGTCGGGC
Source organism: Streptomyces cyanogenus (assembly GCF_017526105.1). NCBI lineage: Bacteria > Bacillati > Actinomycetota > Actinomycetes > Kitasatosporales > Streptomycetaceae > Streptomyces > Streptomyces cyanogenus. The sequence goes on from NZ_CP071839.1 coordinate 189,563, forward strand.
GAAGGCGCGTTCACCGGGGGCTCGGAGTCGAGCGTGGTCGCGGTTGAACTGCTGGTAGTGCTCGGGCTGTTCGCTGTGGTGCTAGTACGGGGTGCGGAAGGTGGCGCCGGCGCCTTGGTAAGCGCGGTCCGCCAGCACAAGGATCTGTCGGGTCAGGCAGGCCTGGACGATGCCGTGGGCACGGGCCGAGGTCAGGTCATCTGTGCGGCCGGGTATCGCACGGGAGAACCACAGGGGTGTGCCGTCCGGGCGGGCGATGACCTGCACGTTCATGCCGTGCTTCTTGTGTTTCTGCGAGTAGTACGGCTGATCGGCGCGGACGCGGTCGGTGGGGATCAGTGGCCGTCAACGATGACGTGGTCGCCCTCACCGAGGCCGGTGAGGGCTTCGTGGAGGCCTGGGGCCCAGGAAGCCAGCACCTCCAGGGCCTCGTCCACGTAGCGCCAGGCGGTGGCCTGCGATATCGCGAACCCGGCGCCGAGCCGGGCGAACGTCTCGTTCTTGCGCAGGTGGACCAGCGTGAGCAGTGCCTGGTCGAAGCAGCCGAGCTTCCGCCAGCGGGTGTTGCGTGCGCGGCGGTGCTCGTGCAGCAGCCAGGCAACATGCTCGACGAGCTCATGCGGGACGTCGAGCGTGGCAGGATACGGAACCAACAGGGCCCCTTCGGTCGCCGGTGTGCTGAGTGGAATCACCACGCCGACGACGAGGGTCCCTGCCTCGTCACCACGCCCGTTGACCAGCCCATTTCACCCGCCAGCACAGGATGAAAGAGGTTCACTGATCGCTTCACTTGGCGGGATAGCGCTTGGTTGGCGGGCTCTCAGAGTCATAGCCCAGCGCTGATGAGGATTCCTGAATTTCCCCACCCTCTATCAGCGCCGTTCCGCGGACCTGCTCTTCAACCTCACCCTGGGTCGTGGCTGATGTCGGTGAGGAGGGCATCAGTTTGGGCTTGAGTGGGTCATTGGCCCTTCTCGGTGAACATGTTGATCAGGCTGCGGGCTGTGTTGTCGGCGGAGTCGATCCCGGGCATCTCGTCGGTGACGGTCTCGGCGCCGCGCAGGAACATGGTGTGCTCGTACTCGGTGAGCGCCGTCTCGATGTCGTCGGGGTGCGCGGCGAGGGCTTCACCGAGTTCGGCGCCGTCGAGCATGGCCAGGTTGGCGCCCTCGCCGTTGGGAGCCGCGAGGTGGGCGGCGTCGCCGAGCAGGGTCACCCCGGGCACCCGGTTCCACCGGTGGCCGGTCGGCAGAGCGTAGAGGGGGCGCCAAACCGGTGCGGTGTCGCTGTCGGTGATCAGTGCGGTGAGCTCCGGTGCCCAGCCGTCGAATTCCTGCGCGATCCGCGCGGTGGCCGTGGCGGCATCGGCGAAATCGATGGCGGCGAACCAGTCCTGCGGCTCGGACAGCCCCACGTAGGCGTGCAGGGTGTCGTCCTTTTCCCGATGAGCGAAGATCTCCCTGCCCGGCGAGGGAGCGATCAGCATCCCGCCGCCGACCGCCTTCGCGGCGGCCGGGTGCCGTGTGCCGGCGTCGAACAGGTAGGTCTCGACGACCGAAGTGCCGGTGTATTCGGGTGTGGCGGTGGACAGCAGCGGCCGGACCCGTGACCACGCGCCGTCCGCGCCGACCAGCAGGCTGGTGACGACGGTGGTGCCATCGGCGAACGTCACCTCGTGGCGCCCCTCGCCGAGGGCACGGGTGCGGCTGACCTTGTGCCCCCACCGCACGGCGCCTGCCGGGAGCGAGTCGAGCAGGACCTGTCGCAGGTCGCCGCGCTGCACCTCGGGGCGCCCGCCCGTGCCGTCGTCGGCTTGGTCGAGCAGGACAGTCCCGTCCGGATCGAGGACCCGCAGCGCCTGGCGGCCCTCCAGAACGATGGCATGGAACTCCTCCATCAGCCCGGCCGCCTTGAGTGCGAGCTGCCCGTTGTAGTCATGGATGTCGAGCAGTCCGCCCTGCGCGCGCGCCGAGGGAGAGGACTCCGCCTCGTAGACCGTGACCGGGATTCCGTGAACGTGCAGGATGCGGGCCAGTGTGAGTCCGCCGAGTCCGGCGCCGACGATCGTGACTGGGGTGTGCATGGTGGCTCCTTCTGGATCGGGCCGCCCGGTGAGCTCCGGCCGTCCCTGGAAAGGTGCCAGCCCCCGCCGACGGACCACCGACACCCGACCGACAGCCCCCGACAGTGCTCCGACATGGCACCGACACCGCCGATCAGATGGCTGTCAGGTCGACACGTCCCCCTGGTCGAGCCCGCAACCAAGTGGTGACGACGAGCGGTGATGGCCGATTTCAAGGACAGCGCAACAGCGCGGGGTACCCGACCGGGCTCAGGCTTCGGTACAAGCGGGCCAAGAAGCCGTCCCAGATTGCCTGCCGGCGGCAGCCATGCTGGCAGTATCGCCCGTTTGGCCGCTTCCCTTGATCTCGGAAGTGTTCTGCCCGGTGTGCGCCGTCGGGTAGGTGGAGGAGCATCAGATAACGGGTGGAGCGTTCCACCAGCGTGCCGTTGGCCGATCGGTGACCGGGGCCGACGATGAGGTCTCCCTCCCAGTGGCCGGGAACTGACCGGTCAGCGGCCTCTGCCGGCCGTTCACTGATCATCCCCATCGGTGTCGCGAACCGTGGCTGGCACCTGGCTGCGTGCTGGTGAGGCTTGTGGCGGGCTCGTCCGGTGCGCAGAGCCCGAGCGAGTTCTCTGCGGAGTTCTCCGCGCCCCTGGACGTATAACGCCTGGTAGATCGTCTCGTGTGTCACACGCATCTCCAGGTCGTCCGGGAAGTCGCGCGGTAGCTGGGCGGCTATCTGTTCAGGACTCCAGCGTCGTGACAGACGTCCTTGAATGTAGTCCCGCAGTCGCGGGCTCTGGCTTCGGCCGTGGCCTGTGGGCATCGGCACGGGCCTGGGCCGCGTAGGGCCGGTAGGCCCACCGCATGACGTCACCACGCAGCGGGATGCCGCTGAGTGAGATAGCGGCTCGGAGCTGCAGGACCGGGCACAGGACGGGCCGGCGGGCGGAACCGCTGCTTGGCCACCCTGCCGTCGCGCCACTCGCGCCCCGTTCGTTCGTTGATGCCCACCAACCGGCAGGCTTCTGCATTGCCATAACCCAGGTCCACGAGCCGGAAGCCTTCCTCCCGCTCGCGGACCAGTCGTCTACGACCACCCAAAGCCTTGGTCCCGGTTCTTGCGGATCTCGAACATGGCACCCCTCAAGGAGAGGTGTTGCGACGACCGCTAGAACCCAAGGAAGCAAGCCGGGTTCCAAGATGCACATCATGTCGGACGCGAACGGACTGCCCCTCCTCGTCGGCGTCTCAGCTGGCAACACCCACGACAGCAAAGGACTGAAGCCCATGGTGGCGGGTCACCAAACGAGACACGACGCCCATCGTGGCCGCCACTTCAAGCCCCAGCGCCTGCACGCCGCCGAACTTCACAGCGAGTTGGCCACGGACCTCGTCGCAGACGCTCATATCACAACAACTAGCCACATCACGGGAAGCAACATCTTGATTCTCTGCGAGCTCTTAGTCCTCCTGCTCGGCGTATCGCCTCAGCTCGCGTAGGTGCTCCTCATCAACGGGCGAAAGATCCCGAGGCTTCAGCACCTCGAAGCGGTCGCCACCCATCCGGCGCTCGGAGGCGCTCGCGATGCGGACCATATGCCCCTTGCCGCACCCGGTGCATCCCAAGCTGACCATTCCGCCCGCCTCCTCGACCATCGTCAGCAGGGCAGACAGGAGCCGCAGCCGCGTTCCGCAGTCGGTGCACCGGCCGATGTGCTGGTCCTCGTACCCGGCGTAGGCCGAGGACCCGGCCGGCTCACAGCGCGCGTCCGCTTCCGCGGGCTCGTCGGCCCGGCCGGGCTCAACGGCTTCATCGAGTGCATCCGGTCCATCAGCCGGCCGGGATGCCCCGCAGGCTTCCTGGTCCGCACCAGGCGTGTCCCCGTCCGACCTGGCGCGCGCGTACGCCACCGGATCGATGGAGACGACGTACAGGTACAGGTCCTCCGTGACCTCCTCCGGCTCCTCCGGGAGGAAGACGTCGACATCACAGCAGTACAGGTGGGTGCCGCCGGACGACAGAGTCCAGGTGAGACCGCCCCAGTTCTGCATCCCCCAGTGCAGAATCCGGCGCCGGAAGGCGAGTTCGGGGTCCCAGTCGGGGTCCCGGTGGTCGATGAGCTGCTGCAGGAACACTCTGTCGTCCAGGCGGAACCTGAGGAGCAGCGATCCGTCCGTGCCGCGCACCTCCGGAATGAGGTCGTCCGACCACTCGGCCGCGACGAGTCGCAGGGTGGCCTCGGCGTAGGGATGGCTGCGGGCGGTACCGAAGAGGTGAGGACTGAACGGCGTGCTCTCCACCCGCAGTTCGATGTCGGCACCGACGTGGGCCCGGATCGCCTCGGCCTTGCTCCGCGTGAGCTCCGGGGCACCTGCCCGGACGGGCGAGGCCGAGTAGTAGAGGCGCGCGGCGGCATACCCTGGGATCTTCTCGGATCGCACGGACGCAAGGATACTTATCCAGCGACCTCCGGGCGGAGTATTCGGCACCGTGCCATACTGAACCACCGGCCGCCGACCGAGCTGACTGGGGGAAAAGTGACCGTCAAGGCCGACATCTCCTTACGTGTTCCCGCGTCCATGTCCCTCGAGGACGTTCTCGATGTGTTGTTCCACGCCGGTTCAGGACTCGTGCGCAACGAGACAACACCAGCTGTCGACAGTGAGTTGAACCTCGAGTTCGACACCTTGCTGAACGTCGGTTCGGTCGTGGTCGGTGCGGTCCAGGCGGCACTGTCCCTGACCCAGCTCGTCGAACGGGTCAGGCAGCGGCGGGCGCGCGACGAGTCCGACACGGCACCTGTCGAGGTCAACATCACAGTGGACGGCACCCGCTACAACATCGCCGATCTGACGTCCGAACAGATCAGGCGCCTGCTCGAGCCGTGACGCACACAGGCCGCATCGGCTCCCACGTCATCGGCGTGCCGGTGATCCTCATCCGTTCCGACGTGCTGGCCAGGCACAGACCGGAGATCTGGACCTCACAGGACGGCCCGCCCGCGGACCCAGAGAGAGAACGCCTGCTGGCCGAGGCCACGATTCTCCACGAAATTCGCCACTTCCACGACGCGTTGCTCTGCCCCCCGCTCTACGACCGCTTCATGGTCGAGGCCGAACGCAACTCGGTGGCCATGGCCGTCCTCGCCGACCTGTCGGAGAACGGCGAGCAGGATCCGGCAAGGAAAATCGGCGAAAAGCAACAGGCCCTCATCGACCTGCACCGCCAGACGGCTGCCGGCTTCCAGCAGCGCAACGCCGCGGCCTACGAGCCCGCCCGGATCCCCGGCATCGGGCCCACGATCACCTTGGGCGACCTGCTGGAGGCGAACGCCGTCGTCACCGAACTGGTCTTCCTCCAGGAGTCCTTCCGGCAACGCGGCCGCGGCGAAAGCGGATACGACCACTGGCTGTCCCTGTTGTCGGCCCTGCCGGCGAAGTACACCAAAGTCATCGGTCGCTTCCTCCGCACCCGGGAATCCTTCGACGAGGATCTCCAGCGGGTGTCCCGCGTGTTGCTGCGCTGTCTCTACCGGCCCGAGCCGTCGGCCGCCGCGCTCAACGAGCTGGTCGGCCTTCCGGAGCGGGAGATCGATGCCCTGTGCCGTGACGAGGTCATCGCCGAACAGCTCGCGCGGACGACGGAGCGCCAGAACTATGCACTGTTCACGATGTGGGAGCCCCGGCATGCGCCCAGGCGGGTGTTCACCAACGCCCGTGACATCGCCGACCTCCATGCCTGGTGCAGGGCCCGGATGATGGAGTCGGGGTTCCGGGTCGACACGTATCTGAGCAACATCCGTGACTTCCCCGTGCCCGCCACCGGGTTCTTCGCCGACGCAGCGATGGTCGCCGAACGCCGGCTCCCGTTCGTCCGCAAGTCGGACATCAGGGCGGCCTACGGCGACGCCTTCTCGCTGTCCAGTGTCAAGGATCAGCAGCGGCGGGCGACGCTCGCCTGCGGCTTCTTCCCGACCTTCGGGACAGCACCCTGCCTGGAACTCCAACGCGTCGACCTCATGCTCGGGCTCCGGTTCGGCACACAGGGGCTCTTCGGTCAGAAGGTCACCTACAACCACACGATGGACCAGGCCTATGTCATGACCTACCGCCAGTGGATGGAGTGAAACGCCCTGTGAACCGCCTGCGTGTTCTGAGGCGCAGTCGTGCCCAGGTCGTTGCCTCAGGGCCTCAGCGTGCGATGTCGTGCAGCCGCTCGAGCCGCTCCCGAGTCTTCTCGTCGGCCGGCATGTACGCGACCATGCGGGCGCCCGGGCGGCGCCGCTGGAACCGAGCTTGTCAGCGGCGCCTCCTACGGTCTTCACATGGGTATCACCTCGGCCTGGTCCATCAGCGCCCACGACGACGACTTCATCAGCGCTTTGGCTCCGCGGCTGCTCCCGCTGGGAACGCTGGTGCCGGGAGCCTCTGCCGGACTTCCGGACCTGGTGGAAGCCTTTCGGTCAGGTCTGCCGGAGGGAGGCGGACGCCTTGGACCCTTTCCTCGAGCCGACCGCTTCCGGGGAGCACGTGCAGAAGATGTACGACGGCCTGCCGCCCGACGAGGTCTTCTCACTGCTCACGGATGTGTGGGACCGAAAGAGCCGCCCGCACCCGACCCAGCTCGGCCTCGAGGTCCTCCACCCGCATCGCTGCGGCCGTCTGCCGCGCTTCCAAAACCGCCCTCGCCACCGCATTCGCGGCCACCACCCTGCTCGTGGCCGGGGTCTCGGTGTGCAAGCTGCTGCCAGGGCGCCGCTCCCACGCGTTCCTCATCGGCAGTCCTACCCCACCGCACCAGAACGGCTGACAGCGCGGCGACCGCACGAGCACCACGTGGTCGGAGCCCAGGCAATGGCCGAGGCCGCCGAGCCGTACCGTCCCCGCCACCGTCGTGAGGAGGAGGCCTGGGCCACGCGGCCGGTCAGTGCAGGATGCTGACGGCCCGGGCGATCACGAGGAGCGAGGTGAACAGAGCGGAAACGCTCTGGATACTCATCAGGAGCTTTGCGCGGGTCGACAGCGGCATCGTATCGGTCGGGCTGAACGCCGTGGAGTTCGTGACGGACACGTAGAGGTAGTCCACGAGGGTGGGGACCCAGTCCGACGTGCCGCTGGCGCCGTCGGCCACTTCCTGGATGGCGTCGTCGTTCTCGTCTTGCGAAAAGCGGAAATCCGCCAGGGGCAGGGCCGAGCGGGGTGCCTGGGTGCGGCTGACCGGGCCGCCGCGGTCCAGCTCCCAGTAGGCCAGGCCGAAGACGATGATGTTGGTGAGCCACACCTGCAGCGCCGCCACCAGCAAGGACCGGCCGTCCTTCACCCCGGCGTACACCAGCTCGTGGACCAGGATGACCAGCGCCACCAGATTGCTGACGGCGATGACCGCCACGAGCGTGAGGGAAAGCACCCGGAACGCCTTCGTCTGCCGGGTCAGACGCTTGGGGTTGATCGCGATCAGCGGAACGAGCAGCAGGCACTCCAGGGCGGGCAGCACGTAGCGCGGAGCCACCAGCAGCCGTTGCGGCAGGAACAGGTACAGGGCGATCGCGGCGAGCGTTGCGACGACCGCAGGCAGCCGAACTTCGCCCCTGCGTTCGTGACGGGGATGCCTGGTGCTCGCCTCCGCACGCGAACGTGCCATACCGACTGCTCCCTCCGGTCGCTGCCATTGACAGCACCACGACGCCTGCGTCCTTCAACGGTGCAGGCCACCGGGCACCTCCACCATCTACCCCGAGTACCGCTCTCCCCCGCCTGCCTGGTCGGGCGCGCGGGCCGACGGGGTGATGTCACGACGGCACCTTCATCCTCGGCCCCTGGTATGCGCAGGCAGCGCAGACGCCGTCGCTCACATCCCGACGGCCGTTAGTCAGCAGTAGATGTACTCTCGATCCACCACCTCGTCGATCATGGTCAGGTAGACGGCGTTGTTCCTGTCGAAGACTGTCCGCCGCTGAAGCCGTTCCCAGCCCGCAAAGGCAAGCGGCTGGCACCGGGATGGTGGGGGTCGGCCACCACCGGAAGGCTTGTGCACTACGGGTCCGCGGCGATGCGGCTGAGTCACCACCGATCTCGCACGCGGTCAGGAAGGTGACGTACTGCCGCAAGTCCCTGGGCACGGTGAGCGCGGTGGTGACGGCGTGGGGGGTGCTGCTCGGTACCTGCCCGCGGGTGACGGTCTCGATCTGCCGGCAGGTGGGGCGCCCCGCGCGGGACCAGGCGTCCCGCAGGGCCCGGCTGAGGTCGAGCTCGTCGTGGACGTACCGGGGCTTGGGCACGACCGTCGAGCGGCGCGCCGCCCGCTTGCCGGCCGATGGCCTCGGCCGCAGGGGAGTGCAGATGCCTGACCTCTGCGATGAGGCAGTAGTCCGCGTCCTCGGTCACGCATGCCTGCGCGTAGGCCTCGAAGACGTCGGCGCTGGCCCAGTGGCCGCGGGCGGCCAGGTTCAGGTGCGCCGGCGGGTAGTTGGCGCGAGTGGCGAGCTCCATGTAGGTCAGACCCACCGAGCGCCGCACGGACCGCAGGATTTCGGCGGCCCTGCCCATCGCGGGGATCGTGTGGTCGACCAGTGCTTCCGGACGTCCCATGGCGGCCTCAGCTCCCCGCCCCGGAGGCCAGGGCGGCCTTGAGCAGACGCCGCAACAGGCGTCCCACCGCCCTGGCGAATGCTCGCGGCGCCCAGAACCGCCACGGCGCCGCCGGCGGACAGCAGGACGGCGATGTCCTGCAGCCGGGAAGGGAGTAAGACCTGCGGCGTGCCCAGACCTGCGGCGTGCCCAGGCGAGAGCCGGCGGAGCGGCAACAACTCACTGCCGCGGGCCGGACCACTGCTGCAACCCCTGTGAGCAGGACCGGGGTCCACAACACCGTACGTGCTGCGTCGCTAAAGCGTTCCTTTTGCGTATGAAGTGCGTACGGGTGTCCGTCGAGGCCTACCGGTGCCGGCTGCGTGGGGGCCAGCGGAGGGCTGATTGTTGCTGCTCGGGGGACGCTAGTCGTTGGGACCCGGGTCAGGGACGCGCCGCCCCCTGCCGCAGGGTGGGCGGGCTGCCCAGGCGACGGGCCAGCCCCGGTTCTTCGGCCACGACCGCGCCCACGCTGATGCTGAGCGCGACGGCGACGCAGACCACGATCAGCCACGACAGCATCACGAAGACCGAACCCAGGGGGCCGTACTCGGCGAGGGTGCGGTCGAGCGCCCGCGGCATGTACAGCCGGGCGGTCACGGTCAGCGCGGTCAGGGCGGCCGCCGTGATCACCGCGCCGGGCAGCAGGGGTCTCCAGCCGATCAGGCCGCCGAGCAACAGGTGCTGGGTCCACCACCACAGGCCCGTCAAGCCCACCAGGGTCATCGGGATGCCCAGCCAGGGCCCGGCACCGAACCCCTCGTGCAGGGGACCTTGCATCATCAGGGCCGCCAGCCACAGCACGATCCAGGCCAGCCACCGCCACGGGGCGATCCTGGTGCCCGCCCGGGGGATCTTCCAGGCCCGTTTGCACAGCCGCTGCACCGCCCTGCTCATCGCGGTGGCCGACAGCAGCACCATCAGCCCGCCCACCACGCCCGTGGCCTGCCGCAGATCACCCGTCGCCGGCTCCAGGGCGTGTTCGAGTTCGCTGTTCACCGCGCCCGTGAGCCCGAACACGATGCGCAGGGACGTGACCATCTGGTGCCGTACCGGAGGCGGGGCGTAGGCGGCGACCACGAAGAGCAGCGGGACCGCGGTCAGGAAGGACTCCGCCGCCAGCCGGGTGGCGGAGTCGAAGATGTTCACCGACACCATGCGCTCGGCGAGGCGGGTGACGATCGGGAACCGGTCCTCCGCCCGGGTGTGCGCGGTCCGGGCACGGACGGCGATCCGATGGGTCCAGCCCCGCCGCCGGGACGCCCCGGCCCGCCGGCGCCGCGGACGGGGCCGGCTCTGCGGCGGCGCTCCTGAGCTCCGCGGCGTACTCGGCATGGCGTTGCTCCCTCCTGCCACCAGGGTGGGGGAAACAGCGCGCTCCAGCACGTCAGGTCTTCGCCGCCCACCCACCGACCGGCGTGGCCGAGTTCGGCGCCCGCCGCACCCGCACCCGCACCCGCCTGGGGGTGTCCACGTCACCAGGCGCAGTGCCACCGCCGCGATCCCCACCTGTACGCTCTCCCCCCAGGTCAGCTCCGAGGCGTCGGCCTCCATGCCGTCCCCGAAGACCACCATCCGGTCCGACTCCACGGTCGCCCGCAGCGCCCGCCCCCGTTCCAGCTCACCCGCGACCTTCGCCGTCCCGGTCGTTGGGGAGGGCCACGCCTCGCGCACGAACCACAGCAGCCGCGGATCGCGCGGCGCGGGCAGCACGGTGGTGCCACCGCGCTCCAGCCACAGCGAGCGCAGCCACCCAGTGACGTCTCACACGCAGGGCGTTAAAAGAGGGAGCCTCACGGGCCCGTCGCCGGTCGACCGGGGCCGGACCGTATCCAAACACCGCCTGATCACCTAAACCCACGCCGCGTCAGCTCAAGGCCGCCCGCCGGCCTCCCACGTCCTCTGCGGTTGGTGGCCTGGTCGGCGGGCTCCGCGATCGTCCACCAGATTCCCCGGCCCACTCGTGGTAGCCCGGTTGGCGCGGGAACAGTACGCCTTGTCGCCCCGCACACGCTGTGGACGCACACGGGAACGGCCGAGTCCAGCGCGGGGCACGGCTGCCGCCGACCGAGGGCTACGGCTGCCCCCACGTCACCGACTGGGTGGCCGACAAGACCCGCTGGTGTCTGAGCGTCGACACCCGTCAACAGTTTGCTGGCTCTGTTCACGATCGACAGCAGATGTTCACCAGTTTCGACCGCACCGTGGAACCTTGAGGAATCGAACAACCTGGGTGCCTCACCCGCTCGTGGATCAAGCCTGCGGGCCTGACGTCGGCGCCCCTCCCCGGGGCTTGGTGGCTCAGTGCACGTCCTCGGGTTGCCGACCTCGGACCCGGCCCGCTGCGTGAGCACCCTAAGGTCGCGTTCGGCTGAGGGAGCGACGTTGGTCACGCGGCGCGCGGTGGTAGCCAGGTGTCGATGGCCGCCGTCAGCTGATGGAGTTGGGTGAAGAGGTGTGTGTTCATGCCGAGGGCCTGGGCTGCGTGCACGTTCTCCTCGCGGTCGTCGACGAAAAGGAAGTCGGCCGGGGCGGCCCGCAGGGCGCTGACGCAGTGGTGGAACGCCGCCGGGTCCGGCTTCGCCGCCTTGATCTTCCCGGAGAAGGCGACGAGGACGAGGTTCCGCAGCCAGGGCTGCGCGGCGAGGAAGGCGTCCGCGTGGTCGGACGGGATGTTGGACAGCACTGCGACCTCGGCGCGGTCCCGCAGGCCCTGCGCGTAGGTGACCATGTGCTCGTCGACCCCGGACCAGCTGTCGATGTCGGCGAGCCGCAGCTCCTCGATCGTGTCGGTGTCGACGGGGCGCGACAGCCGTCGCAGGACGGTGGTCCAGTACGCGGCCGCGGTCTGCTGGGCGGCGTCGTAGGGCGGGCGGCAGGCCCAGTAGGCGTCGACGAAGGCGTCGGCGGGTGCGCCGCACCGGGCGGCCATCCGTTCCAGGGCGCCGGGGCGTTGGTGGCAGGCGATGACCCCGAAGAGGTCGAACAGCACGATGCGTCGGTCCGTGGACAAGGTGGGGGGCCTTCCTGGTCGGTGGTGCGGGTAGGCGGGGTGCCGGTGCGGCACGGTGTCAGGGTCGTGCCGCACCGGCGGTCAGCTGCTGGCGGGACGCCGGCTCGGGTTCCGGCTCGGACGTGGCGCCGGAGCCGGTGCGCAGGATGCCGGCGGCTATGGCGGTGGTGGCGCAGAGCAGGGTCAGCAGCAGGAATGTGTGGTTCAGCGCGGTGAGGTGGGTCAGCCAGCCGATGACGGCGGGTCCGGCGAGCATGCCGAGATAGCCGAGCCCGGCGACCCGGGAGACGTTCGAGCCGGCCGCGGCGGGGTCGGCGTGGCCGGCGGCGCTGAACAGCTGGGGGATGCAGCCCGACAGGCCCAGGCCGAACAGGGCCCAGCCCACGAACGCGGCCCATGTCGACGGGGCGAGGGCGGCGATCGTGATCCCGACGGCGGCCGTGGCCGAGCCGTAGCGCAGGACCGCCATCGCCCCGAACCGCGCGGCGACCCGGTCCGCGAGGAGACGACCGATGGTCATCGCCGCAGCGAACGTGCCGTATCCGAAGGCGGCGGTGCTTGCCGGAGCGCCGAGGACGTCCTTGAGGTGCAGGGTGCTCCAGTCGTTGGCGGCCCCCTCACACAGCATCGTCGTCAACGCGAGCGCGGCCAGGATCCAGATCCGCCCGGCGATGCCGCGCCGCCTGGCGGCTGGAGCCTGCTCGGCAGGAGTGGCGGCGACAGTGGCGGGTGTCCCGGGCAGCAGGCCGCGGGTCAATGCCAGTGCGATCACGATGCCGAGCGCGGCGGAGGCGCCGAGCGCGGCGACCGGGCTCATGCCGGCGTCGGCGGCGCCGGCCGCGGCGAGTGCGGCGATGACGCCGCCGACGGAGAAGGTGGCGTGGAAGGCCGACATGACGGGCCGGCCGTAGGCCTTCTCCACATGGACGGCGTGGGCGTTCATGCTCACGTCCAGACAGCCGTTGCAGAAGCCGAAGGCCAGCAGGGCCCCTGCCAGTGTCCACGGGTCGCGGGCCAGGCCGGGCAGGACCAGGGCGGCGCTGGCCAGGACCCCGGTGGTGGGGACCACTAGGCGTGTTCCGAGGCGGTCGGTCAGGGGGCCGACCACCTGCATGCCGGTGAAGGCTCCGAGCCCGAGCAGCACCAGAAGGCTCCCGAGGGTGGCGTGGCTGAGGCCCACCCGCGTCTCGATGGCGGGGATGTGGACCACCCAGGTGCCCATCAGGGTGCCGGCCAGGACGAAGTAGATGAAGGTCGCCGCGCGGGCGGCTCGTAGCGAAGGGTTCACACCACCAACCGTAACGAACATGATTGGTGTTTGAAAGCCTGCTTTTCGAACGCATTGAATGTTCGTTACTGAGTGGTGTTCAATCGCGGGTATGAGCAACGCAGACCGTCACTCCGTGATCGCGCAGGCCGTCAGGGAGTCGGGCCAGGTCACCGTCCACGACCTCGTCGCGCTGACCGGCGCATCCGAGATGACCATCCGGCGTGACCTCGACGTGCTCGCCGGCCAGGGCGTGCTCGAACGCGTCCGCGGCGGCGCGCGGACCCTGCTGCTGCGGGGCGAGGAGCCGCCCTTCGCGCTGCGCGCCCGCGAGGCCGTCGACGCCAAGCGCCGGATCGCCGCCGAGGTGTCCTCGCTCATCGCCGACGGCGAGAGCGTCCTGTTGGACAGCGGCACCACCTGCCTGGAGGTCGCCCGTCTCCTGCGCGAGCGGCCGGTCACCGTGATGCCCCTGTCCCTCCAGGCCATCCACGTCCTCAGCGAGCCCCCGGGCCAGGCCACGCTGATGGTGCCCGGCGGACGGCCCCGCGCCGCCGAAGGAGCCCTGACCGGCCCCCTCACCCTCGCCTCACTGGCCGCGCTGCGTTTCGACACCGCGGTCATCGGCTGCTGTGGCCTGAGTGCCACCGAGGGCCTGACCGCCTACGACCTCGACGACGCCGCGGTGAAGAAGGCGGGCATCGCCTCAGCCCGCCGCCTCGTCGTCGCCGCGGACGGCGGCAAACTCGGCCGCACCGCCTACGCCTTCGTCGGCCCCGCCACGCTCCTGCACACCCTCGTCACCGACCCCACCGCGCCCGCCCACGAGGTCGCCGCACTCGAAGGTTCCGGAACCGTCGTCAAAGCCGTCTGACGAAACGGCCGAGCCGCAAACCCTCGTCGATGACGAGCCACTCACCCGGGAAGCGAAGCGCAGCCCAGGCCAGAGTCGGACCAGCCGCATCGACCCGAGCAATCGACCAGCCCGACAAGGCCAGTGCTGTCGAAACTCGTGAACATCCGCTGTCGGAACTCGGGTTCTGATTCGCTTTCGTCGGTCGTCACCAATCTCGGCCGCTACCAGCTGCTGATCCGCCGCGACTGAACGAGCACCGGGTCCGCCGCTACCCCTCGTGGGCCCGCTGGGTCACCCTCGCGGTGCCGGCCCACGCCTTCCTCGCCGTCGTCCGCGCTCACGAACACGCACACCGACCCACGCCGGACGACCTGACCCCGATGTACCTGCAATGAGATCTGCCGCCCGTTCATCGCCCGTGTCGTCCGGCCCGTCCGCGACACGGTCCACCGGCTCGGCCGGTCCGACTGGCGCCGCCAGCAGACACGATCACGTACCAGTCACCACCGGCGGCAAGCCGCATCCCCAGACGTGAAGATCACGATCTACAGCTGGAATATCAGGAAAGCGTTGCCGTGCCGAGGCGGCGGCGATGTGCTCGCTGTCGGCAGGTCGCTCCGCAGTAGCGCGCAGGGCGGCCAGTGGACCGGGCCTCGAGCCGGGCCCCGCATTCCTCGCACCGCGGCGCTGGGTGAAGCGTGCCGGGCGTGTCACGAAAGCCCCGCCCTTGCGTGACGAATGAGGGAGCCCGCAGGCTCTCCAGTGCCAGCCGCACCATGCGGGCGCCGCCGTTCCGGTCGTGGTGGGCGGCCCGTATCGCCGCGCACCCGACGGTGAGGGCTGCGACATCGTCCGCGTTCACGTCGGTACGGACGCCGCCGGCTTCCTGGGCTGCGCGGAGCAGTTGGTCAAGTGCCTGGCGGAACCGTCGCGCCGACGCGGCCAGGCTCGGCCGTGGCCAGCTCGTTTGCCTGGTCAAGGCGTCGCATGCGTGCTTGCGCCCGTGGGACGTGTCGACGACCGCCAGTAGGAAGCCGAAGAATGCCGCAGCAGGGTCAGTGCGGGCCGCCCACTGTCGAGCGGTCTCCGCCAGGTCGTCGAGCTGCTGGACGAGTACGGCCTCCAGCAGGATCTCCTTGCTGGGGAAGTGCCGGTGCACGGTGCCGGCGCCCACCCCCGCCTGCCGTGCGATCGCGTCGAGCGAGACGTTCAGGCCGTGCTCGTCGAACGCCTGCGAAGCGGCGGCGAGCACCTTCGTGCGGTTACGGCGGGCATCAGCCCGGCTCGCGCTCTGGGGAACTGCGGTCATGTCACGTAATCCCTTGTTCGTGCCACTCAACCGGGTGGAGCATTCCACATCGCCCCCGGGTCCGACCCGACTTGCCCGCCGACCATCCCGGGGCGGAGGATGACATGACCACTGACCGCTTGGTTGTCGTCACCGGTGCGACCGGCCGGCAGGGCGGAGCCACCGCACACCGGCTCCTGGCGGCCGGGAGACCGGTGCGCGCGCTCGTGCGGGACATGACCTCACCCGCCGCCAAATCACTTGAGACCGCGGGAGCGGAGCTCGTGCGCGGCGACTTCGACGACCCGTCGAGTCTGCCCGCTGCGCTGGAGGGAGCGGCGGCACTGTTCGCCGTAGCGCCCGTGGTGTTCGGACCGGCTGGCTCCGACGTGCAGCGGGAGTTCGCCCGTGGCCGTGCGCTGATCGATGCTGCGGCCGCGGTGGGAGTCGAGCACGTCGTGTTCACGGGGCTCGCGTCCACGCCGGGTCGCCCGGGTGGCTCCGAGGGAAAGAAGCGCATCGAGGACTACTTGCGTGAGCGGATCCGGTCGGTGACCGTGTTGCGTCCGGTGCGGTTCATGTCGAACTATCTTGGTTCGACGCCCATCGGTCTCGACGGCATCATCCATGGTGTGCACCGGCACATCTTCCCGCCAGACGAACCTGTCCAGATCATCGCGGTGGAGGACATCGCCGAGTTCGCCGCGCTGGCCTTCGACCAGCCTGAGCGGTTCGCGGGACGGAGTCTGGAACTGGCCGGGGACGCCCCCACCCCGGCCGAGGCTGTCGCCGCCATCAGCGAGGCCACCGGTGCCCCCATTCGCTACGAGCAGATCACCCACGCCGAGGCAACCGCACTCAACCCCGAGATCGCCCAGGTGCGGGAACGTTGGGCAGCCGGATCGCGCTGGCACGCCGACATCGAGGCGCTGCGCATCATCCATCCCGGACTGCGTACGCTCGCGGACTGGCTCGCCGGATCCGGCGCCATCCTGCTGCGGAAGTGACTCCTCGAAACCGCCTACGACTCCAACTGTTGGTCGTGATCTCGTTGGTGGGTCCGTGGACGGGTACGGCCACCGTTGATCATCGTAAGTTCAGGCGTTCGAGGTGGCCATGAGGCGGATCGTGGGCAGGCCGCTTCGCCGGGTACGAACCCCGCGCGTGGGATGGGCGGTTGGTACTGGGTCTGCTGTCGGACCTGCCGTGCAAGGATTGCTGACCCGCCGCAAGCGCACCATCGGTGAACTCCGCCTACTCCCGCTGCTGCTCACCCGCCACGGCGCCACTGGCCACGCTCGTGCGCATCGCCGGGTAGAGGCGACCGTCCAGGCCGGAAAGGGCCGGGCCGGACTGGACGAGTACGAAGTTCGCCGCTTCACCTCGTGGTGGGGCGCCCTGGCATGCTCGCCCACGCCTTCCTCACCGTCGTCCGCACCGACGTACACACCCGCCGTCCCACCCCGGACGAGCTGATCCCGCTCACATGCATCCGAGGCCAGGCCAGCCACTACTCCATGGAAGAGCCGTACTCTACTCGGTTCTTACTACCCCGGGCGCTGACGCGCTATATGGGCCTACGGCGCTCTATGGAGTGTGCGGTTGCGGGCCAGCGGTGCGAGACCGGCCATGAGGCCGACGGCCGCGAGCGGGATCAGGTCGAGGTTGACCGTGATCAGGGCGAAGGACACGAACACGAGCGCCGGGCTCCACACGGGCAGCCGCCTGGGCCGTGCGGCTGCCAGCATGATCAGCAGTGTGAGCATGCCGAGCTGGAAGGCGAGTGGGCCTGCCAACTTCAGAAGGTCGGGCAGCGGGGCCGAGTCGGCCAAGCCAGAGAACAGATCGCCGAGAATAGCCCAGACGAAGCAACCTGCGCCGGATGCTCCGGCGACCATGGCGGTACTGGCGGCGGTTCGCATCCGGACGGTGGCCGCGGGAACGAGGCGGCGCAGCTCCACGACGAAGGCGCCGAACAGGAGGAAGGCGGCGAGGAAGAAGGTGTGCCCGAGGTCCCAGGCCGCCCCCGGGCCGCGGTCGCCGTCCATGCCGTCGATCAGGCGAAGCACGCCGTAGCACAGCAGCAGGAAAGGGATGAGGACGGAGAGCAGTCGGGTTGTACGTGCCATTGAGGTCATGCCCATACGGTCCCAATCCGGTCCGGCTGTGGGGTATCCGGATGATCCCCTAGCGCACCCGGAGGGCTGCCTTAGGGGTCACTGAGATCGAACTCGTGATGTCGTGTTCTTGTTCAGGTGGGTCTGATGGTCAGGCCGGTCTCGGTGAGGCAGCCGTCTATGAGTTCGCTGCAGTACTGGATGTGTTGTAGGCCGCGTCGGATGCGCTGGACGACGTGTTCCGGAGTCCTGATCAGGTGGGCCATCGACGACACGTGGGAGAAGGTTTTCACCGCCGTCCTCGCGACAGCGGATGCCGTCGACGACATCGGTTGGACCGTGTCGGTCGACTCCACCGTCGTCAGGGCCCACCAGCACGCCGCCGGAGCACTCAATAGGGGGCTGAGGGCCGCAACGAGCCGGACGATGATGTCGGACGCTCCCGCGGCGGGCTGAGCACCAAATATACCTGGCCGCAGACGGCCATGCCCGAGCCCTCGCCATCACCGTCACTGCAGGTCAGGCCAGTGACGCGCCCGTCTCCGAGACGGTCATGAACTGCATCCGGGTGCCGAGAACCGGCCCTGGCCGGCTCCGGACCCGTCCCAACCATGGTCCTGGCCGACCGCGCTACTCATCCCGCGCGATCCGCGGCCGCCTGCGCCGCCGGCAGATCCGCGCGGTCATCCCACAGCCGTCCGACCAGATCGGCACCGTCTGCGGGCGGGGCCGCCGGGGTGGGCGCCCACCCCGCTTCGACGCAGGTGCCTGCAAGCAGCCCAACACCGTCGAGCGGTCCATCAACCGTCTCAAACAGTGGCGCGGCCTGGCCACACGAACCGACAAACTCGCGATCGCCTACCAGGCCGCACACCACCTCGCCGCCATCCTCATCTGGGCACGACGCTGACCAAAGGCTCGAACCCTGACGACCCGCCCTCTCACGAGCAAGCGATATACAGCACCGTGCCCACTGCGATGCATGCCAGCCCCGGCACCCAGAACAGCTTCACACCCAACCATTCATCGCCGAGTTCGATGTCCGCGAGCCTCCCCGTCCTGGCACGCTTGGGCTTCCTCCGGTCGTACACCACTGGAACGGCGTCACCCACAGGCCCGCGCGGCGCTACTCCCACCTCAATGAAGTTCACCGGGCGCACACCGCCGGGCAGTTGGATCTCATGGAAGACACGATGCCCGCTGCTGATCCACTCCTGACGCCAGGAGACCGCCTCCCCCTCCACTCCGTACCGCTGCAGCTTCCACAGCTTCACGAACTCGAGCAGCCCACCTGAATTCAGGAAGCAGAGCAACGCACCGAGTGCCACGAGTACGATCCCTGACCCGCCCAGAACAGCTCTCATCAACCCCCCTCTGGCGAAACGGCCTTCATCTTTATCATGGCTACGTCAAGGTTGTCGGTGAGCCTTTTCCAAGCCGGCGGTGCTAACCGTGTGCTGGACACGCATGCGCGACGACGAAGCTCCTGGTAGACGGGTTCTCGACCAAGATCACCCGTGTCTGCCAGGAGCTGCGTGTGCTGGCGCCGTTGCTGCCGCAGCGAGCCTTAAAAGGGGGCAGCTCACGGGCCTGCCGCCGGTCTCTCGGGGCCGGGCCGGCTCCAAGCACCACCTGATCACCGACGGGCACGGCTTCCCGCTCGCGGTCCTGCTGACCGGCGGCAACTGCAACGACGTCACCCAACTGCTACCGCTGCTCGACGCCGTCCCACCGGTCCGCGGCCGGGTCGGCCGGCCCCGCCCCAGACCCGACTCGCTCTTCGCCGACCGCGCTGCGACCACGACATCTACCGCGACCAGGTCCGCGCCCGAGGCATCGTCCCGGCGATCGCCCGCCGCGGGACCCGGCATGGCACCGGCCTGGGCACTTACCGCTGGGTGATCGAGCGGATCTTCGCCTGGCTCCACGGCTTCCGCCGCCTACGCATCCACTGGGAACGCAGGACCGACATGCACGAAGCGTTCCTCAAACTCGCCTGCTGCCTCATCACCCACCGAATCGGCTCATTGTGTTAGCCGTTGTAAGGCGGCTTGCTGTAAGTTCCGCTGTGGCTGCGGCTCTCGCTGTGACTGCTGCTGCCCGACCACTCGCCAACTGGATTGCCTTGGCTGGTCTGACCGGTGCCGTGCTCCCAGGCATTCGGAGACTCAGCACCGCTCGCGGCGTCGTCGGAAGCAGAAGACTGCTCCCCGGACTACCCATTGTCCAGTGGACGTGGCTCCGGACTGGAGCTGTTACCTCACCAGAACTCTCACTGCTGGGATACCCGGGCCTGCTTAAAGTCCCTTTGGCCGACGTCCGAATTCTCATCCGGGGACGCCGAGGACGCCTCGGCAGAGTCTGGCCCGGAAGCGGCCTGGTCGCTACTGAAGGGCGGCGCGGAAGTGTGGGAGTCGCCGGATGCACGTGCGGATGTGGCTGAGAGGCCGAGCGCAGCGAGGGCAAGCAGCGGAATCGCCGCGAGACGCGCACCCGCAGGACCGATCGGGGTGGACCGTACGCCCCTGGCATGTCGGTGCCTGTTCGTTGACATAGGGGGATCACTCTTTGCCGGAGGACTCAGCTGTGGTGGGAGTTGCACAGGCTGGAAGTGCGCGGCGGAGGGAGCCGGGCAGGTGGCAAGGTCCGATGGATCCGACGTAGTCCCGCCATGCAGGGTGCCTGGCGCGCACAGCGGCCCGGTGCGGTCGCTGAATCAGCGGCCACACCGGGCGGGGACTGATGCGCCGGTGTCAGACGCGAGTGGCTGTCGGGAGCTTCGCAGCGAGGACGTCCACCGGCTGGATGTCCGGCGCCTCCGCAAGCAGACGCGCCCCCTGACCGAGGAGCGCTTGAGCGATCTCGCCTTCGAGGTGAGCCTGCCGGGCCTCCTCGGTCCCGAAGGCGTCGAAGATGCCGAACGTGGTGGGGCCCATCCGGAAGGCGAACCAGGTCAGGGTGCCTTCTTCCGCCTCCGCCAGGGCCAACGCCCCGGTGAGCAGGTCGTGGACGTCCTGGGCGTGGTCGGGCTTGGCTTCAATGCGGGCCAGCAGGCCAAGGGTGGGAAGCACGAGGAACGAACTCCTTGGTGGTTGTTGTGATGTGCTCCCAACTTAGAAATCTCTCGCACGCCTCCCCAGTGGCGGATCCGACAGATCCGCTAGCGTTTCCGTCATGAAGGTTGCCGTGCTGGTCTTGGATGACGTGTTCGACTCAGGGCTGACGTCAGTGCTTGATGTGCTGCAGACGGCCAACGAACTGCGCACAGAGCTGCCACATCCTCCACCACCGTGGGACGTTGACCTCGTCGGCGTCCGTGAGGCCCCCGTACGCACCGGCGCAGGGCTCGTCGTCCAGACCACCGCAGCCGACCGATGCGGCGCTTCCCTGCCGGATGTGCTGGTGGTACCCGGTATCACCCACAAGCAGCCTGAGCCACTGCTGACGTGGACGGCGGCTGAGGCGCAGCAGCCCGCGCGTGAGCTGCTGTGCCGCTACCGCGCCGAAGACGTTCCCGTCGCAGCGGCGTGCACCGCGACATTCCTGCTCGCCGAAAGCGGCATCCTCAACGACCTTCAGGCAACGACCAGCTGGTGGCTCGCTCCCTACTTTCGGCGCCGCTACCCCCAGGTACGCCTGGATGACACGCACATGCTCATCCGCGCCGAGGGCGTCACCACCGCAGGTGCCGCCTTCGCGCACCTCGACCTGGCCCTCGCCCTCGTCCAACAGCGCAGCCCGGCCCTGGCGGAGCTCACCGCCCGCTACCTGGTGATCGACTCCCGGCCCACACAGTCCGCCTATGCCATCCCCAGCCACCTGGCACGCACAGATCCACTCGTCGACGCCTTCGAACGCTGGCTGCGTACCCACCTCGATCAGCCGCTGAGCATCGCCGACACCGCACGCGCCCTGGGCAGCAGCGAACGTACCCTGCAGCGCGCATGCGACCGAGTCCTCGGCATCTCCCCTGTCCAGTTCGCCCAGGAAATCCGGCTCGAGCAAGCCATCCACCTCCTGCGCACCACTGAACTGTCCACCGAAGCAGTGGCTCGCCGTGTCGGCTACCACAACGCCACGACGCTGACCACCCTGCTCCGCCGCCGCCACACCAGCCCCGGCCGGCTCCGCCGCCCGGCCGCCTCACTCACATCAGAACCGTAAAAGCAGCTGCGCACGATGGAGAACGACCGGCGCTCCCCACTCGCCGCGCTGGCGAAGCAGGCCACCCCGGCCTGACCCGGGCCGCTGCACGTCGAAGCCACCTCTCCCCCGCATTCGGTGGGCGGGGCGGCGTCGGCGTGGTCAACTACGGCGTCCCGGCCTGGAACGCGTCCTGGGCCCGCGCCTGGACCACCCCGCCGTGACCTGGCTGCTGGAACGCTACGGATCCCCCGGGCGCCATGCCGAAAGCCGGACGCCACAAGCTGGTTCAGGTGATCCGGTCGAAAGCCCCACGCCTGGACCAGAGGCTGATCGACGAGGCCTTCGATGCGCTCGACGAGCAGACCGTCGTGGTCCCGGGCACCGGCCCCTCGACCTTGTGATCCGTCCCTGGCCCGCTCGCTCGCCGCCGTCCACGAACAGCGACACGCTCTAGAAGCGCAGATCGGACAGCTGTTGGAGGTTCACCCTCTTCCCGCGATCCTGACCTAGATTTCGGGGGGCGCGGTCAGCACCGCCGCCACCTCGCTGGTCACCATCGGCGATGCAACCAGCTTCCCCACCGCTGCCCACCTGGCCTCCTACGCCGGCCTTGCCCCGACGACCAAATCGTCGGGGACCTCAATCCGCGGCGAATACGCGCCATGAGGCGGCAACCGGCAACTGAAACGCGCGATGTTTGGCCGGAACACGAATTACGAGACTGAGACAGCGTCACTTCTCATGCACCAACGCCCCCGACCAGCAACAGCCCACGGAAGTCACGCGTCCAGAATAGTGACCCCAAACCCCTCAACCACTGACAAGCAGCAACAGGTTGGCCCCGGCCGTCACTGCCCCAAGGATGATCACGCCTTTCACCGTATATGGGACTGGCCGAGTGTGCCGCCATCGGTGTGCGCTGCCGCGCTGCCACAAGTGCCCTGACCTGGACGAACGTGAGATTCACTCTGAAGGCGGTTTTCAGCGGCCACCCCGCAGTGGAAGCTCGCGGAGCCAAGCCAGAGCAAAGGAGAGGCAGAACACGTGGCCTACCAGCACAGGCGAGTCACAGCGGTGTTCGGCACCGCGGTGGCTGCCGCAGCTTTCTTCTGCAGCGCGCCCTCAGCACACGCTCAATCGGTTCCCGGGGGCACGATCCCGAAGGTCCCGCTCTCGCCTGGGGACCCGATCCGCCCGAAGGGCGTGACATTCTTCCCGCCGGGTCCAGTCATCCCGAAGGTCCCGCTCGTGTTCTACCCGCCGGGCCCAGTCATCCCGAAGCTCCCGTTCTTCCCGCCGGGCCCGATCCGCCCGGGCGGAACCAGCGGCGGAGGTGGCAGCGGCAGCGATGGCGGCGGATCCGGCGGCGGAATTGGCGATACCGATTAGGGCTTGTCCAGCCGGTCATGCGGCAGAGGCAGATGGAGACGGCGCTCTTGCCTGTTTGCTGAGGGGTTACAGCGGCGCCAACTCCACCCTGCCTGTCAACCGGCCACCCACTTGATCGGCGAGCCAGTGGACGCGGGCGATCTGGTCTGCGTTCCGGTCCCGGGCGTAAACGTGGACGGCGTGATCCTGGGACGGTTCGTCCTGGTAGAGGTCCCGGGAATTGACGGTCAGCGTGAGGTAGGCGTACTTCTGCGAGATCTCCTCCAGCCCGGCTTCGGGAACCGCAGGCCATGCGTCCAGATCCCATCGGACAGCCGCGGGATCCGGACCCAGAGCGGCGATGAAGGGCTCAGCGCGGTCCAGCGGATGCCCCCAGTCGAACACTCGGACCGGCAGACAGTCTGCCGGGTTGTCGCCGGCCTCCGACGAGCCATGCTTCTTGCCGGCCAACGCCCACCATTGGAGGTCGGGCAGTACGTGACGTACTTGCTTCAGGGCATCCGGCGACCTGATCACGGCTTCGAAGCGACCTCTCCCTGGCCGACGTCTGCGATGCCCAGCAAGGTACGCACCGCACGTATGGCTTCAGGCAGGTCAGCGGTTGTGAGGACAGCAGCCGCAGAAGCCGAGTGCCTCACGGCCCGAGGAACGCAAGAACCCCCGGCCGGTCAGGGAAGCGAACTTCCTCGCCTCAAACGGCTGGAAGACTTCGAGTTCGACAAAGAACGACGCCCCAGTCAGCGCCGGTCACCAACTTCCTAGGCCCCAAACCAGACACCCCCGGCCGGACGGTCAGGGGCGTCGCGCTTCCTGGAGGAGTACACAGGCCTTCGTCATGGGCCGCTACGTAGGCGACCGTCGTGGGGAACGCTGTCCCCTTCACCACCAAGGCCTCGCGAGAGCCACGACCGCCCAGCCCCGCAACCGCGACCAAGCAGCTTCCTCATCCCTCCCGCTTCCGGCTTACAACGGCTAACACAGTGAGGTGGGGTGGTGCCGTGGGCCGTGTCCCGCGCGGTGGGTTGTGCCGTTGCCGGTGTATGGGGCATCGCCGTGGATCGTGGCGGATGTGTTGTGGGTACGGATCGAGCCGCTGCTGCTGAGGCGGGAGCGCAGGTTCCGGCATCCGGGCCGGGAGCCTTGCCGGATCGGCAGGTGCTTGTCCAGCAGGCTGCAACGCTACTCAGGGGTCACGAGCATGCTTCGCCACCCATCCGTTCCATCCACTCGCGCACGGTTACTGCTCGCTCGATGCGGCTGACGATGTCCTTCTTGGAGGCCGTGTCCAGGGTCTCCGGGATCCTGTCGAAGGTGTCGGGAAGGACGTCGAGCAGACCCCAGATCTGTTCGCCAGTGCTGACGGTCAGCAGCTGCTGGCACCTCCACTGCAGCGGCATATCGAGACGGTGCGTGAGCCGCTGCACGAGCGTCGGGAACAGGTAGTGCGTCGCCTCTGCGGCGAGGTGCTCTCGGAGCCAGTCGACCGGGAGCCGCTGGCTGAAGCCGTGCATGGCGGCCTCCTGAGCCAGGTCCAGGAGCTGAGCGGTGTCGACGGCTCGGACGGTGCGGGGAAGGGGCGGGGTCATGCTGAGATGATGCCAAGAAGCTTCCGCAGAGCCGAGAGGTCAGCTGGGCTGGGGTGCGAGCTGCCGACGGGCAGCTCGCCAGATTTCCTCGAACTCCTCGGAGGTGAGTTGTTCGGGTCGTGGCCCACCCATGCCGATACGGGCAGCTCGGCCGTGATCCCGAACCTGGTGTCGTACTCATCGAGGCGGCCCGCTTCGTGGGCCTGCTGCCATTCGGCGAGGGAGGCGGCTGCGATCGGTGTCAGCCCAGGCCCTTGGAGTTCGACTTGCCTGGTCACCCAGCCATCCTCATCGACCTCGAAGTAGAACCAGACGTCTTCCTCGTCCCAGTAGCAGCGCATCCATGTGGTCACTGGCCCATGATGAGGGCTTCTATCCGTGCCCGGGCGGACAGGATGCGGTTGCTGACTTCGGCCCAGCCCATTTCCAGGCTGTGCACAAGGGTGGGAGCTCCTGCTCGGGCGTTCGCGGTGGCGACACCGAGGGCAGCCCGTGGCCGCGGACCCTGTCGGCTACATACACCGCCTCAAGCTCGACGAGCGACTTGACTGCCGCATGCACAACTGTCGGCCCGCTCCCCTCTCTGCCAGCCACTCGACCGGCGGGGCCGCGTGGCCGAGGCCGACCACCAGCCTCGTTGGGCGGGCGAGCAGCAGGGTTGGGGTGCTGTAGTGGCTCGGCATCTGCCAGCCGGTGCTCACCCAGTCGGTGATCGCACCGAGGTCGTCCGAGGCCAGGAGCAGCATTTCTTCGCTTGTGCGGCCGCCGGACAAGCGCACGGCGCCGTCCACCCTGGAAGGGGGCGGGCGGCGCCGTGCGTCGAGCTGGTGAGTTAGCCGGGGAACGGCTTGCTCTGGTTGTCCTCGGCCTTGATGCAGGCGTCGAGCTTCCGCTGGAGGGCGGCCGCGTCGCTGAGCGCCTTCCTGGCCGCCTCGGGCTCGCCCAGCTGCTTCAGCTTCGCGGCCTTCTCCTTGAGGGCGGCGATCTGCTGGCGCATCTGGCTCCTGTTGCACGTGATGGTGGCCTTGGCCAGCACCGCCCCCGAGTGGGCCGACCCGGCGGCGTGGGCCGGCACTGAGGCGAAGAGAAGACCGCCGGCGATGGCCGCGGAGACGGCCAGGGCGGAGAAGCGCTTGGTCATGAGTGTGTCCCCCAGATGGTGCTTGGGTGGCTTGAATTGGTCGGACTGGATCCTACTAGAGCTTGTTGACCCGTCAGTAACCGACCCCCACCCCACCTCCACCCCCCAGTCGGCCGGCCGGCTCGGCAGCGTCCCCGCGGTAGTGCAGCGTGCGCGTCCCCAGGCGTGGGGCGGCGTCACTGTCGTCGGTTCTGTCGTCGACGAAGAGCGTACGGCCGCGAGCGGGCCATCCAGCGGCTGCAAGAGCAGCTTCGTACGCGCTGTGCTGGCGCTTGTCTGCCGCGATCCTGGCGGAGTAGAACGTGCGGGACATCGGGGTGGCGCACCACTCGGTGTCATCGAGGACCGAGGCCAGCGGGAGCAGGGCGTTGGACAGTAGCGTCATGGGGACACCGACTGCGTGCGCACGGTGCAGGACCTCGACGACTGCCGGCTCGTGCGGTCCACATCTGGGTGTCGGCCGTGCGCAGGGCGGCCAGGAGCTCGCTTCTGGGGGCCGCTTCCCGTCCGCCGCGCACGAGGTCGTGCCAGAGCGGCACGTTTGTTCCAGAAGGCCCGTCTGAGGATGTCGGTGTGCGTGGCGGGCCGGCCGGCCAGGACCGCGAGTCGCAACCACATGTTGGGGGTCGGCTGCGGGCCGAGTACTCCGTTGTTAGGCAGAGGGTGGAGTCGACGAAGCGGGACTGGCCCCGGGTTGCGTGGATGCTGCCGAGAGACCACTGGACTGTTGACATCCCTTGATCAGGTCGCCTACGCACTCATCGGGCTGTGAGCCCTCCTAGCGACTGCGCGCTGTCCATGGCACCGGACAAGAGCGTGACCAGCTCGTCAACGAGTGGGAGGGCGCCGGATCGGCTGACGACGAGGAGCTCCCGGTAGAGCGGCGCGCCCCCGAGTGCCAGGACCACCGTCTCCACGCCGGCCCCCTCGGGTCCTGGGCCGAGGAGTGTAGCCGGTATCAGGCCCACCGCGAGTCCGGCCCGGATCATGGCGAGCATGCTGTGTAGGTCCTCGTTCTCCAGCGTCACCGGCGGCGCGATCCCGGGCTATCCGGCCCAGCGGAGCGGCAGACGCCAGTCGGGGTTGTGCGTGTGGGCCGCTAGCACGCGGAGCCGTCCGCGTGCGCGATCGACGCCCTCCACCAGCGTCCGGCCGCCTACCAGGGCAGGAGGCGGCGAAGAGGACCGTGGGCCGCAAGCGGAGCATCGTCACCGACACCCTTGGCTCTCCATCTGATCGCCGTCCGCCATGGCCCGGCCGCCGCCGCGCGCGTGGCCCGCCAGATGGTCGTCTACACCCGCCGCAACGGCCACGAGCAGCAGGCGAGCGCGATGCTGCGGCACCGCGCGCACGTGAACGACGCGGTCCACCGCGCCCGGAACCTGATCGACTCCCGCTTCACCGAGCACCTGGGCCCGGCCGATCTCGCCTCTGCAGTCGGCGTCAGCGAACGCACACTGACTCGCCGCTTCACGGAGTCGACGGGCCTGACCCCGTTGCGCTACCAGCAACTGCTGCGCGTCGAGCGGGCCGAACACCTCATCGGCCAGGGCGCGACAGTCGAATCGGCGGCCCGCTCGGTCGGCTTCCAGGGCGCGCGAATGCTCCGGTGGCTCAGATCCCGCGGCTGAGCCCCCGGGTTGGGCCGGTGGTGTATGCCGGGGCCGGCGGGCGGGTTCCAGGTCTCTCTGTTCGGCAGGCCGCCGAGGGCTTCGACGAAGGACGTCAGAGGGCGGGCGAACAGGGCCCGGGCGCGGGCCACGCCGACGTGAACGCCGAGCGGCGGCGGTGCACCTGGTCGGTCAGGGCGCGTCCCCCTCCGTGCGGACCAGCAGGGCCCGGCGTCCGTCCGCGTGACCGGTCTCCCGCCGCCCGGCTGCGACGGGCTTTGCGCGGGGTCGGCGGTGTGGCAGCGGCCATCGACGATCCCGGCTTCCAGTCCGGTTCGAAGGCACCCTCAGTGGCGATGGGGGGAGGCCGGGTTGGTCAGCGCTTGTCGGCCCAACCGCTGCCCCCTCCCTGCGATGTACAGAAAACTTGACATCATGTCGCCGCTGCTTGACACTGCCCGTGTCAAGCTTTCTTTACATCGGGAGCGGCAGTGGCATTCGAAGAGAGACGTGCCTGGATCATGGTCCTGGTCACCATCGCGTCCTACGCGGCGTACCTGGGCTTCGTCCTCGGGCGGCACGAAGGAGCGGCGCCGCTGGCGCAGACGTCCTATGCGTCTGCGCTGCTGTGGACCGTCGGTGCGGCGATCGTCACGCAGATCGCGCTGAACATCACGGTGGCGATCGTGTCTCCCGAGGGCGCGAACACCCGGGATCAGCGCGACCGGGAGATCCACCGCTTCGGCATGTACGTCGGGCAGTCGTTCATCGTGATCGGCGGTGTTGCCGGACTCGTCCTCGCGATGGTCCGTGCCGATCAGTTCTGGATCGCCAACGCCATCTACCTGGCGTTCGTCCTGTCGGCGATCCTGTCGTCCACGGCGAAGATCGCCGCCTACCGGCTGGGCTTCCACCCGTGGTGAGGCCGACGAGGGTCACCAATGCGATCCGCGCGCTGCGCTTCGCCCACGGCGAGATGACCCAGGCCGAACTCGCCCGCCGCATCGGCGTGACCCGCCAGACGGTCATCGCCATCGAGCAGGGCCGTTATTCGCCCACCCTGGAGATGGCCTTCCAGATCGCCCGCGTGTTCGGCGTCCCGCTCGACGAGGTGTTCCAGTACCCCGCAACCGATGAAACCGGCGAAATCGAGGGAGAGAGCAAGTGAAGGCCATCGTCCAAGACGCCTATGGACCGCCCGAGGACCTGCGTGTCGAAGAGATCGCACAGCCGGAGCCCGGCAGCGGCGAGGTGCTCATCCAGGTCCGGGCGGCATCCGTAGACCCGGGCGTCTGGCATCTCACCACGGGCCAGCCGTACCTGCTGCGCGCCCTCGGTTTCGGGCTGCGGGCGCCCAAGGCACGCGTCCGGGGCATGGATGTCGCAGGACGGGTCAAGGCCGTCGGCCCGGACGTCACGCGCTTCCAGCCGGGTGACGAGGTGTACGGCACCTGCGACGGGTCGTTCGCCGAGTACGCCTGCGCCACACAGGACAGGCTCGCCCACAAGCCCGCCACCGCCGACTTCGAGCAGGCGGCCGTCGTCCCGGTTTCCGGCTGCACAGCCCTCCAGGCACTGCGCGACGTCGGGCGGCTGAGGTCCGGGCAGAGCGTCCTCGTCATCGGCGCGGGGGGCGGGGTGGGCACCTTCGCGGTGCAACTGGCCAAGGCCCTCGGGGCCGCCCACGTCACCGGTGTCTGCAGCGGCGCCACAGCGGAGCTGGTCCGCTCCCTCGGCGCCGACGAGGTGGTCGACTACACACTTCAGGAGCCCACCGACGGCACCGCCCGCTACGATCTCGTCCTCGACATCGCCGGCAACCGCCCCCTGGCCCGGCTCCGCCGCGTCCTCAGCCCCGGCGGGACGCTGGTCATGGTCGGCGGTGAGGACGGCGGGAAGTGGTTCGGCGGCATGGGCCGGCTCCTGCGAGCGCTGCTGCTGTCTCCGTTCACCGGACAGCGCCTCCGCGGCTTCTTCTCCACGCAGAGCCACGACGACCTGCGGCTCCTCGCGGAGCTCATCGAGGCGGGCGCGATCACCCCCGTGATCGACCGGACCTACCCGCTGGTCCACGTCCCCGAGGCCATCGGCTACCTGAGGAGCGGCCGTGCGCGCGGGAAAATAGCCGTCAGCGTCTGAGAGTGAGATTCGCTCAAAGCGGGTGCCCGGCCGACGCCATGACTCCGAGAGGGAACGACATGCCAGTGTTGCGACAGGCCCGCGTCTCCGACCACGGCACGATCGTCGCATGTGTGCAGCAGTGGTGGGGGGACTCACGTACCCCCGCGCAGGCTCGCGAGCTGTCACTGCTGCTCCCCAAGCTGTTCCTGCAGTTTTTCTCCGGCACCAGCCTGGTCCTGGAGGACGAAGCCGGCATCAGGGCTTTCCTCATCGGTTTTCACGCCGCAGACAACGACGAAGAGGCGTACATCCACTTCGTGGGAGTGGATCCCGAGCTTCGTGGGCAGGGGGCTGCTCGGCGTCTGTACACGACCTTCTTCCAGCATGCCGCCGAAGCCGGCCGCACAGAGGTGCGTGCGATTACCTCGCCGGGAAACACTGGCTCCATCGCCTTTCACCGCGCTATGGGATTCACCCTCGAAAGCGGGGACCGAGAGGTCGATGGTCTGCCCCTGCACAATGACTACGACGGTCGTGGGCACGACCGGGTCTGCTTCTACAAGAAGTTGGCCCTCTGATCCGCAATCACCACTTCGCCACACGAAGCACCGACGCGTATATAGGGGTCAGTTGCTGGGACTTCCCACAACGGCGCACACGTCGCGCCCCTGGCGGATCCACGAGATCGCCGGTGACACCTTGCCGTCGAGCAGGGGCACAAGCCACTGTCAGTGCTGATCAAGACCGGACAGCGAGGCGACTCGCTGCAGTTCGAGCCAGTCCTCGAGGCGATCCGGGTGCCCCGGATCGGACCTTGGCGTACGCCTCCCGCGGCAACCGGGCCTACCTACAAAGACGCGGTATCAAGGCGACCATTCCGGTCCCTGTGGACCGGGTCCGCAACCGCCAGAAACTCGGCTCCCCGGGCGGTCGCCGCCGAAGTTCGACAAGACCCGACATGCCGCCGTTGGAGTGTGCACGACGAGCTCGCCTCCCATATGCGACCGCTCGGCTCCGGCGTCCTCGGGTACGGCCGGGTCGAGCCGCGACTTCGCGATGTGATGATCCACCGGACCTGCGCACTCTGCGGTGCGGAGCCTGAGTGGGGGTACACGCCGCCGGTTTCGCCAAGCCACTCGGCTTCACCGACGCCCAGCTCTTCTCGGCTCTCCACGGCAGCGCCGAAGATCCGGTGTGTTCGCAGGACAAGGCGCCAATCTTCCGCCTTGCCGACGAGCTCTACGCGACAAGTCCTAGCGGGGAGAAACGGCACGGCGCGCCATCACTGTCACCTGGACTCGTCTCTATGCCTGACCAGCGAAGACGAAACCATCCTCACATCCGGAAAGCCGACAGCTGCCCATTTCATGACCTTGGAGCAAGTTCAGCGGGCTCCGGCCGGATTGGTGTCCTCGCCAAGGTAGGTGCCGAATCCCTCGATGACCAGCGGGCCGTCGAAGATGAGCACTTCGTTGACCAAGCCGCCCTTCTGGTTGCGGTAATTGATGACCAGGCAGTTCACGCCGACGTAGCTGCCAAGTACCTCGAATCGCAGGTCGGGGATACGCCGCAGGCCCTCTGCCCAGTAGGCGCGCAGTGCGTTCTTGCCTCGGATGACCCCGTCACCGCCGAGCAGTTGCGCGGCCACTGGCGACCGGAACGAAACGTCCTCGGCGTAGTGCGTCAGCACAGCCTCGAGTTCGTGCGCGTTCCACGCCGTTACCCAGGAGTCGACGAACTGCCGCGCGGTCGCATGATCCATGGGCGCATTATGCCAGGCCGCCCCAGGACCGGGGCGGTCCACTCAGCGGGCGCCAGTTCCGTCGGAGCGGTGGGCAAGCCCGTCGCCGTCGAACTGCTCTGCGATCACGCCGTGATGCGAGGAAAGTCGCAGTCCACAGCATGCAAGGCCGACCATCGCGAGCTCCTCAAGCAGTGCGGGCAATCGCCGACCTTCCCGGCACCTCCGTGATCTACAGACTCTGTGCACGGACATCGTCCGGCTTACTACGGAGGACATCAATCTCACCAATCGAGCCTGCCAGCGGGCCTCGGAGTGCAAGTCCCTGAACAAAAACTCGCCGCCGCCCGCGACAACGTCTGCTTTGCCAACAAGCGCATCGCCGACCTCGAAGTCCAGCTCGCCCAGCAGAGTCACGACACACCATGTGCGGGGCTGCCCTCCCCAAGACGATCACACTCGGCGGCCACCACGCGGCATACCTCGCCCAGCTGCTTCGCGAGGTGGAGCGATCCAGCCGAGTTGGACCCCTTCCCGCGCCTCGCACCACCGTACTCGCTGTAATCAAGAGGGGCGGGCTGGGCGACGGGAGTGGGAGCTGGAGGACATGAACCGGGTCTGTCCGGGTTCTGGGAGATCAGGGCCGCGTGCGGCGTTGCGGTCTGCTTCGCGGACAGGCCGGCGGAACGTGGCGCGGTAGTCCCGCGGGCGCTGGCCGGTGTACCGGGCGAAGATGGCGCTGAAGGTGCTCGTGTCCGTGTACCCGAGGTCGGCGGCGATGTGTGCGATGGTCCTGTCGGTGGTCTCCAGCAGATGACGGGCCCGGCGGACCCGAGCGGATTGCAGGTAGGCGAGCGGGGTCTGACCTGCTTCCTCGCCGAAGCGGCGGAGCATGGTGCGGGTGCTGACGTGGAACGTTTCGGCGAGGGCGGACAGGTCGTAGCGAGTTCCGAGGTTCTGGTCGAGCCATCGTTTGACGCCGAGTGAGAACTCACGGCCGACGGCGGGCATGAGCTCCAGGTCGACGTAGGGAGTCTGGGTGGAGCGTGCGTCGTCGACGAGCGCGATGCGTGCGGTGCTGCGGGCGACGCGGGAGCCGTCGTGCTCACGGATCAACTGGAGTGCGAAGTCGTACATGGCACTGAAGGCGGCCGTGGTCGTCACACCGCGATCGGTGACCACCAGATGCTCGGGGCGCACCTTCACATTGACGTACCGACGGGCGAACTGATCCGCGAACAGCCAGGACGTCGTCGCCTCGCGCCCGTCGAGCAGGCCGGTCTCGGCGACGAGGAAGGCGCCGACACAGATCGACACGACGGCGGTTCCGGAGGCGGCCTGCGACCGGATCGCCGCCACTTCGGGCCTCAGGTTCGCGAGCGTGGCGTCGAGATCGAGCCTGGGCGAGAACTCGAAACCCGGCACGATCAGGACATCGACGGGCCGCAACGCCGAGACCTCGATGGCCGAGCCGCCGGAGGCAACCACCCGTCGCCGGGGCGAGACGACGGACACCTCGTGGGGCGGTCGGTCCAACCCGTGCGCCGCCGCGATGTGATCGGCCATGGCCAGCAGATCGGGGATCCCGAACACCTCCGAGGCGAAGCAGCCGGGATACGCCAGCACACCCAGGCGCAGTGGGTTCATGATTCCTCCGACTCCCCGCGAAGGTGGCGATATCGCCGTGCTTTGTGGCGATGTCGCCGCTTCTCGTGGGAGCAGTGTCGCACCACACTCTCGAACATGACAACGATGCGAGCACGGCGCGACGACCCCTTGGACGACTTCTACCGGAGAGCTGTCAGCGTCGATGACGTCAGCAAGACCGTGTACGTTGCCGGGACAGGACCCGGCGTCATCCTGATGCCCGAGATGCCGGGCATCAGCCCCGACGTCGCGCGGTTGGCACGCTGGATACGCGACGCCGGCTTCTGCGTCCACCTGCCCTCCCTCTTCGGCGTCGACGGTGCCTACCCGACGACCGAGGCAGGCGAGGCCGTCGTCCGGCGGGCATGCGTCAGCGCCGAGTTCCGTGCGTTCGCCGGGGGCGGCACCAGTCCCGTCGTGGCGTGGCTGCGCGGCCTCGCGCGGATCGCGCACGCGGAGTGCGGTGGGCCGGGCGTCGGCGCGGTCGGGCTGTGCTTCACCGGCAACTTCGCGTTGACCATGGCACTCGAACCGGCCGTCATCGCCCCCGTCGTCAATCATCCCTCGCTGCCGCTCGACGACCCCGGAGGGCTGGAGATCGCAGACGAGGACGCAGTTGCCCTCGCCGAACGCATCGAACGAGACGGATTGAAGGTGCTCGGCTACCGCTTCGACAACGACAGGTGGTGCACGGGCCAGCGGTTCGCGGCCTACCAAGCACTACTCGGCGACGCGTTCGACGGCCGCGTTCTTCCCGGAGATGCAGCGAACACGAACCCTCCGCCCTTCTTCCGCGACGTCGTCGGGAGCGCCCACAGCGTCGTCACGGCACATCTCGTGGACGAGCAGGGTCACCCGACGGTACGTGCCCGTGATGAGATCATCGCTTTCCTCACGGAGCAGCTCAGACGATGAGGCGCGAGCCACGCCGGAACACTCTGCCGGAGCCGGCCTGACCAGCCCGCAGGCCGGGCGTCGGCCGCCGTCGCCCATGCACTGCACCGATGTCCCCGCCGACATGGCCGACCTGGACTTCGCCCACACCGACGCCGCACGGCTGACCACAACCGGTCGAGCGCGCCTGCTGGCCCGGTTCACCCGGGCGAGGGCGCTGCCGGGCGGTTTCGGCGATGACGTGGGTGTCACCTGCGTCGGTCTTGTCCGCACCCGGCAGGCCCCGGACATGCGGCTGAGCGTGCGGCTGGGCAGGGCGGAGGACGTGCCCGGCATGTTTACGGCCCAGTGGAACTCACGGCCAGGCTCAGGGTCCGAGCGCCGTCAGGATTGCCGAGTCGTCGTTGTCGATCTTCTTCGCCCAGAGGGTCACCCGCCTCGTCGACCACCGCCGCCCGGTAGTGGCACATGCCAGCGTCGGCGTCAGCCCAGAACTGGGCCACCCCGCCGTCATTTACGCGGACAGCAGGCCGCAGAAGGCGCGACACCCCCATCAGCAGCAGCGCCCTGGAGAACCGAACGGCCACTTCTTCGGAGCCACATCGGGCAAGCCGCCCTCAGCCACATCCGGCCCTCCCAGGCCGCGGGACAACTTAAGGAGACACCCTGACTGAGAGCACCAATGTGGTCGTGATAGGCGGCGGATACGCCGGCGTCATGGCGGCCAATCGCTTGACGCAGCGCGACGACGTGACAGTGACTCTGATCAACCCACGCCCGGTCTTCGTCGAGCGGATCCGCCTGCACCAACTGGTGGCCGGATCCGACGACGCGCTGGTCGACTACACACAAGTCCTGGGCAGCGGCATCCGGCTGGTGGTCGGCACAGTGGCACGGATCGACGTGTCCGAGCGCAGCGTGACGTTGGCGACCGGGGGCACGGTCGGCTACGACTACCTGGTCTACGCAGTGGGCAGTGGCAGCGCCGCCCCGCGTGTGCGGGGAGCGGCCGAGTTCGCCTACCTGATCGCCAGCCTGGAGGAGGCGGAGCGGCTGCGGCCAGTCGTCGACGCAGCGCCAGCTGCGGCAGCGATGACGGTTGTCGGAGCCGGTCCGACCGGCATCGAGACCGCCGCCGAACTGGCGGAGAAGGGCCACGCCGTGACCCTGATCTGCGGCGAGGTACTCGGCCCCTACCTTCACCCTAGAGGTCGGCGCTCGGTTGCCA
Organism: Streptomyces cyanogenus; assembly: GCF_017526105.1. Classification (NCBI taxonomy): domain Bacteria; kingdom Bacillati; phylum Actinomycetota; class Actinomycetes; order Kitasatosporales; family Streptomycetaceae; genus Streptomyces; species Streptomyces cyanogenus. The sequence goes on from NZ_CP071839.1 coordinate 224,305, forward strand.
AGCGGCTGGGCAAACTCGGTGTGGCCGTACTCGAAGGCCCCGACGCCAAGGTGACGGCTGTGACTCGCGATGTCGTGCAGCTCAGTGGCGGCCGCGAACTGCCGAGCAAGGTGACCATCTGGACCGCCGGATTCGGCGTGCCGGACCTGGCCGGCCGCAGCGGGCTGAGCACCGACGCCTTGGGCCGACTGCTCACGGACGAGACGTTGACCAGCGTGGACGACGTGCGCATCGTCGCGGCCGGTGATTCGGCGGCACCGTCGGACCTGCCGTTTCGGATGAGCTGCCAGGCCGCACTTCCTCTGGGCGTGGTTCGGAGCTGAACGTCAGGGGCGTCGGAATGCGCATCGCCGGGCTAGGCGAACCTCCTGTCAGCGAGCTGTCTGTGAGGGCGGAAGGTGCGGCGGCACGCCTGGGGCTGACACCGATGGTGGCGTGGAGGTGCCGGCGCGGGGAGGCGCCTGTGCCGGATCCGGGGCCGGTGGGCGAACAGGTCGATCGGCCAGTCGGTGTTCTCCAGGAAGTGGGGTGCTGCAGCCGTCCTTACGAAACCGCGACATAGCCGCCGCTCCTCTTCTGCGTAGGCCACGAGAGCGGCCATCGTTGTCTCTGCACCCCAGAGGACAGCAGCATGATCCGCGGGGCTGCATGTGCGTGCCCCGTCAACCCGGCGGGCACCGCCGCGGTGTCAGGGAAGCGGCACACCGCGGCGGGGTGTCCGGGGCGCTCAGGCACCCCGGACACCCGGCATCCTCAACTGACCTACAGTTTCGGCGCGGACAGGGAGGCCGTCGCCCCTCAATACCGGGTAACAGGCCAATCTACGACGCGAAGACACCTCCCGGTAGGCCGCCCGCACCGCCCAGGACGAAAACGACCAGGTCGGCGCTCTGCCCGCCGACGCCTCGGCAGGTCCTTCTCCTGGCCGTGCAGCCAAGCGTCTCCGGCCTTGCGCCGGCTGCGCGCTACGCAGGCGGCGGATCTGCGGCCTCCGGGACGTCGTGAGTCAGGCGACGCCGGGGATGGCCCGGGCCTGGAACGCGGCGCGCACCGCGTCGGCCGCGCTCTTTCCGTACATCTTCTGCGCCGTCGCGACCGTCGTGTTCGCGGCCGCCGCGAAACTGGTGTCGGGGGCGAAGCCGAACTGGGCGTTGACAATGATCCGGTCGGCGACGCGCGCGCCGAGGGCGGTACGGATGTCGAACAGCGCGCGGGACCAGATCTCACCGTCCGCATGGACCTCGCCGACCCGGTCCGCGTACGTCTTGTCGGAGTCGATCCGGCGCAGACAGTGCGGGGCCTCGCTGTACGTGACGGAGTCCCAGTCGGCGACGCAGGCGACGTCGGCCTTCAGCGGCCAGCCGTAGCGTGCGGCGGCGTGCTCTCCGACGGCGACGGCGAGATAGTCGCCGAAGGCCTCGCCGATGGAGCCGGCCTCCAGAGAGGTACCGAAGCCGGGTACTTGGGCGTGGTGCACGGCGTGACCGTACTCGTGCACGACGACCTCGGCGTCCTCGGCGTCGTCCACACCGCCCTTGCCGAAGCGGATCTCCGCCTTCTTGTCGGTGAAGAACGAGTTGTCGGCGCCCCATTGGTTGATACGAACCGGCTGGACCCGGTCGTTGGCGCCGGGCAGTTCGCTGCCGAAGCCGAGACCCTGCAGGTACTCCTGCGCCTCGTTGACCCAGAAGTACGCCATGACCTGCTCGAACTGGTCGTCGTGCCGGTCGTACGAGGCGGCGTCGGCAACCCGCGCAGAGGCCCCGGTGTCGGAACGGACCGAGACCCAGCGGCCGGAGAGGCCGCCGCTGCTGTCCAGATTGCGCAGCGCGACGGTCGCGTAGGCGGTGGCGGGAACCGCGTCGGCGGCGTCCTTGGCATCGGTGAGGCTCTGGTTGCCCGACGACTGGACAGGGTTGACCATGAAGACACGGCCCTGCGGGCCGGGCACGGCGGGGGCGGTCACCGTGGCGGAGGCCGAGGCAGCCGTCATGAGCACGGCCACGGTGGCGATGGCCCCGGCGAGCAGACCGCGGGGTGTGCGGTGAGCCATGTACGTCCTCCCCTTGCGGATGGCGTGAATGCGGTGGTGCCGTATGGGCGTGATCTTCGCGCACCACGCGGCTCTTGAACAGATCCATGACCAAGACCACCGCGATGCACAGCACCCGGATCATGCGCGGAAGCGGGAGAGCCAGGTGCCTGGTGATCGGGGTGGGGATGTCGGGCTTGGCGTTCGGCGATGGTGGCGCGCGCTGTCGTCGTCGCACAGGTGCGGGTGGGTCTCGCGTGGGGCGTCCCACCCGGAGGGCGCGATGGCATTCCACCGTTCGTCGGCGCAGCGGGTGCCGCAGTGGACGCACACCAGGCGGCGGGCCTCCCGCTCGACCCTCTTCTGCCCGGCCGCGCGGCGCAGATGCTCCTTGTATGCGCGCTCGCGGGCTTCGTACTCGGCCTGCCGGCGGGCGTTGTGGGCTTCGCGGCGGGGGTTGCCGATCACATCGAGGAGCGTCTGGTTGTGCGGCCGGCCGAAGCGCCGGAACATCGCCGTGGCCGATCCGTGCTCCTTCACACCCGCGGCGCCCAGCTCGGCGAACGCGCCACCCTCACCTGGATCCCGGGCGGCAGCCCCTCGCGCAGCTGCCGGCGGACCCTGGCTCTTGTCCATCCCGACCACCGGGGCCGCTACGCCACCGTTCTCGCGCTGGACTGACACCCAGATCAGGCAAACGAGTTCAACGGTGCCGTCTGGGCTCCGCCGCACGACCAACAGCTGCGAAGACGCAATTCGCGCGGCGATCGACCTCGGCGGCGACACAGGCACCGTCGCCGCGGTGACCGGAGGACTCGCGGGGGCACACTACGGGCTGGATGCAATCCCCGCCCACTGGACCCAGCCGCTCCACGTCCCCCTCCCCGGATTCGACGGACAGGTGCTGCGCCTGAAGCCGAGCACCGGGATGCCCGCTCCGAGGGTGTCGCGACGGAGCAGCTCGGCGACGTGGTGATTATGTCAGGCGTGTCCGAACTGCATGGTATGGAGGGTGAGAAGCAGGGCGTCGAAGCCGAAGAGGGAGCCGGGCGCGAGTCCGACGTGTGATCAGGAGAGGTAGTCAACCGCCGGACGACTCCTCCCGCACGCCGCCGACCGACATCCCGGCGACCGATCGCACCCGGCCGGTCAGTCCTGGGCCGGCAGGACCTGAGTCACCTTGCCCTTCAGGTCGGCGTTCAGATGGCCACTGACATGTTCGTCGGCGAAATAGACGGCCAGTCCCCGGGGCGTGCCGAAGGTGTCGTCGGCGGGGCGGACCAGGAGATAACGCAGCGTCGGCTGCTCCACGTTGAGGTCCTTCTCCGCCCGCTTCAGCAAGGAAGGGAGGACGTCCCAGTCGAAGTCGTCCAGGTCGAACGGGCGTTCACCCCCGATGATCGCGCCGCTGATGATGCCCTTCTTGACACCTTCGACCGGGCGGTAGGTGTAGCTGTCGTACTTGGTGTCGCTTCCCTTGACCATGATGTCCGCGGACACGTATCCCGGATAGACAGTGAAGTCGCACGCGCGGTCCCTGCCGGTCGCGGCCTTGATCTCCTTCACCGCCGTCCGGATGCCGTCTGGGGTGAGCAGATCGGTCTTCGTCTCCGCCTGCGAGGCCGGCGCCGACCGGGACGGTCCCGACGCTTCGGGGGTGGGGTCCTTCTTCCTGGTCGAGGAGGAACCGGGTTGATCGGCTGCTTTCCCGTCGCCGTTGTCGCCTCCGTCCGGCAGCAGCGTCCACACCAGGACTCCCGCCAGCACGGTGCCGACGACGGAGGAGGCGATGGTGATGCGGCTCCTCGCACGGCTGCCCGGGCGCGGCGTCATCGAGCGTGTGGGACCCGTCGGATAGGGCGTCGGCGGGGCGACGGGCCGGCGCACGGCGTCGTACGGGCCTGCCGGCCGGAAGCCGGTCGGCGGCCCGAAGTCCGTCGGGGGTCCGAACCCGGAGGGCGTGGGTGCCGGGTCCGGTGGAGGCGCCAACCGGTACGAGGTGGCCTGGCCCCCTCCGCCGGGAACACCGGGAGCGGAGTCGGGGCTGCCGGCCGCCTCCGCGAGCATCCGTTCCGCTGTCTCCGCGTCCGCCCGGCCGACCGGGTCCTTGACAAGCACGGCGTTCAGGAAGCCGGCCAGCACCCCGGCCCGGTGAGGGGGTGGCAGCTCCTCGCTGAGGAGGGCCGCGAGCGTCGCGAGGGTGGTGCCCCTGCGCAGCGGGTGGTGGCCTTCGACGGCGACGTACAGCATCATCGCCAGTGACCACAGGTCGGAGCCCGGGCCGCCCTCGCCGCCGGAGATGCGCTCGGGGGCCATGTAGTCGGGCGTGCCGATGATGGACCCGGTCGCGGTCAGGACGGTCGACTCCCTGATGGCCGCGATGCCGAAGTCGGTGAGCACAGGACGCCCGTCGGGCCTCATCAGCACGTTCGCGGGTTTCACGTCCCGGTGCTGGACGCCGACCTCGTGCGCGGCCCGCAGGGCGGCCAGCACCTCGCGGCCGATCCGGGCGGCCTCGGCGGGCGCCAGCGGGCCCTTGTCCAGCCGGTCCTGCAGTGACCCTCCGGTCACCAACTCCATGACAAGCCACGGGTACGTGTACTCGCCGCCATCCACGACGTGGTGGATGGTGACCACATTGGGGTGGTCGACCCGGGCCAGTGCCCGTGCCTCGCGCAGCACCCGGGCCCGCAGCATCGCCGCAGCATCCGGATCGTACTCGGCGAGACCCGGATCGGACGGCCGTACTTCCTTGAGTGCGACCGCTCGGTCGAGGACGAGATCGCGGGCCCGCCACACCAGACCCATGCCGCCGCCACCGAGTCGCGCCTGCAGTTCGAAGCGCCCGTCAATAACCCGTCTGCCGGATTCCCCGTCGTTCATGGCCGGGAGCCTACGGGATGTCGGTGACACGGTTCCTCACAGGTGCAGGCGGGGGCGACGGCTTCGGGCCCCCGCACCGCGCATTCAGCGTGCGAGGAACCTCCAGGGGCGTACGGAGCGGTCCCCGCCGACCCGGCCCCACGCCCCCTGGCCGTCCCGCGTCCCGACCAGCGCGGCCCGAACCAAGCGGCGCCCGCTCTGCGGTGCGGCCGGGCCGCCGTGCGGGCTCAGCAGCGCCGCGGCCGGCTGTGCGGCGGCGTCGTCCAGCAGGTCGCTGCGGCCGGGGCTGCGCGGGCAGACGGGCTTCCTGGACTTCAACGTCCCGTCGGTGCGCGCGGTCCTCCGGTCGCCGGCGGCCGAGGGGTGCGGGACGTCGTGGCACTGCCCCTCCTGCAGACCCGGGCCTTCCCCGCGAAGGCCGATAGCCCCGCCGTGCTGCGGGAGGCACCGGCACGGTTGCGGATCCGGCGGGCAGAGATCCTCGGCCCCTCCCCACTGCTGCTCTCCGCGTTGGAGCGGCGCCTGGCCGAGGCGGGGGCGAGGCCCGCCGACAAGTCCTCGACCGGGGTCGTGCTGGCCTCGGCGGGGTCCTCCGGTCCGGAGGTGAGCGCAGTGATCGCGGGAATCGCGAGGGAGTGGCGGCGCACCGGCTGGTACGCCGTGCGGCCTGCGTTCGCCTCTGCCTCCTCCCCCCGACCGAGGGCGCGCAGCCCCCGGGTTCCTGCTGGACCGCATCGCACGGGGCGCGGCCGGGGCGGATGTGCTCGCCGACGTGCTCGGTCCGGCCCCGGAGGCGGCTCGTCTGCTGCTGGAGAGGTTCGACGAAGCGGCGCTGCGGCATTCGCTCCGGCATCTCGCCTGACATTCCCGCGCAACAGTCCGTCACCTGGTACGGCACATCCGGCCGTTGTGACATATTCACGCGGACGCCGACTGCATAAATTCTGCGGAAAACGGAACCTCAAAGAACACTCAACTCAGTTGCCGCCCCACTCGTTCACACGGAAGGATGATCCCACAAGCCGAAGAACGGGGAACACGGTGAACATCAGCAAGAAATGGCTGACGACTTTGGCGGCTCCGGTCGCCGCCGGAATTCTTTTGACCGGCATGGCGGCCCCGCAGGCGTCCGCCGCCACGCACAAGGCGGACGCCACCTGCTCCGCCTCGCTCACTCCCACGGCAGACGCCAAGATCAAGGTGCGGACGTACTACACGAAGAAGACGAGCACGACCTGGCAGCACCTGAGCCGGTACTTCTACCCGAGCAGCCACGGCATCAAGAAGTCCCGCTCGGACACGGACGTGGCCAGTTGGCTGCTCGTCGGCTCCAGCCGGAAGGGCTGGGAACACGAGAAGCCCGGTTCGATCCGCTGGGACATGAACTCGTACGGCTATGACTACCCCCAGGGCCAGCGTCCCGTGACCAAGAAGGGCAAGACCCGCCTGGTCGTCCACGGCTGGTACGCGCTCGACACCTGGCCGACCGAGTGCAAGGCCCAGTCCTGGGTGTTCTAGTCCGCCGACCGTCGCGTGGGTGCGCAGCGGCGCTGCGCACCCACGCGGTGTCCATGACACCGGGAAACGCATGAGCACCCAGAAAAGGCTTTTCGTACTGGCTTCGGTACTGAGCGGACTTCTTCTCGCCACCGGATGCACTGCGCCGCCGGGATCGAAAGCAACGCCTGCCGGAAACAATTCCATCGTGCTGGCCGACGGTGATTCCAGTGGTTACATCACGTACGACACAAAGCACGAGGTACTGGCCGGGTACACGAGCGACGGCCGCGAGAAATGGCGCGAGAGCCGCTATTTCCCCACCGACGTGCACTGCGTGGGTTCCTGCCCGAACGCCGTCATATCGGCGACCCCCGACATGAACGAGCGGGAGACGCGGACGCACACCGTCTGGAAGACCGGAGCCACCTCCACGGTCCGCACGTCGCCCAGCCGGTCCCTGGTCGTCCACTGGGCCGAGGACCGGGACACCTGGGTCGCGACGGACGAGTCCTCGATCACCTGGTCGCAGTCCGGGAGACTCCACAGCAGGAAGTTCGCCGCAGGGGTCGGCGACGCGATGGGGCGGGTCTCCGACGACGGGAGCACACTGGTCGTCTCCGTCCAGCCCGCCTCCGCGAAGACCTGGAGCGCCTACCGCTTCCGGCTCACGGGCGCCCAGCTGTCACCGGTCCTGGTCTCCGACGCCTTGCCCGGAAGCATCGGCTGCCTGTCCCGGCAGCGCGAGTCCATGTGGACGCTCGGCGACAAGGCCGTCGAGTTCGACCTGGCGACCGGCAGGAAGCTCCGTGAGGTCCCGCAGTTCCTCAGTGACTGCGCCAGTTCCCGGAGCACGACCGTGCTCGGGGCGTTCTCGGCGGGGACGAGCGAGGCGCAGCAGACGATCTCCCTCGCCCCCGCGGACCGGTCCGCGCCTGTGCGCAGGACCGCGGCGAACAGCGACGGCGAGATCGGCGTCTTCCGTGACTGTGGCGTCTTCCTGTCGGACGGCCGGGTGACGACCCTGTCGGCGGCGGGCGACCGGCAGCCGACACAGATCAGCGCCCACAGCGTGCTGACCACCCCGGACGGCCTGATCTACACCGCCGGCCCCTCGGGCGAACCGGAGCGGCACGGCATCACGGCGGACGAGCGGCATTGCCGCGTCACGTGACCCGCGACGCGCTCCTCGCCCCCGGGCGGTATGCGGTGGCCCCCGACGGCTCACCGGCCGTGGGCGCTCACAGGTCGAGGGCGTTCACGAGCTGCTGGGTGCAGGCGAGGCTGCCCGTGCCCGCCGACGGACGCCCTGATGGCGACCGTCTCCAGCGCCGTGCGGATCCGGCCCAGGTCGGGCGGCAGGCCGTCCTCGGCGGACCGCGCCAGCTCGCACTGGACCACGTCCCCGCTGGGCACGAGCCCCGGGTACACCGTGAAGCGGATGATGCTGGCGGGGTCGCTTCTGACCAGGTCGGCCACGCTGGTGCGGTTGAGGGCGTAGGCGAGGTAGTAGGCGATCTCGTCGGGGCGGCCCAGGCTGCGGCGGCCCAGTCGTAAAGGGCGCGGGCCTTTGTCGCCTTCGCCGCAGGAGTGGCGTTCCCATGCCCCGTCGGGGGCATCGGCGATGGCCTGGTCGATGCGGCCGAAGGGTCACATCCTTGTCGGCCCGGACTCGGTCGTTCATCAGATCCCCATGCCCCAGGAGCTGCACACGGCGCAACGGCCCACCGGGGCCTGGCCGTTGCCAGGCGGGGAAGTCCAGTGGCGCAGCATCGCGCATGAGGTGACCACCAACCAGGAGTGGGCCAGAAGCGTTGGTCATCAGCGTGATCGATGCCCAGGTGATCAGGCTCTCGGAATAGCGGAGCTCGAAGCGCTCGTACGCATCCGGCTCAAACGGCTCCAGTATCGCTCCAAGGTCATCGGCGGCTTCATCACAGCGACCAGGCTCTCCCCCGATCTTTCACCTCGGCCGCCCTGAAGCTTGCTTGAGATGCAGGCCACTGAGCGTTCAGTGCATGTGGAACCACCACGCCGACGCGAGGTGAAGAACACCGAGGAGGCCGGCGCAGATGGCCATGCCTTTGTTGCGCTGCTGCACACCGATCGCGGAGTCGCCGATCTGGGCCAGGCCGGCGACGGCGAGAACGGGGGCGGCGGTAGACGCGTCGCCCACGGCGAACAGGGCGAGGGTGACGGCGGCGAGGGGGATCGCCCGGGCTCCGTAGGCGTTCGCGTAGAGATGTGTGCCCCCGTTGACGGCCATGCCGTTGGGCAGGGCGAGGTCGGGCCTGATCATTCCGGCGATGCAGAAGCCGGCCGAGGTGAGGGAGGCGAGGCCGTTGGCGGCAATGAGGATGGCCTGGAAGGTGGACGAGTTCACAGTTGCGTCTCCCCGTGAATCATTCTTATCGTGAATGGTTTTTTGAAGCTATCATTCTCGTCATGAGCGATGTCAATGGGGCAGCGGCCGGCGATGCCTCGGGCCTGACCTCGACCGTGGTGTTCCGGCTCGGCACTCTCGGCACGGTGGCCACCGACCGGTTCACACGGGAGATCGAGGGGCTGGGCCTCAAACCCAAGCACGTCGGCCTGATGGCCGCGCTCAGCCTTGCTGCCGTGGCGTCCCAGCAGGAACTGGCCGCACGGATGGGCGTCGCGCCCAGCCTGATGGTGTCGCTGGCCGACTATCTGGAGGGTCTAGGCGCGGTTCGGCGGGTCCGGGATCCGCGGGACCGCCGACGGCAGGTACTGACACTCACCAAGGAGGGGCAGGGCCTACTGGACCGCTGCACGTCCATGGCGCGGACCCTGGACGAGGAGTTCGTGGCCGGGCTGACGGAGAAGCAACGGAAGGCGCTGGACGAGGCGCTGCGCGTGATGGCGAACCGCGCCGGCCTGCCGTAGAGGACGAGAGAAACGGGAGGGCCCCTCGCTCATCGGTCGTGAGCGAGGGGTCGTTACTGACAGTAACCATCGTTGCCCTGTATCACCCGGCGCTCGGAGCGGCGATCGGCATCGGTGTTGTCGTTGTCACCCTGCTCAACGAGCTGATGCACAGGTAGCCGCCTGCCATCCGACCCCTGCGGACACGCGAGCGAGGCCCGGACCAGCTCTGGTCCGGGCCGCACGGCTGCTCGGGCGCGGCTGCTGCAGGTCGAACTCGAGGTGCTCGATGTCGGGGAAGCGGACCTCGTCGAGCCGGCCGGCGCGGCGGCCGTCGTCCTGGAAGTACACCTCCTTGAGCCCTTCGGCGGCGATCTCCCGCAGCTGCTGCTCGGTGGCACCCCGCTCCCGGGCCTCGAAGAGGCGGGCGGCGCATCGGGGCGGCAGTGCCGCGGCCGGGTGCCGGAGGCGGTCCTCGTCGGTGGAGCCGATCGGCGCGGTGTAGCCGATCCGGGCCCGGGTGTCGATGACGATGCCGCCGGTGGTCGCCGCCTGCTGCCGGCCCTCGGCCCGGATCTGGGACTGCCACCGCTTCCCCACCTCGCGCTCCATGCGCGCGGCGAGGTCACACAGGAACGTCGGCATCCTGATCGATGAGGGCAGCGGTGACACCAGGGCCCAGGCGGTGTCGGCGAAGTACTGCTCGTCGACGCCGTCCCACCAGACCGCCCTTGCTGCCGGACAGTGAGGAGACAGCGCCGGTCGTCAGTCCGGCCTGCTTGGCGATCTCGTCAAGCCTGGCGCGGCCCTCGGAGTGGCACGTACCGAGCCCGGCAAGGAGCGTTCCGGACGCCGGCTCGGCATGCGGTCACCTCCACAGGTCCCGGCTCGTGCACACGCATGCGCCCATGTTCCACTCCATCATCCGCAGCGCGGCCCGGGCGAGGTCCTCATGGATGTGCGCTACGGCATCCCTGGGGACGGTCACGTCGAAGTGACGGATGTGCGCGTCGAGAGCCGAGTAGAGCACGCACTGTTCGGTCACCTGCCCGGTGAGTACGAGCCGGTCGATGTCCTGTTGCCTCAGGAGGTACTCCAGGGGCGTTTCGAAGAAGACGGAGTGGCGGGCCTTCAGCACGAAGAGGGAATCCCTGTCGGGCCGCAGAGGCTCCACCAGGCAGCCGTACGGTCCGCTCAGGGCGTGGTCCAGCAACTCACCGTGGTGTGATCGCCACTCACCGAAGTTGTCGTTCACATAGATCACCGGTACCGAGCGGTCTCGCGCACGTCGCAGGAGGCCCGCGACGACCGGCACGACCGTCCGGGCCGAGGGAAGCAGCCGTTCGGCGTCCTTGTGGTCGTAGGTGTTGATCATGTCGATGACCAGCAGTGCAGTTTTGCTCACCCCCGCCGGGTTCCCTGATCGGCCGGTCGCACCTCCGCTGGGCACGGGCATCTCGCCCTGGGCCCGGCCGGGTGGCTCGGTGATCCCGGGAGCCGGTCCCCCTCGACAGCCGTGAGCGGCATGAGGCATCGGCAGGGCGGGGCGTTCAGCAAGGCGCGGTGATCCGTCCGGCACCGGCGGTGGAGGCCGTGCGGCTGCTCCGGGAGATGAGGGGGCGGTCCGGAGGGCAGGGTCGCTTACGGTGCCCTCGTTCCGGGGACCGCCGGCCGGCGCCGCACGCGGCAGTCCCTCGGGCGACGACATCCCCGGCCCGGGATCGCGGCGGTGTACTCGTCCCCTGGCCGCGGACACCCAGGGCAACAGCTCGTCCCCGGGAACGGCGAGACGCTCGCAGCTGGGGCCGGACCGCGCTCACCGGCGTGCCGCCGAGCCGGTCAGGCGCGCAGCATCTCCGCGACGAGGAAGGCCAGTTCCACCGACTGCCAGCTGTTCAGCCGGGGATCGCAGGCCGTCTCGTAGCGGCCGGTCAGCTCCGCGTCCGAGATCTCCTGCGCACCGCCCAGGCACTCGGTCACGTCATCGCCGGTCAGCTCTACGTGGATACCGCCGGGGTGGGTGCCCAGCGCCCGGTGCACCTCGAAGAAGCCCCGCACCTCGTCGACGATGTGGTCGAACCGGCGGGTCTTGTAACCGCTCGGCGCTTCCTGGGTGTTGCCGTGCATGGGGTCGCACTGCCAGACCACCCGGTGGCCGGACGCCGTCACCTTCTCCACTATGCCGGGGAGCGTGTCCCGGATCCGCTCATGGCCCATACGGCTGACCAGGGTCAGCCGGCCGGGGACGCCCTGCGGGTCCAGCCGTTCGACGTACTCCGTGACCAGCTCCGGCGTGGTGGACGGGCCGATCTTCAGTCCGACCGGGTTGGCCAGGAGCTCCGCGAAGGCGAGGTGCGCGCCGTCCGGTTGCCGGGTTCGCTCGCCGATCCACAGGAAGTGGCCGGACGCGTCGTACAGCCGGGGTTCGGGGCCGGAGTCGTCCACGCGCAGCATCGCGGCCTCGTAGTCGAGCAGCAGCGCCTCGTGACTGACGAACATCTCGGTGCCGTGCAGGGAGCCGTGGTCCACGCCGCACGCGGCCATGAAACGCAGGCTGTGGGTGATCTCGGTGGCCAGCGCCTCGTAGCGCGCCCCGGCCGGCGAGGTCCGCACGAAGTCCTGGTTCCAGTCGTGCACCCGTGCGAGGTCGGCCATGCCGGAACCGGTCAGCGCGCGCACCAGGTTGAGTGTGCCGCAGGAGTGGGCGTACGCCTGGAGCATCCGGGCCGGGTCGGGCACACGGGCGGCCGGGTCGGGGGTGAGCGAGTTGATGTTGTCACCGCGGAAGACGGGCAGACCCAACGCGTCCACGGAGTTCGACCGCGGCTTGGCGAACTGGCCCGCCATCCGGCCGACGCTGACCACCGGGATTCCGGCGGCGTAGGTCAGTACGACGGCCATCTGCAGCAGCGTGCGGACGTTGGCCCGGATGTGGGCCTCGGTGTTTTCGGCGAAGGTCTCCGCGCAGTCGCCACCCTGCAGCAGGAAGGCCTCGCCGCGCGCCACCGCGGCCAGGCGCCCGCTCAGCCGGTCCACCTCGGCGAGCGTGGTGAGGGAGGGCCGGCCGGCCAGCACGGCGGCCGTCTCCGCGGTCTTTCCCGGGTCGGGCCAGGCCGGCTGCTGGGCGGCCGGGCGGCGCAGCGCGTCCTCCACCCGGGCGCGCATGCCGGGGGTCAGTCCGGGCACCTCTGGCAGCGTGCGTACGGGCACGTCGGTCGTCCGAGTCATGTCTGCGACGCTAGGCCGAGAGGACAACTACCCGTCCACGGAGGGGTAATCCATCCGTCCCCGGCTGCTCGTCCGGCTGGTCGGCGGTGACAACCGGGAGGGCGGATGCGCCGCCGGGGGCCGGGGCCGAGCCTTTCGGCCGGGGCCCGCAGCAGGGGGCGTCGACGAGAGCCCGGCGCATGAAGCCCACGACGCGGGCGTGCACACCGGCCCACGGCGGCACGCCCGCCACAACGAACGCGCCGCAGCGCGGCCGTGGCACCGAGCCACTGCTCGGGTCGTCAGGACGGCGAACCGCGGCAGCCACAGCGGCAGATCGGCCGTGGCAGCCCGGGGCTCAACCGCCCGGTTCCGGGCACTTCCGGGGCGTCTCCGCCCGGGAACGCCACAGTCGGCCACTACGCGCCCGTGGTCCGGCTGGATCGGGTCCACGGCACGAACCTGAGAGCGAGCACCCCGGGCAACCGGTGCGCGCCAACAGACGCGCCGGAGGCCGACGGCCAGGCCGCGGCAGCGGGGTCGCGGGCGCGTCCGGCGGCGGTGGAGCCGTAGCACGGGGCCGGGGTCGTGGGTCGGCGGGGGGCGCGGGGCCGCGCGGCGTCGTGTGGTCAGGCGGTTGCGCCTGTGGGGTCGACGGCGCTCGGTACGCCGCGTCCCCGTCGTTGCTCGGCCAGCTGGAACGTCAGGTCGGCCGGCAGGTCGCTGCGGCGCTTGATGCCGAGCTTGCGGAACACCCGGGTGAGGTGCTGCTCGACGGTGCTCGGGGTGACGTACAGCCGGTCGGCGATCTCCCGGTTGGTGTAGCCCATGACCGCGAGCGAGGCCACGCGGTGCTCGGAGTCGGTGAGCAACGGTGCCGCATCCGGAGTCTCCGGGGCAGGTCCGGGTGTGGGTGACTCGCCGGGGACGGAGACGAGCCGCTGGGAGAGCGGCTCCGCCGCGCAGAGTGCGGCCAGGTGCCTGGCCCGACGCAGCACCATCCGCGCCCGCGAGCGCTGCGCCAGCGCCTGGTGGGCGCGGCTGAGGTCGCCGAGCACCCAGGCCTGCTCGTAGCGGTCGCGGCAGTCCTCGAAGAGGTCGAGCGCCTCCGCGAGCAGCTGGGGCCGCTGCCCGACCGGGCTCATTGCGGCGAGCAGCCGCAGGCACTGACCGCGGGTGCGCGGGCTGTCGGTGGCCGAGCGGGCGAGCTGGTCCTGAACGGTGCGCCGGGCACGGTCCTTGTTGTCCAGCCGCAGCCAGGCTTCGGCGGCGCTGGTCCGCCACGGCACGAGACCGGCCAGGTCGAGGCCCCAGTCACGCATGAGTTCGCCGCAGGAGAGGAAGTCCGCGAGTGCGGCGTGGGCATGGCCGGTGGCGAGGTAGTGGTGGCCGCGGGCGTGCAGGTAGTGCAGCCCGTAGCGGCTCTGGAAGAGGGCGTCGGGCACGGGTAATGCCAGGTACTTCGCCGCCGTGTCGTAGTCGCCGGTGCGGGTGGCGCCCAGGACCAGGCTGCCCAGCGGAAGCCCGACCGCCACGCCCCATGCCTTCGGGGTCAGCCGGGTCAGTGCGGTGCGCGCCTGGTCGACGCCCTCGGGCAGATCGCCGAGCCGTATCGCGGCCTCGGCGTGAGCGGCGGCCAGGACGGCCTGCCACACCGCGCTCTGGCCGGTTGCGGCCACGGAGGGGGAACTGGCGCACCAGGCGAGCACTGCGTCCGGCCGGTCGGCGTAGAGCAGGGTGGACAGCGCGAGCAGCGCGGTCTCCTCCGACCAGGAGGTGCGCCGGTTGAGCCGCAGATCGCGCAGCGCTTGTTCGGCGTGCGTGGCCGACTCGCTGTACCGGCCGCGGATCAGGCGGTCGCCCAGCTCGGCGATCACCCTCAGCCCGGGGTCGGCGCCCGGGGTCACGAGGCTGTCGCGCTGCCGTGCGGAGACCGTCGTCAACTGCCTGCCCCGGACGTGAGCCGGGTAGGTGACGGCCAGCCACGTGTCGGTGTCGTGCGGCTCGCGGGCGGTGCCGCCGTCGTCCTCGCGGACCGCCCCGCGTATCCGGTCCAGCACGGCTGCGGCTTCGGATTCCCGTCCGTGCCAGAGCAGGAGGCGCACGAGGGTGGGCAGGTCCTGCCGCTCCAGCCGGCCGGTCCGGGCCGCGCTGGTCAGGTGTCCGAGGTGGCGGGCCGCGGAGGAGGGGTTGAGCCGCCATTCCGTGCGGGTGAGTTCGGCGCGGACCGCGAGCTGCTGCCGGTCGGTGAGACCGGGCGCGGCGTCGGCGAGTCGTAGGCACTGGACGGCGGCCCGCAGGTCGCCGTCGAGCCGCAGGTGTGCGGCGGCTTCCAGCAGCAGGTCCACCTCCCAGGGCTCCGCGGCCCGGTCCCCCGCGACGAGGTGGTGGGCGATCCGGTCGATGGGCGCGTCCCTCTCGTGCAGCATCCGGGCAGCACCGCGGTGCAGCTCCCGGCATTCGCCGGGCGGCAGCGTACCGAGCACCGCCAGCCGGGCCGCCGAGTGGCGGAAGCGGCCGTCGGCGAGCAGTCCGGCGGCGGTCATCGACCGCAGAGCACCGGTCACGCTCTCGGTGTCCAGGTGCATGAGCCCGGCCACCTCCTCGGCCCTGGCGGACTCGCCGAGCACGGCGAGCCCGCGAGCCGCGTGAAGCAGCACCGGGTCGCCGCGGTGGAGGTGGTCGACGAACGCGGCGCCGTAGCCCTGTGCGCGCACGCCGCCCGACTGCCGGAAGTCCTCCACGACGGCCTGGAGCAGCAGCGGGTTGCCGCCGCTGACCCGGTGGGCCTCGGCGGCCAGCCGCTGGGAGGTGTTCTCACCGAGGTGCCGGCGCAGCATCAGGGCGACCCCTTCGGGGGACAGCGGTGCGAGGCTCAGCCGGTGGAAGGGCAGCAACCGCTCCAGCTCACCGCGGAACAGACGGTGGGCGAGCGAGAGGTGGGCGCCGCCCTCGGTGAGCAGGAGCAGGACGCGGGCGCCCGCCAGCCGCCGGGCGAGGTAGAGCAGGCAGCGCCGGGACCGGTCGTCCATGTACTGGGCGTCGTCGATGCTGATCAGCAGCGGTTTCCGCGAGGCCGCCCGGAGCAGTGCCAGGCAAATCCTGTGAAAAGCCTGTGCAAGGTCCGGATCGGTGTCCTCCAGTGCGGGTCCGGCGCTCGAAACCGCCATTCCGGCGGCGAGCGGTCCGGACATCTCGGACTGCGTTTCGGGTGACAGTGCCGCGCCCTGCAGCAACTGGCTCAGCACACCGAACGGAAGCGCCTGCTCCGCCGGTGAACACACAGCTCCCAGGGTCGCCACCGCCGACCCGGCCCGTCCCGCGAAAGCGCGCAGCAATTCGCTTTTCCCGGTGCCGGGCGGCCCCTCGATCAAAGCGACCTGGCCCCTATGGTCTTCACTGCCCCCGAGCAATTCGCTCAGATAACTGATCTGTTCCGTCCGCTCGATTATCTCCATCAATTCCCCCCATGCAGTTCCGGCCCTCGACCTCCGGGGCCTTCGCGGCCAGGACCCATCGTTAGCAGGGCCAGGCCAACTGCCGGGGAATCCGACACCCACCCGCGACGTCGCGCTCGTTCACACCGATGACGGGCGGCACTTGCTAGTGTGGACGACACTACGGGTTCGTTCGCTGCCGACGGGTCCGATCAACGGGGAGCGGGGGCCGGCGTCCAGCGGTCCGGAGACGCATTGACAAGTCGGATACAAGAGCATTCCCTGTTTGCCGGTTCAACAGCCACGCGCGGCCTGCTCCGGCGGAACGGGTGACTACAGAAGACAAGTCGTACATTGGGGGATGTATGCAGTTCTACCTGTTGGGACCACTCGAAGCTCGCATAGCCGGACAGTCGATCGCGTTGGGGGGTATCAACCAGCGCGCCACGCTCGGACTCCTGCTTCTCAACGCCAACCAGGTGGTGCCGACCAGCCAGGTCATAGACGCCCTCTGGGGAATGCACGCTCCCGCCACCTCACGGAAGATGGTGCAGAACGCCGCCTCCAGTCTCCGCCGGATCATCGCCGAGCACGGAGGCTCGGAGCAGGACACGGAACTGCTCACGCGGAGCCCCGGCTATCTGCTCACCGTGCCCAGGGACGCCGTGGACCTGTACATCTTCCAGCGGCTGAGCAAGGAAGGGCGGGCCGCACTCGCCGCGGGCGCCTGGGCATCGGCCGCCCGTTCCCTGCGCGAGGCGCTGGCCCTGTGGCGCGGGCCCGCTCTCTGCGACCTGGCCGAGACCGGGATCAACTGGCCCGAGCTGAGCGCCTTGGAGAGCGCCCGCGGGGCCGTCGCGGAGGACCTGTACGAGGCCGAGCTGTGCCTGGGCCGGCATCACGATCTCGTCAGCGCCCTGGAGCCGTTGGTCGAGGCGGCGCCCGACCGTGAGCGGCTGTGCGGCCTGTTGATGCTGGCTCTCTACCGCTGCGGTCGCCAGCGCGAGGCACTGACGGTCTACCAGCGCACCCGCAAGGTCTTACGCACCGAGTTCGGGCTGGAACCGGGGCGGGATCTGCAGGAGCTGGAGCACAAGATCCTCAACCATGACACCTCGCTGGTCTTCGACCGGTCCGCCGCGGTCACGGCATCCGGCCGCCGGTCCAGCGACCCCGCCTCCCCGACGGCCGTCCGGGAACCGGCCCCGGCTCCCGAGTCGTCCGCCCCGCCGGAGCCGGCGGTCCCGTACCCGATGCCGGCCGCGGCGCCGGCCGCCCGGCCCGCCGCTGCGGCCGTCGACAGCCCGTCCGCGCTCCTCAGCGGGCCGTACCGGACCGAGCGCAAGTGGGTCAGCGTCCTGACGGCGCGAGCCCTGCTGACCTCGGTCGACGACCCCGAGCAGATAGACGGGGCCCTGAAGGCCATGACCGCGGCGGTCATGGAGGAGGGCGAACGCTTCGGCGGGGTCCTCCAGGGCCGGATGGGCGCCCAGTGGTGGGTGCTGTTCGGCGCGCCGCACACCCGGGAGAACGACCCCGAGCGGGCCACCAGGGCCGCGCTGGCCCTCCAGGACCGGTTCCGGCAGCGCGGCCCCGGCCAGCCGCCCGCCGTATCGCTGCGGGTGGCGGTGGCCACCGGCGAGGTGATGATGACTTACGGGGCCCCGGGGGACACTCGTCCCAGCGATGTGATCGGCGGAGTGCTCGACACCTGCCAGCGGCTGCTGGAAGAGGTGCCGGCCGGGGGCGTACGCGTCTGCGAGCACACGAGCCGGGTCACCCGGGACGCGTTCGAGTACGCGGGTGCCGACGAGCCGGTCGCCGAGCGGGCGACCCCGCCCGGCACGCAACTCTCCGACGGCTTCCGTCTCAGCCCGTTCATCGGCCGGGAGGCCGAACTCGAGACGCTGTGCCGGCTGTTGCGGACCATACGGTCCCGGCGCCGGCCGCATCTGGTGACGCTGCTCGGCGAACCCGGCATCGGCAAGAGCCGGCTCGTCCACGAACTGGCGCAGTACGACGCCGGGTTGCCCGAGTCGGCCCGCTGGCTGGTCGGCCGGGTGTCCCCCTTCGGCTGTGAGACACCACTCGGCGCGCTGTCGGAGATGGTCCGCGGTCTCCTCGGCATCACCGACTCCGACTCCGCGGCGGCCACCGAGCGCACCCTCGCCGACGCGGTGGACCGGCTGACCGCGTCACCGGACGAGCGGGCCGTGATGCTGCGCAGGCTGCGTCCGCTGCTCGGGCTGGAGGAGGACGATCCTGCACCGGCCGGCTGCTCCCCCGAGGCCAAGGCCGAGTCCTTCGCCGTGTGGTGCAAGTTCCTGGAGGAGATCGCGGCCGAGCAGCCCCTGGTCGCCGTACTGGAGGATCTCCACCTGGCCGACGACATACTGCTGGACTTCGTCGGTTATCTCACCGACCACGTCGGCGCGGTGCCGATCCTCGTCATCGCCACCGCCCGGCCCGAGCTGCTGCGGGAGCGGCCCCACTGGGGCGGCGGTAAGCGGAACGCCACCACGCTCACGCTTGCCCCACTGACCCGGGAGGAGAGCGGGCTGCTGCTCAACGAGCTGGCCACGCGCTACCGGGAGCGCGAACGGCTGCCCTCTCCGCCGCCCGGGTCGCGCTGTGCCGACCCGGACGGCTTCGGTGCCGCGCTGATCTCACAGATGGGCGGGAATCCGCTGTTCGCCTGGGAGTTCATCCGCATGTACCACGACTGCGGCCGGTCGGGCGCCCCCGTCGTCCCGGCCGGCCCCGAGCACGGCCATCCGCCGCTGCCGCAGTCGGTGTACGCGGTCATCGCCGCGCGGCTGGACCGGCTGGCGCCGGAGGACAAGGAAGTGCTGTACGACGCCGCGGTGTTCGGCAACAAGGTGTGGGTGGATGCGGTGGCAGCACTCAACAAGCGCGCGCCGGGCGATGTGGCGGCCTCCCTGCGGCGGCTGGAACACCTGGAGTTACTTCGGCGGATCCGGGACAAGTCGGTGCCGGACGGGGTGGCCTACGTGTTCCGGCACGAGCTGGTGCTCGAGGTCGCCTACTCCCACCTGCCCCGCGCCGTTCGGGCCGCCAAACACCTGCGGGCCGCGGCCTGGCTGGAGAGCCTGCCCACGCACCGCGCGGATCTGCTCGCTGTGCACTACGAGCTGGCGGCCTCCGCGTCGGAGGACGGTTCGGCCGACAACGGGCGGCTGTCCGGCCATCGTGCCCGCCGCATCCGCCGGCCCGCACATCCGCCGCTGGCCATGCCGGTCTGACGCCCGGCCGCGGGGGCGTGCGGGCTCAGGCCGGCCCGCGTGCCAGCAGCAGCGCGCCCTGGAGGGAGGAGAGGCCGCCGAGGGCCGCGGCGGCCGGCTCGACCGGCGGCCCGCCCGGCCTGGCGAGCCGCTGTGCGTGCCGGCGCACCCGTTCGGCGAAGTCCGGCAGGCCGGCGGCGAACCCCCCTCCGATGGTGATCCGGTCGGGGCGCACCAACTCGGCCAGGCTCACCGCGGCGGCGGCCAGCGCGGCACAGCTTTCCTCCACCGCCTCGACGGCCCAGGAACGTCCCCGGGCGAGGGCGCCCCCCAGTTCGGTGAACGGGACCTCGCCGCCGCGCAGCGCGGCGGCCCGGCGCAACGTCGCCGGTCCGGAGGCCACGGCCTGCAGGCAGCCGTACCTGCCGCAGTCGCACCGAGGCCCGCCCCGGTCCACGATGATGTGCCCGGCCTCGCAGGAGCCACGGCCGGTTCCGGGGCAGAGCCGGCCATCCAGCACGATCCCGCCGCCGATACCGGTGCCCACGCCGAGATGGACGAGGTGCCGCACGCCGGCCGCGTGGGCCTCGGCGAGGGCGGCCAGATCGCCGTCGTCGGCGTACCGGACAGGTGTCCCGGGGAACAGCAGGTCCAGCGAGCCGGCGAGGTCGAGGCCGGTCCACCCGGGCCGCCCGGGCCAGGTGACCACCTTGCCCCCGCGGTCCAGGGTCGCCGGGACCGAGACGCCGACCGCCTCGAGGTCGCGCGTCGAGCCTTCGCACACGGCGTGGACGCCCTCGGCCAGTGCGGTCATGTCCTGGCGCGTTCCTTCGAACGGTGGCCAGCGGAACGTGGCCTCTCGGACCGCGGAGCCGGGTCCGACCACCTTCAGCGCCACCTTCGTGCCACCGATGTCCACTCCGAGATGTCTGATGACGACCCCCGTTCACCTGGGTACGGCCGATACGTGTCCGCGGCGCCGCGGACGACCCGAGTGTGGCGCGGCGGGGCCTGCGTCGGCACCCCTAGCGTCCCCCCTAGGACATCCCAGAATCCGTTCGGGTCCTCGATGGCCGCCGTCCGCGATGGCGATGGTCCGCCGGCACCACTTAGCCTCTCCGCAAGCGCCGGGATGTCGAGCCTATGGGGGCACTCGTGGTACCGCACGACTGGTTGTTCTGCCGACTGTCCGGAGCCCGCATGCCGGAGCTGCCCGAGCTGGTCCGCGTGCTGCGGGCGGCGGACGGCATCTGGTTCTTCGATCCGGCGGAGGATTCGCCCGGCCCCGCCTTCGCACTGTGGTGCCGCACCGCACCCGAGCGGCGGGAGGAGATCCGGACGGCCCTGCGGGCCGAGGGCGCCGTCCGGATCGTGGAGGAACGCCACGGCGAGCGCCCGGTGGTCCACCGCGGTGCCCGGGGCTTCGATCTCTCCGACGAACTGGCCGCCGTATCAAGCGAGTTGGCCGTCGCACTGACGGCGGAGGGAGGGCCCGCCGACCAGGAGGCGCTGGTCTGGGCGGTACGACACCTGCAGCATGTCGTGGGTCTCGTCCCGCAGCGGGACCGCCGGGCGTTCCTGTTCGCCTGCTGGCAGCAGTGGAGTGCGGGCCTGGCACCCGAGGACCGGGTCTCGCTGGGCCTCCAGGCGGAGATCGAGGCGGAGTCGGTGACCGGGCAGGCGGCGGCCGGCCCGCGGCGGGGGCCGGCCGTGTCCTGGACCCGGTACACCGAGAGGACCCGCGCGATCGCCGCCGACCCCGCGTTCACCGCGCAAGCCCCGGGGAACTACCTGCTCTTCCGGCACGCCCACCGCACCCATGCGCGGATGGGCCTGCCCCTCGCCGTCGAGGCGCTGGCGGCCCGGATCGTCCGGGCGGAGCTCGACGCCACCGGGGCGCCCGCCGCACCCAGCCTGCAGAACGCCTGACCCACGCACCGCCGAAGCATTCCACCAGCCTTGAGAGGAAGCACCGCGTGAACGCCATGCCCGCGCCCGTGCAGCCGTCCGGACCGCCGGTAGGCGGCGCCCCGGCAGCCAACGGGCTCCACGTCGTGGAGGTCCCGCTCGGCGACCGCTCCTACTCGGTGCACATCGGTCCCGGGGCACGCACCGCGCTGGCCGGGGCGGTCGCCGCCCTCGGAGCCCGGCGTGCGGTGCTGGTCTCCGCCCGGCCCGACGAGTGGAACCCGGACACCGGCGTGGAGACGCTGGTGCTGCGGGCCAGGGACGGAGAACCCGACAAGACCCTCGCGAGCGTCGGAGAACTGTGCAGCCGCTTCGCACGTTTCGGGCTCACCCGGGACGACGTCGTCGTATCCGTCGGCGGCGGCACCACCACGGACACCGTGGGCCTGGCCGCCGCGCTCTACCACCGTGGCGTGCCGGTGATCCACCTGCCCACCACCCTGCTGGCCCAGGTCGACGCGAGCATCGGCGGCAAGACGGCGGTGAACCTGCCGGAGGGCAAGAACCTGGTGGGCGCCTACTGGCAGCCCAAGGCCGTGTACTGCGACACCGACTACCTGAGCACGCTGCCCCGGCGGGAGTGGACCAACGGATACGGCGAGATCGCCCGTTGCATGTTCATCGGCACGGGCGATCTGCGCGGACTGCCGCTGCCCGAGCAGATCGCGGCCAGTGTGGCGCGCAAGGCGGAGATCGTGGTGGCCGACGAGCGGGACGGCGGGCTGCGGCACCTGCTCAACTACGGTCACACGCTGGGCCACGCGCTGGAACGGGCCACCGACTACGCGCTGCGGCACGGTGAGGGGGTGGCGATCGGCACGGTGTTCGCCGGGCGGCTCGCCGGTGCCCTGGGCCGGATCGGCGAGCGCAGAGTGGCCGAACACCTGGAGGTCGTCGAGCACTACGGCCTGCCCGTCGGGCTGCCGGAGTCGCTGGACATCCCCGAGGTGATCGGCCTGATGCGGCGGGACAAGAAGGCGACCCGCGGGCTCACTTTCGTGCTGGACGGCCGGGACGGTGCCGAACTGGTCGAGGACGTCGACGAGTCGATCGTGGCGGCCACCCTGGTGACGATGCCGCGGCAGAGCCTGCCCCAGGGCTGAGCGGCCCGCCGTGCGGGCGTGAAACCCGCGCCCGCACGGCACGGGCCCGGAAGCCGGTCCGGCTTCCGGGCCCTTCGTCGCTCCGGTGGTGGTTCAGCGGGCCGGCACCGGTGGGCAGAGCCCGAGAAGGGCAGCGGGCGACCGCAGCACCACGTCCGGCTCGGCGGCGAGCATCTCGTCCTCGGCCGTCTCGCCCCACAGCGCGGCCACCGCGGTCACCCCCGCGGACCGCGCGCTGGCCAGGTCGGTGAGCGCGTCCCCGACCATCATGGCCTCTTCGGGGCCGCTGTCCATGAGGTCAAGGGCCCGCCGCACGATGTCGGGGGCCGGCTTGGGCCGGGCGACCTCGTCGGAACCGATCACGTGGTCGAACAGCGGGAGCACGCCGAGCTGCTCCAGCAGTGAGCGGGCCCGCGGGCCGCTCTTCCCGGTGGCCACCGAGAGCTTCAGGCCGCGCTCGCGCAGCTCCGTCAGCAGCGGCGCCACACCGGGGAAGAGCTGGACGCGGTGCGCGAGCCGGTAGCTCTCCCGCACGAAGGGCTCCTCCATCTCAAGCGGCAGTCCCATGATCCGCATGATGTCGGGAAAGTAGCGGCCCAAGTGCCGGTTGTACTCGCGGAACGGCGGTTCGCCGGGTCCGACGACCTCCGCGTAGGCGATGGTGAACGCCTCGCGCATGACCTCGAAGCTGTCGACCAGCACCCCGTCCAGGTCGAAAACGACGGCCCGGTACCCGAGGGCCCGGCCGGTCGGGGAACTGGCGGTGCTGCTCAGGGTGTCGCTCATCGCTGCCTCTCGGGTGAAGGGACGAGGGCCGGTGCCGTGTGTGCCTTGTGGGCCGACCGGTAGATCCGCTCGATGACACCGATGGCCCGGGCGGCGTCCTCGGCCGCCCGGCCGCGCAGGGCCGAGTCGGCCAGCAGTCCGGGCAGCTCGTCGAGCTGGCGCGCGTACTCGGCGCCTATCTCCTCGGCAGGCACCGGAAGTTCGGTGGTGACGCCGTCCGTGGTCCGGGTGACCCTCGGGCGGGCCACCCGGTTGGGGCTGAATCCGAAGGTGCATTCCAGGGCCGCGGAGCCGTCGCTGCCGTCCACCCGGATCCGGGTGACGTCGGTCGCCCGGTGCGAGGCCCAGGCGGCCCGCAGGGTGACCGACACCCCCTCGTCGGTGACGAGGAATGCGCGTGCCGTGTCCTCCACGTTGCCGGGTCCGCCCGGCGACGGCTCCTCGGCCCGCCAGTCCGCCCGCGCCGCGCCCTGGTTGACGAAGTCCCCGGAGACCGTGCCCACGGCCTGGTCGAAGCGGACCGGGCCGAGCAGCGAGGTCAGGGTGTCCAGCAGATGCCAGCCGAGGTCGAGCAGCGCGCCGCCCCCGGCGAGCGAGGCTCTGGTGAACCAGCCGTTCCCGTTCGGCACGCCCCGGGCCCGGACCCACTCCAGGTCCACGTGCCGGATCCGGCCCAGACTGCCCACCGCCTCACGCAGCACGGCGACGTCGGCGCGGTAGCGGGCCGCGCTGCCGGCCAGCAGCACGGTGCCGCCCGCCCGTTCTGCCGCCGTCAGCTGCCGTGCCTCCGCGCTGCTCAGGCAGACCGGCTTCTCCAGGAACACCGGGGTGCCCCTGGCCAGCAGCCCCGTGGCCACGGCGGCGTGGAGGTGGTTGGGCACCGCGACCACCGCCAGGTCGGCCAGGTCCGGTGGGAGCCGGCCGGCGTCGGTGAAGAGGGGCGCGTCGATGCCCTCGGCGGCGAGCACCCCGGGCGCCTGGGGTGCCGGGTCGACGACTGCGCTGACGGTGTACCGGGGGTGGCGGCGCAGCCGCGGCAGCCAGATGGAGGAGCCGGCCCAGCCGAGCCCGACCATGGCGATCCGCAGGGGTTCCGCGGCCGCGCCCTCCAGGCCGCCGGTCATACGGCGGCCACGGTGTCGGCGACGATCTCGGCGATCCGGTGCATCTGCTCCTCGGTGCCGAGCAGGGTGCGGTGGTGCAGCCACACGCAGTCGCTGTAGATCGCCTCGGTGTTGGGGCAGCGGGCGGCCAGGTCGTCCACGGTCAGGTCGGGGGCGGCACTCTCCCAGAAGCCCTGCGAGCGGTAGATGGCCCGGAAGGCGGCGAAGGCCGGCAGGCCACGCTCGATCAGCGCGTCCACCAGCTCGTTCCGCTTGAATTCGTCGAGGCCGGGGATGCGGAACATCATCATGTAGTGCGGATTGCGGGTGACCCGCTCGTCCCTGACCTGCGGGACGACGCCGGGGATCTCGGCGAGCAGACCGGACAGCAGCGGCTCCCGCTGTTCCCGGGTGTCGATCTGGCCGGCGAGGCGGCCCAGCTGGGCGCGCAGCACGGCGGCACTGAACTCGTTCATCCGGAAGTTCGACCCGGAAGTGCCGTGCAGATAGCGCCGGTCGGTGCGGGGGCGGCCGCAACTGTGCCGCAGGAACGCCTGCTCGTACATCTCGGCGTACCGCTCCCCCTCGGGGAACACCACCGCGCCACCCTCGCCGGCCGTCATCAGTTTGCCGTTCTGGAAGCTGAACGCGGCCAGCGAGCCCAGCTCGCCGACGCGCTTGCCCCGCCACTGCGCGCCGTGCGCGTGCGCGGCGTCCTGGACGAGGGGCACACCGCTGGCCTCGGACAGCTTCGCCAGTCCGTCCATGTCGGCGAAGTGGCCGGCCATGTGCACGGGCATGATCGCCCGCGTGCGGGGGGTGATGGCGGCCTCGGTTGCGGCGAGGTCCATGCAGTAGGTGTCGGGGGTGACGTCGACCGGTACGGCGACCGCTCCGAGGCGTTGGGCCGCCTGGGAGGAGGAGATGAAGGTGAAGGCGGGGACGATCACCTCGGTGCCCGGGCCGACCCCCAGCACCTGGAGCGCGAGTTCCAGCGCGTGCGTGCCGTTGGTGACGGCGAGGGACCGGGCAGCGCCGTGGTACTCGGCGAACTCCCGGTCGAAGGTGTCGGTCTCGCTGCCTCCCATACGCCACCACTGGCCCTGTTCCAGGGCGCGGATGAGGCCGCTCCGCTCGGCGTCGTCGAACTGGGGCCAGGCCGGGAATTCGGGAAGCGGGCGCGCGTCGGCGTTCATGATGGGTTTCTCCCAGGTGAGTTCTCGGTGGGTGTGCCGGAGTCGTCGGCGGTGCGGGGCCGGTGAGGCGGCCGGTCAGCCGGCGGTCTTCGCCAGCAGCGCCAGTGCGGCGAGCCGATAGCCGTCGGCGCCGAGGCCCACGATGACGCCGCTGGCGAGCGGGGCGAGCACCGACTCGTGCCGGAAGCTCTCCCGGGCCCAGACGTTGGACAGGTGGACCTCGATCCAGGGGCGCGGGTAGTTGGCCAGCGCGTCGCGCAGGCTCCAGCCGGCGATCATCAGCGCGCCGGGGTTCACGATCGCACCGACCGTCCCGTAGTTGTCCTGGACCGCTTGGACGAGTTCGCCCTCGGATTCGCGCTGTACGGCGGTCACCTGCCAGCCGCGGTCCGCGACCGTTTTGGCGACGGATTCCTCGATGTCGGCAAGCGTACTGGTGCCGTACACCTCCGGTTCGCGCTTTCCGAGTATTCCGAGATTGGGTCCGTTGAGCAGCAGAAGTTTCCTCACGGAGTCCCCTCGATCAATTGCGTCCGGTGTCGGAAGGGTGAATCTCTCGCACCTTCGCCACGCTATAGCAGCGAGAGTCCGGATCGGCTGGCGCCAACGAGGCGGGAGCAAGTACAGGGTGGGGTTAGGGGGGTTGCTAGGGGGCGGATCTCGGTTCCGGATATGGGTCAGTGGGCGCAGAATTGCCGCACAGTGGGGGAGGCGTGAAATTCTTCGTCCCCGACGGCTGAACCGGTCCGAACGAGGCATCACGAGGGAACGAATCAGATGAGCGAATGCCCGATGAAGAACAGGCCGGAACCACTGGCCTATCCATTCCAGGAGTCGGAACGGCTCGAAGTGGACCCGACGTACGGGCGGTTGCGCACCGGGGACGGACTGGCCCGGGTACAGCCACCCTTCGGTGACCCCGGGTGGCTGGCGGTCCGCTACGAGGACGTCAAGGCGGTGCTGGCCGACCCGCGGTTCAGCCGGGCCCGGGCGCTGGGCGACGACGTGCCGCGTCTGGTGCCGTTCCTGCCGCCGCCGGACACGATCATGGCGATGGACCCACCGGAGCACAACAGGCTCCGCAAGATGCTGGCCCAGGCCTTCACCATGCGCCGGGTGGAGAAACTGCGGCCGCGGGTGCAGCAGGTCGTCGACGAGCAGCTCGACGTGCTGGAGAGGGCCGGCGGCGAGGCCGACCTGATGCGCTCGTTCGCCGTGCCGGTGTCCCTGACCGTGATCACCGAACTCCTCGGTGTGCCGTATGCGGACCGGGACCGGTTCGGCACCTGGGTCGGCATCATCTTCTCCGCCGAGCACACGCCCGACGTGGCCATGAAGGCCAACGAGGAGCTGATGGGCTATCTCGCCGGGCTGGTGGCGCAGCGCCGTGAGCAGCCCGGTGACGACCTGCTGAGCGTCCTGGTGGAGGCGCGCGACTCGGATGACCGGCTCAGCGAGAGCGAGATGGTGGGCCTCGCCGCGGCCGTCCTCATCGCGGGCTTCGACGTCACCGGCAACAACCTCGGCAACCAGATCTACGCCCTGCTCTCCAGCCCCTCCCACCTGCGGCAACTTCAGGAGGACCCGACGCTCGTGCCGCAGGCCGTGGAGGAGATGCTGCGCTACATCAGGCCCGCGACGGGCGAGGGGATCCCGCGGGTGGCGGTCGAGGACGTGGAACTCGGCGGAGTGGTGGTGAAGGCCGGTGAGGCCGTGCTCCCTTCGACGATGTCGGCGAACCGGGACGCCTCGGTCTTCGAGGACCCGGACACCATGGACTTCACCCGCACCCACAACCCGCACCTTGCCTTCGGACACGGCCCGCACCACTGTGTGGGCGCCCAGCTGGCCCGGCTGGAGCTGCAGGTGGCCATAGAGAGCCTGCTGCGCCGCTTCCCGGGGCTGCGGCTGGCGGTGCCGGCCGACGACGTGCCGTGGCTGCCGCCCCACGCGGTGTGGTCCGCCCCCGCCCGCATTCCCGTGAGCTGGTAGGAACCTCGGCAGGGAGAGCCACTGGACGTCGAGAAGTACCCACCCGGCCAACGTCCCCCGGGGTGCAAGCCGGCGAACCGGTAGGCACGCAAGACGCCCGCATGCCTCCGGTGTGAACAAGGCGGCGCCGCCGGCCGGCCCGGCGGCGCCGCAGCTTGCTCCGGTCATCGAGCAGGCTCCGGTCGAGCCTTCGCAGTACCCGGGTGAAGCCGGCCGCGTCGATGTCGCCGACCGGCTCGGGCAGGAGGCCACCGTCCGGCAAGGCCGCGGGGAACTCAGCCGTGAGCCGATGCGCCGCGCCCTGAGGACCGGACGGGCCATGCGCGGGCCGCACCGGCCTCCACCGCGCGTCTGCCCGGGATCATGGGACACGATGGTGGCCGGCGCGCGGCTCGCCGACCGCCAGGGCCGTCCCCGGGCACGGGAAGGCTCCCTGATCACCGGTGAGGACAGCAGGCGGCCGGCGGACAGCTGGAGGTCGTCGCCTCCGATCCCGACAGCCGTCCCCGCGAGGCGCTCGACTGGGAAGCCCCAGCCGAGCGCCTCGCTGCGCGCCTGGCGGCAGGCGGCTGATCCATGTCATGCCACGGGCCCCAGGTAGGCGCCGTCCGTCCAGGGCCCTGTCGGTCGGTCAGGCGACGGCGCCCGGGTGCTTGAAGACGCCCCAGGGGTCGTAGGCGCGCTTCACCGCCCGCAGCCGGGGGTAGTTGGAGCCGTAGTTGGACGTGCCCCAGTCGGCGTTCAGCCGGGTGCTGGGGAAATTGATGTACGAGCCGCTGGACAGCGGCGCCAGCGCGTCGGCCGCGCGGGTGGTCCAGGTGGTGTGCCGGGCCACGACGTCGGGGCCGGGCTGCGCGTCGAGGTCGAAGGACTGGTAACCGATCAGGAACTGGGCGTCGCGGTGCCCGAACGCGGTGGCGGCCGTGGGCACGTCGCCGGCGGCCCCGCCGAGGGCGAACGCCTGGATGAAGCGGAACGGGATCTCGGTGGCCTGTGCGTCGTACGCGGCGATCAGGTTGCTGATCTCGGCCGAACTGGCGGCGCGGGCGCTGAGCTGGAAGCTCTGCTGCTTGTAGGGGGTGCGGTAGAGCTGGGCGCCGGGCTGGCTGCCGGTGCGGTGGCACTGGTCGAGCGTCAGCTCTCCGCATCCGTACAGGCCCTTCATGCCGTCGTTGAAGGCGTCGTCGTGCGTGGAGCTGCTCACCGGCTGCACCCCGGCCCGCTCGGTGAGTTCCGCCAGCGCCGTGCCGAGAGCGGCGGCGCTGCCGTGGTAGCCACCGTAGATCTTGATGAGCGGCTCGGTGCCGGTGCCGCCGCCGTTGGGGGGCAGGACGAACAGCGAGGAGCCGAGGTCCCGGGAGGCGCCGAGCGTCCATGCCTGCCAGGCGGCGATCACGGACGGGGCGTCGTCCCACGACCACATGGTGGTGTACTCCACCAGCCGCGGCGCGTCGATGGGCCGGACCTCCCAGTCCGCGACGATGCCGAAGTTACCGCCACCGCCGCCGCGCAGCGCCCAGAACAGGTCGGGCTCGACGGTCGGTGAGCAGCGCACGATCCGGCCGTCGGCGAGGACCACCTGGGCCGAGACGACCCGGTCGGCGGCAAGGCCGAACTTGCGGGTCTGGAAGCCGACACCGCCGCCGGAGACGAAGCCGCCGGCCCGGACGGTGGGGCAGGTTCCGGTGACCAGCTGCTTGCCCAGCGGGGCCAGAGCGGCCAGGGCGTCGACGGACTGGGCGCCGGGCCCGACCCGGACCGTGGCACCGGTGACGGTGGCGTGCCCGATCCGGCCGACGTCGATGACCAGGCCCTCGCCGGTCGACCAGCCGTTGAGATTGTGGCCGCCGCTGCGCACCCGCAGCGGGAGGTCGTGCGTCTGGGCGAACCGGACACACGTGCGTATGTCCGCGGGCGTCTCGCAGAAGGCGATGGCCACCGGGTTGATCGAGTCGTACTGGATGAACTGGCCCTGCTTGGCGAGCGCGTAGCCGTCGTCGGCGGGCAGCACCACGTCGCCCTGGAGGGCCTCGCGGAGTCTGCTCCACTTGTCGCGGGAACCGGCGAGTACCGGTGCGGCGCCCGACCCGACGGCCACGGCCGCCAGCCCGGCTCCCGCGCCCGTCCGGATGAGTGACCTTCTGCTGATCAAAATTCTCCCCGTCCTTCTGTCTGTCCATTGTTCGGACGACGGGAACGCTAGGCGCGAAAGACCATGACCACATCCCCCTTATTCCCCCTGTTTCTTGTTCAACTTTCTCTCCCGAATGGTGTGATGAAATACGGCGGCGCCCCCGGTCCTTTTGGAACCGGGGGCGCCTTTCCCGTTTTTCTCAGAAACGGTTCACAGGGGCGCCGGGGCGTCCTCGGCGCCCGGTGGAAGCACTCGGAAGATCCCCCACATCCCGGCCGCCGCGAACGGTATCCGGGCGTCCTGGAACAGATAGTCGCCGGTGTATCCGGCCCGGCCGCCCGCGAGGCCCAGGCGGGCGTCGATCGTCTCCCCAGCCGTGATCGTGCGCGCGGACACCGTCTGCGATCCCTTCATCCCGGGTTCCAGCGGGAAGGTGTGCCCGCCGACGGTGAAGGAGTGCAACTGGTCCGAGGCGCCGACCCCGACCCGGAACACCACCGGATCGCGGGAGTTGGCCCGGAACACCGGGGTGTCCGGTTCGCCGTAGGTCGCCGAGCCGAAGGCCGTGCCGTAGGAGCCGACGACGTCCGCCTTGCTGAAGTCGTTGACGCTGGCGGTCAGCCCCAGCCGTGTGGTCAGTGGTTCGCTGCGGTAGTTGACGTGGTTGTACGCCTTGTCGAACGTGCCGGCGTTGTTCCCCGTCCCCGGTGGTGCGCCGGGGACCGGAGCGACCGGCCGCAGGAAGGCGTCCGGGCTGTTGAGACCGTTGCCGGCCACCTGGTCACCGTAGGGAGTGATGCTGCGGGAGTAGTGCTGGTCGGTGCTCTGCATCGTCAGCGCGAACTCCCGGAACCTCCGTCCGCCCGGCACCCGGATGATCGCCTCGGTGCTGGTGCGGGTGGCGTCGAGCCGCTCCCCGCTCTCGCTGTCCGACCAGGTGGAGCCCTCCGGCTCGACGATCAGCATGCCGTACGCCCCGTGACGCAGCGAGGCCGGGCTGCCCAGGTTCTGGAACAGCGACGAGCCGAGTTCGCGGTCGGCGTGGAAGGTGTAGGTGATCGTCCGGCCGGCGGCCACCGTGGTGTCCGGGTTGAGGCCCACGGCGGAACCGGCGGAGAGCTGCTGGTTGCGGACCAGCTTGCCCAGGTCGAGTCCGGCCCGTCTGCCGCCGTAGAGGGAGTCGGGTGATGTCTCGTTCTTCAGGGTGATGGTGAGGCAGTCTCCCTTGTCGGCGCGCAGCACCAGAGGCTCGACGGGTTTGGCACCGGACCTGATCGCTGCCACGTCCGAGGTGAGCGCGTAGACGACTCCCCCGGTGTCCTTGAACGGCGCGGTCGGCAGGGTCTGGTCGAACACCGAGACCGCATAGTGCCGTTCCCTGGCGTTCTCGGGGCACCCGGTGGCCGTCGAGGTGACGACATCGGTGTCCGGGCTGCCGTCCGCGGTGTAGGCCGGGGCGGGCGCCGGGCCCGGGTCGCGCTGGGTGTCCCCGCCGGCCGCCTTCTGCCGCGGGAAGCCGCCCCCGCTCGGCGGTTCCGGGCGTCCGGGCAGCGGCCGCAGATCGCGCTGCGCCGTGTCGTGCACGCGGAACAGGCCCCAGGCGCCGCTCTCCAGGGCGAAGGTGCGGGTGGAGTAGTACAGGTAGTCCCCGGCGCCGCCGCCGGGCCCCCCGGCGCCGCCGTCGAGCACGTAGTCGGCCCGCTCGGAGATGCCTGTGGTCGCGGTGTCCGTCAGCTGCCCCCGGCCGTTGAAGCGTTCGATCCGGAACCGGTGCCCCTGGACCCGCAGGGCTTCGCCGCGGTCGTTGACCCCGACGGTGCGGAACACGACCGGGTCACCGACGTAGGCCCGCAGCAGCGGGGTGTCCGGGTCGCCGTACTTCACCGACGAGAACACGTACGGGTCGACGGTGGTCACCGTGGCGCGCGCAGTGGTCGCGTCCGGGTTGCCCGCCTTGTAGGGCGCCCTGCTGGTCGCGTTGCGGCAGCGCGCCCCGTTGTACTCCTGGCGCTGGTCGGTGGTCTTGGGATCGGCCGGGGTGTCACCCGGCGGGGTCCGCTCCCCCAGGGGTGCCGCTCTCAGGTTGATGGAGCCCTCCTCGCACTCCTGTCCCTGGTTGAACGGATTGAGTCCGGTGGCCGAGGGTGGCTCGTAGAGCTCGCCCCTGCCTCTTCGCCCGTTGTGGAGGAAGATCGTGTACTCCCGGAACGAGCCGGACTGGCCGTAGCCGACCGAGGCGCCCGACCGGTTGACGATGTCGACGATCGTGCCGCTCCTGACCTGCGCACCCGTGACCGGGTCGCGGTATTCCGAACCCTTGGGTTCGACGATGTGCGCGGCGAACAGGCCGCGTGCCCAGGACGTCATGCCGTCGACGTGGTCGTGCCAGAAGACGGTGCCCGTGTCGGCGTCGGAGAACCAGCGGTACTGGACGAACTCGACGGTGACCGGTGAACCGGCCGCGTGAGCGTGGTCCAGTGGTCGGTCGAAGGTGAGCTGGTCGCCGTCGATCGCCGTGACCGTCCTGATCTCCACGTCCGGCCGGCCGACGCCCACCGCGACGGACACGCCGGTGCGCAGCTGGCCGACCCGGGACACGGTCACCTTGTCCCCGGAGTCCTGCGAGACGAGGGTGCGGTCCTCCTTGGCAGCGTTGAACACGGCCTGTTCGAAGGCGAATCCGGCCACGACGCCGTCGGAGGCGAGCGGGTCGAACTGCACCAGGTGGGTGTGCATGTTCGCCTTGGCCTGCACGGACGCCTTCAGTTCGCTGCCGAAGGTGAGGGCCACACAGTCCCCGACGTTGGACCGGATCACCAACGGGTCCACGGGTTTGCTGCCGTCGAGCACGGCCGACTTGTCCTCGTTCAGGACGTAGATCTCACCGTTGTCGTCGCGTTCCCTGGCGGTGGCCCGTACGGTCACCGGGATCGCGGTCACATCGTATGTCCGCACCTTGGCGTCCCGCGGGCACAGTCCCCCGGGACGGTCGGCCGAGGCGGTCTCCCCCACGCCGGGCGCTCCGGCGTGTCCGTTCGGTGCGAACGGCGGGCGCTGGCCCAGGTGGGGCCGCAGCATCGGGTAGGCCGGTCTTCCGGTGAGCGGGTTGAAGAGGATCTCCGGCCGTTCCCCCGGGGTGGGCGAGCGGTAGTTGGCCCAGACCGCGGTGGTGTCGGGTTCGCCGAGGTAGACCGGTGCCTTATCGGTGCCGCCCTTGCGCCAGTCCCAGACGGTCGCGTCGTCGGGGTCCGGGCCGTTGTCGCGCTGCCAGCGCTCGCCCTGCGGGGGCAGCGCGCCCTCGACCAGTTCCTCGAGCGCCACCTGGTGTCGGCTGTCGGTGAGATCCGCGGCGAGCACGACCTTCTTGCCGTGCACCGTCCTGCCCAGCAGTCCCGCGGAGTTCACCGCCTCGGGCGCGGGCTCCCGGCCCGGTAGCGGGGCCAGGGTGGGCTGGGCCGTGTCGAACACCCGCCACAGGCCCCACATACCGGTGACGTAGTGCTGGGATATGTGGCAGTGGTACAGGAAGTCACCGGCCGCCTGCTGGCAGCCGCCGGCGCCGCACTCGTGCTCCAGGTTGAACGACTCGAGCGGGCTGATGGTCTGGGAGTCGAGCCGTACCGATTTGGCGTTCTGGGCCGGTTTCTTGCTGAGGCCCGCGCCCATGGCCGTGTCGTCGGCGCCCGGGTTGAGCCGCCAGCGGGTGCCGCCGCCGTGCACGTGGTGCACGTGCAGCTGCTCCACCCCGGCGTGCACGAGCCGGGTCTTGGTGGGTTCGCCCAGATAGGAGCGGGGCATCGGGGTGGCCGGGTCGCCGTACGAGTAGGAGCTGTACGCCAGGGACTTGTTGGCGCGCTGCACGGCGTTCCCGCGGGCGGCCTCCAGTTGCAGCCGGCGCATGAACGGCTCGCTGCGGTAGTTGATGGCCCTGCTGCCCGGGCGGTAGGAAGCGGTGCCGCCGCCGCCCTCGTTGGGCACGTTCGGCGACGGCGGGCGAGTGTCGATCATGGGGAGCGGCCGGCCGTACTGCACCTGGTCGCCATGGGGTTTGCCGTCGTCCCCGCCGAACGGGATGCCCTCGTCGTTCTCGCGCAACGGTCGCCGGAGACTGAACGCCTCGTCGCCGACCTCGTGGTAGATCAGCGTGAACTCGCGGAAGGAGCGCCCGCCGGCCGGCTCGATCATGGCCTCCCAGTTGCTCCAGGAGGTTTCGTCGGTGCGGTCCGCGCCGGACTTCGGGTCGTACCAGCGCGCTCCGGCCGACTCGGCTATCAGGGTGCCGAACAGTCCGTGAGCGGTCATCTGGGTGGACTCGCCACCGCTGCGGAACACCTTGGCGCCCTCGCCCATGAGCGGGTCGAGGTAGTACCGGTACTGCTTGGTCTGGCCGGGCGGAGCCATGGACGACTCGGGGTTCTTCCCCACGGCCTGGCCCCCGGCACCGCCGGCCGCGTCGTAGGCCACCCCTGCCATGTCGACCGAGACGGACGGGATCCCGCCGGGCTGCACGATGGCCGGGTTTCCGAAGGAGCCACTGCGGGGCGCCTTGTCCAGTTTGTTGGTCAGGTTGATGATCACGCACTCGCCGAGGCGGGCGCGGATCACGAGCGGTTGGATCGCGTCCTGGCCGAGTCCCACGGAGACCTTCGCTGCGGACGGGTCGTTCTTCGGCAGCTTCGAGGCACGCAGGAGTGCCGCCTCCTGTTCGCGTACGGCATCGAGCCGGTCGTCGAGCACGTACATCATCCCGTACGGATCGTGGTCGCCGAACCGGTCCACGGTGATGTCGACATTGATGGCGCTGACGTCGAACGTCCGACGGGGGGCGGTCGCGCAGCCGCCGGTGCCGCCCTCGTCCGCCGTGCCGGGCCGGGCCACGGCGCCGCCGGCCGGCCCGAGCAGTCCCGCCGACAGCGCGAGGACCAGGGCGGAGCGCAACGCGACGGTGCGGCGGCGCGGCCCCGCCGGCTGGGCGAGCGGGGCCTCGCGGCGGCGCAGGCGCGCCCGGCGCCGTGCCCCGGCCGCCGCGGTGCCGAGGAGTGACAGCACCAGGATGGCGATCTCCACCTGGGCCGCCTGGCCCACGCCGTAGGCCAGCAGCCCGGTGACGTCGTGCGCGGGCATGGCGTGTGCCCCATGGTGGTGCGGGCCGCCTCCCGCGCCGCCCAGCATCCGGTGCAGTACGGCCTGCGCCATGGCGAGTGGGACGTAGCAGACGGTCATGGCGAGGGCGGTGGCGCAGGCGACGACCAGCGTCTCCCAGCGGTCACCGGGGCGTGGGCCGACGGCCCGCACGAGCCGATGCACCAGTAGTACCGCGACGCCGGCCGCGTACAGGGCCAGGGACAGATCGGCGAGGAAGTAGGGGGCGTGGGCGGCCGGGCCGCCGCCGGTCTCGAAGACGGCCCAGTGCTGCCACGACACCGTGCCCAGGGCGAGCAGGGTGACCAGGCCGAGGCGGGGGCCGAGGGCGGCCAGGACGGTACGGTCCGGCCGGGCTCTGCCGGGCGGGCCGAGGGCCCGCCCGTCGTCCGGCCCGGATGCGGGCGCAGCCGATGGCTGGCGCATGGCGGGTCTCCTTGTCGGTTGGATGAAGGGCCGAGGAGCCGGGTGCTAGGAGCCGTGCCGGTGGCTTTCGGGTGTGCGGCCCGGCATCCGGATGGTCATCCGACGGGTGTCGCCGTCTCGCTTCCACACCAGGAGCAGCGGTGGATCGCCTGCGTGTGGGGAGGTGACGTCGAAGTAGATGACGCCGCGTACCGCGCTGCCCGCGTTGAGCCGGGGCAGCGTCCCGAGGGTGTCGGAGTGCAGTGGCCGCGCCTCGCGGTCCCGGCCGCCGCTGAGCGAGAACTCCTTGGCGAGGTCGAACCGCCGCACGGAGTCGGTCCGGTTCGTCAGGGTGATCGGGATGCCCAGCCGGGTGTCGTCGCCCTGCGGCGCCCCCGGCATCATCGACGAGGGCATCCGGTAGCCACTGCCGCCCTGCATCTCGTGGTGGGCCATGGTGGCCCAGCCCGCCGCCCCCGGCACCGCCTCGAGTCCGCCGAGGCGTGCGGTGGCGGTGGGGCCGGTGCCGGCCGCCGCCTGCCGGTGCCACCACAGGGCGGTGCCGAGGCCGGCGGTGACCACCGCAAGCGCCACCAGCACCGCGCCCAGTGCGCGCACCGCCGGTCCGGCCTGCCGGGACGGCTGTCCGGGCCTGTCGCGTGCCGCTGTTCGTCGTCCCATCACCCGTCCTCACGCGTGTCTCGAGCGCCCGGTCGGTCCAGGGCCCCGGTCGCGGCGAGCGTTGCACGCGGCGGCAACGCCCCGGGAACCGCGCGGGCATCGGACCGGAAGCCCATACGGCGAAGTCCGCCGTCCGCCCGGGAGCCGGGGGACGGCGGACTGTCCGGAGGACGGTGACGGGGGATGCATCCGCCTCCGGATGCGAGCCGACGGCGGGCGCCTGCGGCTCGCGGCTACCGGCTCGCGCCGGCGGCCTGTCAGGCGCTCCGGCGGGCGCCGCGCAGCAGCAACGGGATGAGGACGGCACCCACCGCGGTGTGGACCAGGGCCAGCGCGGTCTTGGTACCGCCGGTGGTGTCGGCGGAGAAGACCATGCCGTACGAGGCGAGCAGGACGACGACGGCCACGACGCCCCAGACGGTGGCGGCCTTGGCGGGCAGGAACTTCTCCAGGGCCACCAGCAGCCCCCAGCCCAGCAGCGAGGAGAGCAGCGCGAACACGATGACGAGGCCCGCGTTGACCTCCATCGGGTCCTTGCCGTCGCCCTGGGCCACTTCGTATTCGGCTCCGAACGCCTTGCCCAGGCCCCAGACGAGGACGGCGGCGAGGGTGGCGGCGCCCACGGCGATGGCCCGGGACTTCACCGTCGATGCGGCCTCGGAGGGAGCGGCCGAGGTGTGGGAGGTCATGACGTAACTCCATTCAGGGGGACGTGACTGCGCGGTGGCGTGGTCGCCACGGGGTTCGGTCGGAGTCGGCGGGGAGGGTCCGCTGGTGCCCGGTCAGGGCCGGGCACCCTCGGGGTCGGTGACCGACGGCACGCCCGGGGCGTCCGCCGTGCCGGGCATGGCCTCGACGCCGGGTCCGTCGGGACCTCCGGCGCCGGGAGGCGGGCCCATGGGGACCTCGCGGAGCACGGTGACGGCCACCGCGATGGCGGCCACGACGAGGGCGGCCGCGACACCGAAGGACAGATGGAAGCCGTCGGTGAGCGCGGTCTTGGCGTCGGTGCCGCCGTCCAGGGCGCTCTGGGTGTGCGCCGCGGCGATCGCGGTCAGGGCGGCGATGCCCAGGGAGTCGCCGATGGTGCCGGCACTGCCCGCCAGGCCTGAGGCGAGGCCCGCCTCGCTGGGCGAGCGGACCTGCATGGACATCATGATGACCGCAGGCATGGCCAGACCGCTGCCGGCACCGAGCAGCACGGCCGTGGGCAGGATGTCGAGCGCGTAAGCGGGGTCGGTGGGCGTCCGCAGGGCGAGCAGCAGGCCGGCCGCGACCAGCGCCAGGCTGCCGATCATCACGGTGCGCAGCCCGAACCTCATGTTGAGCCGGGCCGAGAGGGCCACCGAGCAGGCACCGGCGGCCACCGCGAGCGGCAGGTAGGCGAAGCCCGTCTCCGCCGGGGAGTAGCCCGCGACCTGCTGCATGTACAGGGCGATCAGGATGTTGAACGACATGGTGCCGCCCACGAGAAGGAAGTGGACGGTGTTGGCGCCGGAGAGGTTGCGCGAGCGGAAGATGCCGAGCGGGACCAGGGGCTGGGCGGCGGTGGCCGCCCGGCCGACGAACGCGGAGAGCAGGACGACGGCGCCGATGCCGAAGCCGAGGGTGTGCCCGGAGGCCCAGCCGTACTCGGCCACGGTGGCGATGGTGTAGACGGCGAGCATCATCCCGCTGGTGACCAGCGCGGCGCCCAGGAAGTCGGCACCCTTGTCCAGGCCCATGCCCCGGTCGGACGGGATCGAGCGTACCGCGATCACCAGGGCGGCCAGGCCGATCGGGACGTTGATGTAGAAGACCCAGTGCCAGTTGACACCGTCGGTGAGCAGCCCGCCGGCGATGATGCCGAGCGAGGCGCCGGCCGCCTGGCCGAAGCCGGAGATGCCCATCGCCTTGCCGAGTTCCGCCGGGTTGGTGAAGATCGTGAAGATGATGCCCATGATCACGGCATGGGCCATCGCGGCACCGGCTCCCTGCAGGAACCTCATCGCGATCAGCATCTCCTGGTTCTGCGCGGCGCCGCACAGGGCCGAGGCGACCGTGAAGAGGCTCAGCCCGGAGACGAACATCCGCTTGCGGCCGATGAGGTCCCCGAGACGTCCGGAGAGCAGCAGCAGCCCGCCGAAGCCGATCGTGTAGGCGTTGGTGATCCACGCCAGCCTGGCCTCGGGGAAGCCGAGATCGCTCTGGATGGAGCGGAGGGACACGGTCACGATGCTGATGTCGACGACGACCATCATCTGCATCGCGCAGAGCACCGCGAACGCGAGCCAGCGATTGCCTGGGCTCGGCTGGGCGGGCAGGGACATGGGGACGCCTCCTGGTGGTGGTGACAAACGGACCGTAGCATATAGTCAGCTTCAGAATCGTCTACTTCGAAATAAAAAACTTTCGGCCGTTCGATTACCATGGGGGCATGAAGCCAACCGTTGCCGCCCCGCCCGAGGTGGATCTCACGTTCCTGCTGTCGTGGGCCAGCCATGCCCTGCAGACCGAGATGACCGCCGGCCTCAGCGACCTCGGCATCACTCCGCGCGCGCACTGCATCCTGCACAAGGCCGTCTCCGGCGATCTGACGCAGACACAGATCGCGGAGTCGCTCGGACTGGACAAGACGACGATGGTCGTCCTGACGGACAAGCTGGAGAAGGACGGACTCGCCGAGCGTGTCCCGTCCAGCACCGATCGCCGGGCCCGGATCATCCGGGCGACCCCGGCGGGTCTCGAACTGCTCGCCCGGTCCAACGAGATCGTCTCCGGCATACAGGACGACGTACTGGGCACGCTCCCCGAGGAACTGCGCGAGCCCTTCGTCAGGGCCCTCACCCTGCTGGTGGACGGACGGCTGTCCACCTTCGCGCAGTGTGAACAGCCGCCCCGGAGACGCTCCTCGCGCATCTGACGCGAGGCCCGCGGTGTGGCGGGACGGGAGCGGCCCGGGAGCTGCTCGCCCCCGGGCCGGAAGGGTGCCGCGCCGGTCTCAGACCGCGCTCGGCACGGCCGGCGCGCCCAGACCCGTCCGCAGACCGTCCACCAGCCGGGACAAGCCCGCCCGGTCCGCGGCGCCGCCGAAGGCGTAGTAGTCGGGCCGTACCAGTACGGCCGTGGAGCCGGTCTCGGCGAGGAACGGCAGGTACACGCCGTCGGTGTCGACGACCTCGCCCTCGCCCGCGGTGCGCGGATCGGTGCCCTGAGCCAGGACCCGTACGAGCCGCGTGCCGAGCCTGCGGAGGAACTCCCGGTCCGCCTCGGACAGGCCCGCCACCGCATCCTCCGCGGAAAGCAGTACGAAGCCCTCCCCCACGACCTCGTCGAACCAGCCGGCCCGCTCGCCGGCGGCCACCCGGCCCTGCGGCACGAGCACCCCGGCCGGGCGCACCGGCCGGCCCTTCCCACCCAGGTCCAGCAGGCCGCCGGAGAGCGGCTGGAGGGGCGAGCGCTGCTGCGCGGCGGCCGCGGGGACCGGCCGCTCGGCGGCGGCCAGCATCACCATGTCCCGGTCGGCGGCGGCCTTCGGATCGGTCTGGCAGATGATCCGGCCCAGATTCACCGACATGTGGATGGCGTGCTTGGCGTGGGGGCGGCGCTCCACCGGATAGCTGTCCAGCAGCTCCTCTCCCGCCGTACCGCGCAGTACCGCGTCCAGCTTCCAGGACAGGTTGGTGACGTCACGGAAACCGGCGGTCATGCCCTGGCCGGCGAAGGGTGGCATGACGTGGCAGGCGTCACCGGCCAGGAGCAGCCGTCCGGAGCGCCAGGTCTCGGCGTACTTCGCGGCGAACGAGTAGACGTGGAAGCGCTCCAGCGTGGCGTTGCCGGGATGTACGTCGAAGAGCTTCAGCAGCCGCCAGGCGCTCTCCTCCGTGTTCAGTTCCTCCACCGTTTCGCCGGCCGCGCGCATGAACTCCCAGCGCCGGTGGCCCGGCCCGGCCGAGACGGAGGTGCGGGGCCGGTGCGGGTCACAGATCTGCAGGTTGTTCGGCCGGAACACGCGTTCCTCGTGCAGCACCACGTCACAGATCAGCCAGTCGTGGGAGAAGCCCAGGTCGGTCATCGCGGTGCCGATGGCGCGGCGGACGAAGCTGTTGGCGCCGTCGCAGCCGACCACCCAGCGCGCCGAGTGCACCCGCCGCGAACCGTCCGGGGCGTGTGAGGTGACGTCGACGCGGTCGCCGTGGTCGGTGATCGCCACGGCCTCCTCACCGCGGATCACGGTCAGCTCCGGCAGGCCGGCCCCCTGCGCCACGAGCGCGGCCTCCAGGGCGGGTTGGTACATGGACGTCGACTCGGGCCAGCCGCATCGGCCCCGCTCGGCCACGTCGATGTGCAGCAGCGCCTGCCCCGCCGCGTTCTCCCAGGTGTAGTCGCCGGACGGCTCGCCGATCTCACCGATCCGGGCGCCGATGCCGGCGGCCGCCAGGATGCGCGCGCCTTCGCTGTCGAAGGCCACGGCCCGCGGCATGGGGTAGCCGGTGCGCCACCGCTCGACGACGGTCACCCGCCAGCCTCTCCCCGCCAGTTGCAGCGCCAGCACCTGACCGACGGGCCCGTATCCGACGATCAGGACGTCGGCGTCGGTGGGTTGGGTGTGCATCGTCTCCTCCACTCGGGACGGTCCGGGGCCTTCGGGTCAGGCACCGGGCGTGAGGATCTGGCGTACGACCTGCTTGAACGCGGACGGGCTGGTGAGCACCTTGATCTCCTCGACGCCGTCCTCCACCCGCAGGTAGCGCTTGCCGATCAGCACCATCTGGCCGTTTTCGAAGGCACGGCTGTGGATGCGGGTGCCGATCAGCACCTGCTCCAGCGGGAAGTCGGCGATGCCGGGCACGAGCCGGCCCCAGTCGGAGATCTGCCGGTACCGGTCCTCGAAGCGGTACGAGGGGCTCCAGTCGCCGCCCTTCGCCCGGCGCTGCAGCACCTGGTACCCGTCCTCCTCGACCAGCCGGTACTGGCAGCCGTACTGCTCCTGGATCTCGTCGGTGACGCGCAGCGGTTCCAGGTACGAGGGGCCGGCCAGCCCGACGTCCACGAGGTAGCGCTCGCCGCCGAGTTCCACGCAGTTGAAGATGTGCTCCAGTTCGGGACCGTAGGTACCGTTGACCTGGATGACGGCGGCCGCGAGGATCCGCACGTGGAAGCCCAGTTCCGTGAGGAGCCGCCGGAACAGCCCGTTGAGTTCGTAGCAGACGCCCCCTCGGCCGCCCTCCACGACGGCCTTGAAGACGGCGTCGTCATCGATCTCCACTTCCAGCAGCACGTCGAATCCGCGCTCGGCGTCAGCGTTGAGGGAGTTGTCGAAGGGGATGGTCATCAGGTGCCGCTTCTGCAGCTCGTTCAGCAGGGTGAGAGACGGCTCGCGCGGCCCTGAGTAGCCGAGTTTCCGCAAGTAGAAGTCGACGTCGAACATGTGCTGTACCACCTCGGGGTTCGGTGGCTCCGCCTACCGGGAGCCGGAGCGGGGCAGGGACGGGGAGCTAGGCCGACGCGAGCTCGTCGTTGAGGAAGTCCGCGATGAACTCCGCGGTCGGGTAGTCGAAGAGCAGCATCGGGGTGAGCGGGATCCCGGTGGCCTCCACGAGCCGGTTGCGCAGTTCGACGGCGGTGAGGGAGTTGAAGCCGATCTCGAAGAAGGCGCTGTCCGGCTCGATGGCCTCCACCACCGGCTCCTCCAGCAACGCCATGGCCACGGTCGCCTCGGCGATGACGAGGTCGAGCAGCTTCTGCAGCCGCTCGTCGTCGCTCAGCCCCGCCAGGCTCTCGACCAGCGCCTGCCGGGTGGCCGCCGCCCGCTCGGTCTCCTCGGGTGTGGCGTTCTCGGTGATTGCTTCCATGGATGTCGTGGCCTCCAGCCAGTAGTGACGGTGTTGGAAGGCGTACGTCGGCAGGTCCGTCCGCCGCGTACCGGTCAGCAGGGCGGGCCACTCGACAGCCAGTCCCCTCACGTGCAGTCGTGCGAGTGCGGTGACGGCGGCACGGCTCTCGGCCGCACCGGGCAGCAATGCCGGTACGAAGGCGAGCTTCGCCGTGTCACCGGTGACGCAGTCCTGCCCCATGCCGGTCAGCACCCCGCCGGGGCCCAGTTCCAGGAAGGTGGTGACACCCTCGTCCTGCAGGGTTCGCATCCCGTCGAGGAACCGCACGGCCTGCCGTACGTGCTCCACCCAGTGGCGCGGCGAGGTGAGTTCGGCCGCGGTGGCGGTTCGGCCGGTGAGGTTGGACAGCACCGGCAGGGCCGGCGCGTGGTACTCCAGCCCGGCCGCGACCTCCTCGAACGCGGCGAGCATGCCGTCCATGAGCGGGGAGTGGAAGGCGTGCGACACCTTCAGCCGTTTGACCCGCCGTCCCCGGGCGGCGAATCCGCCCGCGATCTCGGCGACCGCGTCAGCGTCTCCGGAGAGCACCACCGAACGGGGGCCGTTGACCGCGGCGAGCCCCACCCGGTCGGTGAGGAAGGGCGCCACCTCCTCCTCGGTGGCCTGCACCGCGGTCATGGCACCGCCCGCAGGCAGCGCCTGCATCAGCCGGCCGCGCGCGGCGACGAGTTCGGCGGCGTCCGGCAGCGACCAGACACCGGCGACGTAGGCGGCGGTCAGCTCGCCGATCGAGTGGCCGGCGACGTGGTCGGGGCGTACGCCCCAGGACTCCAGGAGCCGGTACAGCGCCACCTGGAGCGCGAACAGGGCGGGCTGGGCGAATCCTGTGCGATC
Organism: Streptomyces cyanogenus; assembly: GCF_017526105.1. Classification (NCBI taxonomy): domain Bacteria; kingdom Bacillati; phylum Actinomycetota; class Actinomycetes; order Kitasatosporales; family Streptomycetaceae; genus Streptomyces; species Streptomyces cyanogenus. Next base: position 266,709 of record NZ_CP071839.1, read on the forward strand.
CAGCAGCCCCTCTTCGTCGGTGGCCGCGAACACCAGTTCCCGCAGCGAGCGGCCGATCCGCACGTCGAGTTCGGCACAGACCTCGTCGAAGGCCGCGGCGAACACCGGGAAAGCCGCGTACAGCTGACGGCCCATGCCCAGACGCTGGCTGCCCTGTCCGGTGAACAGCACGGCCAGCCGCCCCGAGGTCCTCCGGCCGCGCACCACTTCGGGCGCCGGCTCGTCCTCGCTCAGCAGGCGTATCCCGTGCAGCAACTGGTCCCTGCTGCCCGCCACGACCACGGCGCGGTGCTCGAACGCGGCCCGCGTGGTCGCCAGGGCGTGGGCGGCGGACATCAGGTCGAGTCCGGGGTCGGCCTGCGCGTAATCCAGCAAGCGGGCGGCCTGGGCACGCAGCGCGGCGGGACTCTTGCCGGACACCGTCCAGGGCAGCAGCCCGTGTGCCGGTCCCGCTGCCGCAGGCGCCGGTTCGCTCTCCTCGGTGGCGGGGGCCTCTTCGATGACGACGTGGACGTTCGTGCCCGAGACGCCGAAGGAGGAGATGCCGGCGCGGCGCGGCCGTTCACCGGCGGGCCACGCACGGTTCTCGGTGAGCAGCTCCACCGCACCCGCGGACCAGTCCACCTTCGGCGTCGGCTCGTCCACGTGCAACGTCTTCGGCAGCACACCATGACGCAGGGCCATGACCATCTTGATCACACCTGCCACACCCGCGGCAGCCTGGGCATGCCCGATGTTCGACTTCAACGACCCCAGCCACAACGGACGCTCCGCCGGCCGACCCTGCCCGTACGTCGCCAGCAACGCCTGCGCCTCGATCGGATCACCCAGCGTCGTCCCCGTACCATGCGCCTCCACCACGTCCACATCCGCGGCCGACAGACCCGCCGACGCCAACGCCCGGCGGATCACCCGCTCCTGGGAGGGGCCGTTGGGGGCCGTCAGCCCGTTCGAGGCGCCGTCCTGGTTGACCGCCGAGCCCCGGACGACCGCCAGAACCGGGTGGTTGTGCCGCCGCGCCGCGGAGAGCCGTTCCAGCAGCAGTACCGCCACCCCCTCGGACCAGGCGGTGCCGTCCGCCGTACCGGAGAACGCCTTGATCCTTCCGTCCGGCGCCAGCGCGCGCTGCCGGGAGAAGTCGACGTACGCGTCGGGGGTGGCCATCACCGTCACCCCGCCTGCCAGGGCCAGGGAGCACTCGCCCGCGCGCAGCGCCTGCACCGCGAGGTGGAGGGTGACCAGTGAGGACGAGCAGGCCGTGTCCACGGTGACGGACGGGCCGACCAGGTCCAGCGCGTAGGAGACCCGGCCGGAGAGCGCGCTGCCCGCCCGGCCCATGCCGAGGAAGCCGTCGACGCCCTCGGGCAGCCGCTCCACGCCCGTCGCGTAGTCGTGGTGCATGAGCCCCGCGTACACGCCGACGTCGGTGCCGCGCAGCGAGGCAGGGTCGATGCCGGCCCGCTCCAGCACTTCCCACGAGGTCTCCAGCAGCAGCCGCTGCTGCGGGTCCATCGCCAGCGCCTCACGGTCGGAGATCCCGAAGAACGCGGCGTCGAACTCGCCTGCGTCGTGCAGGAATCCGCCCTGTTTCACATAGGTGCGGCCCGGCTGGTCGGGATCGGGGTGGTAGACTCGGTCCAGGTCCCAGCCACGGTTGCCGGGGAACTCCGTGATCCCGTCGCCGCCTGCCGAGACCAGCTGCCACAGCTCCTCGGGCGAGGTCACTGCGCCGGGCAGTCGGCACGCCATGCCGATGACGGCGATCGGTTCGGTGGCGCGCCGGTTCTCTTCGCGCAGCCGCTCGTTCTCCAGCAGCGAGGCGCGCAGGGCCGCGACGAGCTTCTCGTCGTGGGCAGGCTGGGCATTCATCGACAGCTCCTCGTTCGCGGTCGGCAATCAGTGGTCGGCGCCGTCCATCGCCCTGGCGATGAGGCTGTCGACATCCATCTCGGCGATGGCGGCCCTGGAGTCCTCGACGGGCCGCGCCGGTGTCTGCTGTCCGGGGCGTTCGACCAGGGTCAGCAGAGGACCGAGCACCCCCAGTTCACGCAGGCGGCCGATCGGGACGGTCGCCAGCGCCGCACGCAGCTCGCTCTCCCGCGGCTCGCCGAGCTCCTCGGCGGCGGGCGGTTCCGGCGCCAGCTCGGCGAGCAGCCTGCGGGTCAGCGTGACCGGCGTCGGGAAGTCGAACACCAGGGTCGCGGGCAGCCGGACGCCGGTGACGGCCGCCAGCCGGTTGCGCAGCTCCACCGCGGTCAGCGAGTCGAACCCGGCATCCTTGAACGCCAGTTCCTCCTCCACCGCGTCCGCGCCCGGGAGGCCCAGCACCAGGGCGACCTGCGCCCTGACCAGCTCCAGCAGGGTGCGGGTGCGGTCCGCTGCGGGCATGCCGGCCAGGCGTGCGCCGAGCGCGTCGCCGCCGCCCGTCCCGGTCCCGGCCGCGGTGCCGCGCGGCGGGCGCACGAGTCCGCGCAGCAGGGGCGGGACGCCCGACGCCTCGGCCCGCTCGCGTATCCGCGCCAGCTCGAGCCGGGCCGCGACCAGGGTCGCATCCTCGCCGCGCACCGCCGTGTCGAACAGGGCCATGCCCTCTGCGGCGGAGAGCGGTCGCAGACCGCTGCGGGCCATCCTGTCGCGGTCTGCGGCCGTCAGCCGGCCGGTCATGTCGCTGTCCTGGTCCCACGGGCCCCAGGCGAGCGACGTGGCGGGCAGGCCCTGGGCACGCCGGTGCCGGGCGAGCGCGTCGAGGAAGGCGTTCGCGGCCGCGTAGTTGGCCTGTCCGGCACTGCCCATCGTGCCGGCGACCGAGGAGTAGAGCACGAACGCGGCCAGGTCCAGATCCCGGGTGAGCTCGTGCAGGTGCCATGCGGCATCGGCCTTGGGCGCGAGGACCGCGGCGAGCCGCTCGGGGGTGAGTGCGGACAGCACGCCGTCGTCGAGGACGCCCGCGGTGTGCACGACGCCGGTGAGCGGATGCTCCGGCGGAACGGTGTCCAGCAGCGCGCGCAGCGCGTTCCGGTCGGTGACGTCGCAGGCGACCACCGATACCTCCGCGCCGAGCCCGCGCAGCTCGGCGGCGAAGTCGGCGGCGCCGTCGGCCCGCTCACCTCGCCTGCCGGCGAGCACCAGGCGTCGGACGCCGTGCGCGGTCACCAGGTGCCGTGCGGCCACCCGGCCGAGGGCACCGGTGCCACCGGTGATCAGCACGGTGCCGTCGGGGTCGAGGGCACGGACGGCGGTGGAGGCTGCGCCGGCCGCACGGGTCAGCCGAGGTACGGCCAGGTTTCCCGCCCGTATCGCGAGCTGCTCCTCGCCGGTGGCGACGGCGAGGGGCAGCATGCCACGGGACGCGGGGTCGTCGTCCGAGTCGACGAGGACGACACGACCGGGATTCTCGGACTGTGCGGACCGGCCTAGCCCCCAGACGCAGGCAGCGGCCGGGTCCGGAGCGTCCCCGGTGGCCCCGCGGGTGACCAGCACCAGTCGGGAGGCCGCGAGTTCGTCGGCGGCGGCCCAGCTGTGCAGGGCGTCGAGGGCGCGGGCGGTCAGGGCGCGGGCCCGTCGGGGCGCGTCGGCAGCCTCCGGGGGGTGGTGGCCGGACGGGTCCGCGGGGTCGGTGGGGCCGGTCAGGTCGACCAGCAGGGCCTGGGGCACGCTGCCGCCCGCGCGTACGGCCTCGACCAGCGCCGTGACGTCGGTCAGTTCTGTCAGGGGCACGGGGTGTCCGGCCGGTGCGACGGGGGCCCAGTCGACCCGGAAGAGCGCGTCGGCTCCGCCCGGTACGGCGTCCGCCGGCCGGGTGGGCAGGGGGCGGAGTACGAGGGAGTCGATGGACAGGACGGGCGTGCCGGCCGGGTCGGCGGCCCGCAGCGTCATCCCTCCGGATGCGGTGGGACGGACCGCGACCCGCAGGGCGGTGGCACCACGGGCGTGCACCGCCACCCCGCTCCACGCGAACGGCAGCAGCGTGCCACCCTCACCACCATCCCCGACCCCGGCGAGGATCCCGGTGTGCAACGCCGCGTCGAACAACGCCGGATGCACCCCAAAACCCTCCACGTCCACCCCCTCGGGCAGCGCGACCTCGGCGAACACCTCCTCACCACGCCGCCATGCCGCCCGCAACCCCCGGAACACGGGCCCGTACTCCACCCCCGCACCGAACCCGCCGTCGTAGAAACCGTCCACCACCAGCGGCTCGGCCCCCGGCGGCGGCCACTGCCGCAACTCGAACCCCGCCTCCGCCTCCCGCGCACCCAGCACCCCACGGGCATGCCGTGTCCAGCTCTCCCCGTCACGGGAACTGTGCACACTCACCTCACGACGGCCCCGCTCGTCCGCCCCGGCCACCGCGACCTGCAACCGCAGCCCGCCCTCCTCGGGCACCACCAGCGCAGCCTCGATCACCAGCTCCTCGACCGCACCCGCGCCCACCTCGTCCCCGGCACGCACCACCAGCTCCACCACGGCCGTGCCAGGCACCACCACCACACCAGCGACCCGGTGCCCCGACAGCCACCCACTCGACGACAACGCCAGCCGGCCCGTGGCCACCACACCACCCGACTCCGGCAACCGCACCAACGCACCCACCAGCGGATGCCCAGCGGTGTCGAGTCCCGCGGAGGCGACGTCGGCCCGGCCACCGGGGGTCAGCCAGTAGCGCTCGCGCTGGAAGGGGTACGTGGGCAGCTCGACCGGCTGCGGACCGGGACCGGCCGACAGGGCGGCCCAGTCGACGCGGACACCGCGGACGTGCAGCCGGGCGAGTCCGGAGAGCAGTGAGTCCGGTTCGGGGCGGCCGGGGCGCAGCAGCGGGACGAAGCCGCTCTCGGGGACGGCGCCGTCCTGCAGGACGTCCTGGGCCATGGCGGTGAGGACTCCGCCGGGACCGACTTCCAGGAACGTCGTCACACCCGCGTCCGCCAACCGCCGCACCCCGTCACCGAAACGCACCGCACCCCGAACATGCCGCACCCAGTAACCCGCCGACAACAACTCCCCACCCGCCACCTCACCCGACAGGTTCGACACCACAGGAACCGACACCGAACGAAACACAAGCCCCGACGCAACCCGCCCGAACTCCTCCAACACCGGCTCCATCAACGACGAATGAAACGCATGACTCACCACCAACCGCTTCGTCCGCCGGCCCCGCCCCGCCAACTCACCCACCACCTCCCCCACCACATCCGCCACACCCGAAACCACCACCGCCAACGGCCCGTTCACCGCCGCGACATCCACCCCCGAACGACCACCCACCACCTCACGAACCTCAGCCTCACCAGCCTCCACCGCCACCATCACCCCACCCGACGGCAAACCCCCCATCAACCGGCCCCGCTCCACCACCAACCGCACCGCATCCGGCAGCGACCACACCCCCGCCACATACGCCGCCACCAACTCACCCACCGAATGACCCGCAACGAAATCCGCCCGCACCCCCAACCACTCCAACAACCGGAACAACGCAACCTCCAACGCAAACAACCCAGGCTGCGCAAACTCCGTACGATCCAGCACCCCCTCCCCACCCTCGAACACCACCTCCCGCAACGACCGCCCCAACAACACATCAGCCTGCGCACACACCGCGTCGAACGCCTCCGCGAACACCGGAAACCGCCCATACAACTCGCGGCCCATCCCCACACGCTGACTGCCCTGACCCGAGAACAACAACGCCAGCCGCCCCCCGGCCACCACCCCCTCCACCACACCAGCCACCCGCTCACCCACAGCCACCCCACGCAACCCCGCCAACACCTCACCACGCCCCTCCCCCACCACCACCGCACGCCGGGGAAGGGATGCGCGGGTAGTGGCGAGGGCGTGGGCGACGGCGGCAGGGTCGAGGCCGGGGTCGGCCTCGACGCGGGCGAGCAGTGCGGCGGCCTGGGCGCGCAGCGCGGACGCGGACCTGGCGGACAGCAGCCACGGGAGAGCGACGGACGGGGCGGGCCGTACGGCGCTCTCCGGCTCGGAGCCCTCCTCGGCGGGGGCCTCTTCGATGACGACGTGCGCGTTGGTGCCGCTCATGCCGAAGGAGGAGATGCCGGCGCGGCGCGGCCGTTCACCGGCGGGCCACGCACGGTTCTCGGTGAGCAGCTCCACCGCACCCGCGGACCAGTCCACCTTCGGCGTCGGCTCGTCCACATGCAACGTCTTCGGCAGCACACCATGACGCAGGGCCAACACCATCTTGATCACACCCGCCACACCCGCGGCAGCCTGGGCATGCCCGATGTTCGACTTCAACGACCCCAGCCACAACGGACGCTCCACCGGCCGGCCCTGCCCATACGTCGCCAGCAACGCCTGCGCCTCGATCGGATCACCCAGCGTCGTCCCCGTACCATGCGCCTCCACCACGTCCACATCCGCAGCCGACAGACCCGCCGACGCCAACGCCCGGCGGATCACCCGCTGCTGCGACGGACCGTTCGGCGCCGTCAACCCGTTCGACGCACCGTCCTGGTTCACCGCCGAACCCCGCACCACCGCCAGCACCGGATGCCCCGACCGCCGCGCGTCCGACAACCGTTCCAGCAGCAGCATGCCGGCGCCCTCGCCCAGGCTGGTTCCGTCGGCGGACCCTGCGAACGCCTTGACCCGCGCGTCGGCGGCCAGCCCTCGCTGCCGGGAGAAGTCGACGAACACGTCGGGGGTGGACATCACGGCGACGCCGCCGGCCAGCGCCATCGAGCACTCACCCGTGCGCAGCGCCTGCACCGCCAGATGCAGCGCCACCAGCGACGACGAGCAGGCGGTCTCCACGGTGACGGCCGGGCCCTCCAGCCCCAGGGTGTACGACACCCGGCCCGAGGTGACGCTGCCGGAGTCGCCGGTGCCGCGCAGTCCCTCGACCTCGGCCGGGGCATGGCCGTGCGGCACGTAGTCGGCGTACATGACGCCCGCGTACACGCCGATCGGGTGGCCCTGCAGGGTGGTCGGGTCGATGCCGGCCCGTTCGAACACCTCCCACGAGGTCTCCAGCAGCAACCGCTGCTGCGGGTTCATGGCCAGTGCCTCACGGGGTGAGATCCCGAAGAAGGCGGCGTCGAACTCCGCCGCGTCGTGCAGGAATCCGCCCTCGCGCACATAGCAGCTGCCGGCCTGATCCGGGTCGGGGTCGTAGAGCCGTTCGAGGTCCCAGCCGCGGTCCGCGGGGAACGGCGAGATGGCGTCCTCACCGCGTTCGAGGAGCCGCCACAGGTCCTCCGGCGAGTGGACACCGCCGGGCAGCCGGCAGCCCATCGCGACGATCGCGATCGGCTCGGTCCGTGCCGCCTCCAGTTCGCGCAGCCGCTTTCCGGTGCTGCGCAGGTCCGCCAGGGCGCGCTTGAGGTACGTGCGGAGCTTGTCGTCTTCTGCGGTCATACCAGGTCAGTCCCTCGGTCGGTGTGCGGCGCAGTGGGGTGCACAGGGCCCGTCCATGGCCGGGCCCTGCTCCACGGGGTCAGGAGCTGCCGAGTTCGCCGTCGAGCAGGTCGAAGAGGTCGTCATCGGTGGCCGCGTCGAGATCGAAGTCGTCGTCGATCTCGATGACGCCGCCCTCGCGGCCGTCCGGCTCCGTGGACGCGGATTCCTCCGCCGCGGGCAGCACCAGTTCCTTCAGCTGCCGGGCCAGGGCCGTCGGCGTCGGGTGGTCGAAGACGAGGGTCGCGGGCAGCCGGAGCCCGGTGTCCCCGGCGAGCCGGTTGCGCAGTTCGACCGCGAGCAGCGAGTCGAACCCGAGCTCCTTGAACTGCTGGGTGGGTTCGATCGCGTCGGCCGGGGAGCGGCCCAGGACCGTGGCGACGTGGCTGTTGACCAGGTCGAGCAGGATACGGGTCCGCTCGGTGTCGGGCAGCGCGGCCAGCCGGTCGGCCAGCGAGGGGCCGTCGGTCCGCCGCACGGCCGCCGCGGTCCGCCGGGCCGGCGGCCTGACCAGGCCGCGCAGCAGGGCGGGCACGTCGGTCGCCGGTGCGTTGCCGGGGGCCCGGAGCCCGGCGAGATCGAGCCGGGCCGACACGAGGACGGCCTCGTCGGACCGGAGCGCGGCGTCCAGCAGCCGCATGCCCTCGTCGGAGGACAGCCCCAGCATGCCGCTGCGCCTGCTGCGCCGCAGATCGGTGTCGCTCAGGTGCCCGGTCATCCCGCCGGCCTCGGCCCACAGGCCCCAGGCCAGGGAGACCGCCGGCAGCTTCTGGGCCTGCCGGAGCTGGCAGAGCGCGTCGAGGAAGGCGTTGGCAGCGGCGTAGTTGCCCTGCCCCGGGTTGCCGAAGGTGGCGGCGGCGGAGGAGAACAGGACGAACGCGGCCAGGTCCAGGTCCCGGGTCAGCTCGTGCAGATGCCATGCGGCGTCGGCCTTCGGGGCGAGGACCGCATCGAGCCGCCGCGGGGTCAGCGAGGGGATCACCCCGTCGTCCAGGACGCCCGCTGTGTGCACCACGGCGGTCAGCGGGTGCTCCGGCGGGATGCCGCCGAGGACGGCCCGGAGCGCGTCCCGGTCGGCCGCGTCGCACGCCTCGACGCGTACCTCGGCGCCCAGCGCGGTCAGTTCGTCGCGCAGTTCCCCGGCGCCCGGCGCCTGCTCCCCGCGCCGGCTGGTGAGCAGCAGATGCCGGACACCGCGTTCGGCGACCAGGTGCCGGGCGACGAGCCGGCCGATCATGCCGGTGCCTCCGGTGATCAGCACGGTGCCGTCGGGGGCGAGCGGACGCTCGTCCCCGGCGGGCCTGACGGCGGTCCGGGCCAGCCGCGGCACGAACAGCGCACCGGCGCGCAGGGCCAGTTGGGGCTCACCGGTGGCGACCGCGGCGGGCAGCGCCGCCCGGGAGGCCGCGTCGGTGTCGAGGTCGGCCAGCACGATCCGGTCCGGGTTCTCCGACTGCGCGGAGCGGACCAGACCCCAGACCGCGGCGGCGGCCGGGTCGGTGACCTCGCCGGAGGCGTGTACGGCGACCGCGCCCCGAGTGACCAGCACCAGCCGTGACCGCTCCCGAGCCGGGTCGGCGAGCCACTCCTGGAGCAGGGCGAGGGTACGGCCGGTCAGCTCACGGACCCGCTCCGGGCCGTCGGCACCGTCGGGGCCGTCCCGGTCCGCGTCCCCGACGAGGCCGAGCAGGTCGACGAGGACGGCACCGGGCGCGAAGGAGTCACCGAGCGCCGGCAGGTCTCCGGGCGCGGAGGTGCCGACGGGCGCAGGAGTGCCGGCAGATGTGCGGTCCGCGGGCCGTGGCACCGCCGTGCCGTCCGTGGTCGGTGCCCCGGTTGCGGTGGACAGGAGCTGTGCCGTGCCCGTCGTGGGTGCGACCGGTTCGCCGTACTCCACCAGGCGGGCTTGCGCGGTCGGCCGCGCCAGGGGGGTCCACTCCACCCGGAACAGCCCGTCCACCGGACCGGAGGAGGCCAGGCGGCCCGGGTCGAGCGGTCGCAGGGCCAGCGAGCCCACCGTCAGCACCGGCGCACCCGAGGTGTCGGCGGCGCGCAGCGTCATCCCGCCGGAGCCGTCCGGGGTGATCGCGACCCGCAGTGCCGTCGCCCCGGACGCGTGCAGTTCGACGCCGCTCCACACGAAGGGCAGCAGGGGGCCGTCCTCACTGCCGCCACCGACCCCGGCGAAGCCGCCGGCGTGCAAGGCGGCGTCGAACAGTGCCGGATGCAGTCCGTAGGCGCCCGGCCCGGTGTCCTCGGGCAGCGCCACCTCGGCGAACACGTCCGCTCCGCGCCGCCACACCGCGGTCAGGCCCTGGAACAGCGGTCCGTACTCCAGACCGGCGGCGAACTGCCGGTCGTAGAAACCGTCCATGTCGACGGGCTCGGCGCCGGCCGGGGGCCACGGCCCGAGGTCGAAGTCCGCGCCGTGGCCGCGCTCGGCCAGCACGCCGTGCGCGTGCCGGGTCCAGGTGTCGCCCTCGACGCAGCCGTAGACACTCACCTCGCGCCGGCCCGTCTCGTCGGGACCGGCGACCTCGACCTGGACGCGGGTGCCCGGGCGGCCGTTCACCACCAGCGGCACCTCGACGACGAGTTCCTCCACGACGCCCGCGCCCACCTCGTCGCCGACCCCGACGACCAGCTCGGCCAGGGCCGCGCCGGGCAGCACGCCGACCCCGGAGACCCGGTGTTCGGCGAGCCAGGGGCTGGTCACCGGGGAGAGCCTGCCGGTGGCGAGCAGTCCGCCGGTGCCGGGCAGCGGCACCACCGCGCCCACCAGCGGGTGGCCCGCCGTATCCAGCCCGACGGCGTTCGCGTCGCCGGACCCGGGAGCCTCGGCGTGCCAGTAGTGCGCGTGCTGGAAGGCGTACGTGGGCAGGTCGACCCGCGCCGCCCCGGTCCCCGCGAACCATGCGGCCTCGTCGGTGTCCACACCCCGGACGTGGAGACCGGCCAGCGCCTTGAGGACCTGCCGCAGCGAGCCCTCGTCACGGCGCAGGGTGCCGGTCACCACGGCCGTCACAGCCGGACGGCCGTCGAGCACCTCCTGCACCCCGGTGGCGACCACGGGGTGCGCGCTGACCTCTACGAACACCCGGTGCCCCTGGTCCACCAGTGCCTCGACGGCCGTCTCGAACCGTACGGTCTGCCGCAGGTTCCGGTACCAGTAGCCGGCGTCCATGCCGGTGCCGTCCTGCCAGGCGCCGTCGACCGTCGAGTACAGCGGCACCTCGGCGCGGCGTGGCGTCAGCCCGGAGAGCAGGCCGCCCAGTTCCTCCCGGATGAGTTCCACGTACGAGCTGTGCGAGGCGTAGTCCACCGGGACCATGCGGACCCGGACGCCCTCCGCCCGCCACTCGGCGTGGACGGCTTCGAGCACGTCGGGTGCGCCCGCGACGACGACCGAGGAGGGGCTGTTGACGACGGCGATCTCCACGCCGTCCGGCATGCGCCGCGCGACCTCCTCCTCGGGCAGCGCGACCGACATCATGCCGCCCTGCCCGGCCAGGCCCCGGGCGATGGCCCTGCTGCGCAGCGCCACGACCTTGGCGGCGTCCGCGAGCGAGAGGGCGCCCGCGACGGCGGCCGCGGCGATCTCGCCCTGGGAATGGCCGACGACCGCGTCCGGTGTCACACCGAGCGAGCTCCAGAGAGCGGCCAGGGAGACCATCACGGCGAAGGAGACGGGCTGGACGACGTCGACCCGCTCCAGGGAGGGCGCTTGCCCGCTCTGGCGGATCACGTCGAGCAGCGACCAGTCGACGTGCGGGGCGAGGGCCTGCGCGCACTCTGCCATGCGGGCCGCGAACACCGGTGAGCTGTCCAGGAGTTCGGCGCCCATGCCCACCCACTGGGAGCCCTGGCCGGGGAAGACGAAGACGGTCTTGCCGTGGACGTCCGCGGTTCCGGTGACCAGCTCGGGGGCGGGTTCGCCGGCGGCGAGTGCGGCGAGGGCCGCCCGGGCGTCGTCCCGGTCGGCGGCGATCACGACGGCCCGGTGTTCCAGGGCGGCCCGGGTGGTGGCCAGTGAGTAGGCGACGTCGGTGGCGGCCAGGGCGGGGTGGGCGGCGAGATGGCCGGCGAGGCGCTCGGCCTGGTCGCGCAGGGCTACCCGGCTCCGCGCGGACAGCGGCCACGGCAGCGGGCCGCCCGTCCGCAGGGGGCCGGTCACGGGCTCCCCAGCCGTCGGTTCGCTCTCCTCGGTGGCGGGGGCCTCTTCGATGATGACGTGGGCGTTCGTGCCCGAGACGCCGAAGGAGGAGATGCCGGCGCGGCGCGGCCGTTCACCGGCGGGCCACGCACGGTTCTCGGTGAGCAGCTCCACCGCACCCGCGGACCAGTCCACCTTCGGCGTCGGCTCGTCCACGTGCAACGTCTTCGGCAGCACACCATGACGCAGGGCCATGACCATCTTGATCACACCTGCCACACCCGCGGCAGCCTGGGCATGCCCGATGTTCGACTTCAACGACCCCAGCCACAACGGACGCTCCGCCGGCCGGCCCTGCCCATACGTCGCCAGCAACGCCTGCGCCTCGATCGGATCACCCAGCGTCGTCCCCGTACCATGTGCCTCCACCGCGTCCACGTCCGCGGCCGTCAGCCGGGCGTCGGCCAGGGCCTCCTGGATGACGTGCTGCTGCGAGGGTCCGTTGGGGGCCGTCAGCCCGTTGGAGGCGCCGTCCTGGTTGACCGCGGAACCACGGACGACCGCCAGCACCGGATGGCCTTGCCGCCGTGCGTCGGAGAGCCGTTCCACCAGGAGCACCCCCACGCCCTCGGACCAGGCGGTGCCGTCGGCGGAGGCGGCGAACGCCTTGACGCGGGCGTCCGCGGCCAGGCCGCGCTGCCGCGAGAACTCCACGAAGGTGTCGGGCGAGGCCATCAGCATCGCGCCGCTCGCCAGCGCCATGGAGCACTCGCCCGTGCGCAGCGCCCGTATCGCCAGGTGCAGCGCCACCAGCGAGGAGGAGCAGGCCGTGTCGACGCTGAGCGAGGGTCCTTCCAGGCCGAGGAAGTAGCTGACCCTGCCTGAGGCGACACTGCCCGCGGTTCCGGTGAGCCGGTAGCCCTCCAGGTCCCCGGCGTCGTTGTGCATGCCGAAGGTGTAGTCGTGGCTGATCAGACCGGTGTACACGCCGACCTTCGCGCCCCGCAGCGAGCCCGGGTCGATGCCGGCCCGCTCCAGCACCTCCCATGAGGTCTCCAGCAGCAGCCGCTGCTGCGGGTCCATCGCCAGCGCCTCGCGCGGCGAGATCCCGAAGAAGCCGGCGTCGAACTCGCCCGCGTCGTACAGGAACGCTCCCTGCCGCACGTAGGAGGTGCCCGGCCGGTCCGGGTCGGGGTCGAACAGGCCGTCCAGGTCCCAGCCCCGGTCGTCCGGGAAGTCGCCGATGGCGTCGGTGCCCTCGGCCACCAGCCGCCACAGGTCCTCGGGCGAGGCCACCCCGCCGGGGAATCGGCAGCTCATCGCGACGATCGCGATCGGGTCGTCGTCGACCGCCGCCGTGGCTGGTGCCGAGGGGGCGGCGGCGGGTGCTTCGGCCCGGTCACCGAGCAGTTGGGTGCGCAGCTGACGGGCCAGGGCGGTCGGGGTCGGGTAGTCGAACACTGCAGTCGCGGAGAGCCGCAGGCCGGTGCCGGTGCCGAGCCGGTTGCGCAGCTCGACGGCGGTCAGCGAGTCGAACCCGGCGTCCTTGAAGGCACGGCCGGCGTCGACCGTGTCCGGTGACGCGTGCCCGAGGACGGCGGCCGCGTGCCCGCGTATCAGGTCGACGAGGAACCGCTCCTGCTCGTCGGCGGGCAGCGCGACGAGCCGGTCGGCCAGTGAACCACCCGTCGGGGCCGCCCGGTGCGCGGCCTGCGGACCGGTGCGGACGAGGCCGCGCAGCAGCGGCGGCACCGGGGCGTCGGGGGATGCGGTCCGCAGCCCGGCGAGGTCGAGGACGGCCGGGACGAGTGCAGCGTCCGCCGCCTCGACACCGGCGTCGAACAGGGCCATGCCGGTCTCCGCGGTCAGACCGCGCATCCCACTGCGCTTGGTGCGCTGCAGCGTGGCGTCGTCCAGGTGGGCCGTCATGTCGCTGCCGTGGGACCAGAAGCCCCAGGCGAGCGAGGTGGCGGGCAGGCCCTGGGCGCGCCGGTGCCGGGCGAGCGCGTCGAGGAAGGCGTTGGCAGCGGCGTAGTTGCCCTGCCCCGGGTTGCCGAAGGTGGCGGCGGCGGAGGAGAACAGGACGAACGCGGCCAGGTCCAGGTCCCGGGTCAGCTCGTGCAGATGCCATGCGGCGTCGGCCTTCGGGGCGAGGACCGCATCGAGCCGCCGCGGGGTCAGCGAGGGGATCACCCCGTCGTCCAGGACGCCCGCGGTGTGCACCACGGCGGTCAGCGGGTGCTCCGGCGGGATGCCGCCGAGGACGGCCCGGAGCGCGTCCCGGTCGGCCGCGTCGCACGCCTCGACGCGTACCTCGGCACCCAGCGCGGTCAGTTCGTCGCGCAGTTCCCCGGCGCCCGGCGCCTGCTCCCCGCGCCGGCTAGTGAGCAGCAGATGCCGGACACCGCGTTCGGCGACCAGGTGCCGGGCGGTGAGGGCACCCAGGCTGCCGGCCCCGCTGACCCACACGGTCCCTTCGGGGTCGAGGGCGCGCGGCACGCTCAGCACCACCTTGCCGATGTGCCGGGCCTGGCTGAGGTGGCGGAACGCCTCGGGGGCGTGCCGTACGTCCCAGACCTTGAGCCGCGGCGGCCGCAGCGCCCCGCTCTCGAACAGGCCGACCAGTTCGGTCAGGATCTCCTGGATGCGCTCCGGCCCGGCCTCGACCAGGTCGAACGCGTGGTAGGCGACGCCGGGGTGGGCTGCCTCGACCTCGGCGGCGTCCCGGATGTCGGTCTTGCCCATCTCCAGGAACGTGCCACCGCGTGGCAGCAGTTCCAGGGTGGCGTCGACGAACTCGCCCGCGAGCGAGTCGAGGACGACGTCCACGCCGCGGCCACCGGTCGTGGCACGGAACCGGTCCCGGAAGCCGAGGTCGCGGGAGCTGGCGAGGTGGTCCTCGGTGAACCCGTCGGCACGCAGCGCGTCCCACTTGCCGGGGCTCGCCGTGCCGTACACCTCCGCACCCCAGTGCCGGGCGAGCTGCACCGCGGCCGAGCCGACCCCACCGGTCGCCGCGTGCACCAGCACGAGCTGTCCGGCCCGTAGTCCGGCGAGGTCGTGCAACCCGTAGTAGGCGGTGAGGAAGGCGATCGGAACCGAGGCCGCCTGCGGGAACGACCACTCGCCGGGAATGCGCACGAGCTTGCGGCGGTCGGTCACCGCCAGCGGCCCGAAACCGTGCTCCAGCAGGCCCATCACCCGGTCCCCCGGCGCGAGTCCGGTGACGCCCGGACCGACCTCGACGACCACGCCGGCGCCCTCGCCGCCGAGCGCCGCCTCCCCCGGGTACATCCCCAGGGTGATCATGACGTCACGGAAGTTGACGCCGGCGGCGCGGACGCTGACCCGGACCTGGCCCTCGGCCAGCGGGGCAGCGCCGGGACCGGGCACCAGGGCGAGGTTCGCCAGGGTGCCGCGCTCGGTGACGTCCAGGTGCCAGGCGGGGGTGCCCACGGGGACGGCCAGCGCGCCGCCGGTGCCGCGGGCGAGCCGGGGGGCGCTGGGTGCGCCGGCCCGCAGTGCCAGCTGCGGTTCGCCGGTGGCCAGTGCCGCGCCGAGGGCCTTCCGGGAGTCGGGGTGCCCGTCGAGGTCGACCAGCGCGATGCGGCCCGGGTTCTCCGACTGCGCGGAGCGGACCAGGCCCCAGACGGCGGCGGCCGCCGGGTCGCGGATCTCGTCGGCGCCGTCCGTGGCCACCGCACCGGAGGTGGCCACGACCAGGGTGGCGGGCTCCAGTTCCGGCTGTGCGGCCCAGCTGTGCAGGGCGTCGAGGGCGCGGGCGGTCAGGGCGCGGGCCCGTCGGGGCGCGTCGGCAGCCTCCGGGGGGTGGTGGCCGGACGGGTCCGCGGGGTCGGTGGGGCCGGTCAGGTCGACCAGCAGGGCCTGGGGCACGCTGCCGCCCGCGCGTACGGCCTCGGCGAGTGCGGAGGGGTCCTCGAACGCGGTCAGGGGCACGGGGTGTCCGGCCGGTGCGACGGGGGTCCAGTCGAGGCGGAACAGCGACTCCTGGGCGGCCGAGCGCGCCGCGGACAGCTGCCCGGTGGGCAGGGGGCGGAGTACGAGGGAGTCGATGGACAGGACGGGCGTGCCGGCCGGGTCGGCGGCCCGCAGCGTCATCCCTCCGGATGCGGTGGGACGGACCGCGACCCGCAGGGCGGTGGCACCACGGGCGTGCACCGCCACCCCGCTCCACGCGAACGGCAGCAGCGTGCCACCCTCACCACCATCCCCGACCCCGGCGAGGATCCCGGTGTGCAACGCCGCGTCGAACAACGCCGGATGCACCCCAAAACCCTCCACGTCCACCCCCTCGGGCAGCGCGACCTCGGCGAACACCTCCTCACCACGCCGCCATGCCGCCCGCAACCCCCGGAACACGGGCCCGTACTCCACCCCCGCACCGAACCCGCCGTCGTAGAAACCGTCCACCACCAGCGGCTCGGCCCCCGGCGGCGGCCACTGCCGCAACTCGAACCCCGCCTCCGCCTCCCGCGCACCCAGCACCCCACGGGCATGCCGTGTCCAGCTCTCCCCGTCACGGGAACTGTGCACACTCACCTCACGACGGCCCCGCTCGTCCGCCCCGGCCACCGCGACCTGCAACCGCAGCCCGCCCTCCTCGGGCACCACCAGCGCAGCCTCGATCACCAGCTCCTCGACCGCACCCGCGCCCACCTCGTCCCCGGCACGCACCACCAGCTCCACCACGGCCGTGCCGGGCACCACCACCACACCCGCGACCCGGTGCCCCGACAGCCACCCACTCGACGACAACGCCAGCCGGCCCGTGGCCACCACACCACCCGACTCCGGCAACCGCACCAACGCACCCACCAGAGGATGCCCAGCGGGCTGGAGGCCGAGGCCGTCCGGGTCGCCCGCGCCGGCGGTGGACTCCGGCCAGAACCGCTCGCGCTGGAACGCGTAGGTGGGCAGCTCGACCCGGCGCGCACCCGTTCCGGCGAAGAGCGCTCCCCAGTCGGTCCGCAGGCCGCGTACGTGCAGGCGGGCGAGTGCGGTCAGTACGGCCCGCTCCTCGGAGCCCTCGGCGCGCAGCGTGGGCACGAAGGCGAGGCTGTCCGGGTCGCCGGTGACGTTGTCCTGGGCCATGGCGGTGAGGACTCCGCCGGGACCGACTTCCAGGAACGTCGTCACACCCGCGTCCGCCAACCGCCGCACCCCGTCACCGAAACGCACCGCACCGCGAACATGCCGCACCCAGTAACCCGCCGACAACAACTCCCCACCCGCCACCTCACCCGACAGGTTCGACACCACAGGAACCGACACCGAACGAAACACAAGCCCCGACGCAACCCGCCCGAACTCCTCCAACACCGGCTCCATCAACGACGAATGAAACGCATGACTCACCACCAACCGCTTCGTCCGCCGGCCCCGCCCCGCCAACTCACCCACCACCTCCCCCACCACATCCGCCACACCCGAAACCACCACCGCCAACGGCCCGTTCACCGCCGCGACATCCACCCCCGAACGACCACCCACCACCTCACGAACCTCAGCCTCACCAGCCTCCACCGCCACCATCACCCCACCCGACGGCAAACCCCCCATCAACCGGCCCCGCTCCACCACCAACCGCACCGCATCCGGCAGCGACCACACCCCCGCCACATACGCCGCCACCAACTCACCCACCGAATGACCCGCAACGAAATCCGCCCGCACCCCCAACCACTCCAACAACCGGAACAACGCAACCTCCAACGCAAACAACCCAGGCTGCGCAAACTCCGTACGATCCAGCACCCCCTCCCCACCCTCGAACACCACCTCCCGCAACGACCGCCCCAACAACACATCAGCCTGCGCACACACCGCGTCGAACGCCTCCGCGAACACCGGAAACCGCCCATACAACTCCCGGCCCATCCCCACACGCTGACTGCCCTGACCCGAGAACAACAACGCCAGCCGCCCCCCGGCCACCACCCCCTCCACCACACCAGCCACCCGCTCACCCACAGCCACCCCACGCAACCCCGCCAACACCTCACCACGCCCCTCCCCCACCACCACCGCACGGTGAGCCAGCTGGGCACGGGTCGTGGCGAGGGAGTAGGCGGTGGAGACGGTGTCGTGCTGGTCGCCGCGTTCCAGGAAGGCGGCCAGCCGGGCGGCCTGGGCGCGTACTCCGCCCGGAGTGCCGCCGGAGACCAGCCAGGGCAGTGTCCCGTCGTGTTCGGCGGGCTGCGGCTGGACGGGGTCTCCTTCGGGTGCCTGCTCGACGATCACGTGGGCGTTCGTGCCCGAGACGCCGAAGGAGGAGATGCCGGCGCGGCGCGGCCGTTCACCGGCGGGCCACGCACGGTTCTCGGTGAGCAGCTCCACCGCACCCGCGGACCAGTCCACCTTCGGCGTCGGCTCGTCCACATGCAACGTCTTCGGCAGCACACCATGACGCAGGGCCAACACCATCTTGATCACACCCGCCACACCCGCGGCAGCCTGGGCATGCCCGATGTTCGACTTCAACGACCCCAGCCACAACGGACGCTCCGCCGGCCGGCCCTGCCCATACGTCGCCAGCAACGCCTGCGCCTCGATCGGATCACCCAGCGTCGTCCCCGTACCATGCGCCTCCACCACGTCCACATCCGCGGCCGACAGACCCGCCGACGCCAACGCCCGGCGGATCACCCGCTCCTGGGAGGGGCCGTTGGGGGCCGTCAACCCGTTCGACGCACCGTCCTGGTTCACCGCCGAACCCCGCACCACCGCCAGCACCGGATGCCCCGACCGCCGCGCGTCCGACAACCGCTCGACGAGGACGACAGCCACGCCCTCGGACCACGCGGTGCCGTCCGCGGCTCCGGCGAACGCCTTGATCCTTCCGTCCGCCGCCAGCCCGCGCTGCCGGGAGAACTCCACGAACACACCGGGGGTGGACATCACGGCGACGCCGCCGGCCAGCGCCATCGAGCACTCACCCGTGCGCAGCGCCTGCACCGCCAGATGCAGCGCCACCAGCGACGACGAGCAGGCCGTGTCGACGGTGATGGCCGGGCCCTCCAGGCCCAGGGTGTACGACACCCGGCCAGAGGCGACGCTGCCCGCGGTGCCGATGCCGATGTACCCCTCGGTCCCGTCGGGGACCTTGCCGAGGTTGTCGGCGTAGTCGTGGTGCATCACGCCGGAGAACACTCCGACCTTGCTGCCGCGCAGCGAGGCCGGGTCGATGCCGGCCCGTTCGAACACCTCCCACGAGGTCTCCAGCAGCAACCGCTGCTGGGGGTCCATGGCGAGCGCCTCACGGGGTGAGATCCCGAAGAAGGCGGCGTCGAACTCGGCCATGCCGGTCAGGAATCCGCCGTGCCGGACGTACGAGGTGCCGGTGTGGTCCGGGTCGGGGTCGTAGAGCCGTTCGAGGTCCCAGCCGCGGTCCGCGGGGAACGGCGAGATGGCGTCCTCACCGCGTTCGAGGAGCCGCCACAGGTCCTCCGGCGAGTCGACACCGCCGGGCAGCCGGCAGCCCATCGCGACGATCGCGATCGGCTCGTCCGGCATCACCGGTACGGCCCGCTCGTCGGGTGCCGGTGTGGTGACGTGGCCCAGCAGTGCGGTGTGCAGGTGGCGGGCGACGGCGGTCGGCGTGGGGTGGTCGAAGGCGAGCGTCGCGGGAAGCGCGAAACCGGTCGCTGTGGTGATCCGGTTGCGCAGCTCCACCGCGGAGACCGAGGTGAAGCCGAGCTCCTTGAAGGTCCGGTCGGGGGCCGGATCCTCACCGACGGCCATCTCACGGACCGCGTCGAGCACCAGGTCGAGCAGCAGGCGGTGCTGCTCGACGCCGGGCAGGTCGCCCAGCCGGGCGCGCAGCGCGTCCGACTCGGCCTCGTCCGCCGCGGCCGCGGCCACGGGCGCGTCGATCAGGCCGCGCAGCAACGCCGGTACCGCGGCGGCGCGCAGCGACGTGGTGTCGGGCCGCATGGCGGCGAGGCAGGGTTCGTCGGCCGCGTGCGCGGCCCCCAACAGGGCCAGGCTCTCGTGCATCGGCAGCACTCCGACCCCCGCCGGGGCGTCCTCGGCGGCGTCCTGGTCCCAGGGGCCGAGCGCGAAGGAGAGGGCGGGCAGCCCGGCGACGCGCCGGCGCTGGGCAAGCGTGTCGAGGAGGACGGCCTGGGCGGCCCGCTCCCGCCGGCCGGGCGCGCCGAGCAGCCCGGCGACGGAGGAGACCAGCACGAAGGAGACGTCCGGGAGGGAGCGGGTGGCCTCGTGCAGCCGGTCCGCGCCGGCGGCGACCTGCTCCAGGCCGGTGGTCTCCGCCGGTGCGTGCACGACGGCGGTCAGCGGGCGGGTCGCCTTGGCCAGTACGGCCGCGAGAGCCTCGTCGTCGGTGATGTCGCAGGCCGCGAGGCGTACCTGGGCACCCGCGCGGGCCAGTTCGGCTCCCAGCGCGGCGGCGGCCCGGTCGGCGCGGCCGTGCGGGCTGATGAGCAACAGGTGACGAGCCCCGTGCCCGGCGACGAGTTGCCGGGCCACGGCGGCGCCGACCAGGCCCTCGGCATCGGTGACCACGACGGTCCCGCGCGGGTCGAGGAGCGGCGCCGGTTCCCGGTCGGCGACGGAGGAGACCCGGGCCAGGCCCGGCAGCAGCACCACTCCGCCGCGGACGGCGAACTGCGTCTCGCCCGCCGAGAGCGCCACCGGCAGCGCCGCCACCGACGCCGCGTCGCCGTCGACGTCCGCGAGGACCAGGCGGCCCGGTCCGTCGGGGAGTTCGGCCTGCGCGGAGCGCAGCCAGCCCCACAGCGGGGACCGCACGGGGTCCTCGATGTCCTCGGCGGAACCGGCGGCCACCGCTCGCCTGGTCAGCACCACGAGCCGGGCCTCGGCGAACCGGGGGTCGGCCAGCCACGGTTCCAGCTGCTCCGCGAGCTCCCGGAGTGCGGCTGTTGCGGCCCGCCCGGCACCGGTGGCGGCCTCGGGTGCGGCCGTGAGGTCCAGGACCGTCACCGCTGGGACGGGGTGTCCGGCATCGGCGTCGAACCGCACCGCGTCGAGTCCGTCGTACCGTTCCACGGGCACGCCGGCCGCCGCCAGTGCGCCGGCGGTGTCCGTGCCGCCTGCCACGGCCCAGCGGCCGGGTTCGGCCCGGGGTGCGCGCACCGAGGGCAGCGGGGTCCAGTCGAGGCGGAACAGCGACTCGTAGCGCCCGCTGCTCGACGCCCGCAGCCGGGTCGGCCGCTCCAGGAGCACATGACGGGTCACCTTCCCGGAGGCGGTCCGCGGGATCCGGTCGATCTCGTAGAGCTCCTCGGGCACCTTGTAGTACGACAGCTGTTCGCGGCAGACGGCGAACAGCTGCTCCAGGTCGAGCCCTTCGGGGCCGGGGACCAGGAACGCCACAGGGACCTCGCCCAGTACCTCGTGCGGCTTGCCGACCACGGCGGCGTCCGCCACGCCGGGCACCCGGCGCAGCACCTCCTCCACCTCACCGGGGTGGATGTTCTCCCCGCCCCGGATGATGAGTTCCTTGATGCGCCCGGTGATGGTGAAGTAGCCCTCGTCGTTCCTGCGGGCCAGGTCGCCGGTGTGGTACCAGCCGTCCCTGAGCGCGGCGGCCGTCGCCTCGGGCTGGTTGTGGTAGCCGAGCATGACGCTGGGGCCGCGCACCCAGACCTCACCCTCCTCGCCGGGTGCGACGTCCAGCCCGGTCTCCGGGTCGACGAGCCGTACGCCGAGTCCCGGTACCGGCAGTCCGCACGAGCCTTCGACGCGGGCGCCGGTGGGCCAGTTGATGGTGATCGAGCCACAGGTCTCCGTGCTCCCGTAGGCGTCGAGCAGCGGCGCGCCGAAGACCTCCTCGAAGGAGCGGCGCAGATCCGCCGTCGTGATGGCTCCGCCGACCAGGCACATCCGCAGGGCGGGCGCCCGGAACCCCTTCTCCCGCGCCGCCCGGACCAGGTAGTGGTACATGGTCGGTACGCCCGCCAGGAAGGTCGCGTTCTCCTCCTCCAGGACGGCGAGCAGCTCGTCGGCGGAGAAGCCGTCCACGATCCGGGCCGAGGCGCCGACAGCCGTCACGCCGAGTACGCACGCGATGTGGGACAGGGAGTGGAACAGCGGCAGCGGCCACACCACCCGGTCCTCGGCGGACAGGTCCGGTACCGGGACGTAGCAGGCGGCGACCGACCACAGGCAGTTGCGCTGGGTGGAGAGCACGCCCTTCGGCTTGCCGGTGGTGCCGGAGGTGTAGAGCAACCACGCCACGTCGTCCAGGCCGAGGTCGTCCCGGGCCGGCAGGGCGGGCTCGGAGGCGGCGAGCGCGGCGAACGACAGGGTTCCCGCCGGCGCGCCGCCGGGTGTCCCGGCGGCACCGGTGACGACCACCCTCAGGTGCGGCCGACTCGTCACCAGCCCGCTCAGCAGGGCGGCCCTGGAGGGGTCGGTGATGACGACACGGGCGCCGCTGTCGTCGAGGAGGTGCGCCAGTTCGGTCTCGGTGACCCGCGGGTTGAGCGGCACCCCGACCGCGCCGGCGCGGGTGATGGCCAGGTAACTCTCGACGGTCTCGACGCTGTTGCCCAGCAGGATCGCGGCCCGGTCGCCCGGCTGGAGCCGCAGACCGGCCAGGTGCCCCGCCAGCCGCCGTGTGCGCAGCTCCAGTTCGGCGTAGGTCACGCTCCGCTCTGCGTCGCGGAAGGCCACCTTGTCCCCGAAGCGCTCGGCGTGCCCCTTCAGGAGGTCGGGAAGCGGCCGGATCAGCTCGGTACGGAGCATGTCACTACACCTCTCGGTCTGGCGAAGCACCCGGCAGCGGCCGGATGGAGCCCTGGGACCAGCGCGTGTGAACGCCTGCCAGGCGCACGGCTGCCGGGACCAGTCTCAGCGGACCGAGGCAGGGTCCGCCCCCCTGACCATCCCCCTAACAGCTCCCAGACCTGTCCCCCCTGGGACGGCGGGCCGACGGCGCGCGAAGGGGCTCGCTCGCAGCCGTACCCATCCTGGCGAGGGCCTTGGCCCGGGCGGTTCGGTATGTCGCACGACGAAGCGGCCGCAGCAGTCGCAGACGTATTGAGCCCACTCTCCACTCGTGGCGGTTACGGCAGCCCAGCGGCGAGTTCGGAATTCTTTCTCATCGGAGCATCAAGCGCGCCGGCTGTGACGCCCTACTACGACGCCGGCCGCCTGGCTTGCGTAGCCGTCAGCGCACTTCGCGGTCCACAGGTCACCTTGGACGGGCTGCGGCTCGTCGGCCGCGTCCCGGCCGAGCTCGAAGACGCCTTCGCCGAGTACACGTCCACGAACGGCCACGATCTGCGCTACTCCCAGCATGCGGACCGGGTTCCGAGACGCTCGGAGTCGTCCTCCGGGCCCAGCCCGCCGCAGACGTTGTTCTGAGCAGGCCGGTGTCGGTCACCTCCACCTGGGCCGAGCGTCGCTGTGATGTCGAGTTCCGCACTACCCCAGAGGACGGACGTCGGCATGCTGGGTGGGACCATCTCTCCAAAGGAGCTACCACCCAAGCCGATGCAGCCCCATCACCAGGTGCGGTCCCGCCACTCCTCTGTGGGATGCGGCCTTCGGTGAGCGGGCGATGCCATGGCCGCGATCGGCGACCACTGCCACCGTCCTGGCCGCCCGGGTGGTAGCGCCGGCGCCGGGGGTCGTAGGTGGAGCACCTGCACGCCAGCCCCGCGTGCCGCTTCGCGTCTGCTTGCTGTCAGTTCGCCGAGCGAAGACGGTCCAGCTCGTCTCCGATCGCCGTGCGCAGTGGGTCGTGCTGGGGTCCGAGTGCGTACTGCTTGTCCGTCCACCTGTCGCGGGGATAGAGCCACACCGGCCTTCGCACCAAGTCGGTCGGCTCCCATTCGAACCGGGGCCACACGTGCGCATGCAGAAACCCGTCGGTGTTGCCCAGGATCTCCAGGTTGGCCCGCCGGAAGGACGCATCCATGCGACGCGATGCTCGCTCGACTGCTTCTCCGAGGTGGTCCGGCACTCCCGACCCGATCCATCCGCCAGTCATCAACCATGGCCGGAACCTACCCGGTCGCGATTCCCTCCCGTCACAGGACGGCGGAGGGCATCTCAGTCGACCGCCACGTTCCTGGTCCGGAACAGTGCGGCCGGACTCACGGAGCTCCTGGCCGGAGAACTCTACGGCTGCCGGGTGGAGGTCGAACACCTCCACGTCCATCTGCCCCGCGTACTGACCACCGCCGACAGCACCCGCACCACCAACACCGAGCGGAGGTTCCCCCGATGAACCGTCGCGTGTTCCGCCCTTGCGGCAAGGCCACCAGCGCCCTCTCCCAAAGACCGGCCGCCGTCGACGCGTTCGGTGGCATACTCGCCGCCGAGCGTGCCCTGGAGCCCTGGGTCGGCCGAGATCTGATTGCTGCCACCCACCAAGTCGGTCCGCTGCTCGTTTCACCAGCTGACGGCCCGCCGGGCTGCTCCAGAAGGGCCATGTCCTCCAGCCCCCGGAAGGCAGGGCCCTTCTTGCGTTGCCAGTGGAAACGGCGTGGGACGCAGTGTCATGTTGCGGCCCGGCCACCCGGCGCCACCACCCCATTCGCCCTGCTGTGGATCGGGGCAAGACACGGTGGGCGGACGTGCCAACCGTCGGTGATTACGACGTCATCACCTCCTGAGCCCTTCCACAGAATCCCCTGACGCGGTGCCACTTGTCCTCACGTGATCGAACCCGTTCGCTCGTGCCCAGCGGCAGCTGCCGCGGCATCGGTGGCCAAGCCACCGGCATCCAGCGGCAACGAGTGCTCGCCGTCGCGATCACGCAGGCTGACGGCCAGATGAAGTGCCGTGGTTTCGCCGACGATCGGCTCGGGCACCGTGGCGCCTGCGAAGCCGGCCCTCAAGTACGGCCACAGGTCGACGTGCCGGGTCTCTCCCCAGCGGTCGGTGAGGGCCACGGTCAGCGCTTCGAGCTGAGCTCGGAGAGCCGCTTTGGCCTCCCGAACAGCCATGCCGTCGGGATCGTCCCGGAATTCCGGGCCGGCCAGCAGCTGATCAACCGGGTCAGGGCCGTCAGATCCCGCTCACCCACGCCACCGTGAACGGCGTCTCGGGCGTCCCCGGCCCCATCGGGCCGCCCTTGTCGAACTGCGAGCGGACGACCAGCAGCCGGCCATGACGGCGGGCGAGCGTGGTCGGGATCTGCAGCGCGGCGTCGGTGACTCGCTGCTCCAGCCGCGCCGTGTGGGCGTACGCGTCCAGACGCCAGCGGCTGACGGTGTTGACGGTGTTGTGCGCGGCCCAGAGCGTGCCGTGCGCCAGCTCCAGCCCGTCTCCGTGCTTCAGGTCCCCGCCGTGGAGGGCGACTTGGCGCACGGCGCCGCTCGCCAGGTCGATCCGGTACAGGCCGCCACCGGTCATGTCGACCACGAGCAGGTAGCGCCCCGCCGGGTCGGCGACGATGCCGTTGAGGGTGTAGGCGGCCGGGGACCGGGGATCCCGTACCGCGCTCAGGTCGTGGCTCACCCGAAGCGACGCCACTTTGCCGCGGGCCCGGGCCAGGTCGGCGGGTGTGACCGCGTAGACGACCGCGCGGGTGCTGTCGGTGAGGTACGCGGTGCCGTCGGGGGCGATCGCCAGGTCGTTGGCGAAGCGGGGCTCGTCACCGGGCACCTGGAAGCGGGTGAGCAACGCGCGGTCGCGTACGTCGTACACGTCGACGCCGCTGGTGGAGTCGATGACCCAGAGCCGGCCGGCCCGGTCGACCTTCAGCCCATTGGCGGTGTGCCGGCCGTCGGCGCCCGCCGGGAGGAACACCTCCGCGGTACGGCGGCCCGGAGCGGCCCGGTAGACGGCACCGGTGGTGTACGAGCCGACGAACGCGTTCCCGGTGCGCGGGTCGAGGCCGATGCCCTCGGGGTAGACGCGGTCGCCGGGGAGTGTGAAAGCGGTGGTGATACGGGGCACCGTGGCCGCCTGAGCGGCCGGCACCGTGGCGGCGACGGCCAGGGCCCCGGCGGTGGTCAGGAACGTACGACGGTGGATCGAATGGGACACGACAGACCTCTCGGTTCGGATACCCACAACGATACGAACGTAGATTAGAGTTCTAATCCTCGTCAATGCATTAACCATCGGGAGGACGCTCATAGATGAGGGGCTCGCTACCATGCGGGGATGACGTCCATGCCCGTGTCCGAGCGTCTCGGCTCCCACATCAAGCGGGCCGAGCAGGCCCTCAATGCGACCAAGACCGCGGTGCTGAAACCGGCGGGCCTGACCGTCGCGCAGTACTCGGCGCTGGTCCACCTCGCGGGCAACCCGGGCATCTCCGCCGCGGCCCTCGCCCGGCTGTGCGGGGTCACGCCACCGACCATGAACACGGTCCTGAACAACCTCCAAGGCCGTGCCCTGATCGAGCGCACCCCGCACGAGTGGCACCGCAACGTCCTCGAGACCCGTCTGACCGAGCAGGGACTCGCCGTGATGGCCGACGCCGACGCACGGGCCGTCCGGGTGGAGCGGGCCCTGGCCGCGGAGTTCACGGACGAGGAGCGTGAGGCACTGATCGGCCTGCTGGGACGCTGTGTGGCGCTGCTGGAGAAGGAACGACCCTGAGGCGCCGCCGGCCGTCGCCGCCCGCGGGTGGGCCGGGCAGGCCCGCGCCGCCTGGGCAACCGTTCCGCGGCGGGACTGAACCGTGTCGTCGACATGCCCGAGCTGCTGGTGGCACTGGGCCAGCCGATGCGCGGGAGGCCTGTGGCGGACGTCCACTGACGAACCGAAGTGATGCCGCACCCGCCCGCTCACCGATGGCACAGGGCACTTGCGAGAAGGTCTTCACCGCCCCGCTCGCCCAGGCCGACGCCGAAGGCGGCCTGGGCCGGGTCGTCGCGGTCGGCTCCACGATCGTGCGTGCGCATCAGCACGCGGCCGGGGCCCGGCAAAAAGGGGCGGCCGGCGAGCCGGCAGACCATGCCCTCGAACGGTCCCGCAGTGGACTGACCAGTCATGCCGACGGTCTGGGCGTTGACCGGCCGATGGTTGCGCGCTGGACGGTGACGGCGACGAGGGCACCGAGCAGGATGATTCCGCCCAGGGTGAGGAATGTGATCTCGATTGCTGTCGCGAAGGCTTCGTCAGCGGCTCCACGGACGTGGTCTTGTGAGGCGCTCGGCAGCTGGGCGAGTAGATCGGTGTCGAGCCGCTCGCGTGTGAGGGCGTCATCGAGAGCGCTCTGTTCTTCCGGAGTGAAGGCATCGCCGGGTTTCAGGAGGCTGTTCCGCTTCTGCCATTCAACGGCGGTGAACAGCATGTTTGTCAGTGCGAGCCCGAGAGTGGCACCGACCTGCCGGGCTTGGATCGCCAGACCTGCGCCGACACCCTTGGCCGAGCCCAGAGCGGTGTCCGCAACAAGTGTGGTCGCTGACGGGTAGACCAACGGGGGCGCCAGCCCGAACAGCAAGAGGGCTGGAACAAGAAAGATGATGCGCCTGTCGAACACCTCGAAGGTGAGCCAGAGCAGACAGACACCAAGGGCGGCCATGCCCGTAATGACCAGCCGCCCACCGTGGCCACGCTCAGTCAGCTGTCCCACGAGTGGCGAAAGCACGATGGTCCCCACGCTGGTGGCCAGCAGCAGTAGGCCCGTGCGAAATGCACCCATGTCAAGTACGTGCTGAAGATACAGCGTCATGTAGAGGACGAGAGCCAGTGACGCGCACTGGACGAGGGCCAGAGCGGCCAAGGGGACGGATGTCGTGGCGCCGCGCAGAGGCCGGAGATCAAGCAGTGGGCTTCGGGCGCGGCGCTCAGCCAGCACGAAGGCGACGAGCAGCGCGATACCAGCGGTGAGCGGAGCGAGCGTCCCGACACTGGTGAGCCCCCAGTCGGAAGAGCGTTCACAGGCGAAGACCAGGAGGGCGAGCCCGGAAGCGATGAGGACACAGCCCACCGGGTCCAGCGAGGTCGTGGCGGGAGCGCGTGTCTCGATCAGGTGCCGCCGGGCCAGGACGACGACCAGTACAGCCACAGGGACGGTGGCGGCAAAGGCCCACCGCCAGCTCCCGTACTGAGCCAGCAAGGCGATGCCCAAGGGCATAGCGATGGCGAAAACGGAGACCACCGTGGTCTGAACGCCGATAGCCCACCCATGTTTCTGAGCCGGTAGGGCGGTGGTGAGGTTCGCCAGAGCGAGCGGTACGGCCAGCGCGACGCCCAGACCCTGCACGGCGCGAGCTCCTACAAGAAAAGCCCCATCGGGTGCGACGGCACACAGTGCTGATCCGGTGACGAAGCAAGCCATGCCAAGGAGAAAAACCCGGCGTCGCCCGATCGTGTCGCCCAGACGACCGCTGACGACGGCAAGCGCGCACAGCGGCAGGAGCGCAGCGACAACGACCCAATGCAGGGCTGAGCTGTCCAGTCCGAGGTCGCGCTGGACCGCCGGCAGGGCAACGATGATGCTGGTCAGGCTGGAAAACAGCAGAGCACTCGCAGTCACTGTGGCGAGCATGGCGGCCCGCTGCTGGGTCGTCAGGCTTCCAGAATTACCCATAGGCCCCACTCTGCCGACTGTCAGCGGGTTTGGCCTTCGCGGTGGCTGGATGGGCGACAGGGAACAGCAGCCTGTCGTAGCAAGCCGTCGGACTGGCCACCCGGCCTTCCTCACCCGGCACCTGGCGACCAAGTCGGTGCGCGACGGCGTGATCCTCGGCGCGGCCGTCGGCTTCGCGGCCTCCGAATCCGCCGGCTACGCCTTCACCGCCCTGTTTCGAACGGGGGCGAGCAGCCCGCGCAGCATGTTCGTCGTGGTATCAGACCGTCGGGTCCCAGAGCCCACCGGCCTCGCCGCGGGCAAGGTGCTCGGCGTAGACGCCGACCTTCCAGGCGATGACTGAGCGACATGCCTCCAGCGCCTGGATCTGCGCCTCGACTCGCTGCTGATGTGCGTCGAGGAGCTGCAGCCGTTCTGCCTCGTTGCCCGGGCCATGCCGTACCAGCTCGGCGAACCGTTTGAGGTCGGCCAGCGGCATGCCGGATTCGCGCAGTCTGACGCAGATCAGCAGCCAGTCGACATCGGCGGTGGTGTACCGCCGCCGTCCGCCCGCGGTGCGCCGGACCGGTCCGACCAGCAGGCCCTCGCGCTCGTAGAAGCGCAGTGCATGCACGCTGAGTCCGGTCCGCTCGGCCACTTCGCCGATACTCAGTGGCTCCGCACGGGTTTCGACATTCGCCATGCCGCCAGCCTAGGACTTGATCTAGACCTCGCTCTACTTTCTAGCGTCGTCGGCATGACCATCAGCGATCAGCAGCCGCTCGGCTCGCCCTTCTCCGACACCAGCACCGCCGAGGACGTCATCGCCGGCCTCGACCTGTCCGGCGCAACCGCCGTCGTGACCGGGGGTTACTCCGGACTCGGATTGGAAACCACCCGAGGTCTGGCTGCCGCCGGGGCCCGGGTCATCGTTCCGGCACGCCGACCCGGCCTCGCCCGCGCCGCTCTCGCGGATGTGGAGGGGTGCTACGTCATCCCCATGGACCTGGCGGACCTCGCCAGCGTGCGGGCCGCCGCCGCACAGATCACTGACTCCTTCAGCAAGCTCGACCTCCTCATGGCCGTCGCAGGCGTCATGGCCACCCCGGAGCGACGCGTCGGGCCCGGCTGGGAAGGCCAGCTCGCCATCAACCACTTCGGACACTTCACCCTCGTCTGCGAGCTCTACCCGCTCCTGGCCGCAGGCGACGGTGCGCGCGTCGTCGTCAACAGCTCCGCCGGGCACACCTTGACCGGCATCCGCTGGCACGACCCGCACTTTTGTACCGGCTACGACAAGTGGCTGGCCTACGGTCAGGCCAAGACCGCCAACGCCCTGTTCGCCGTGCAGTTCGACGCTCTCGGACGCAACGACGGCGTCCGGACGTTCGCTCTTCACCCGGGCAAGATCATCACCGGTCTCCAGCGAGAAATGACTCTCCATGAGCAGATCGAACGTGGATGGGTGGACGAGCACGGCAACGTGATCGGCGCCGACTTCAAGACGCCCTCCCAAGGCGCCGCCACCGGCCTGTGGGCCGCCACCTCCCCGCTCCTGCGCGGCCGCGGCGGACTCTACCTCGAGGACTGCGACGTCGCGCGCGTCTCCGCCCCCGCCGCGCCCATGGACGACGGCGGCGTCCGCGCCTACGCCATCGACCCCGACGCAGCAGCACGGCTGTGGGAACTGTCCGTCGCAGCGACCGGGGCTACCCCGGTCACGCGATGAACCCGTTCTCTGCGTGCACCGGGCTACGCGCCGCTGCGGCACCCGGCGCGGGAAGGGGAGCCTTCGGCCTCGTCGCGGGCGGCCCGGGCCGGCTCACCCGGCGATCCGCCGTCGTCGGAGTGGGAGGGATCCACCGCAGGGCCGTCACGCCGAAGCCGACCTCGTCGCTGCTGATCCCTACGGGGCCGAAGGCCAGTCGTGCTCCCTGATACAGAGCGGCCAACGCCCTTGGCGCCTGCGCGTCGATGACGGCCCGGTGGATCTCGGGTCACCACTCCTCCGGCCGGCCGAAGTCACCGCGGCGCAGCGCGATCCGCTCGCGGTCGACATCGACCCGCTCCAGCGCGCGGGGGATGCCCCGCGGGCACAGCCCTCTAATGTCGCCTCGCGCCCACGGTCGGTGGCTCCCCGCTCACGTCGTGCCCGCCCGGTCGCGACCGGTGCCGGCGCCGTCCCCACGCAGGGCCGCCCGCCGTGCCTGCAACAGCAACAGCAACAGCAACAGCAGACCTTCGTCCGTCGGACGGGAAGCCCGTTGGCCGGGGCGCGCGTCTCACCGGCTGGGACGGTACGAGTGGTAGCTGTCCTGCCTCGGGGCCGGCACGCATGCCTGGTTTCGATGGCCTTCCGCCGGCTGAGAGGAGGCGCCCCCGTACGCACGCGGCGGCCCCCGGCGTGCGAGCGCGCCGACGGCGGGGGCCGGGGCCCGTGCGGGGAGCGACGTGCCGCGGCTCCAGGCCGGTGCCTGCGACGACCGCGCAGTATGACGGTGGCTCAGCGCTTCTTTGTGGGGGCTGCGTTGTCAGTGGTGGGCGATACGTTCGGGGTCTTGGAACCGCTGGTGCACGACAGGAGTGGACGATGACCGAGAGCAGTGTGCTGCCCGCACTCAGGGTGGTGCTGACGGACGTCAACGAGCGTGTGGTGGAGGCGTGGCGTGCCGCGTTCGCCGACACCCCCGGCATCGAGATCCGCAAGGGTTCGATCCTCGACGAGGACGTCGACGCCTGGGTCACCCCCACGAACTCCCGGGGGCGGATGGACGGCGGGGTCGACGCCGTCATCAAGCGGCACCTGGGGTCCGGTATCCAGGTGCGCGTTCAGCGGGCGATCCGCGACCGGTTCTCCGGTCCCATGCCGGTGGGTAGCGCGGTCTGCGTCCCGTCCGGCGCAACCGTCCCCCGGTACCTGATATCCACGCCGACGATGGTGCGGTCCTCTCAGAATGTGAGCGCCACGCTGAACGTGGCGTTGGCGTGCGCGGCCGCTTTCCAGGCCGTCCACCGGCAGAACCGGAAGAAGCCGGGCAGTATCCGTTCCGTGGCGCTGGTCGGGATGGGAGCGCAGACCGGCCAGGTGCCGGCCCGGGTGTGCGCCAATCTGATGTGGACCGGCTACACGCTCTTCCACGACCACTGGTTCGAGGACGACGACGAGCTGCGGTCCACGATCATCTCCCAGCTTCACGGGATCGAGAATGCGCCCGTCGACCGGCGGGTGCGCATCGTGCCTCCGGCGGCCGTCACGCCCGTCGCCCCCGCGCCGCACACTGCCGCTCCCGCTCCCTCTGCCGACCCCTGCTCTCCTTCTGCCACGACGAGCGAAAGCGCCTGCGCCATGACCGGATCGACAGCCGGCGTCCCGGCTCCTGGCCAGACGCCGCAGCCCCATCCCGATGCGGACGACCCCCTGGCCCTGACCGAGCTCTTCGACGGCGGCGGGCAGGCCTGGCTCCCGCTGCTGAAGCCGGTCATCGAGGCGCAGCCGGACGCCGCACGGTTCATAGGCAAGGACCGCAGCCACGAGGTGGTCCCGGTCCGCGAGCTGACGTTCCAGGCGCTCAAGCCGAACCCGCCGCACAAGTGGAAGGTCGTGGTCTTCGGTCAGAACCCCTACCCACGGCCGGAGAGCGCCACCGGCATAGCCATGTTCGACAACACCTTCAGCGACTGGAAGGACAGCCGGTTCGGCCGGGTCGTCAGCATCCGGTGCCTCATCAAGGCGGCGGCGATGTGGAAGTACGGCATCGCCAAGAAGACCCCGATCGCCGACGTGCGGGCGCTGCTGAAGGAGCGGGACACGGTCCAGCCGCCGGAGTGGTTCCAGGCGATGCTGACGCAGGGCGTGCTCCTGCTGAACGCGTCGCTGACCGCGAGCGGCGACGGGGCGA
Source organism: Streptomyces cyanogenus (assembly GCF_017526105.1). Taxonomy (NCBI): domain Bacteria; kingdom Bacillati; phylum Actinomycetota; class Actinomycetes; order Kitasatosporales; family Streptomycetaceae; genus Streptomyces; species Streptomyces cyanogenus. The sequence goes on from NZ_CP071839.1 coordinate 298,669, forward strand.
TGGGTGCCGACCAGCACACGGCGTTCTGGCGGCCGGTCGCCGAGCGGATCATCGAGGAGATCCTCAAGGCCAAGCAGGACGCGGCCGAGGAGGACCGCGGGGTCGTGTTCGCGTGGTGGGGGGCGCACGCCCGCAGCCTGAAGCGGGTCGTCCTGCGGCTCCAGGAGAAATACCCCGACGTCGAGGTCCGCCACCTCGACCACGCGAACCCGGCGGCACAGGGCGACGTCTTCTGCGAGGGCGACCACTTCGCCCAGGTCAACGGCGCCCTGACTTCGCTGGGCGCCGACCCCGTCGACTGGCTGCCGAGCAAGGGGTGGAACCTGCCGGCAGCCGGCGTAAGCGGTGCGGACGGGGGTGTTTCGGCGCGCATGGGCGCTTTCATCGAGTCGACCATGAACCTGCACCAGCTGTACCTGGAGCGCCTCACCAGCGTCAAGGACGAGGGCCTGGTCCTGCCCGCGATCACCGGGGTGTTCGACACCCCGCTGATGGACTTCCAGGACGCCGTCGCCCCGGTTGGCGCGGCACTGTCCGGGCTCGCCGGGCACATCCGGCGCTCCCGCGACTTCGGCAAGCTGCGTGCGGACCAGGCGGCCGGCGGGGGCCTGTCCGCGGACGCGATCGCCGCGCTCCACCTCTACACCTGCGAGTCAGCCTTCTACCGCGAGATCAACAGCGTTCTGCGCTCCCCCGACCGCACCAGGGTCACGCCCTACCTGCCGTACCTGCGGCTGCTGTTCTCGGCCGTATCGCACTTGCCGGCCTACACGCAGCCGTTGTGGCGCGGGGTGTCGCTGGACCTCCGGGCGCAGTACCCGGTGGGCCGGACGGTGACCTGGTGGGGCGTCTCCTCGTGTACCTCCGAGCTGAAGGTGGCTCGGGCGTTCTTGGGCAGTCGCGGCAAGCGGACCCTCTTCGAGGTGACGCCTGCCCGGGCGGTCGGGATCAAGAGCTTCTCCGCCTTCACCGGCGAGGAGGAGTACATCCTCACCCCCGGTACCCAGCTGAAGGTGACCGAGGTGAAGAACGAGCCCCGCGGGCTGTGCACGGTCCGGCTGAGCGAGGTCACGGACAACGCTCCCCTGGTGTCCTGAAACCGCCCCTGCCACTCCACGGTGGCCACGGTCGTGGCCGCCGAACACTCGGCCCGGCAACCATCTCGCAGAGGCCGACACCGGTTTCGTCGCTGCCCCTGCCGCAGTCTGAGGTGGCTTTGTTCACGAATAGGCACGAACAAAGCCACCCGGCTGTGTTCTGCCCCTCACCGACGACCTTCGGTGCACGCACAAGCAGTTTGCGACCGACGTGTGTAGTGCGGGCAGGCAGCTGTTTGTGGGTCCGCGATCCGACCAACAGCGTCATGACGCCGCTGCCTGCCGGTATCAGGTGTGTAGCGGTTCCGTACCACCGCCCTGGAAGCCTCCCGTCCCAACCGAGGCGCCCATCACCGTCGACCCTGTGCAACCCGAGCTGATGGGCGCACTCGTGGGAGCCGGCGCCGGGGTCTTCGTCGGTGCTTCCGCTCGGGCTGCCCGGCGCACGACATCGTGTGCGCCACCTCGACCAAGCTACATCTCCTCCGTCAGCGGTGGCAGCACCTGGAGCACGCCGACCACGGTCGCCGGGCCCATGTCCCTGTCCCAGATGGCCAATTCCACGCAGGGCCGTATGGTCGGCGACTACCTGTCCACCTCCGTCATCGGCGGTAAGGCGGTCTGGGTATTGGCCGTAGGCAAGTCCCCGACGAAGTGGCAAGCCTTCGACGAGGCGCTCTACACCGCCGGACCCCTCGCCGTTGCCGGCGGCAGCACCGCCTCCACGCCGCGGGGCGCCGCCACCGTCTCGTCACCGCAGCTCATCGAGCCGCTCCCGATCCGGCACTGATCTCGCCGCCGTCCGCCGCGAGGTGTGCTCCGGTGTCCACCAGGGCGCACCTCGGCCACGTGCGGTGGTGAAAGTTTGGCTCTTATGCGCTGTTGCGGGCCCAAGGCGCTGTGACTGCCGCCGTCTTTCGGGCGAGGTGGTGCACCAGTTCCCTTTCACAGGAAGGGAATTCGGACCTATTTCGGATCCTTTCCCCAGGCTCTTGGTGGGCCGGTCACGGATCGCTAGGTTCCCTGCGGTGCGGCGGCAGGGCTCTGCTCAGCACTTGTGGGGGGAGTGGCGACCGATGTCGTCGTGCATCCATTCCCATCATCGAGGGGGGACTTCAGCATGTCCGGTTCCATCCGCATGCCCCTGGCCGGGGCCAGACGGCGAAGACTGGCCGTCTGGGCGGTCGTGCTCCTGATCCTGTCGTTCGGCCTGGCGGGCCTTCAGTCCACGCCCGCGTCCGCCGCCCCGCGCGGCGACGGAAGTGCAGCCCACGCGGCGACCGGCGGCGGTGCTCGGGTGACGGCTGCCGTCTCCGACAAGCCGCGGCAGTACACGGCCGAAGAGCTCGCTCAGCTCAACACCCGGCTGTACGACGAAGACACCATGGACAAGGGCAAGGCCGGGCCCAAGCCCAACCACGCCGCGCTCAGTAGCGGGGTCACCGCACCGTCCTCAGTGCGGTCCTTCGCCAACGTGGTCCGCGACAGCGCCATCCCGACGTCCGGGATATCGGGCGGCGCCTCGTACCTGTCCTCTACGCAGGAGCCGAGCACCGACGCCAACGGCTCCAACATCTTCCAGACCGGCAACTGGTACGCCACCCGCTCCACCGACAACGGCGCGACCTGGTCCTACCTCGACCCCTACTCGCTGTTCGGATCAGGGTTCTGCTGCGACCAGGTCACCCAGTACGACCCGACGACCGGCCGGCAGTTCTGGCTGCTCCAGTTCAGCGACCACCTGACGATCGCCAACGCCTCGGCCTCCGGCCCGGGCGCGTACACCGGCTGGTGCTACTGGAACATCACCCCGAGCTGGATGGGCCTGGCGAACACCACGGCGCTGGACTTCAACGACATGTCCATCACCAACAACAACGTCAACATCTCCACCAACTTCTTCCCGAGCGGCGGGGGAAGCGGTGCCGGGCTGCTACGACTACCGAAGAGTCCGATGAGCACCTGCAGCGGGTTCAACTACAACTACCTGACCCGCACCGACAACCTCACGTTCAAGCTGGTGCCAGGGTCCACCGACACGCTCTATTGGGGCAGCAACTGGGGCCAGACCAACGGCAGCTCCTTCCGCGTGTTCGCGTGGCCGGAGAACTCCGGGAGCTACTCCTGGTGGGACCGCACCGTGCCGTCGTACGGCTTCTACACCCGCAACAGCGGCCAGAACTGCGCCAGCACCGACGGTGTGGTGACCAACTGGTGCCAGTACGCCGACTCCCGCGTCCTCGGCGCCTACCGAACGAGCGGGCTCATCGGCTTCTCCTTCAACGCCAAGCAGGACAGCAGCCACCCGTTCCCCTACACCCGGTTCGTCTGGTTCAACGAGTCCGACAAGAACCTCAACGGCTCCGGTGACCTGTGGGGCAGCTGGGGCGCCATCCAGTTCGCCTCGCTCGCGCCCAACTCGCTCGGCCGGGTGGGCCTGGAATTCGCCTGGGGCGGCGGCACCGGCGGCACCCACTACTACCCCGGCAGCGGCATCAACTCCCAGCCCGCCAACGCCATCGACACCAGCCCCAACTACTACCTGTGGGGCGCCGGCAACACCTGCACCTACGCCGGCCTGCCCCGCTGGGGCGACTACCTCACCGTGCGCACCTACAAGGCCGACCCGACCCGCTGGGTCGCCGCCGGCTATGCGATGAAGGGTGGGAACTGCGGCGCCACCGGGGCCTACCCCGAGCCGCACAACGTTCTGTTCTCGTAACATCACCCTCAGCGAGCAACCCGTGGGTCGGGCGGGGCATCGTCTCCGCCCGGCCTCCGAGCCATGCCCGCACAGGAACCGACCAGCACCACGGGAAGTCCAACCCGTATGAAGAGCTCCATGTGTGGCGCACTCGCCACCCTGGCGCTGGCTGCCATGCTCTCGGCCACTGCATGCGCGGGGGCCCATGGAGCCGGATCGCCGGGCGCGTCCGACTCCGGGATCAAGGGCCGCACCATGGTCGACGGCGGCTGCCCGGTGGTCCGCGAGCAGAGCCCCTGTCCCGACCGGCCTCTGCGCGCCCGGCTGACCATCACCAGCGGCGATCCGGAGCGAACGGTCGCCGAGACCACCAGCGACAGCGAGGGCCATTTCCGTGTCTCGCTGCCGCCAGGCACCTATGTCGTCCGTCCCGCCAACCTCACCGGCGCCGTCACTCCGATCGCCCAACCGGTGTCCGTCACCGTCACCAGCGGGCGGTTCACCACGATCGTCATCCCCTTCGACTCGGGCATCCGCTGAGGTCGTCTCCAGCCCCTCGAAGGCGACGGGCGGCAACCGAACTGCGGCCGAAGACGTCGCAGCGACGTCCGGTGGCACCGGGGAGTGAGTCCTGATGGCGGAGGGCAGCAGACGCGGTCAACGATCTCGGCCATGGCTCGCGGCCGTCCTGGTCGCCCCTCCTGCCTGCTGACCACCTGCGCAGGCAGCGGCGGTGGCTCGGAAGCGGACTCGGCGCCCCCACGTCCTTCCGCAGACCCGCCCACCCCGACTCCCTCGGGGAGTGGCACCGGCACGCCGGAAATGCCGCGGGTCCCTGGCCGGAGCCGCGCAGCAGCAACCCGGTGCTGGCGCTGGTCACCTCCACCGCCACGGACAGCAAGGGCGTCACCCAGGTCACGGTGCGGGCCGCGCGCACCGGCTCGGCGACCGCCACCTGGGGGCCGGAGAGCACGCCCCTCTTCACGCTCCGGCTGAGTGTGGCGACGTGTCCGCTGCAGTGAGCCGAACGTACGGCGGCCGGTGCGCACCGGCCGCCGTATGCCGGGGTCGGTCGTGATCAGCCCTTACGGCCTTTGAGGCGTCGTACGTCGAAGGACCAGATGCCGCGTCCGTGCGTGGCGGCGTACAGCTTGCCGTCGGGGCAGATGCGGAACTGCATCACGGCCATGCCGGGCAGGCTGTGCCCCAGGACCAGCCACTTGTGGGTGCCGGCGGGGCGGTAGAAGGTGGCCAGGTCGGTGCCGAGGGCGAGGCTGCCGTTCGGACGTCGGACAGGTTGGCGGAGATGTCCGTCCAGCTCGCGCCGCCGTCCTTGGACTCGAAGACGTGGCCGACACCCGCGCCCGGGCCTTCGGTGAAGCGGCGGGAGAAGCCGTTGACCAGCACGGACACGTGCTGGGCGTCGGCCGGGTCGACTTCGAAGCCGGAGATGTAGCGGTTCGGGATGGTGCCGTCGACCGGGAGGTGCAACTGGTGCCAGCCGGTGCCGTCGGCGTTGCCGACCGCGATGCGCGGGTGAGGCCCTGGTTGTGCAGGGGCCGCACCAGGCGACGTAGACCGTGCCGCCGGAGGACGATACGGCGGTGGCCACGTGGCCCTCGCCGAGGTCGTAGGCGCTCGTCCACTGCTTGCCGGAGCGGATCGCGAAGCCCCTGGTCTGCACCCACACTCGGTGGCCTCCACGGGTCCGTGGTCCACGAGCCGTCGTTGACACAGCGGTTCTGGGTGACCCACATGTCGAGGTAGACGTACTCGGCGGCGATGTTGCAGCCGTTGGAGGAGTCGGCGATGGTGTCGCCGCCGAAGTTGGAGCCATGACCTTGTCGCGGCCGCGCAGGATCGACTGGCCGTTGTCCTGCAGACCGCCGGTCACCGAGACCCCGCCCTTGGTGAGGTGGGGCTGCCGCTGGCGAACCTCGGAAGACCGCCCTGGAGGTCAGCCGCCGCTCTCCGGCCGGGCGGCCCTCCTGCGCCTCGGCGCGAGCGCCTTGCGGATCTCCTCGGTGGCCGCCCGGAACGCGGGTGCGGCGTGCTCGAAGTAGTCGAAGAGCACCGCGCGCTGCTCGGGACTGTAGCGGGACAGGACCTCGGCGATGCGGCGGCGGGCAGGCCCCACGACCTCCTCCACGCGGGCGAGCGCGTCGGGGACCGGCTCGACCATCACCCGGCGGCGGTCCCGGGGGTCCGGGGCGCGGCGCGCGTACCCCGCCCGCTCCAGACGGTCGATCAGGCGAGTGGTGGCACCGGTGGTCAGGCCGGTTCTGGTGGCGAGCTCCCCCGATGTGAGCCCGCCCTCCACCGTGATCAGGCTGAGCGCGTACCACTCCGAGGTGTGCAGGCCGGCCGCTTCCGCGCTGGCCAGCCCCTGAAGACCGACGGCGTCGAGGTACTGACGGAAGATCACGTGCTCATCCCCGCTGTGTGAAGGGGTTGCCACCTGAGGAATCCTCTCCTAAATTTATCTGCACGGATGCAGATACTGCTTTCCTTCAGATTCTGCACACAGTCTAGCGAGCGAGGAGACCCCACCCATGCCCCACACCCCGGACGCCGCCGCCGTCACCTCCGTACTGGCCGAACTCGTCCACGCCTGGGAGCGCCACGACGCCGACGCGTACGGCGCGCTGTTCACCGAGGACGCCACCTACATCACCTACGTCGGCACCTTCTACCAGGGGCGCCGGGACATCGTGGACAGTCACCGCGCCCTCTTCGGCGGCTTCCTCAAAGGCACCAGGCTCGCGGACGAGATCCTCGACATCCGCTTCCACGGACCGGACACGGCCGTCGTCAACGGTCGCGGCGACACCTACAAGGGCACACGACCGCGCAGACTCACCAAGATCCAGACGTACACCCTGGTCCGCGAGCACGACGGCCACTGGCGCATCGCGGCCTTCCACAACACCAAGCGCAAGCCGCTACTGGAGTCGATCTCCTACAGGTTCGCCCCGGCCCTGGTCCCCGCCGCCGAGAGGTGAGAACACCGGCGGTACGCGGGCGAGACTGCCCCGGTTCCCGGCGTGATCCGAAGCGGGCCCGTTCAGCGGACGCGCTGCGGAGCAACCGGAACATCTGCCCCGCCTTCCTCGACCAACCGGCGGACATCACCCGGCTCGGTCACGCGACACCAGGCGAAGAGGCCTACGCCGCCGTGGACCACTGGGTGACGCAGCAGCGCGAGGCGCTGATCGCCGTGTGGGACGGCGAGCGGCCCGCGGGCTGGGAGACACTGCGGACGCGGCCACCCATGCGCGGCGACTCGGCCGCACGGTCAACGTGGGCCGGCCGCCGGGCGTGCGCCAGCCGTGACAGTGCCAAGCGGGCCGCTCGGTCGGCTCGTTCGCCGCCATCGGCAACGGCCGGCATGTGCACGGAGGGGTCGAGTCAGTCGGGGTGGACGATGCGGCTGTCGTAGGCGAAGACCACCGCCTGGACGCGGTCGCGCAGTTCGAGTTTTTGAAGGATGCGCCCGAGGTGGGACTTCACGGTCGCCTCCGCGAGGCACAGCGTGGCCGCTATCTCCGCGTTGGACAGGCCGCGGGCCACCTGGATGAGGACCTGGCGTTCGCGGGTGCTGAGCAGGCGCAGCCGTTCCTGCTGCCGGTCGCTGCAGCCGCTGGGGATGTGCGGGGAGAACTTCTCCAGCAGCCGGCGGGTGATCCGGGGGGAGACGACCGCGTCTCCGGCGGCGACGTCGCGAATGGCGGTGAGCAGCACTTCGGGCCGGACGTTCTTCAGCAGGAAGCCCGCTGCACCGGCCCTGAGCCCGGCGAACGCGTACTCGTCGAGGTCGAAGGTGGTGAGGATGAGTACCCTGCTCTGCGGTGAGACCCGGGTGATGCGACGGGTTGCCTCGATGCCGTCCGTACCCGGCATGCGGACGTCCATGAGGACGACATCCGGGCGCAACTGCCGGGCGAAGCGGATCGCCTCGCCGCCGTCCGCGGCGCCCCCGACCACTCTCATGTCCGGCTGGGCGTCCAGCACGGTGGTGAAGGCCATGCGCAGCAGTGCCTCGTCGTCGGCGAGGAGAACGCGGATGGTCACACCACCACGTCCGCTTCACGGCCGAGGTCGAGGCGGGCGGCGACCTGCCAGCCACCGCTCGGCAGCGGCCCGGCCCGCAGCGTCCCGCCGTGGGCGGCAACTCGGTCGCGCATGCTGCGGATACCGAGTCCCGAGGCGGCGTCGGCCTTCTGCCGGGGCGGTCCGTCGTCCGTGACGTCGACCGTGACGGTGTCGGTGTCGGTCAGGCAATGGATCCTGATATGCGCGCGGGTGCCGCGAGGCGTGTGTTTGAGCGTGTTGGTCAAGGCTTCCTGCACCAAGCGGTAGACGGTCAGTTGTGCGGCGACGGGAACGGGGGTCGGGTCGCCCCTGATCTCCAGGCGGGTCGGCAGACCGGCACGGCGCATCTGCTCGGCGAGGCCCTCCAACTCGGCCATGCCGGGCAGCGGGTGTCGTTGCGCCTCCGGCTCGTCGGTCCGCAGGAGGTGAAGGGAGCGCCGCATGTCGGTCAGCGCCTGCCGGCCGGTCTCGGAGATCTGGCGCAGTGCGGCTGATGACGTGTCGGCCGACCGGGCGTAGGGAGCGGAGTCGGCCAGGGCCACCATGACGGACAGGTTGTGGGTGACGATGTCGTGCATCTCGCGGGTGATGCGACTCCTCTCCTCGGCCACTGCGAGCCGCGCCTGCTGGTCCCGTTCGCGTTGGAGCTGTGCCGCCCGCTCTCTGAGGGCGCGCGTGTTCGCCCCGAGGGAGGCGGCAGCGGCGGCGAGCGCGCTGAGCGCGACGGCGGTGGACAGCAAGTGTTGCTCACTCGCCCAGCGCTGACAGGCCAGCAGTATGCCGCCCTCCATGACGAGGCAGGCGATCAGCAGCCGCTGCCGCGTGGTGTACGCGGCCACCGTGTAGAGGGCGACGAGCAGGCTGATCTCGGCAGGCAGTTGGTACCCCAGCAGCCACTGGGCGAACGCTGCGGCGGCCACGGCACCAAACACCGTCCAGGGAGACCGGCGGCGCCAGATCAGGGGCAGCAGAAGACCCAGGCTGACCGCCACTGCCGCAGGTTCGGCGGCGACCGCGGGCAGCGTGGCCACCCCCAGCGCAGCCACCAGCAGGACGTCCCACGCCAGGGGCGGGATGATCCGAGCGCCGGCCCCAAGCACGGCCGTTGCCGGCCGGGCGGACAGGAGCGCGTGAACACGAAGCGGTGTCATCGGTCACCGGGCCTTGGAGACGGGCCGGTTGAGTGCTGCTGCTGTGATCACGCGTGTGTTCCCTCGTGGATGGCGCCTGCGACGGCCCTGCAGGTCGTGTCGGTCGTGTCGGGCGTGACGGTCGTGACGGTCGTGACGGTCGTGACGGTCGTGACGATGGTGACGGTCGACAAGGCTAGGCCGCTGGTGCTGCGGTGGCATGAGCCCGTCGTATGAACGCGCCTCTCCCGGACTGCTTCCTCAGCAGGAGCGACGGTCCTACCCCGGTGGCAAAGCCGGCCTTTGACCTGGGTCCCTGCCTGCTTCGTCAAGAGGCCCGGGCGCGACGGCCGGGCGCATTGAGCCCCAGACTGCGCCCCCAGTCGTAGACGACATGTCGTACGTGATGCGGCTCAACCGTGGAAACGGCAGGTCACAGCCCCGTACCAGGGGTCCGTCTGAAGGACTGCGCCGTCATGGGCGCGGAGCCTGGGCGAGCGACCGTGAGCTGATGTGCCGGTCAGGTCCCGCGGCCTAACTTCGGCAGTCGACATGCAGAGCAGCCGGCGTACCCGCTGTCGATCACGTCGTCTGACACCCAATGAAGCGAGGAGAGGTCATGCTGCGAGTCCGTGGAACAGCTGTGACGGCCGCCGCGGCGGTTCTGGCGAGCGCGTCCCTGGTCACCGCGTGCACGCCCCGGGGCGCCACCCCGGCCGGGAACGCCGGGCTGGCCCGATTCGAGCACCAGGAGATCATCTGGCACGGCTGCAAGGACGGGCCGAAGGACACCGAGGGCGCGGCACTGGACCAGGCCGGAGCCCGGTGCGCCGAGCTCACCGCGCCGCTGGACTACCGGCATCCCGACGGCCGGACCATCAAGGTCGCCGTCTCCCGGTTGCCGGCCACAGACAGCGCCCACCGGCACGGCACACTCTTCTACAACCCCGGGGGCCCTGGCCTGCCCGTCCGGTACCTGTCCCTGCAACTGCGTCGCGCCGCTCCGGTGTTGGCCGCCCGCTACGACGTGATCGGCATGGACCCCCGGTTCGTCGGACGCAGCACACCCCTCGACTGCCACTGGCCGGCTGTCAGCATCGGCTCCGCCGGAGCCGACCGCGGCACATTCGACGAGACCGTGAGGCTGGCCAGGGATCTCGCGTCCCACTGCGACAGCCGGCGATCCGTTCTGCCCTACGCCTCGACGCGCAACACCGCCCGCGACATGGACGTCATCCGTTCAGCCCTCGGTGAGCACAAGATCAGCTATCTCGGCTCCTCCTACGGCACGTACCTGGGACAGGTCTACACGCAGCTCTTCCCGGACCGCACCGACCGCGTGGTGCTCGACAGCACCCTGGACGCCGACGCCTTCGGACCGGAGCTGACCCGCACCCTCGGCCCGTCCGTCACCCGAGCGCTACGGCACTGGGCGGCCTGGGCGGCCCGTCGCGACGGCGCGTACCACCTCGGCTCGACCACGGCCCAGGTCATGCACGCCATCAGCCGGCTCGACCAGAACATCGGCCGGGTTCCCGTCAAGGTCGGCACCCACACGGTCAGCAGTCGCAACCTGCCCCAGCTCCTGTGGAACGTCACCGCGGGAGACGACGACGAGACATACGCGGGCTACTCCGCCGACGTCAGGGTGCTGGTACGGGCAGCCCACGGCGACGCGGTCCGGCCCACCCCCACCCTCGACCAGGTCCTGACCGACCTGGCCGCCCCGGACACGGACGCAACGTTCGCCGCACAGACCGCCATCGAGTGCGCCGACCGGGCAGCCGCCTCCCGCGACCCGGAAACCTATTACCGCGACATCCGGCAGCACCGCGCCGACGACCCCGTCTTCGGGCCCCTCACCCGGACCGTGACCCCCTGCACCTTCTGGCCGACGACCCCCGCGGAGCCCCCCACCGACGTGCACAACAGCGTGCCGCTGCTGATGGTGGGTGCCACGGGTGACCCGGCCACCGTGTACCAGGGCCAGTTGGCTGCCCACCGCGACCTGGAGGGCTCCCGTCTGGTCACCTTGCGCGGCGCGTTCCGGCACACCGTCTACGCAGGCCTCTTCGCGCCGAAGAACGCCTGCATCGACGAGGCGGTCAACCACTACCTCACCACCGGTGTCCTGCCCTCCCACGACAGCACCTGCCGGAACTGAATTCGCCTGGACGGCCCGCAGCGCGTCGGGCCTCCGGCACGCGCACGCAACTCGTCGTGGGAGATGGACTCCTCGCCGGAAGCGGCGGCCGGCTGCTCGCCCCAGGAAGCCGGACGCGGTGATCAGCGCCTGCGACCACCTCCGGGTCGTGGAGGCCGACGAACAACCGCGGCTGCCCGGCTCGCCAACGCCGATCCGCGGATGTCTGCACGGCTCGCAGACGTCACCGAACGGATCGGCGTCCCAGTCACCGCCCCTGTGCGTTCTCGAACTTGATCCGTACGTGACTCCCTGGCCCTGGAGGCCGTCGGGCGCATCCTCCCGGCCCCTGCACATTCGGCGCAGTCCCGGCCGGGGGCGGCCAAAAGGCGTCGCCCACGCGGTCATCGCCTTCGTCGCGCAGAAGCGACCCGGACCGCCTGCGGCCTGTCATCGCCCACGCACCTCCGCGCGGCCTTCCCAGCCGCACGCGGCCTCTCCTGTGGGACATGGCCCCAACCCTGAACGATCGGCGGCGAGTCAGGCGCTGTCGCCGGAACAGTGCAAGCGGCTCCTGCCACCCGGGCGGGGGCCGTACAGCGCCCGGCCGCCCAGCCCGAACTGCCCGACGTCCTGGACCAGCTTGCTGCGTTCCCAGGAGCCACCGCGTGACCGCATCCCTCGGCCGCCGCAAGACCGCCGAAGCGGCCGGGACCGGGCTGCTGGTCGCGGTCGTCGTTGGCTCCGGCATCCAGACCACCGAGCTCACACGGGACGTAGGCCTGCAACTGCTCGCCAACTCCCTCGCCGCCGTCTTCGGCTTGGGCGTGCTCATCCTCCTGCTTGGGCCGGTCTCCGGCGCGCACTTCAACCTCGCCGTGACCCTCGCGGCCTGGTTCACCGGCCGCCGCACCGCGGACGGGCTCAGCCTGCGGGACGTCGCCGCGTACGTGCCCGCCCAGAGCACGGAGGCGATCGGCGGGGCGATCCTGGCCGACGTGATGTTCGCGAGTCCGCTGGTGCAGTTCTCCACCCACGACTGGTCCACCGGCCGCCTGTGGCTGGGTGAGGTCGTCGCCACGGCGGGGCTGATTCTGCTGATCTTCGGCCTTGGCAGGATCGGCCGCGCCTCGCTCGCCCCGGTCGCGGTCGCCTCCTGCATCGGAGCCGCCTGCTGGTTCACCCCCTCCACGTCGTTCGCGAACCCGGCAGTGACCATCGGCGGATCTTCACGGACTCCTTCGCCGGCATCGCGCCCTCGTCCGTCCACGTCGAGGTCCGCTCGGCAGGCTCCGTCGACACCGTCAACCGGGCCGTGGCCGAAGCAATGAAAGAGGTCGGCATCGACATGTCCGCCCAGAAGCCGAAGATCCTCACCCCCGAAGCCGTCCTCGGACGTGATGATCACCATGGCTGCGGGGGCACCTGCCCCGTCATGCCCGGCAAGCAGTACCTGGAGTGGCAACCGGACGACCCCGCGGGCCAGGCGTGGACACCGTGCGGCCCGTCCGGGATCAGATCGAGCAGCGTGTGCGTGGTCCGCTCGCCGCCATGGCGAGCAGACGTGCTGAGCCTCTAGTGCAGGCAGACGCGATCCTCCAGGGCCGGTCGGCCGCGTTGGGGCCCGGGGTGAGTGGTGCGGGGCCCTCCGCGTGTCCTCCCGTGCTCGCCGGTGTCAGTGGGGCTTGCGTGATGCGACCGGGTTCACGGTGCTCCAGTCCTCGTCACCCCGGCGTTCAGCGAGCGCGACGGAGAAGTGGGACAGGACGCCGTCGAGCAGCGGGTGGCGGTCTGCGCCGGTGGTCTGTGCCATGCGGGCGGCGTAGGTGAGGTCTTTGTGGGCCCAGGCAGCCGAGAAGTTCAGTGGCTCGGGCGGGGTGAGGTAGCTGTCCCAGGCCAGGCGGGTGACCACCCCTCCGGGGCGGTCGAGGAGGGCCTCGCCGACCTGGTGCGGGTCCAGGCCCGTCGCCTCGGCCAGCCGCAACGCCTCGCCGAATCCCGCCAGGTGGATGGCCTGCAGGGCGTTGAGGATCAGTTTGAAGCGGGTGCCCGCGCCGGCCGTGCCGAAGTGCCGTACGTCCCGGGCGATCGCGTCGAACACCGGCCGCAACGCCGGCAGGCCGTCCGCGTCGCCGCCTGCGAGCAGGACCAGGTTTCCCGTGCGGGCCGCGGCGGCTCCGCCGGTGAGCGGCATGTCGTAGAAGGTTGCGTCGCGTTGCGCGCACCGCGCGGCGAGGTCCTCGACCCACTCGACGGACAAGGTCGCGGAGGCGATGAGGACGGCGTCACGCCCGGCGCCCGCCAGGATGCCGTCGGGGCCCAGCCACACCGCACGGGACGAGGTGTCGTCGGCGGTCGTCTCGAAGACGACGTCGGCGCGGGACGCGGCCTCGGCCGGGGTCGCCGCCATTGTGGCGCCGGCCTGGGCGAGTTCGGCCGCCTTCTGGGGAGTGCGGTTCCAGACGGTCACGGTGTGACCGTGCTTGAGAAGGTTCTCGGCCATGCCCCGGCCCATGATGCCGAGCCCTACCACCGCCACGTGCGCCATTTTTGCGATTCCTTCCTGTCGATTCCCGCCGACGCGTCTGCTGCGTCGGAGGCCCCAGTCTGCGTGGACAGCCAGCCCTTGCGGGACACCCGCCCGAGCGGGGCCCTCGCAGGGCCCCTCTCGGAGAGCAGGGTGATCGTCATACTTGAGTCGTGGACCATGTGGAGATCGAGAAGACAGGCGGGCTGGGCGAGTTCCTGCGGGCGCGGCGGGCCAGGGTCACGCCCGAGCAGGCCGGGCTGCCGGCGACCATCGGGCGCCGGCGCACGACGGGTCTGCGCCGGGAAGAGGTGGCGCTGCTCGCGGGCGTCAGTATCGAGTACTACCGGCGGCTGGAACAGGGCAAGCAGCACCGGCCGGGAGCGGCTGTCCTCGACGCCGTTGCCCGGGTGCTGCGGCTCGACGAGGACGAGCGGCGGCACCTCTTCGCGCTGGCGAGGGCACCGAGATCGACCCCCTCGCAGGCCGGGACAGCGCCCTCGCGTCTTTTGCGCCAGGACGTGCTGCGCCTGCTGGACATCGTGGACCCCTGCCCCGCGTACGTGCTCAGCCGCGCGAACGACCTCCTGGCGGCCAACCCACGCGGACTCCGCCTTCTCCCCGGCATCGAGGAGTGGCCGAACCGGCACCGCAACACCGCCCGCTACACCTTCCTGCACCCCGCCGCGCGCGGTCTGTACGGCAACTGGGAGGACGTCGCCGCGGCCACGGTCGCCCATCTGCGAGCGTCGGCCGGGCGGTATCCGGACGCACCCGACGTCGCCGGGGTGATCGGCGAACTCGTCGTCAAGAGCGAGGAGTTCGCCGCGCTGTGGCAGCGATACGAGGTGCGCCACCGCACCAACGGACGCAAGCACTTCACCCACCCCGCGACCGGGACCATGACGCTGAGCTACGAGGCGTACGAGATCGCCCGCACCGACGGCCACCGACTGATCGTCTACCAGGCCGAGCCGGGCAGCCCGGACCACGACGCGATGCTGCTGCTGGGGCACGTGGAAGCCGCCCGCCCGCGCTGATCTGGGCCAACGCCGAAAGCACCTTGGGACGGCCGGGGCCGTGCGGACTGCGTGAGGACAATGTCGGTAGCACTAACTGACCATTTCAGACTGAGCTTCAGCGTCGGCACCCTGTCGAGTTACACGCCGTCGTCGAGGGCGTACAGGTCGCGGCTGCGCGGCAGGCCTTCAACCAGGTCCAGGATCGCTTCGTGGAGTAGGCCGTTGGTGGCCAGCACCGTCATGTCGCCCTCGAGTACGGGCCCGCCGCCTAGGTCGGTCACCCGGCCACCAGCCTCCGAAACGATGACGGGCATGGGTGCCACGTCCTCGTAACCCATGGGTGGGCCAGCGATCACGACGGCATCCGCGCGGCCGGTGACGAGGTCAACGATGCAGCCCATCGACGCCATCAGGAACACCTGACGGTGGAGAGCGATGAGGAGTTCCTCCGGCCAGCCGGCCGGGTTGAGTGCCTGAGTCCTCGCTCCCCGCGCGCTGGTCCGCTCGGTGACTTGGGCGCGGTGGCCCGACTTCAGGTCCGGGCTCTCCCCGGTCAGTACCCAACAGCCCAGGCCCCGCCCGGCTACGACCATCTGTCGGCTCATAGGCATGTTGATCACACCGATAGCGGGACCGTACTCGTCCTCGTAGGCAATGTCGTTCGAGAACAGCGGCCACCGGCGAGTGAACGACGTGGTGCCGTTGATGGGGTCGATGATCCATCGTCTCCCTGACACCCCGGCGGTCGAGCCCCTCTCCTCGCCGTAGATGGCGTCCTCCGGTACACGGCGGGCCAGCTCGTCCCGGACCAGCTCTTCGACTGCAAGGTCGATCTCGGTGACCTCGCTGCCGTCTTCCTTGCGGCGACTTCCCCACTCTCCCAAGAAGCCCTGCGCAGACACCTGGCCAGCCCGCGTGGCCAAGCCGACAGCGAAGTCGAGAAGCTCTCGGTCAGCGGGCGGAGCGTCGAACGTGTGATCCATCCGGCGAGCCTGTCACGGCTTCCGGTACCAAGGTGCATTTTTCCTCAACCGAGCAGTTCAAGGCGACGTTCGGAGTCGGCGTAGGCAGATGATGCTGCAGGCGAGTTGGAGTAGACCGAGGTGGAGATCGGCGCGTACTTCGTAACGGATCCGTAGGCGTTTGAACTGGTGGAGCCATGCGAAGGTCCGCTCGACAACCCACCGGGTTTTCCCCAAGCCGGAGCCGTGGTCGGTGCCTTTGCGAGCGACTTTGGGTGTGATGCCTCGGGCCCTGATCAGGCGGCGGTACTTGTCGTAGTCGTAACCACGGTCGCCGAACAGACGCTTGGGCCGGTGGCGGGGTCGCCCGCGACCGCGGATGTGCGGTATCGCGTCCAGCAGCGGGATCAGCTCGGTGACGTCGTGACGGTTCCCGCCGGTCAGGGACACGGACAGAGGTGTTCCGTAGCGTGTTCCGTAGCGGTCGCTGATCAGATGGTGCTTGCTGCCCGGACGAGCGCGGTCGACCGGCGAAGGCCCGGTGTGAGCCCCCCTTTGAGAGCCCGGACGTGGGAGCCGTCGACCGCCGCATCGTCCATGTCCAGCAGTCCGGTTTTACGCAGGTCCGCCAAGAGGACTTCGTGCAGCGCTCGCCGCTCACCAAGAGGCGGCCCGGCCGTCACGGGTGGAGGTGAAGTGCCCCATTTCAGTGGCACAGCGCTCTGATTCCGGACCGCGCCTGGATGTGGGCCTGTGTCCGAAAAGGACGTAATGGAATCGGTGTGGCCTTGCGGCACGGCGGTGCGGGGCGTCAGCCTGCTGCCCGTGCGACCGGCCCGCCGCACTGGGTGTGCATCCGCCTGCCGCGTCGTCGGCCTGGCTGCCGTACCGCGCCATGGCCGGGTGAGTCGGATGCCTGGTGTCGGCGCAGGCCCGAGACTGAAACCAACGCGAAGGGAATCGCGCGGTATGAAGTTACGGAAACTGTCGCTTGCCGTTGGCGTCGCTGTGGCGACTGGCGCGCTCCTCACCACGCCCGCGGCATCCGCCGGCGCGGCGAGCTCGGACACACAGCGGTCCGCCTTCTCGGCTCAGGCGGAGCAGGCGGGCCTGACGGCCCCACAGCGTGCGGCACTGCAGCAGAGGGTCGACGCAATCCTGGCCCAGGACGGCGGCCAGCAGACGGCCGCCAACGAGATCAGCTACCCGGACGGCAGGCTGCTGCTCCCCTTGCCCGGCGAAAAGCGCGCACGCGACCTCAACTCGCCCGCCAACGTAGCGGCCGCAGCCCATACCTGTACCCCCGGGAATCTGTGCGGCTACTCGGGCGCCGGCTACACGGGCGAAGAACGCGAGTGGTACACCTGCACCTTCCACAAGAAGCCCAGCAGCTGGACCAGCGGAGGGTCCTGGTACAACAACCAGACCCCCGGCCGGGTGGCGAACTGGTACGACGCCAACAAGAGGTGGCTGGGCTCCACGCCACCAGCACCCTACGGCACCGAACACGGCCAGTGGCGCGGGGTCGGCTACGCCAAACCCTGCTGAGTACTCGCCCGTTGCGGGGGCCGGCCGCCGTCCGGTCGCCCCCGCTGCGGGGGTTACGGCGATGTCGACGCTTGGGGTGTTCTCGCCCTCGACGGGCAGGTGCCCGCCGTGGCGGCGCAGAGGCTCGATCGGCAGATCGGCCACGGCCCTCACCCCTGACGGACCGAAGGGTCGGCGCGCACGGGAAGTTCCGGCCCGCACGCACACACTCGACAGGCTCCGCCGCTGTCCCCGTGGTCACCGCAGACGACCACCAGTTGTACGGTGCCCATCGCACGCTCAGAGACCGCGATGCCGTGCACGGCCTGCACCTCGGTCAGGAACCGGCGGGTCGCGCCGCGGGCGTCGGCGATCGGTTCCATTCCCTCGAAGGCGAGGGGCCGACAGTATCGGGCGGCCGGCCAGCGGCTGGTCCTCGCTTTCGTGCACCACTAGGCCGTGTCCGGTGAATCGTCATTCGATCTTGGAACCGGGTCGCCTTCCTTGATCGTTAGGGCGGCGTGGGACGTGGCGATCTGACGAACGAGGAGTGGGCTCGACTCCTCCCGCACCTGCCTGCCAACGGTGGGCGGGGCGGGCAGTGGAGTGACCACCGTCGTGTGCTGAACGGCATCTACTTCCGTGAGCGCACGGGCGTCCCCTGGCGGGATCTGCCCGTGCGTTATGGGAAGTGGAAGACCGTATATGAACGCCATCGCCGCTGGTCGGGGGACGGGACCTGGGACCGGATCCTGAAAGCCGTCCAGGCCCGTGCCGACGCGGAGGGCCGTCTGGACTGGAGCCAGGTCAGCGTCGACTCCACCACGTGCCGGGCCCACCAGCACGCCGCAGGGGCAAGGAAGGCTACCCCGACCAACGGCTCAAAAAAGGGGCAGTCCCGGCCCGCCACCGCGCCGACGAGGGAATCGGACGATCCCGTGGCGGCCTGACCAGCAAGATTTCACCTGGCCGGCGAAGGCGGTCGCCGCCCACTCGGCCTGCTCATCACTCCCGGCCAAGCCCACGACGGGAGCATGCTCGAGCAGGTCATGGCCGAGGTCCGAGTTCCCCGCCGGGGCGGCGGCCATCCCCGCACACGCCCTGACGCACTGAGCGCCGATAAGGCCTACAGTTCCCGTCGCATACGGATCTACCTGCGCAGACGCCAAATCCCTCACAGCATCCCGAAGAAGAAGGATCAGGTGGGCCACCGTCTGGCTCGGGGCCCAGCGGGCGGCCGTCCGCCCTCCTTCGATCGCGCCGCCTACAAGCGCCGCAACGAGGTCGAGCGCATGATCAACAGGCTGAAGGGCTTCCGCGCCGTGGCGACGCGCTACGACAAGCGCGCCTACGTCTTCCACGGCACTGTGACCGTTGCCGCAATCCGTCTCTGGCTCCGCGATTGACGCGCCGCCGCCGTCAGAGCTGCGGCAGTCGGTCCGCAACTGTGGGAGAACGTCGCTCCTCAAGCCAGAAGAGATAGACGCGCAGGTGCGATGCCAGCTCGCCGTCGAGGTAGGCGGCGTACTTCAAGGCAGCGGCGGCCACACCTTGCCCTGCCTTCGCGTCGTCGGCCTCCCAGTCGGCGCGCCGATTCGCCAGATACTCCCTGATCCGCCCTCGATCGCGCCACCATTCCCGGACCGCTGCCGGCGTCCAGTGAGTGTCACAGTCACAGCCGTAGCCGGAGAAGGCCTCAGCCTCCGCTGCATCGACCAGCTGCTGAAGCTCCTCCGGCGTTCGGGGCTGCCGGTACACGTACTCGGTGAAGTAGTCGGCCTCGTAGAGCACGAGCTCTGGGGCGTGGATACGGCCCGTGCCACAGTTATCGGTTTCGGCCCCGTAGAACGGTCCGGGCACGTTGAGCCACTTCCGCTCCGACCACTGCCCCAGGAACGCTCCGCGCGCATCGTCGAGCAGAGGCACCGGATCGAAGTAGAGGTCCACGGCAGAAGGTTAGCCACGTGCCGAACGATTCACCGGACACGGCCTAGGTCCACACCGCCACCCTCGCCCTGAGCAACACGGATCGTAGCCCACGAATACCCCCGAAACGACACGACGCGTACCCGTTCGCAGCACCGTGACTTTCCGCCGGCAGCGCGCTGGGCCGCGACGGTGGGTTCCCGGTGCTGGATGTTCCTCGCCGGGTTCGTCCAGTTCGGCGCGGCCGAACAGTAGCGCGTCGCCGGGAGGCAGGTGGGTGAGGTGCGGTGCAGCAGGTCATCGCCCGCGGCCTCCGCGAGCGTGCTGAGGACGGCACCGGTATCCCAGCGGGCCGTCTCGGGCGTGGTGTCTTCGATGAGAGGGCGACGGCCTCGACGAATTCCTGAGGGCAGTCGGGTTGCGGGCAGCGGGTCCGACAGCAGCGGCCGGTACTGCGGCGAGAGGTGTTCGGCGAGTTCCTTGCGTCCGGCGCCGACCAGGTGGGCGCCCGGGGTGGCCAGCACCGCGCGGGTGACCCGCTCGGCCTCGCAGATGGTGGCGTACTCGCCGCGGTCCTGGACCTGGGGCTGGGGCCCGGAACTGTCCCACGCCTTCGCCATGGGTGGGCCTCCGTCGATCCGTGTGCGGCTTCGTGCCGCCGTCAGGGGTTTCGAGCCTGCATGCGAAAGGACCGCCCTGGCTCCCGGTGGCACAGTCGCCGGTATCCCGGCCGCAAGGCGTTACCGGACCGGGATGTGCTGTGCGGGCTGCACACCGGCATCCAGTGGGAGTGCCTCCCGAAGGAGCTGGGATTCGGCTCGGGCATGACCTGCTGGCGACGCCTGCGGGACTGGACTGAGGCCGGCGTGTGGGGGAACGGGAGTGGCTACCCCGGAGGCAGCGCGCGCTCCCTGCGGTTGCGCTTCTCCATAGCCGCGCCCACCCAGATGCACCAGGCGACGCAGCTGGCCAGGAGGAGGAAATAGGTCATGAATCCGTTGGTGTCGCCGAAGAGCCACAGCGCCAGTGCGGGGGGCCCGAAAACGATCAGCGGGCCGATGACCCACCAGGTCAGATATGTGCGCAGTATCTCCCCGCCGACGAGCGGCGTCTCCTCGTGCACCGCGTAGTGGGTGACCGAAGTACTGCCGTTCCCGTACTGTGTGTAGGACGAGTCGCCGACGGTCAGGCGATGCCGACGCAAGGGGATCACCGGCAGAAAAAGCAGCACGGCCCACTGGGTGGCGTGGTGGCTGCCGTCACGATTCGGGTAGCTGAAGCCCCGATACGTGGTGCCGAATCCGTTCCACGTCGACATTCTTCGCATCCTCCTCGCCGTCTCCGGCCTGAACTGTCTCACGTCTGGCGGGATTTGGGGATCGGATGAGACGTGATCCGTACATCGTAGGACCTGTCCAAGCAGCCGAACCCTCTGGAGACCCAGCGGAAGGCTACGCCCACCGGATCGCGTCGCAGGGGCAGCAGTGGGTGACGCCGTTGCGGTTGCCGCCGGTCAGCAGGATCGCGAACGGGGTACGTACGGCAACGGCGTGCGGCCCGGACGACGGAAGCGGCGCTCACGCTGCGGCAGCAGCGGCTCCAGGCGGTCCACAGCTCATCCGAGATGATCCACGGTGACGCCCCCACGCCAGACCGAACGCCCGACTCTCGCCCGACTACGGCTGTCAGGAGCGATCCACCTCTTCTTGTCAGCCGTTGTAAAATGGAGTCCGGCCATGAGTGTCACCCGCCACTGCGGCATGACCGAACCGGCTGCCGACGCGGCCATCGACGCCGCCTGCCGCAACCTGCGGCTGCCCACCATGCGCGGCCAGTTCTCCGAACTCGCCGACGCCGCGGCCCGCGACCAGATGACCTACCGCGGGTTTCCTGGCCGAGCTGCTGATGGCCGAGTGCGAGGACCGCAACCGCCGCCGCTCCGAACGCCGGATCAAAGCCGCGGGCTTCCCCGGGAGAAGGCACTGCGCACCTTCGAGTTCGACGTGAACCCCGCCATCGACCCGGCAGGCCAAGTACGAGGCCACCAAACTGGTCAACGAACTCGTGGAGGCCGCCGACGAGAAGCTGCTGTGACCAAGACCATCGCCCGCTACGGACGGGGCGATCTCCTCTGTATTGACGAGCTACTGTCCCAGGTTCTGACGGAGCGTGAGGAGACCAGGACCTTCACCGGCCCCAGGCTCTGCGCAGCCATCGTGGACCGCCTCGCCCACACCAAAGCCCGCCAGCAGGCCGCAGCAGCCTCCTGACCCATCCCAGCCGACCTGGTCTCGGTCTGGGGTGATGCGGCCCGCCGCGGCTACTTCCCCGCTCGCATCGAGCGAAATGCGCCCTACGGCAGCGAGCGTGTGAGCCACACCAGTTCGCCACTCTCGTCGGTCGAGACGTGGTCGCGCTCGAACCCAAGCTTTTCGAGGACGCGAAACGACGGCGCGTTCCAGGGACGTACCGTCGCCCAGAGTCGTTTCCGCCCAGTCGCGATCGCCGCATCGAGCACCGCGGACGCAGCCTCGGTGGCATAGCCCTGTCCGTGCACGCGCCGGAACAGCTCATAGGCGATCTCCGGCTCGTCAACGGAAGCCCGACCGACAGTGAGCCCGCAATATCCGATGAAGTCGCCCACATCGCGGCGGATGACGGGCATCAGCGCAATCCCTGTCAGTGCGGACGCAGCCCGCTGATCCTCGATCATCCGCCGGTTGTCCTCGAACGACGGCATCCCACCACCCCGTTCGGCGACGAGCACGCGATGGGCGTCGATGTCGGGCTCGGTCCACTGACGCAACGTCATCCGAGCGGTATCCAGTCGGAGCGGCATCGGCGAATAGGGCATGACGACATGCTACCGACGTGCCCAGGGCGGAACCTCACCTCACTGATATCGGGACAATCGACTCGTTCGAGGCCAGCAGAGCCTGCACGGCCGGCGAGAGATCGGCCAGCGCACATGCACCACGGTCGGTTGTGCCCACCTCAGGAGTGGGGCGGCATCGATCTTGAACCCAGAATGGAGAATACGTTCCACTCCTTGCCGCCGGACATCGAGCGGCTGGTGTCGGCCGGCCACCGGTGCAGGTGCACCGGGGTACCTGCCAGTGGCGGGCAAGCGACGCCGGCCCGTCAAGCAAGACGAAGCCCGCCGTCTGCTGGCCGGCGGCACCAGCGGCTGCATCCACTGCCAGCCCGACGTATCAGCCGTGGGTCACCACACGGCAGAGGTCTGGCCAGGATGAACGCCTGCAGCCGGTCCCCGGCGCCGGGATCAGGGCCGCCCGGCCTTCGTCGGCGGCGCTCCGCCGGTAGGCGCCATGGACGGATCAGCGGTGGCCGGGGAACCGCAGGGCGTTCGCCCAGAGCCGGGTGACCGTGGACACGAGTTCCTCGAAATCCACTGGCGTACCTTCTTCTTGCCTGTCCCCGAGCACGAAGGCGCTGTAGGCCATGGCGCTGACCATGCTCGAGAGCGCCCGGGAGGCCATCATCGGATCGACCTCACGGTCTGCGACACCCCGCGCCTGCAGGTCCGCGATGCCGCGGGCGTTACGGCGAATGAACGCATCCGAGCGGCGGCTTCGGAACTCCCGGAACTCCGGCTCCACTTGTGCGACCTGCTCAAGCAGTCCCATCAGCTTGGCGTTCCGGCGGTACGCCTTGAGATAGGCCCGATTGCTCGCCTCGAGTACCGCATAGGGATCGTCGGTTCCCTCCACCCGGCCCATGCCGGGGTGCAGCATGTCCTCCTGCGCCTCCAGGAGGACGGCGGCAAGCACCTCTTCCTTGTTGGCGAAGTAGGTGTAGAAGGACCCCGACGCGCATCGGGCCTCTTTGGTGATGTCGGCCAGGCGGGCGTCGAGGTAGCCGTCCCGCTCGAACACCTTGCGCGCGGCCTTCACCAATGCGGCGCGTGTCCGTGCTCCGCGCGTCGTCGCCGGCGGCTCGCGAAGCGGTACGGGGGGCGCCACCGGAGGTGCCTTCTCGCTGTCCTCGGGCGCAGTGGTGTCCATCCTCGAAAGAATACGTGAATCCGACGCCGGCCTCATGACGGTCAGTGCCGGCGAACGGGTACGTCACCCAGCGCGGGGTCGCGGGTCAGCCCCGTACGGTCGATGGAACGCTTCAGGATCTTCCCGCTCGGGCCCTTGGGCAGCGCGTCGACGAACCGGATGATGCGCGGGATCTTGTAGGCGGACAGTCGCTCTCGTGTCCAGTCCGACACCTCCGCGGCACTGAGATCGGAACCGGGCCGAGTGGCGACGAGTGCGGCGACCTCCTCGCCGTAGTGGTCGTCGGGAACGCCGATCACGGCCGCCTCGATGATGTCCGGGTGCACGTAGAGAACTTCCTCGACCTCACCGGGGTAGACGTTGTAGCCGCCCCGGATGATCAGGTCCTTGATCCTGTCGACGATGCGCAGGTCGCCGTCTGTGTCGGTTTCGCCCAGGTCGCCGGTCCGGAACCAGCCGTCGGGCGAGACTGCCGCGGCGGTGTCCGCGGGGCGGTTCCAGTAGCCGCGCATCACCGTGGGTCCCTTGATGTGGACCTCGCCGACGGTGCCCGGCGGGCACTCGTTGCCCTCGATGTCGCGCACCTGGAGCTGCATCCCCGGGACCGCCCGGCCGGTGTACCCGGTCTTGCCACCGCGGTCGAGGTCGTTGAAGGTGCCGAACGCGGTGGTCTCGGTGAGTCCGTAGCCTTCGAGGATGGTGCATCCGAAGCGGGCCTCGAAGGCCCGGGCGATCTCTCCGGGCAGCGACGCGCCACCGGAGACGGCGACACGGAGTTGGGCGAAGTCCGCCGGGTTCGCATCGCCCGCAGCGTGCAGCATCGCGTTCCACATGGTCGGTACGCCGGCCATGATGGTCAGCCGGTCGCGACGCAGCATCTCCAGCATCGTCACCGGGTCGAATCGGGCCAGCAACGACATGGAACCGCCCGCGGTCAACGTCGCCATCATGACCGCCGCCTGCCCGAACACGTGGAACAGCGGGAGTCC
Organism: Streptomyces cyanogenus; assembly: GCF_017526105.1. Classification (NCBI taxonomy): domain Bacteria; kingdom Bacillati; phylum Actinomycetota; class Actinomycetes; order Kitasatosporales; family Streptomycetaceae; genus Streptomyces; species Streptomyces cyanogenus. The sequence continues at coordinate 322,813 of NZ_CP071839.1, forward strand.
GGTGCCCGTACGGTCGGAGCTCGATGCGCGGCTGCACTCCGCGCCGATCTCCCCTGCGGACAACAGGTTTCCGATCGTGAGCTGGGCACCCTTCGGCCGCCCTGTCGTACCCGAGGTGTACAGAATGGCTGCGGTCTCGTCGCGGTCCCGGTCCACGACGCGGCTGGGGGCGGTCCCGGTGACCATCGCGCCCGGCGACAGCGTCCAAGAGGGCACCTCGAGCGCCGAGGCGGCCTCCGCGACGGCGGGGCCCAGGGTGTGCCATGCGATCGTCAGGGAGCACCCGGCGTCGCCGAGAACGTACTCGGCCTCGGCACGGGTGGACATCGTGTTGACCGGCACCACGACGCATCCCGCGGCCTGTATTCCGAGGTAGGCCACCACGAACTCGGGCACCGACGGTGCGGCCAGCAGCACCCGGTCCCCGGGCGTCAGGCCCGCGGCGGTCAGGGCGCCCGCGTAGCGAACGCTCGCGTCGCGCAGCTGCCGGTAGGTCCACTGATCCGCGCCGCCGCGCAGCGCGATGGTGTGGGGAGTCGCAGCCGCGTGGCGGCAGACCGGGTCGAGAACACTGACCATGGGCGGTGCCTTCCGGGGAACTGAGCAGGTGATTCGGTGCGGATCCCACCGTCAGTCAGCCGACTTGACGTGGGCGTTGGTTCAAGTCCTCGGATCGAGCGGAGGTCCGCTGTCGCTCGACCTGCTCGCGGTGTCGGTCCGGGGCGCATGACGGGACCTCCCGCGACGGGTCGATCCGTCGATCGGTCAGACGGTGATCCTGAAGCGTTCGGCGAGTTGGCGGCGGGTGTCGGGGGCACTGGTGTGCAGCACGCCCCCGACTCCGATCCGTGCCGCTCCGTCGAGGTTCTGCTGCAGATCGTCGATCATGACTGCCTCCTCGGGGGTGACACCGAGGCGTTCACAGGCAATCGCGTAGATCCGCCGGGAAGGCTTGCGGATCCCGACCTCCCCGGAGATGACGACCGCGTCGGCCACAGCGGCGAGGTCGACGCCGTCGTAGGTTCCGGTTCCGAAGGAATTGGACACCACCGCAACGGGATACCGGGCGGCGCGCAGATCACCGAGCAGGGCGAGCATGTCCTGGTCGATCGTCATCCCCGCCTGCATCCGGGCGGTGAGCCCCTCCGCCCGTACATCGGCACCGTGGGCACGGAGACGCTCGGCGAACCCTCGCTCGAAGGCTTCCGCGTCGATGCGGCCGGACTCGTGGTCGGCCAGGAGGGTGCGTGATGCCTGGTCCCGGCTGAGGAGGTCCAGTGGCAGGCGGGGGTCACCGCCGAGCGAGGCGCCGAAGTCGGTGAACGCCCGCAACACACTGGAAGTGATGACCCCGCCGAAGTCCACGAGGACCGCGGTTCGGGCCTTTTCCGTCACGCTGGACACAGTTGTCACACCCTCTCTCGCGGCCGACTTCCCATCGGCCAACGGCAGTTCCGCCGACTTCACGGCCGGCGCCCGGCCGGGACGCGGACCTCAGGCGACCTCGAACAGCCCGGCTGCGCCCATTCCGCCACCGACACACATCGAGATCACCACATACCGGACGCCGCGACGCTTGCCCTCGATCAGGGCGTGCCCCACCAGGCGGGCGCCGGTCATTCCGTACGGATGGCCGACCGAGATACCACCGCCGTTGACGTTGAACCGCTCCGGGTCGATGCCCAGTTCGTCGCGGCAGTACAGCGCCTGGGACGCGAACGCCTCGTTGAGTTCCCACAGGCCGATGTCGTCGATGGTGAGGTCGTGCTGCTTCAGCAGCTTCGGAATGGCGAACACCGGACCGATCCCCATTTCGTCCGGCCCGCAACCCGCTACGGCCATACCCCGGTACACGCCCAGCGGCTCCAGTCCGCGGCGCTCGGCTTCCCTCGACTCCATCAACACCGATGCCGAGGCCCCGTCCGACAACTGCGAGGAGTTGCCCGCCGTCACGCTCGACCGCGCGGTCACCTGACCGTCCGGCAGCACCGGCGCCAGTGCTGCCAGGCCCTGGAGGGCGGTCGACGGGCGGTTGCCCTCGTCCCGGGTCAGGGTCACGGCCTCGTCCCGCACCTCCCCGGACTGCTTGTCCAGGACCTTCTTGACACTGGCGAGCGGGACGATCTCCTGGTCGAACCGCCCGGCTTCCTGCGCCGCTGCGGTGCGCTGCTGGGACACCAGCGCGAACTCGTCCTGGCGTTCCCGGCTCACGCCGTAACGTTCGGCGACGATCTCCGCCGTGTGCAACATCGGCATGTAGATGCTCGGCTTGTGCTCGGCCAGCCAGGGATCCGCCATGCGGTGGGTGTTCATCCGGTCGTTCTGCACCAAGGAGATCGACTCGACACCACCGCCGACGACGACCTGCATGCCGTCGCCGACGATCTGCTTGGCGGCCGTCGCAATCGCCATCAGGCCCGACGAACACTGCCGGTCGATCGTCATCCCGGACACGGTGTCCGGAAGACCGGCACGGAGGGCGGCCTGGCGGGCGACGTTGCCACCGGAGGACCCCTGCTGCAGGGCGCAGCCCAAGATCACATCCTCGACCTCACCCCCCTCCAGCCCGGCGCGCTGCACTGCGTGCGAGAGGGCGTGGGCGGCGAGTTCCTGCGCCTGGGTGTCGTTGAACGCACCGCGGTACGCCTTCCCGATCGGCGTCCTCGCCGTCGAAACGATGACTGCTTCCCTCATGTCGCCTCACTTCTTCCCCTGTCGGCATTCGTCCGGGAGCTTCGGGGCTGGAATCCGGAGCACCGTGAGGCGCGCCGACAGGCGCCGCGGCCCGTGCGGAGGACGGGAGCCATCCTCCCGGCCGTTTATAGTTGAAGTCGGCGTCAAGTTCAATCGTGTCTCCTCGTGCGGCGCACGGCTGCGACTGCCGGGGACGGCCGGGGATGCGCACACCCTCACCTTGACAATCCACCTCCACGGCTGAAGGCTGACCGACCAGTCGGTACGAAGGGTCGGAACGCATGACCGAGCTGAGCATCTCCACTGCTGCGGGCGTGTTCGACGCGATCGTGGCGGGTCCGCCCGAGGGCCGCCCCGTGCTGCTGCTGCACGGTTTCCCGCAGACCGGGCTCGTGTGGCGACGGCAGATCGCGGCGTTGGCGAAGCACGGCTACCGGGTGGTGGCACCCGACCAGCGCGGGTACTCCCCCAGAGCCCGGCCCGAGCGGCCCGAGGCCTACCGCATCGGCCTCTTGGTCGAGGATGTCGTCGCAATCACAGAGGAACTGGGCTGGGCGGCTTTCGACCTGGTCGGCCATGACTGGGGAGGCGCGGTGGCGTGGTGGACCGCCGATGCCCACCCCGGCCGCGTACGTACTCTGACGGTTGTTTCCACCCCGCACCCCGGCGCACTGGCCACCACCCTGCGCACCGACCCGGACCAGCGGGAGAGATCGCGCTACATGATCGACTGGCGCGAAGCGCCCGCTACCGAAGAGCGCATGCTCGCGGGCGATGCCGAGGAGCTTCGCGCCACCTACGCCGGAAAGATCCCGCAGGACAGTGCCGAGGCCTATGTGCGGCACCTGTCCCAGCCGGGCGCTCTCACCGCGGCGCTGAACTGGTACAGGGCCGGCCGCCCCGACGACGCGATCGGCTTCATCGACGTACCGACGCTGTACGTCTGGAGCACGGAGGACAGTGCGTTCGGCCCAGTCGCCGCGCAGGAGACGGGGCGGTGGGTCAACGGGCCGTACCGTTTCGAAATCCTGGAGGGCGTCAGCCACTGGGTCCCTGAGGAAGCGCCCGAGACGCTGAGCCGCCTGCTGCTCGAACATCTGCGAGCGCACGGCGAGCACGGAACCACAGCGAGTACCACGTCTGTCGACTCTCAGAAGAGGTGACCTTGTGAAGACAGCGCGAGCAGCCTGGCGCCGGCTAGAGCCCGTACACGCGATGATCTACTTCGCCCCCGAGGCAAGGCGACGGTACGCGGACCTCGGACTCAGCGGACGCGCCGGGTACTTCGCCTCCCGGGGCGCCGCCTTCGGCCGAGCATCTGCCGATCTGGTGATCTCGACCTTCTACAACTTCAACCCCGATTTCGTACGGAAGGCGGTCGAAGGGGCCTGGGATGCGGCGACGCCGCAGCAGGTGCTGGACGCGCGGCACGCCGGCGCGAGCGAGGCTCTGCGACGGGCGGGGATCCACGAACTCCCCGCCTTGGACGAGGTCGTGGCGTTGACCCGCAGGGCCGCCGAGGCAGCCTGCGAGCACGTGCAGGGCCGCCCGCTGTTCGCCGCACATGCCGCGCTGCCCTGGCCGGAGGAACCGGTACTGCAACTGTGGCACGCCCAGACATTGCTTCGGGAATTCCGTGGAGACGGCCATGTCGCGTGCTTGCTGAGCGAGGGCGTAGGGGGCCTGGAGTCCCTGATTCTGCACGCTGCCACTGGTGAGGTTCCCGTCGACTTCCTCAAGGCGAGCCGCGCATGGCCCGAGGACGAGTGGGCCGACACCGCCGAGCGCCTGCGCTCGCGAGGTCTCCTCGACGGCGATGCCCTCAGCCCGGAAGGCGTACGCCTGCGCCAGCACATCGAGGACCGCACCGACCGCCTGAGCCTTCCCGCCTACACCGCGCTGGGTGACGCCGACTGCGAACGCCTCGCCGAACTCGCGAGCCCCTTCGGCCGCAAGGTCGTCGACGCCGGCCTCCTCAAGGTCGGCTGACCTAGCCCTTCAAGGTGAGTCGTCCGGTGCGGAGGCATGAAGGAAGGGCCTCTTGGTAGCTCGCGGTTGTCGAGTCCAGCGAGTGACAAGAGGCCCTGGTGTTGCAGTGTCGCGTGGTGGTGGCTGACGGGTCCGGTCGGTCTACTCGTGGGTGCGACTGTCTCGCCCACAGTTCGGGAATGCGGCCGACCAGCCGGTCGACAACGGCGTCAAGTGGCGGGCGATGCCCTGGGTAACCCACGCCTCAGTCAGAGCCCGGGGCGGTGTCCAGTCGCAGTCCCGACCTGAAAAGCCCTCGAATGCGCCGAACCGTGGACCCATCACGGCGCCTGCGCCGTGGACACCGCCGAGTGGAGCTGCACCGCTTCGGAGCTCCCCGGCGCGGCCACCACCGCACCGCCTGGAGGGTGAGCGCCGGTGGGTCTCCCGGCTTGCGACGCAACGGCAGGTGGACTACAGGGCGGCGATGACGTCGGCAGAGGTCCTCGGCAGCGAGAACATCGGGAAGTCGTAGGAGATGGCGTTGTCGTGCTCCTCCTGCGAGGTGGCGGCGACGCAGTCGGTCAGGGTGATCACCCGGAAGCCGTGCTCGTAACCGGTGCGCATGGTCGACTCCACGCAGCAGTTGGTGAGGAAGCCGCCGAGGACGATCGTGTCGATGCCCTTGCTGCGCAGGATGAAATCGAGGTTGGTGCTGGCGAAGGTGTCGAGCCCGCGCTTGCCCTCGATGACGATGTCCCCGTTCGCCGGCGTGAGCTCGTCGACGATGGAGGCGCCCCACGTGCCCTTGACGAACGCCTTCCCGTCGACGACGCCTTTGAGGATGCCGTACGGGTGCCGGGTCAGCTCGCCGTAGCCTTCCGCGAACGTGATCGGCGCGTGCATGATCGACACTCCGGCCCGCCGGGCGGCGTCGACCAGGGCGACGGTGTTGGCGAGCATGCCGGTGCGCCGCATGACGTCGGCGACCGCCTCGTGCAGTACGCCTCCGACGCTGGTGAACTCGTTCTGGTACTCGATGAGCACGATCGCGGTCCTGGCCGGGTCGAGCTGGAGCTTCTCGGTCATGGCGACACCTGACTTCCGCGTCCTTGAGGGAGTGGCCCTCTGTGTCCTGGGCCCAGCGAGAAGCACCCTAGCTGCTTGTCCGACAAACAGACAAGGACTAGGGTGCGGCCATGACGATCTCACCGGTCTCGCGCGTGCCCCTGAGTCTGGAGGTGGCTCAGCGCCTGCGGGCGGCCATCCTCGACGGCACGTTCCCCGCCGACACCGAGCTGCCCACGGAAACCGAACTCGCCCAGTCCTTCGGTGTCGGGCGGTCCACCATCCGCGAGGCGCTGCGGGTGTTGCAGGCGCACGGTCTGATCAGCGGAGCGGATACCGTTTCCACCGCGCGCCCGCGCGTCACCCACGAGCGCACGGCGGGCGCGGCGGGCCTGGCCTTGAGCACGGCGCTGCAGGTCGGCGCGATCCCGCTGGCCGACCTGGTGGCGCTGCGCACCCTGCTGGAGGCGGAGGCGATACGGCAGACCACGTCCGTGCCGGAGGCGGCCCGGTCCTGTCTGCTGACCATGGCGGCAGCGGTGGACAACGCCGACATCCACACCTTCCACGCCGCTGACGTGGACTTCCACGTGCAGCTCGCCTATGCCGGTGGTAATCAGGCGCTGGGGTTCGTCATCGGTGTGTTGCGCGACTGCATCGCCGGCTACCTGCTCGACGCGCTCGCCGCGGTGGCCGATCGAGGAACGATGCTCGCGCGTCTGCTGGCCGAACACCAGTCGATCGTCGACGCGCTGGACGCGGGCGAGCCCGACCGTGCCGCCGAGCTGGTCGTCGCTCACATCCGCGGTTTCTACGAGCCGGAGACGTCATGACCGAGGTTGTCGATGACGTCGCCGCCGCCCTCGCCGCCGCGCTGCCGGGCCGGGTGGTCACCGACCGGGACGCGATGGAGGCCTACCGCCGTGACCAGTGCCTGTTGGCTCCCGCGGGACGCCCGGCGGCGGTGGTGCGTGCCCGCTCGACCGATGACGTGATCACCACGCTGCGCACGGCCGGCGACCATCACGCCCCGGTGGTGACGCGGGGGGCCGGCACCGGGCTGGCAGGCGCAGCCAATGCGATCGACGGCTGCGTCGTACTCTCGCTCGCCGCGATGGACCGGATCCTCGCCCTGGACGTGCCCGGCCGGACGGCAACCGTCGAGCCGGGCGTGCTCACCGGCGATCTCGACGCCCGCGCCCGCGAGCACGGCCTGTGGTATCCGCCGGACCCGGGAAGCAAGGCGATCTCCACCATCGGCGGCAACCTGGCGACCAACGCAGGCGGCATGTGCTGCGCCAAGTACGGGGTCACCGCCGACCATGTCGCCGCGCTGACGGCCGTACTCGCCGATGGCCGCGTGATCCGTACCGGTCCGCCGACCCGTAAGAACGTCACCGGGCTCGACCTCACCCGGCTCCTCGTCGGCTCCGAAGGCACGCTCGCGGTGATCGTGGACGCCACCGTGCGACTGCGGCCGTTCCCGGCGGCCACCGCTACCGTGGTGGCCTCGTTCCCGACGCCCCAACAGGCGGTCGACACCGTGCTGCGGATCGCGTCGGTCGCCGACCCGGCGGCGGTGGAGCTCATGGACCGCACGTGCATGCGCGCCGTCAATCGCCTGACGCGCATGGGGTTGGACGAGTCGGCCGGGGCACTCCTGCTCGTCCAGTGCGACGGGCCGTCCGCCGATCAGGAGGCCGCCACCTGTGCCAGGCTGGCCGAAACCGGCGGCGCCACCGAGGTGCTGCACACCGCCGACCCTACGGAAGGCGAGATGTTCATGCAGGCCAGACGAACGGTGTACCCGGCTCTGGAGAGGCTGGGTACCACGTTGCTGGACGACGTCGGTGTCGCGGTCCAGGACCTTCCCCGATTGCTTGCCGCGATCGAGCGGATCGCCGCCGACCACGGCGTGCTGATCGGCACCTTCGGCCACGCCGCCGACGGCAACCTGCATCCGACCGTCGTCTATGACGCCACCGACCGAGACGCTGCCGACCGTGCCGGTGCCGCTTTCGACGACATCGTGGCCGCCGCCCTCGCGCTCGGCGGCACGATCACCGGCGAGCACGGCGTGGGCTCGCTCAAGACACGCTACCTCGACGCACAACTCGGTCCCACCGAGCGGGAGTTGATGACCGGCATCAGGGCCGTCTTCGATCCCGGGGGCATCCTCAATCCGGGCCGCGGGTACTGAAGCGTCTTCTCCATTCGGCCGAGGGCATGTTCCGCGCGGCTGCGCGGTGGGCGGTGAAGGTGCGATTGCCCACAGCAAGATAGATTGTGCACAACTGAATTGCGGGCTAGCGTTTGGGCAGTACCCCACGACAGGGAGGCGGCACAATGAAGCCCGTCCGCTACGAGGAATACCGTCCCACCGAACGCCCGTCCTACCACGAGGAGCTGGAGGCGGTTGTCGCCCAGGTGGCGCGCCGTACTCGCGCCTCGGTCGAGCGCGAAGCCGTCGGCCGAGCTGTCCGCGCTGCCCATGGAAAGACCTACGGCCTCCTCAAGGCCACGGTCACGGTGGGTGACAACGCAGGCTTCTACGGGCAGGGAATCTTCGCCCGGCCGACCGCGTACGAAGCCGTCGTCCGCTACTCGAACGGCTTGGGCCACCACCGCCCCGACCACCAGCTGGGCGCGGCGTGCGGAATGGGCATCAAGTTGTTCGGAGTGGCCGGCCCCTCACTGCTGGACGACGAACGAGACAGCGGCACCTTCGACCTCAACCTGATCAACAACGAGGTCTTCTTCGCGAACACCGCCTACGACTACATGGTGATCGAGGATCTGTTCGCCGAACTGCCCGAGGCCCTGGTGGACCCAGCCCGCCGCAAGACCTGGATGGCGGAGTTCCTGACCCGCCGGCACACGCTCACCGATCCCGACAACTGGCTGTGGGACGAACTGCTCGCCATGCTGTCGTTCACCGCCGTCCCGCGCAGGAACCTGCTGTCGTACACCTACAACAGCATGGGCGCCTTCCGGTACGGCGACCACATCGCCAAGATCCGTACCGTGCCGACAGCAGCCTCCCTGGCCTCCCTCACGCACCAGATCGTGGACGTGCGCGCGGACAACGAGGCATTCCGTCACACCCTGGTGGCCGAGGCCGCGGAGCGAGACCACTCCTTCGAGCTGCAGGTCCAGCTCAACACCGATCTGGCGCGGATGCCGGTGGACAACACGTCCGTCAAGTGGCCCGAGGACCTGTCCCCCTGGGTGACGGTCGCCCGTGTGGATCTCCCACGCCAGGACATCGGCGGGAAAGACAACCTGGCCGCCGCCGACGCCACGTCGATCACGCCGTGGCGATCACGCGAGGAGCACCGGCCCATCGGCGAGATCCAGCGGGTGCGGCAGGAGGTGTACCGGCGCTCGTCCATCGAAAGGCACCGCATCAACGGACAAGAGCGGCGCGAACCGGCGGGCAGCGCCGAGCTGCTGGGCTGAGCTTTCCGCTCCGGCCGTGCCCGGACGGGTCCGGGCACGATCCGGCGCCGACCCGGTGTACCCCGGGGCTCGCCCCCATGCCGGGGCAGTCGCCGTTGTGCCGCAGAAGCGTCCTGGCCGTCGGCCCGACGAGGACGACGGTTCGCACAGCAGCCACATCGCCACCTGGTTCATGGGGCGGTCGCGCCGGTCGGCACGGCCGTCACCCTGCAGGTGCGGGGTCCGGTCCGCTGCCGTCCGATCCAACGGCGCCGACGGCCGCCGCCTTGCGCCGCTCCCGCCACCAGGCCGCGACCAGCGCGACCGCGGCACCGCCCACCGCGTAGGCGGCGAGCACCGACCAGGCGATCGATGTGGCGTGCGCGCCGAAGTACACGGTGTTGCGGACCAGCGTGGTGCCCGCGCCCGGCGGCAGTGCCTGTCCGATCGCGCTCCAGAACCCCGGCAGCAGCACCGACGGGTACACCCCGCCCGAGCTCGGATTGCCCAGCACCACGAACAGCAGGATGGTCACCCCGGTGCCGAGCATGCCCAGCAGCGTCTGCAGCGCGAGTGAGGTCGCCGCCGACGCGAACACCACCAGCGTGCCGATCCCGGTCAGCGCCCAGAAGTGACCACTCAGTGCGTCGAACACCGGGCCCACGATCACCGCGCCGGCGACCCCGGACACGATCGCGTACAAACCGAGCACCGCCAGCCTGATCGTGATCCGGTGCCGGTTGGCCGGTCGTGAACCGGCGGACATATTCATGATCGTCGCCGTCAGATAGCCGCCGACCACCCAGCCGAGCACCAGGTAGAAGGAGGTCATGCCGCGCCCGTCGCCGCTGTTCGGGGCTCGGATGTCGGTGACCACGACCTGCCGCTTCTGCCCGGCCTCGATCCTCTGGGCGAGCTGTGAGGCGGTCTGTGACACCGAGGGGCCGCCCGCCGAGGCGACCAGCAGGGTGTCCTTCGTGCCGGTCGCGTTGAACAGGAACGCGGCATCCGCCCTACGGTCCATGATCCGCTCCCGGGCGGCGGACTCGCCGGCGACGGCGGTCGCCTTCACCGGGTCGCCGTCGAGCCCGTTGAGCTTGGCCACGATCTGCACCGACGCCTCCCCCGGGGCCACCACCGCCACCGGAATCCGGTGCGGGGTGGGAGAGTGAAATGCGCCCAGGTAGGAGACGGTGAAGGCAAGTTGGATCAGCAGGCCGCCGAGTACGAGCCCGAAGGCGCGGAAGCTGACGGCGTCGCGCAGTTCGGCCAGGAAACCCCCGGCTGGGGCGGCGGAGGTGGAGGGAGATTCGGCGCTCATGGCACGCATGTACCCCGGATGACCCGGTACACCGAACGCGGTGTGGATCTCCGACTTGGCGTACTGCGGGGGTTTGTTCCCAGTCATGTCACGCGGACTCGCCTGACAACGGCTAACACCATGACTGGAGTTGTCGGTGGGTGATCAGGCGGCAGGCGAGTTCGAGGAACGCTTCGTGGATGTCGTCTCGTCGCTCCCAGCGGATCCGCAGGCACCGGAAGCCGTGGAACCGCGAGATCGTCCGCTCGACGACCCGGCGGAAGGTGCCCAGGCCCGTGCCGTGCTGCGGGCCGCGTTCGGCGATCACGGGTCGGAGCCCCGCTGCCACAGCAGCCACCGGTACTTGTCGTGGTCGGAGCCGCGGTCGGCGAACAGCATGTCGGGCCGGCGTATGGGCCGGCCGACGGCGCCGGCCACGGCCGGGACCTTGTCCAGCAGCGGCAGCAACTGGGTGACGTCGTTGCGATTTCCGCCGGTCAGCGAGACCACGAGCGGGATGCCCTGCCCGTCGGTGAGGATCTGGTGCTTGCTGCCCGCCCGTGGGAGGAATCGATCACCGCCCGCGACCAGTTCAGGTTCTTCGCCGACCGCAGCTTCTCCAGCAGCATCACATACGGCTGGTCCCACACACCGGCCTCGTTCCACGCGGCCAGGCGCCGCCGGCAGGTCACGGTACCCGCGAGCAACCCGAGAGCCACTTCGGACCTGGCTCGGGCAACAACGGCTCGACCAACGACCACAGTTCATCCGACACGACCCAGGGCCGCGGCTGACGCTTTGCCCGCCACCAGACCAACGAGCAGTCCCGCCGATCGCCGCTTGATCATCGACTTGTGTCAGGGCCGGTTACGCCGCCGGAGAAGGGCCTCAGCGGGGCGTGCGCTTTGCGGGCGGTGGTGGGCGCGTGCGGGAGGTCGTCGGTGATGCGGTGACAGGAGTCGATGTGGGGGCACTGCTGGGCGGGGCGGACCTTGCAAACTGTCATGAACGTCAGCATCTGTTCCATGGCGGCAGGCAGAGCTTTACGGTGGCGATTCGTCAGGCGGCGGCGACCAGCACCCGTGCCCGGCCCGCCAGGCGCGTACGGCTTGGCTCCCCCACCAGCCGACGCCGGATACCGTGGGGTGATCAGGACGGGGTGGCCGACGGCAGCCCGTGCGCCCTCCCCGCGGCGCCTTCCCCGCGGCGCCTTCCCCTGCACTGCACCTCCACCAGGCACCCTCGGTTCCGATTGTCGGCGGGGAAGCCGCCGGCACCTGCGACCCAGGTCGTCCCGATACCGGGGCGGACGGGAGGGCCGGAGGGTCGTCGGGCAAGTCCTGGCGGCATGTCAGGCGGCGCGGCATGGCCTTTCAGCGAAGGGAGGAGCACTCTGCTGCGGTCCCGCCGGAAGGGTTACCGGCGGTTTATCGTGAGGCTGTGACTGTATGGGCCATCCATAGGGTCTCAAATGGTAAGACGAAACACGCTGGGCAACGGTGATACATGCCACACGATCGGCAGTGAACGCGCATACAAATCACAGAAGTCCACTCGGGGTGAGGTCCGCGCCCGAAAGTCGGTCGGCACATGTTTTCGGCCCCGCCGGACAGCGGCCGGGATGACGTCGAGGGCTGCGGATTCGGCGTGGCGGGTGTGGGTGGGGAATATCGTTTCGGCCATCGCAGACGGCGGGGTGCCGACGGTCCGGCGAACCCGAAGGGGTGGGGGGTGACTCCTCGTGGACATCGAAGCGGGCGCATAAACCGGGCATTCAGCTCGTTCTTCACGGTTGGCAGCGCTGGAGCCCCGCTGTATGTTTCGAGGTGAAACAAACTAGACGCCGTTCCCACCGGCCCGACCAGAGGTAGTCACCTTGAACCACATGCCGCGTCAGCAGAGCTGGAAGATTCAGGCGGAATTACCTGTCGAGTACGAGATAATCGAAAGTCATGGCCTTCTCGACCCCGACAACCCCGATCTGCTCAGGCTTCCCGGCGGGCGCCGGGGGACGGGCACCCGCCTCGTCGTCCTCGACCATTCCGTCGACGAGTTGTACGGCGCGGAAATCCGCAGCTACTTCTCGAAGAACAAAGTGGTGGTCGATTACCTTACGCTCCCCGGCTCGGAGGAGAACAAATCCATCGAGCGCGTTCTGGAAGTGGTCAACAAGCTCAATGAGGTCGGCACCAACCGCCTCAGCTCCCCGCCCATTGTCATCGGCGGCGGTGTCGTCGCGGACGTGGTCGGGCTCGCAGCAAGCCTTTACCGGCGGGGAATCCCCTTCGTCCGGGTGCCCACCACTCTGCTCGGTCAGGTCGATGTCAGCGTCGCCGCCAAGTCCGGCATCAACTACGGGGGATACCGCAACCGCCTCGGTGCCTACACCCCTCCTCCGCGGACACTGATCGACCGTCGCTTCCTCGCCACCGTCCCGGACCGGCAACTGCGCAACGGCATGGGCGAGATCTTCAAGATGGCCCTGATCAAGGACCTGCGTCTCTTCGAACTCCTGGAGGAGTACGGGGCGGAACTCATCGAGACGCGCTTCCAGGACCCCCGGGCCGGAAGCACCGGCCTGCCGGGGACGGTGGCCGACGAGGTCATCGGCCGGGCCATCGCGGGAATGGCCGAGGAACTGCAGCCCAACCTGTGGGAGAAGGACCTCCAGCGGTCAGTGGACTACGGGCACTCCTTCTCACCCCTGGTGGAGATGCGGGCCCTTCCCGAGCTGTTGCACGGCGAGGCCGTGGCCATGGACTGCATCTTCTCCGCCCTCATCGCCGCCGACCGCGGCTTGATCGACGATGCCCAGCTGGAGCGCATCATCGCGGTGGCACGGCGCATGGGACTCGAACCCTCCCATCCGCTCTTCTGCGACGTGGCCCTCGTCCTGGACGGCCTCGCGGACACCGTGCGGCACCGCGACGGCCGGCAGAACCTGCCGATGCTCACCGGGATCGGCCAGGTCTGCTTCCTCAACGACGTCACCGAGAACGAGATCGAGCGGGCCTGCGCGGGCATGGGCGGCCTGCTCGACGCGAACGCCGGCCGGCCGGGGCAGCGCATCGGGTCCGACCTGTGAGCGAAGGAACCGGTGCCCGGGACTCGGTGGAGGGGAAGGTCGTGGTCGTCACCGGCGGCAGCTCGGGCATAGGCCGTGCCTCCGCCGCCGTATTCGCCGAGGCTGGCATGCGGGTCGTCATCGCCGCCCGCAACGAGGAGCGCGGCGCGGAGGCCGCGCACGAGATCCGATCGCGGGGCCACGAGGCCTGCTTCGTCCGCTGCGACGTCACCAGCCCGGACCAGGTCCGGAACCTGTTCGCACGAGTGGTCCAGCAGTACGGCCGGGTGGACTGCGCCTTCAACAACGCCGGTGTGTCCGGTGACGGACGCCTCGCGGACCTCACGCCGCAGGACTTCGACCGGGCCTTCGCAGTCAACACCCGTGGCCTGTGGCTCTGCATGCGCGAGGAGCTGCGGTTGATGTCCGCCCAGGAAGACGGCGGCAGCATCGTCAACAACACCTCGGTGCACGGCATCCGCACGATCTTCCCCGGAATCGGCGCCTACGTCGCGTCCAAGCACGCCGCGGTGGCCCTGACCCGGATGGCGGCCATGGAACATGCGCGCGAGGGAGTCCGCGTCAACGCGGTCGCTCCCGGCCCCGTCGAGTCAGAGATGCTGGCTGCGTCGGAGGCGGCCGTCGGCGGTGCGACGACCTGGCGCAGGCTGATCCCGTCCGGTGAGATCGGCACTCCGCGCCAGGTCGCCGACGTGGCGCTGTGGCTGTTCTCCGCCGCCTCCTCGTACGTCAACGGACAGGCCGTCGGCGTCGACGGGGGATTCCTCGCGACCTGAGCCGCTCGCCTCCCTACCCCGCTTCACGGAGCGAAGGACACACCCATGCAAAGCTTCACTCCCTACGACTTCATCGTGGTCGGCGCGGGCGCGGCCGGCAGCGTCGTCGCCGCCCGGCTCAGCGAGGACCCCGCACGCAGCGTGCTGCTCCTCGAGGCCGGGCCACCGGACAGCGACCCGCGCATCGCCCGGCCCGCCTCCTGGCCGATGCTGCTCGGCGGCGAACTGGACTGGGGTTACCGGACCGTGCCGCAGAGGGCGCTCCACGGCAGACGGCTCGCCTGGCCGCGCGGCCGGGTCGTGGGCGGATCCGGGTCGATCAACGCCATGGTGCACATCCGGGGTGCCGCCTCCGACTTCGACGCCTGGCAGCACTGGGGCGGTGACACCTGGAACGCGCAGCACCTCCTGCCGTATCTGGAGGGCCTGGAAGGGCCCGCCCACGCCGCGCCGTACGGCAGTCTCCCCGTGGCGGAGAACACCGATCCGCACCCCTTCGCCGCCGCGTTCGTCGAGGCCGCGCAGAAGTACGGGCTGCCCGGCAACCCGGACTTCAACGCAGGCCGGCAGGAGGGTGTGGGCCTGTACCGCACGACCCGCACCTCCGGCACCCCCGGCGCTCCGGCCCGCCGCGGCAGTACCGCCCGTACCCACCTCGGGCCGGCCCTCCAACGCCCGAACCTCACCCTGGTGACGGATGCCGCAGTCCTCGGTCTCGTCACGGACGGCGACCGTGTCACCGGTGTCCGGGTCCGCCACGACGGCACGGTGACCTCCGTGGCCTGCACGACGGAGGTCGTGGTGTGTGCCGGCGCCGTGGCCTCGCCGCAGCTTCTGCTGCTCAGCGGCCTGGGTCCCGCCGCCGACCTGCGGGCGCTGGACATCCCCGTGACCGTGGACCTGCCCGGCGTCGGCGCCAACCTCCACGACCACGTGCAGGTCTCGCTCGCCTACGACACCGCCGAGGGCCACCCCGTCGCCGACTCCTCCAACCTCGGCGAGGCAGGCGGCTTCGTCCGCCTGGACAGCACGGCGGCCGAGCCCGAGGTGCAGCTGTCCTTCGCGCCGATGAAGGACCTCAACCACGCGGACCGGCTCGGACACGGATTCACCATCGGCCCGGGCGTCACCCGCCCCGTCAGCCGCGGCCGCCTCACCCTGGGCTCCGCGGACCCCGACGCACACCCGCTGATCGACCCCGCCTATCTGACGGACGCCGCCGACATGGACGTCCTGGCGGAGGGCGTGCGCATCGCCCGCGACATCGCCGCCACCGATCCGCTCGCCCGTCTGACCACCGGCCGTGCCCCGCTCGGCGCGAGAGCCACCCGCCGCGAGACGGAGGAGTTCGTGCGGGCCAACGCCCAGACACAGTTCCATCCGGTCGGCACCTGCCGTATCGGCCTCGACGGGGACTCCGACGCGGTTGTCGACCCCAGGCTCAGGGTGCGGGGCACCAGCGGGCTGCGGGTGGCCGACGCCTCCGTCATCCCCACCATGATCACCGGAAACATCCACGCCGCCGTGGCCGCGGTCGCCGAACGCGCGGCCCGATTCATCCAGGACGACCATGCATGACACGGGAGTACGCATGACGGCACACGACGAGCGGGACAGCACCCTGCGCTGGGGTGTCCTGGGAGCCACCTCCTACATCGCCACCCACCTGATCCCGGCCATCACCGCGACGCACGGCTGCGCACTGACCGCAGTCGCCAGCCGCCCTGAACGGGCCGCCGCCGCGGCGGAACTCGGCCGCGCCCACGGCGCCACGGTCCACCCGGACTACAGGGCGCTCATCGCGGACCCCGCCGTCGACGCCGTCTACATACCACTGCCCAACACCCAGCACGTCGACTGGACCCTGCGGGCCCTGGAGGCCGGTAAGCACGTCCTGGTCGAGAAGCCCATGGCGATGGACGAGGAGGACTGCGCCCGGATCGAGAAGGCGGCCGAAGCGGCGTCCCGCACCGTGATGGAGGCGTTCATGTACCGCTTCCACCCCCAGCAGCGGCGCGCCGCCGAGATCCTCGCTTCCGGGAAGATCGGCGAACTGCGCGGGGTACGTGCGTCCTTCGCGTTCCGTATCGAGAGCGGCAGCGGCAACATCCGGCTGGACGCCGCGCTGGGCGGCGGAGCCACCTGGGACGTCGGCTGCTATGCCGTCGACGTCCCGCTGTTCTTCTTCGGCCGGGCCCCCGGGCAGGTCAGCGCCCACTTCAGCAGCCGCCCCGGCCTCGCCGTGGACACCAGCGCGGTCGCGACGATGGACTTCGGCCAGGGGCACTTCGCAGTCGTCGACTACAGCATCGACTACGGCCCGCGCGCAGCCTACGAGCTCCAGGGCACGCGCGGCACCCTCATGGTGCGCAACGCCTGGGCGATGGACGGTGAGGACGGGGTCGTCACCGTGCTCACCGAGGACGGCGTCCACGAGGAGACCGTCCCGTCGGCCAACCACTACCAGCTCCAGGTCGAGGCGTTCGCGGCAGCCGTACGCGACGGTGCCCCCGCTCCTGTGCCGCTCGCCGACTCCCGGCGTACGGCACGTGTGGGCAGGGCGTTCGTGGCGTCGGCCGCCGCCGGCGGCGCCGCCGTGGTCACCTCTGCGCAGGAGACGGAGGGCCGGTGATTCCGACGAGGTCACCAGCGGCGGCCCGCACGCTGACGGTCTGCGTCGCCTCCGTCGGGGGGCTGCTCTTCGGCTACGGCACCGGCGTCATCGCCGGCGCCCTGCCGCTGGTGACCGCCGAATATGGCCTGTCGTCCTGGTCGCAGGGCGCCGCCGTGTCGGCCGCCCTGCTGGGAGCCGCACTGACGGCTCCCAGCAGCGGCAGGCTCGCGGACCGCTTCGGCCGTCTGCCGGTGATCGGCACCGCGGCGGGGGTGTACGCGGTGGGGAGCCTTGCGTCCGCGGCCGCCACCGGGGCCGCATCGCTCCTCGCCGGGCGTTTCCTGGTCGGTCTGTCCCTGGGCGCCACCTCCTTCGCCGTACCGCTGTACATCTCGGAGATCGCACCGCCCGCCCGCCGGGGCGCGCTGGTCACGCTCAACCAGCTCATGATCACCATCGGTCTGCTGCTGTCCTACGTCGTCGCCTACGCCCTGGAACCGGCCGGCGCCTGGCGTTGGATGCTGGGCGTCGGCATCGTTCCGGCTCTGCTCCTGCTGGCCGGGACCTGCCTGGTCCACGAGTCGCCGGACTGGCTGCGCAGCCGCGGTCACGACGCACGGGCGGCGCTGTCGGCGGCCCGACTCGGTCTCGGGCCGGTCGACGGCCCCGCTCCGGTGACTGTGCGGCGGGGTATCGGCCTGCGCCCGGCCTGCGCGCTGGCGGGCCGCCGGTGGGTGGCGCTGGGTCTTGCGATCGCGGTCCTGGTCCACCTGACCGGCCTGAACACGGCTGTCTACTACGCCCCCACGATCCTGGCCTCAGGCGGTCTGACCCCGGCCGGAGGGATCGTCGGATCGATCCTGGTGGGCCTGTGCAACGTCATGGCCACGGTGATCACCGTGCTGTTCCTCGACCGCTGGGGGCGACGCCCGCTGATGATCGGCGGACTCGTTGTCATGGCGTTCACCGCTGTGGCGATCGCCGCGGCCGAACTCTCCGGCGACCGAGGGGCCGTCGCCGCCCTGTTGCTGTGCCTCTTCATCACGGCCGGTGCCGTCGGACCGGCGGCGGTGTTCTGGGTGTACATCGCGGAGATCTACCCTTCCCAGGCCCGAGGAGCGCTGATGAGCCTGGCGACAGCGGCGCACTGGGCGGCGGATTTCGTGGTGGCCACGACGTTCCTCCCGCTGGTCCAGCACCTGTCACTGGCCGGGACGTTCGCACTGTACGCCGGGATCACCGGGGCGTCGGCGCTGGCACTGGCCCGGTACATGCCCGAGACGCGGGGTAGGCCACTGGTGGCCGCCGCGCAGCCGGCATCCGTCCGCGTCGCGGAGTGACGCGGACGGTGACCACAGCCCGACCGCGCACCACAGCCCAGGTGCGAAGGTCCGACCGTTCGCACGGACTGCGGCCCGGGCTCCCCCTCTGGCGAACACGACCCGCTCCGGAACCGGAAAGGCACACATGCACCCCGATCTCTCCCCCCGCCACGCCAGTTGTCTGCTCTTCGACTGGGACGGCACCCTGGTCGACAGCCAGTACGCCAACTACCGGGCGATGGCGGCCGTTCTGTCCAGCGAGGGCGTGGACCTGGAGCAGGCGTGGTTCGACGCGCGCACGGGACTGTCGTCGGCGGAGATGATCCGCACCCTGGTCGACGAGCGCTCCCTGCGGCTCTCGCGCCCTGTGGAAGATCTCGTCGCCGACCGCGACCGGATGTTCCTGGAAGAGGCCCACACCGTACGGCCGCACCAGGAAGTGCTCCAGGTCGTCGAGGCCATGCGCGGCCGGGTCCCCATGGCGGTGGCGTCCGGCGGAGCGCGCCACGTCATCGAGGCGACCCTGCGCCACCAGCCGTTCCACAGCCACTTCGACGCCCTCGTCACCCGTGACGACGTCGACCGTGGAAAGCCCGCCCCCGACATCTTCCTGCACGCGGCGGAACTGCTCGGGGCCCACCCCTCGCGCTGCACCGTCTACGAGGACAGCGACGAGGGCGTCGAGGCAGCCCACGCGGCGGGTATGACCGTCATCGACGTGCGCCCCTACACCCGCCTCCGCTTCCGTTCCGGCACCTGAAGCCGATTGCCGCCCCGGCGGTTGACGGAGAGGGCGTCCCGGGCCGTTCGCTGCCGAGTCCCGACGGCCTGCTGCACGGAGTGAGCAGCGGGCGGCGGGCCGAGGCGGCAACCGGCCCGCGCCGAGGAGGTCGATTCCTCAGCAAGATGATTTGTGCGCCCTCAACAGGGAACGTTGATGCTGTAGGTGCGCTGGCCCGAGTCGAGGGCCTGGTCGCTCCCCCAGTACGGCCCGACCTGGTGGTATGTCATGGTGACGCTGTAGGTGCCGCAGACGGTCGTCGACAGGGCCGCGCTTGCTGAACCGGCGGCGGAGGTCTGCCGGCCACTGACGCCGTAGCTGTGGCTGGTGCCGCCGACGCCGGCCGCGCCCTTGGCGTCCCAGGACGCCGGGGAACCGCTGCTCGCGTAGTACCAGGCGCTGCCCCAGTAGTACTGGACCTGTCGCGTGTTGACGACGACGGAGACCGCTCCGCTGGAATCGGCCTGCAAGCACAGCTGAACCTCGGCGTAGGTCCACTGACCGTTGCCGTAGAAGCTTTCGGTCGGACCGCAGTAGGTGCCGGCCGGGGCAGCGGCGCGCTCTTGGGCGGCTGCCGGTGCGGCCAGGGACGCACCGGCCAGGGCGATGGCCGCAGCACCGACCCCGATGGCTGCGGATCGTCTGCCGGCGGGGGTGGTGGTGCGTCCGGTGAGTCGCATGGTCGGCCCTCCTGTTTCCGCGTGACGCCCCTGGTCAGCGGGGCATGACCAGGACAGCAGTCCCCTGTCTGGCCGGGTGGTGTTATGTACGCGGTTCACTCGGTCGGGTAGGGCTGAGACATCGACCTCGCGGCCGCTATCACCCGCATGGGCAACAGTCGGACCGTAGCCAGCAACGACGCCCGCCCGATGGCGGTATGCCGCCGCGCGCCTTCACGCCGCCGGAACGCCTGTTCTAGCCCGGTGAGCGTGGCCAATGGTTCAGGCTGCGGTGGATGCGTGGGTGTTCCCGGTCGGTGTCGATCCAGGGGTGTAGCCGGGGCCAGGCGGTGATCAGCGCTTCGTGGGCGAGGCTGACGACGTCGTGGCCAAGGGTGAGCAGACGTGCGCGGACCAGGTGTTCACGACGACGGCCGTGGCGACGGCGCCACCGGTGCGGGGCTCGGCCGCCGCCTCTGCGGCCGCCTCATCGACTACGACTGCAATGTGGCAGGCGGGGCCGGTGGGCCCTGGATCTCCAGGACGACCGCGGTTCCAGCGACAGTCCGGTCCTCGTGCATGGTGATCACTTGGCCGGTCTGAAGCTGCTGCCACTTCGACGGGGAGAGCGGTGCCAGACGCACCGTGGCCTGCCCTCCGGGCTCCATGAAAGGCGTGAACTCCACCCAAAGGGCGGCGATGTGGAGGTCGGGTTCGGCTGTCGGGAGTTTTCCTCCGGTGTTCCACATCGGTCGTAGGACACCGGCTCCGGAGAAAGGTGTCTGCCGGCGGGCCTCGTCAGCTGGTCTGAGGGTGAGGTCGGCTCGAATGATGCCGTTGCGGGTCTCGAAGCACCGCCAGTGACACCAGGCCGCGCTCCTGTCGAGTCGCAACTGCTCGGCGGCGGTGGCGAGGGTCTGCCAGAAGGCGAGCGGAAGCGGGTGGACATCACCAAGCTCCTCCAACAGGTCGAGAGCGACTTCCCACTCGTCGTGGACGAGGTACTCCCAGACGTCGTTCACCGTGATGTCGTTCTCGGTGGCGACGGCTTCGGGGACCAGCAGTGAGGCGGCTTCCAGCAGCTTGGGAACGTCCATGCCTGGATTCTGGGTGTCCAGGGCGATCAGCAGGTGGGACTTGCCGGTGCCGGTGTCGCCGATCAGGCAGAGAGGCTGTCCCTTCTTGATCCCTCGCAGCTCGGGAGGGTGGGTTCTTCACGGTCACGCCCACCAAGCCGACAGATCGGACCGTCCGGTCCGGTCGCGCCCCGGGCGAACCGCCTGAGCCTGGGGGCGACACCGCTCTGCTCCTCGCGGTCCCTATGATCTTCGACCTCATCGAGGAAGGGCTCGTATGGCCTTTGGAGAACATGTGGAACGGGTCGCCGCCGAGGTCGTCGGAGAGTTCCCGGCGGACAGCGGGATCTACGCGGTGACGTTCCGCATCGACAGCGTCGACCAGGATCCGCGGCTTCCGTACCTGGCGATCGGCTACACGACCGAGGCCGACGCTACGGCGGCGGCGCAGCAGACGCCGGATGCCTGGGAGGCACGCTGGAGTTATGCGTTCTTCCCCGAGACGGGACTCGAAGGGGTGAGGACCGTCGGACGTGACCCTGACGGCGCGCGGTCGCACCGGCGGGAGGCCGAGGCCCGGGGGCTCTGGTACGAGGACGACGACGAGGCGGACGGCCGCGACGAACGGCTGGTCGAGTGGTTCTACGAGGTGTGCGTCGCGGCGGCCAGGCGCCTCCACGACAGCGGCCGGATCGTGGCGGTGCTGGGGCGGCCGGTGCCGGTGATCCTCTACGACATGTTCGACCCGGACGCGATGTTCGAGCTGACGTCGAGCGCCAATCCGGCGGACCTGGTCGCCGACTTCATGGCGGAGGCACCCTGACGCCCGGTCACCGTCCGCGCCCTGACATCCGGTCACCGCCGGTCCGCACCCCTCGCGTGTGACAGCGGCGTACGGAACACGTCACAGAGCTCGTACCGTCGGCCACCGTGGCTTCCCCGGAGCTCCGCCGGGTGGGATGTTTACCCGCCGGAGCGGCCCGCGGCGGGCCGCGGACAGCCATCGGGGGGACACCTTGACGCACCTGCACCACGGAAACGGCAGCGGCGGTAGTGCCGGAGGGGCACGAAGAACCGTCAGGACGGGCGGAGCCGGTACGACGCGGCGTCGCCGGGCGGCCGTGACCGCCACCGCGCTCGCCATGACTGTGCCCTTGACGCTCAACGCAGCAGGAGACGCGGGAGCGGCGGCGGACCACCCCATCGTCTTCGCACGCTACACCGCGGGAGCTCCCGTCGAGGACCTCTACGCCATCTCGGCCGGCGGCGGCACGCCGGTCAAACTCACCCACACCTCCACCGTCAGCGACGTGATGCCCAGTTGGTCCCCGGACGGCAAGCGGGTGGCCTTCGTGCGCTATGGATCCGGCGGCGCAATCGACGGCGTCTGGACGATGAAGACCACGGGCGGCGACCTGAAGGCCGTGCCCGGCACCAAGGGCGCATCCGACCCGGCGTGGTCCCCGGACGGCAAGCGGATCGCCTATGCCAAGCCGGTCGGCACCCAGCGCGAGATCTACGTGGCCGACATCGACGGCACTCCCGCCACCCGGCTCACCCACACCGCGGCGGACGACCTCCATCCGACGTGGTCCCCGGACGGCAAGTACCTCGCCTTCAACCGGGCGGACGCCGGCGGACACAGCAGGGTCATGCGGATTCGGCTGTCCACCCTGGCCCAGACGGCGGTCACCGGTTCCGGCTCCCACGACTGGACGCCGGACTGGTCACACGGCAACCGCATCGTCTTCAGCCGGGTCGACTCCTCGGGCTTCGCACATCTCTACCTCGTCCGCCCCGACGGCACCGGAGTGCACCGCATCACCTCGTCCCGCTTCAACGACAAGTACCCCTCGTGGTCCCCGGACGGCAGCCGTCTGGTCTTCACCCGAGGCGGGACCGACGACGCGGACCCCGAACACCTGTACCTGGTCCGCGCGGACGGCACCGGAACGACCAAGCTCACCAAGACCGACTCCCACGACATGGAGGCGGACTGGCGCCCCTGACGTACTCCTTTCCGAGGGAGGCGACTGCGGGCCCGGTTCGCAGCGGCGGGCCGGGCCCCGGTGGCTCAGGCATCGTTCACCCAGTGCCCCTCGCTTCGGCAGCTTCCGCGCGGGCCTGGGCGCGGCCGTACACGTCGGCGGCCTGAGCGTAGGTTTGCCCGGCTGCGACGAGGTTCCCGGTGTCGTGGTGAGCACGCGCGAGATGGTGCAGGGTACGTCCGGTCTCGTACCAGTCGTCGCCCTGCGATGGCGCTCCAGGGGCAGTGCCGATCGCCTCGATGGTCTCCTCTCCCCGCATGTCCCGCAGGACGACGGCGAGGCTGTGCCACTTCGTGGCGTCTCCCGCGCGGTTGGCGGTACCCCGGAGGCGCTCCGGGGCCTGCCTGATGCATCGGCACCTCGGACCGGCGCTCGGCACGCACGAGGACGGCACCGAGGTCGATCCACACCGAGGCCTCGCTCACGCGGTCACCGAGTTCATGGATGAGGTCGCGGGCAGGGGTGTGGGCTTCGATTGGCTGCTCCGCGTCCCTCACGTCCCCCGGGGCGAGGCCGAGACCGTTGCCGAGGTCGTGCATGGCCTCGGCCTCGCTCTGGCGATCGCTGATGTCCCGAACCAGCGCGTGTGCCTCGGCACGGGCGTCGATGGCCTCCGTCTCCTGCCCCAGGTACGACAGCGCGCGACCGAGGTTGGTGCACGCCACGGCCTCGCTCCAGCGGTCGCGCCTGCGGTGCGCCACCAGGCCGACGGCACCAGCGCGTGCAGCCGCTGCCGTCCCGCATACTGGTCTCGGCATCGTCGGCTCAGCCGACCGCGGCCCCGGGCGCTGGGGATCGCACTCCTGTGACGGACACGGCCAGCGATCTCCTGGGCCCAGCGCCCGGCCTCTTCTAACGGGTCTTCGAAGGTGTCGATGACGGAGCCGATCCATTGCCGGCGCTCGGACGGTTGGCGGTAGGGCAGCTGCCGTCCGTGACCGTGACGGAAAAGGTGACGGTGGCGGGGACGAGGTCGTGGCCGGGAGCCTTGACGGCGGTGGTCACGTGCATGCAGAAGGCCATGCCTTCGCTGGTGACTTCGTAGTCACCAGCGTTGCTGTCGCCGTCGGGACGCGAAACGTGTTCCACCGAGGGCGTGGACCCGTGTGGTGGCCCCTTACCCGACTCGTCGATGAGTTGTCCGATGTACGCTTCGAGGGGACTGTCGGCGAGCCTCGTGTCCTTGCCCAGTTCCGCGGCTGCCTGCTGCACCGCGTCTTTGAGGTCGCCCTTGCTCCAGTGTGTCTGCGTGTGCAGCCAGTACCACCCGCCCAGTCCGGCCACCGCGGCGATGAGCAGCGGCCACACCCAGGTCGGGATGCGGATCTTCGCCTTCGGACGGCGGGGCTTCGGCAGGGCTGTCACGCTGCCTTGGTGCCACAGGGGCAGCGGTGGGACAGAGGCGCCTGGATCCGTCCACGCGGTGGGAGGCGGGTCGCTCGCAAGGGCAGGGCGAGGCGCATTCGGATCAGGAGGGCGCACCAGGATGAGCCTGCCGGCGTTGTTGACCACCCGGCGCTGGGGTCGCGGCATATCGCGTGTTGCGAGATCGCGTCGTACCTCGTCGAAGAGGTCGTCCAGGCTCAGTGCCACCGGCCCTCGCAGAGCCGTGAGCAGGGCGCCGGTGAACGCCGTGTGCGTCGCGCCTTGGGGTGCGTAGGCGACGGCGTTCGCGGAGGTGGAGGCGAGCGTGTAGGTGCCGGCGACGTCGATCTGCCCGGCGACCGTGCTGTGCCCGCTGGTCATCGCCTCGATGGCGCGTCCGGAGAAGCAGCAGTCGAGCACCAGCACCCGGATCGCCGCAGGGCTGTCGAGCAGTTCTTCCCGCAGGGTTTCGAACGGCAGCGCGGTCCAGCGGACGTGCGCGGCGTCGGTGTGGGGCAGTGCGAGGTGTAGCCTGCCCCGGTCGTCCACCAGCCCGTGCCCGCCGTAGTACACGAACAGCAGGTCGGTCGCTTCCTGAGCGACGCGGGCCAGAAGGCTGCCCACCTCGCCTGCGGTGGCGGGATCGCTCACGATGATGCAGTGCTCCTGCGGCAGGGAGCCGGTGGCCGGATCGGTGAGCACCTGCCGTAGATCTGCGAGGTTGGCGCCGATGGCAGGCAGGCTGGGCAGGCCGGATCCGTCGGCGTGGGTGCCGGTGCCGATGAGAATGGCGCGCGAGCGGTCCGGGTCCGGTAACCGCGTCACTGCGGTTGTCCCTCCAATTCGTCACTGTTGAGGAGGCGCTCGATATCCCGCGCGAGCGCCTGGGGATCGACGGCCTTGCCGTCCACCTCTACGGTGCGGCCATCTCGCGTGCTCACCGTGATCCGCACGCGAGCGCCCCGCCCATCTCGCCCGGGGCGGGCGGGAGATGACGTAACCAGTCTGTCAGAGCCCGCAGTTGACCTTCCGGCCCTGACAGGCGCAACCACAGTTCCCGTTCGCCTTCGCTCATCACACACCCATCCTGACCGATGTTCCGTCCCGTCGGTCCCGGACTGCAGAAAAGTGGATCAGCGATGGAGATTGGGACGTTGCACACCACGCCGGTTCAACGGGAGGAGCAACTGGTCAGCGGTCTCAGGCGGGGACTGTGGAGCCGAACTCCCTTCTCCCGCATGAAACCGGCACGGATACATCAGGTCGATGTCACTGGCGTCGGCCAGCACTGACCTCGGCTCCCGCAGCGCGGCAGGACCACCCCCCGTCATAATGGGGGGCGGCCTTGTCCGGGTCGATGCGGCGTGGTCGTCAGCTGCCTTGACGTATTCGGGGGCGGTCCAGCCGTGCTGCGTCCGATGGCCGGCCTCCCGCGCAGCGGCGGCCAAGGCTCGCTTGAGGCTCCGGTGGCGCTTCCGTCTCACCGGCGCCGGCACAGGCCGGGGAGCGACGGTTATGGGCGAAGAAACACTCGCGCTCGGAGGCTTTGGCATACATCGGCCCACCGCACTGGGTGCAGGCCAGCGCAGGGCGCGGCCAGGCCCGGTACATCGCCTCCCCGGCAGGACCCGAGCCGCGATCGTCCAGAGCCACATCGAGCGTCCCGTGGTGGGGCAGGTACGCGGTCAGTGGCGTGCTGCTGGCGAAGTGTGTGCGGCGTCCCGCGCCTGAGCGGCAACCGGCCCCCAGGAGGCGGTGTGGCGTCCCGAGAGCCGGCCGGTGTCAGTACCGGGAGCGGCATCACAACACAAGCGCCGCTTCCGACCCTGCCGTCCATGCCGCGGGCGGCGTGCTGGTGGAGGTCTCACAGCACCAGCCGCCGACGGATACGGCGTCTCGGGCCAGGAGAAACCGGCGGACGATCGAGGAGTTGGAAGACGTCACTTCCCGAAGCGTCGGAGGCCTGGGCGCGGGGCGGGCAGCGAACTTGCGCAACTGCCCGGCGATGCGAATCGCGCCGCCGACGTCATGCGGTCGTACTCGTCCATGCTGCGGCTGTGCCCGGGAGACGGTGGACCGGCACCGCCGCCTTCCCGATGCCGCAGCGCGTCGGTACAGGTGGGCCGGATCTTGAAGCGTCCACGCAGTCACCATGTCGTCCTGTGTGGCGTTGTACGGCCGGGCAGGTCGGATGCGGGCGCCCAGGTCATCACCCGAGCCAGGTCGCGGTGTATACGCTCGGCTTCACCGCGTACCTGGGTAGGGACGTCACCGCGTTCGGCGACGAGGCGGCTGAAGATGGGGGTTTCCTGGAACACGGTGCAGTCTTCTTTCTGCGGGTGGCTGGCCGCGGATCGGGCGGTGATGTGTGAGCCGAACTGGTTTATCACGTCGTTGAGTTTGGTTTCTGCGCGGGCGTCGGGTTGAGGAAGGTGCCCGGGCGACAGCCGACGGGGAGGTGGAGGCGGCCGTGTGCGTCGCGGCAGAACCGGGCGGCGGCAGGGCCGAGACGGCGGGTGCGGGAGATCCCCAAGTCGCGGGGTCGAAGCGGCCAAGTCCATCGCTCGGGCGACGCGTTCGGGGTGGACGGTGTAGCCGAAGTGCCGGAGCCATTCGATGACCTGGCCGATCTCCCTGTGCAGGCGGTTGGGGTTGTCGGGACAGCGGTCGAGGTGCGGTGGTCGTGGCTGCTGAGTGCCGCGGCGATCGCCCGCACCGGCTCATACGCGGTGCCGAGGAATGTTCTCGGCCTCCGCGCCGGGCGGGATACAGACGGGGACGAGCAGCGAGGCAGCCGTGCCGGACATGTCCGGGCGCAGGCCGCGACCAGGGGCCTGGACGCGGCAGATGGCGCCTGCGGGTGGGGTCGGCGAGAATCGCGCAGCCGGCGGCCGCTGGGGCGTACGGCCTTCGGATCGGGAAGTGAGCCAGTAGAACTTGGTGGGAGCCAATCGAGAGAACTCAGCGTCTCCGCTGCGGAGAGGCAAAGGGGGATGAATGGCCAACCACTCGCAGCGCCAGGCCCGGTTGCGACTCGCACGACAGAGAAGGTCTCCTGATGTCGTCAGAGCACGGATGAGGGAGCAACCGGCGGACCCGCCGAAACGATGGTGGCAGCGGATCCCCTGGACGCAGGTGGCTACCGCCGTTGGAGTTCTGGGTGCGGTCGTCGGCCTCATCGCCACGGCCTGTGCCACCTACTTCGACGCGAGAGTCGCCCAGGACCAGCTTGATCAGTCACGCGAGGACGCCCAGCGGGAGATTCGAGATCAGGCAACGCGCGTGACCTACTGGGTGGAGGGCACCGGTGCCATCGGGTCACCCCGCCGCATCCACCTCGTCAATCGGTCGCCAGACCCGGTCACGCACGTTGAGACATACATTCGCATAGAACTCAGCGGGAAATCTCTGGTCTGGGCCCGCTTGCAGACGGACATGGGCCCCTGCTCCCAAGTCGGTTACAGCGAAGAGGACATGAAGGTCGGCAATCCCAGGATCGGACGACACTGGACGCCGCTACGGCCGCTGGGGCTCTTCGACTGGCAAGTCGCATACGAGGGCTTTCTCGATCGCGACGGCAAGGCGTGGAAGCGAACCGCTACCGGCCTCACTGAATGGAACCGGGCCAAAAGTCCAGGTGAGCCACGCGTGGTCGTCTCCGACTCCAACCCGACCGGGAAAAAATTTGCTCAGTGCGGCGAAGGCGCCAGCTGAGTCCGGGCTCCAAGTGCCATCAGTCGGGCGCCGTCGGCGTAGGTGGTCCGAGCGGAGTTCAATCTCTCCCGCTGGTACGCCGGTTGGAGCCACGAAGAACCGCGACAACCGATCCCATCACCACCGGGAACCGTCCCGTCGGCGTCCACTACCACCAGTTCCTCGTCACCGACCACCGGCGACCGTTCGCCGACGAGGAGACGGACGCCTCACGCACCGGGCTCGTCGGCATCACCGCAGGCGACGCCACCGTCCACACCGGCATCCACACCGGCGACGTCGACGTCACGGTCACTGCCCATCCCCAGCTCCCCCCCCGCCGGGCACCAGGGAGTGGGAGGGGATCGCAGAGATCTCCCTCCGCTCCCCCACCGGCACCCTCCAGGTCACCCGCCTCAGCACCGACCTCGCCGCGGCCGGCCCCGGCACCCACCGGCGCCGCGTCCAACGCCCGCGAGCCGCGACCAAGCCGTCGATCGGCCCCCGACATCATCACCGAGCACTACCTCCTCCAGTGCCGGCGCATCCCGCCCACACCAGCTCAACTCCCGTGCCACCGACGGCCATGGCACCCAGCTACGCGCCGAACGACCCGGCCACGGTCCGGCACGGGGCCGCCAGCACCGGGTGACCCGTGCACGTCCAACGTTCTTCGGTGCCTTGTCAGTTGGGCGCCCACGCCCCTAAGTTAAGCGCGCCATTAAATGTACTTAACTGAACACTTAGCGAGGTCGCCGTGCCGCACCGCGCAAGATCGCGTACACGCTGGATCACCGCCACCGCGGCCGCCCTCGCCGCCGTGGCGGCGCTGGCCGGGGGGACGGGTTCGGGGACGGCCGAGGCAGCCGCCCCCGCACAGCGCACCCAGCACATCGAGTACTTCCCCGACCCCGCGGGCGAGCCCGGTCAGGTGAGCGTCCCGGCCCCCCTGGCGGTGCACGGCCAGGCGGCCCGCCGCCCGGCGCGGGCGGCCGCCGAGCCGGCGGTGCGGCAGCTGGAGCGGACCGGACCGGTCTCCGGGCGTCTCGACCTGGTCGTGATGGGTGACGGCTACACCGCCGACGAGCAGGACGAGTTCGCCGCCGACGCCGAAGAGAAGCTGGACGCAATCTTCGCCGTCGAGCCGTACCGGAGCTACCGGGGCCTGTTCAACGTCTGGCTGGTCGACGCCGTCTCTGCCGAGTCCGGAATCTCCGGAGACCCGACCGCCGACGTCGTGAAGGACACCGCGCTCGGCTCCGCCTTCTTCTGTGACGGCCTCGAACGCCTGCTGTGCGTCGACACCGACGCGGTCGCCCGGTACGCCCGCCTCGCCCCGGACGCCGACATCGTCTTCGTCGTCGCCAACTCCGCCAAGTACGGCGGCGCCGGCTACTCCACCGCCGACCTGCCGCCGGCCTCTCCCTTCCACGGCGTGGCGACGATGTCCTCCGACAACGAACGGTCGTACCTCATAGGAGCCCATGAACTGGGCCACTCCATAGGCAAGCTGGCCGACGAGTACCAGTACCCGGGCTACGGCGCCTATCCCTATGCCGAGGAACCGGCCGCGGCCAACCTCACCCTCACCCGCGACCCGGCCACGGCCAAGTGGAGCCGCTGGACGGGGACCCAGGACCCGACCGGCTCGGTGGTCGGCACCTACGAGGGCGGCGGCTACTACGAGACCGGCATCCACCGTCCGACCGACACCTCCCTCATGCGCACACTGGCCTCGACCGAGTTCAACGTCGTCGGGCGCGAGGCGATGATCGCCGGCTTCTACGCCGACGCGGACGCCCTGACCTCCCCCGTACCCACCACCGAGCCGGTCCGCAAGAACCGGCCGCTCGTGGTGCGCCTCGCCCCGCTGACCGGCCTCGCCGACCTCCGCCTCACCTGGTACGTCGACGGCAAAGAGGTTCCCCGGGCGGCCGGCGCCCGCGTGGTGACGCCCCACGCACTGGGCGTCCACGGTCACGGCCACCGGGTCACGGCCACTGTGACCGACCGCACGACGGCCCTACGGGACCCTGCGGCCCTCACCGAGGCGACCAACTCGATCACGTGGACGGTCCGTTAGGGACGCGGGCCACACGCCGCTCGGCCGGCCTGCGCGGGGGCGAGGGCGCTGCCCCGTCACCGCCGTACCGTCCCGCACGGGGGCGTGGGAACGTGCCGAGGCGTGTGGGGGGCGTCCGGGCCGATGCGCTGCGCCACCAGCTGCCGGAAGTGCGCGCACTGGGTGAAGCTCTCGTGATTGCAGTCGAGCGCGCACTCGACAACTTCCAGGGACGCCTGCGCGGCCGCGATGCGGGTGCGCAGCGCCTCGGCCTCTTCGCGCAGGATGTCACGTCGTTGCGCGGGATCGACCGTGGCCGACAAGGTGCGGATAGTGTCCAGGGACAGTCCGGCCTCTTTGGCGCGCAGGATGACGGCGACTCGGGTGAGATCGGTCGAGTCGTAGCGGCGGCGGCCGGCGGAGTCGCGTGAGGGGGCCAGTAGACCCATCGCCTCCCAGTGGCGCAGGACGTGCGTGGCCAGACCGAAGCGTTCCGCTAAGGCTCCGATGCTGAGCGTCCCGTCCTCGCCGCGGACAGGCGCCCCGTACTCGCTTGACTTCATGCCGACATTAAGTCGCAACCTGGCGCCCATGACCAGGACCACGGATACGACCCATGTGTCGACGGACGAATTGATCACGCTGCTCGACGCAGCCGAGCGACTGCCGGGCGCCGGGGAACTCAGGGTGCGTAGCTACGGCCTGCTCGGTGCAGAGCCCGGAACGTCTGTGGTGGACGTCGGGTGCGGAGCCGGGCGCGCTGTGGCGGAGCTCGCCGAGCGGGGCGTCAAGGCAGCCGGGGTGGACACGGACGCGCGGATGATCAACGTCGCTCGCAGGAGGTGGCCGGAAGCGGACTTCCGGGTGGCCGGAGCGTACGAGTTGCCGCTGGCGGACGCCTCCATGGCCGGCTATCGGGCCGACAAGGTGTTCCACGAACTGGCGGAGCCGGAGAGGGCGTTGGCGGAGGCCCGCCGGGTCCTCGCGCCCGGTGGGCGGATCGTGCTGATCGGACAGGACTGGGACACCTTCGTCATTGAGTCCGCAGACCCGGCACTGACCAGGACGATCGTGCACGTCCGCGCCGACCTGGTCGCAGGCCCCCGCGTCGCTCGCCGGTACCGCAATCTGCTACTGGATGCCGGATTCGAGGAGGTGACGGTTGAGGTGCACACCGGTGTGTTCACCGGCTCGGAGATGCTGCCGTTGCTGGCCGGACTGGCCGAACGTGCCTGCTCCACCGGCGCCGTCACGCGCCGGCAGGCGGATGGCTGGATCGCCGAACAGCGAGGACGGGCCGATGCAGACCGGCTCTTCCTGGCACTGCCAATGTTCGTGGCTGCGGCCACCGCACCGTCCTGAAAGGGCGGTTCGTAACTTTTTGAGCAGTTATGTCGCCGTGTCTGTCTGCGTCGAGGACGGAGTATTGTTCGAGACCGTCGTGGTCGAGAACTCCCCGGAATGGCAGACGACATGGTGAGGGTCGAAGAGTTGGAGGCCGCGCTGCCTTCGATGACACAGTGGCGTGTGCCAGGCGGACGAAGCATGGACTGGGCCGCCCTCGAGGCGGGCCTCGGGACGTCGCTGCCCTCGGACTTCCGCTCTCTGGCAGAGGCGTACCCGACACTTGTCATCGACGATTTCCTCATGGTGTCCCTTCCGACGCCCGGCGCCGAGGCGCCATGGGCGTCCGCGTCCAGGGACGACGAGATCCTTCAGGATCTGTACGAGATGGGCGACACCGGGGACTACGTTCCCTACCCGCAGCCAGGAGGCCTGATCTCCTGGGCGTCGTCCAATTCTGGGGACACCTTCTACTGGAAGACGAGCCCTGCGGATCCGGACGCATGGCCGGTGGTCGTCCGCACGGACAACGCCGACTGGATCGAGTTCCCAGTCGGTGCCGTCGAGTTCCTGGCCGGCGTGTACGGGCGCACCATCGACGTGCCGGGCATGCCCAGGAACTTCCCCAGCGACGACCCGAAGGTGCTGGGCCTGAGCGACCGCATCGACTGATCGGCAACTCAGAGGGTGCCATGTGCCTGTGCTGCCCTTTCGCTTGAGGCGGGCGGCCTGGCCGCGGGTTCGCTGGGCGGCCATGGCCGCGGCTGGGTGAACAAGCCCTGCTCGGTCTCGACCCGGATTCCGCATACGACCAGCCGCTTGAGCTTCAGGCGGACGCTGTTGATGTTGTTGGGCACGATCTCCACGTCCATCGCCCCGCCCTCGCCGCCCTCCGGCAGCAGCTCGGCCAGCAGCCCGCCGAACACGGCCGCCGCCTCGGCTGTCTTCCGCCAGTTCAAAGGGATGCCTGACAACCTGCACGTCCTCAGGGGCTTCGTCTGCTGCGTGCGGGCAGACCGTGCCGGATGAGGTCGCCGGCCGGCTCGTGAAGCCGTACCGCGGGGCGGCGAGCCACGCCTTGGTGCGCGGGGCGCTCGAAGCCGGCGAGGACCTGCCGGTCGATGCGGCGGGGCCGGACTCCAGGAGCATGGTGCACCTGGCCGCCGTGATCGGATTCGGGGCCCAGGAGGTCGGGGCGGACGCGCCGGCCGAGGCGGTCACCGGGGCCGGCATGCTCGGGCTCGCGGATGTGACAGCCGCTGTGGGAGTCAGCCTTACTCCTCCCCTGACTCGTAGGCGGCAGGGGCCGGTCGGGTACGGCGAGCCGTCATCGCACCGGCGGCCGCCGCGGTGGCGGCCAGGAGCACGGCGGCCGCTGCGAGGGCGTGTTCGGCCGCGGTGCGGGGGCCGCCGGTCGTGCCGAGGTAGACCCCGCCGATGAGGGCGACACCAAGGGTTCCGCCGAGTTGCTGGACGGCGTTGAGCAACCCCGCAGCGGAGCCGGTCTCCTGCGGTCCGACGGCCTCCAGCGCGGAGGTGAAGAACGGCGGCGTGAACAGCCCGCTGCCCAGCCCCGCCAGCGCGAGGGCGAGCGGGAGTGCCGTCGGGTAGGCGTCGGGGGCGGCGGCGCGGTAGGCGAACGCGGCAGCGGCCAGTGCGCCGGCCAGGGTGACGATGCCGGCGTGCATGACGCGGCTGCCGTACCGGGGGACGAGGTGGCTTCCGGCCGCCCAGGAGGCGACGGCCAGTCCTGTGGACCAGGGCAGGAGGGTGAGCCCCGCAGTGAGCGGCCCGTCGTGAAGGCCGAGTTCGACGTGGAGGACGACGGTGATCATGACGCCGTTCATCACGGCGAAGAACAGCGTGGATGTGGCCAGTGCGGCGGGGAAGGAGCGACCGCGCAGCAGGGCGGGTTCGATCAGCGGGGCTTTGCCGCGACGGGCGGTGCGGCGCTGCTGGGCGACGAACACCGTCAGGACGGCGGCGCCGGCCGCGGCGGTCGCCCACGCGGCGGGCCCGGGGCGGCCGGTGGCGAGCGGGCACACCAGCAGGGCGGTGCCGAGCATGGCCAGTGCGGTGCCGGCGGGGTCCAGGCCGGGGCGGACAGGGGCGCGGTCCTCGCGCAGACAGGGTGCGGCCGCCAGGACGGCCGCGGCGAGGGGAAGGTTGACAAGGAAGACGGCGCGCCAGGAGGCGCCGAGCAGGTCGGCGTGGGTGAGGACACCGCCGAGTGCCGGTCCGGCGACGGCGGAGAGCCCCATGACGGGACCGATCATGCCGAGGGCCTTGGACAGTTCGGGGCCTGTGAACATGGCGCGGATCAGCCCGAACGTCTGCGGGATGATCGCGGCCGCGGCGACGCCTTGCACAGCGCGCAGGGTGATGAGGACGACGGCGGTGGGAGCGAGCGCGCACGCCAGTGAGGTCAAGGCGAACGCGATGATCCCGGCGCGGAAGACGCGCCTGCGGCCGTGAATGTCGCCGAGGCGGCCGCCGGTGAGCAGGCCGAGGGCAAAGGCAAGGGTGTAGGAGGCGCTGAACCACGGGATGGTGGCGTCCGTTCCGCCAAGGTCGGTGTGGATGACAGGGGCGGCGACCTGGACGATCGTGGCGTCGAGCAGGTTCATGGCCTCGGCGGCAAGGAGCGCGGCGAGCGCGATCCAACGCCATCGGTACGGAGCGCCGGCGAAGGCGGTGCGCGGTGTGGCGGGCGTGGTGGCGGGTTCACCAGTGGTGCGGGACATGCGTTCTCCCCCAGAGATACGGATGGCGGCAGACCGGTGACCACCGTGCCCACCCACCCGCACGAACTTCCATTTCGTGTCAGTCGATCGGCGATTACTTCCGTTCGGATCGGCTAGTTTGCTCGATATGCTCGTGCTGGATGATGTGGACCGGGGCTTGATCCATGCCCTGCAGGTGGACGCGCGGGCGCCGTTCACGCTCGTTGCCGAGGTACTCGGCTGCTCGACGCAGACCGTCGTCCGCCGCTACCGACGCCTGTACGCACAGGCCGGGCTGCGAGTGGTAACGCTGCCGACGCCGCGCAGCGCCGGCGTACACCAGTGGTTCGTGCGGCTG
Organism: Streptomyces cyanogenus; assembly: GCF_017526105.1. Taxonomy (NCBI): domain Bacteria; kingdom Bacillati; phylum Actinomycetota; class Actinomycetes; order Kitasatosporales; family Streptomycetaceae; genus Streptomyces; species Streptomyces cyanogenus. The sequence continues at coordinate 357,187 of NZ_CP071839.1, forward strand.
ACGGCTGCGTCACGAAGCGCGCAGGACATCGCCATGGCACTCGCGCGCCGACCGGACACCTCGTGGGTACGGCTGACGTCCGGCGGCACGGAGATCGTGGCGATCATCCACACACCGCCGTCCGGTCCGGACGCCCACGCGCTGTTGCTGCGCGACATACCACGCACTGCTGGCATCACCTCCGTCTCCGCGCACTACCTGCTGCACACCTACCTAGGCGGGCCGACCGCGTGGCGGGGGCGAGTGAACGTCCTGGACGAGGACCAGCAGGCCCGGCTGCGCGCCGAACGGGACGCAGCCGGCGGTCCAGGGCCCACGGCGGTGCCCAAGGAAGAGCCGTACCTGTTGACCGACGCGGACCGGGTGTTGCTGGGCGCGCTACGCGAAGACGCGCGGGTGAGTTACGCGGATCTGGCGGCGGCCACCGGCACAACGGCGTCGACAGTAGCCCGCAGGCTTGCCCAACTGCGGGCGCACGGCGCGTTGTTCTTCGACGTGGACATGGATCCGGCACTGGTGGGCGTCACGGTGTCCGCGCTGTTGTGGATGCAGATCTCGCCGGCGCACCTGGACGCGGTGGCGACCGCGTTGACGGGCCACGAGGAACTGGCGGTGGTCGCGGCGACGACCGGGCCGACGAACCTGGTCGCCCACGCGCTGTGTCGGGACGCGGAGGCGCTCCACACGTACCTGACACAGCGCCTGGCACGCGAGGCGGTCACACACATCGAAACGGCCCCGGTGCTGCGCACGTACAAGACAGCGGCGACACTGCGGGCGCTCTGACCCCCGGCCCCGGCCCCGATGGTCGCCCACATGGTCGACGACACCACGCCACGTCACGTCACTACGAGCCCTCGCAACTGAGCCATACCTCTCTCGATGCGAGGTCGCCTGTTTCCGAGCAGAGCTGAACCTGCCGAGACACCCGAACCACCGAGGCTGCGTGCCGCGTCCAGCAGGGCCGACAGGGCGGTGGTGAACGCCGCGTCGCCGCCCACCGCCGGGGCGGAGCCGGCCGGCAACTGTGCCTTCATCCGGGCCGGCTCGATCTCCACGTCCTGCCCCACGCCCATGCGCTCGAGTGACGGGCTCGGTGATACGGGTCGGCCGGCCGCGAGCACCTGCTGAGTGTGCTGTAGGCGATCTCTGCCGTAAGCGTGACAACCCGACCCCCGGCTACCCCGCCCGGGCCAGTCGGCACAACCCGTCGGCTGACATGCTGAGAATCCTGACACGAGCGGTCACCGGACAGTGTGACTGAGCGCCGAAGCGGCCTACGGCATCGCGACCCGGTCAACCAAGGGCCTGGTCGGCCGTCGCGAAGCGGTGCTCCGTCGGCCTCAGCACGTCGTAGAGCTCGCCGAAGTACTCCGTTTTCGCCATTCTGGTGAGCACCGCCAGCAGGAAGGCGAGGCACCCCATGTCGTGGTGCTCCCACAGTGGGCCGCGCCCCTCGTTATAGAGCACGGTCCAGTCGTCGGGGTGCTGACGGGGCCGCGCCAGCCAGTACAGGAACGCTGCCGTGCCCTCCTTGGCTGTGTCGCTTCATTGGGGAGTCATTTGGAGGTGCTTCCGGGAGTCACCTCGCGTGGTTCAGCAAGATCAATGTCAGTGAGTTTTGATGTCACTGGCCCGCCCCGGCGGGGAAGGGGATGCGTGTTCGTCGCCAGCGAAGGTGGTCATGGGCGACGGCGGTTCCTGCCATGGTGTGCCGATGAATACAACACCGGATGGACGGCCTATCCCACCCGCGCATGCTGACGAGCGCGCCATGCTGGAGGCATGGCTGGACTTTCACCGTGCAACGCTTGCCCTGAAGTGTTCGGGCCTCAAGGATGATCAATTACGGCTTGCTGCAGTGTCATCCTCGTCGATGACGCTGCTCGGTCTCGTTCAGCACGTGGCTGAGGTGGAACGCAACTGGTTCCAGCGTGTATTCGCAGGTCAGGATGTGCCGCCGGTCTTCGGGGAGAGCAACGTCGACGGCTATGCGCTCCGGCCGGACCGGGGGCTCGATGAGGCGACGGCTGCCTGGCAGGCCGAGGTCGCCCGAGGCCGTGAGTTGATCGCGGACGCGTCGCTGGACGATTCCGGTCGCCTGTCCGAAAAGGAAGCGGGTTTCGTCGGCGATGAGGGGGTCTCCCTGCGCTGGATCATGGTGCACATGATCGAGGAATACGCACGTCACAACGGCCATGCTGATCTCATTCGCGAGCGGATCGACGGAGTCACCGGCGCATGAGACGTGCTTGCGCGGTCCCAAGTACCGCGCAAGCACCCGGCTCCGGCTCTCAGCCGACGGCGGTCTGTTCGGCCAGGGCCTTGGTGTGGGCGAGGCGGTAGGACTCGGTGCCGGTCTGGATGATGGCACCGTTGAAGGTAAGCCGGTCGACGATCGCCGCGCAGAGCCGCGGGTCGGTGAACGTCTTCGTCCACCCGGAAAACGACTCGTTGGAGGCGATGGCGACGCTGTTCTTCTCCTCGCGTTCGGTCAGCACCTGGAACAGCAACTCGGCGCCCCGGCGGTCGAGTTCCATGTAGCCGAGTTCATCGATGCATAAAAGATCGACACGGCCGTAGCGGGCGATCGTCTTGGACAGCTGCTTCTCGTCGGCGGCCTCGACCAGCTCGTTGACGAGTTTGGTGGCCCAATACGTAGCGGACGCGGAAGCCCTGCATGGCGGCCTCGGTGCCCAGGGCTATCAGCAGGTGGGGCTTGCCGGTCCGGAGTCGCCGATCAAGCAGAGGGGTTCGCTCTTCTTGACCCACTCGCAGGTCGCGAGTGTGTTGACGGTGGCGGGGTCGACGTTGGGATTGGCGTCGAAGTCGAAGGGACGCAGGCTCTTCTCGCGGGGGAAGGCCGCGGCCCTGATGCGGCGTTCGGACCTGCGTCGGGCCCGGTCGTCGCACTCGGCCATCAGCAGCTCGGCCAGGAAAGCCCGATACGACATCTGGTCGCGGGCCGCCCCGTCGGCCTGGTCCTTGAACTGCTGGCGGATGGTGGGCAGCCGCAGCATGCGGCATGCCTGGTCGATGGAGGCGGTGGCGGCTTCCTCGGTGAGTCCGCGTTTGCGCGTCATGATCCTTCTTTCGTGTCGGCCGTGCGGCCGGGCCGTTGCAGGAGCTGGTCGTAGTGGGCCACCGAAGGAAGCGGCCGGTTGTCGGGCGGCAGATGGGACAGCCGCCAGTCGGCGAGGAAGGTCACCGACGCGGTGGGCCCCTCGTCCTCCGTCCCCGCCGGTTCTGCTCGGGGGCGGGGTTGCAGGGCCGGGTCCCCGTCCGATTCGGCGAGCTTGCGGGCCTCCAGCGCGACCGCGTCCGCGGTCAGAGCACCCGCCCGATAGGCGGCGGCCAGCCCGGCCACAACCTGCTCGTGGTCCCTGTGGCGGCCCAGCAGCAGCACCTCGATCAGGGCCCGGGTGCCGGCCGCATCACCGTGGGCGGCTTTCGCCGCTGCCCACCACTTGTCGTGGACAGGGGTGAACCGGCCCGCAGAGCGGGCCTGCTCCAGCGCCGTTGACCCGGGGAAAGCGCCCGGCTTGCGCAGCAAAGCTTCCAGGTAGTGGTCCAGGACCAGGCGAGAGTCGTTGCGGCCGCCGAGGCGCTCGTGCCGGGTGACCACGGTGCGGCCGTCGTAGACGATCAGTTCGTTGGCGTGCAGCAGAACCCGCAGCTGGCGGCCGATGAAACGGACCGGCACCGAGTAGGCGTTGCCGCGGACGCTGATCTGGCTGAACCGGTCGACTCTGGGGGTGAACCAGCGGCCCGTCTCGAACGGCTCGGTCGGCAGCGACTTGAGCAGTTGCTGTTCACCTGAGAAGTAGTCACCGACGGTGCGGGTGCGGCCCCGCAGCCGCCGTGCCTCGTCGTCCTGATCCCACTGGTCGACCATCGCGTTGAGCTCGGTGAGCGAAGCGACCTCGGGAACGGGCACGAAGTGGTTGCGGCGGTAGTAGCCGATCTGCCCCTCGACCCCACCCTTCTCGTGGGCGCCCTCGATGCCGGGCCGGCAGTAGAACGCCTCGACGCCCCAGTGCGAACGGAACGCGGTCCAGCGGTCCGCCTCCACCCGGCCCCGGTAAAAACCCAGCACCCGCTCGACCGCGGCCCGCAGGTTGTCGTAGCGGATGTGTCGACGCGGGACGCCGCCCATGACCCGAAACGCGTGCACCTGTCCTTCGAAGAAGGCTTCCTGACCTGCAGTGGCGAACACCCGGTGCACCGCCTTGCCTGAGTACGAAAGGCGCAGCGAGAACAGGTAGAGCCGCGTCATCTCACCGGCGAGGATCACGCTGACTTCGCCGAAGTCGACCTCCGCCTCGGCCCCCGGCAGGTGCGTCTGGGGCACGAACATGGCCTGCGGACCGATCCCCGCGTCCCGCCTGATCTGCGGACGACGGTCCTTCACATAGGTGCGGACCATCGGATACGAGATCTCCTGGGCGCCGTGCTCATCGACCAGCCGGTCGAAGATCCTCTGAGCGGTGTGCCGCTGCTTGGCCGGCGCGTCCAGATCCGCCCGCAGGATCCCGTCGATCAGCGGCTTATAGGGATCGAGCCGTGACTCCCGGCGCCGGTGCTGTCGGCGAGGCTCCGGCCACTTGCCGTCCAGCGCCCGGCGCACCGTCCGCCACGTGACGTTGTGCTTGCGCTGCAACGGCCGCTGCGACATGCCCCCTTGATGGTCACGGCGGATCGCGGCATACAAATCAACCTTCGACTGTGACGTCCCCATAAGGCGCCCAGCGGCAGATGCACAATCCACCGTCCCACCGCAAGCCCCCGGGTGACGTCAAAACAAACCAACATCGCAAACTCGGTCAGAAGGTGACTCCCGGCATCACCTCGAAACGACTCCCGCATTGAGATACAAAGCCACCCTCCTCGAACGCCCACGGCAGGACCCTCGCTCCCGCCTCCTGCAGGCCGGCCGGCTTGTCCTCGAACTCCCACAGCCGACCAGGATTTCGTGCCGTTCCGTCGTCCGCGTGTGCAGGTTGCAGTCGTCGTAGGCGGAGTCGGGGACGAGCAGCCAGATCGTCTCGTCAAAGATGCCGTCGCCGTAAGTCTCGACGAGTTGCTTGTAGTCGGCGGGCAGAGCCGTACCGAGGGCGCGCTCAGCTTGCGGCCAGTCCACTGCGGGTGGCGGATCGGCGGGCGGCGGGCAGAGACGGACGAGCGTGTCAATTGCGATCACGGAACGGACGCTACCGGGACACCCGCCAGTACCCATGGGTGGGTCAGCAGGCCAGGCGGAGATCCGTAGGCCCTGCGCCCCGGATGTCGGTGGCGGCACGTATGGTCTGCGCATGACTGATCAGTGGTGGGCGGACGTACGTCAGCGGGTTGAGGCGGCTGGTGCAGGGCCTGCGAGCAGCAAGGTTTTCGGGGCACTGGGACACAAGTGGGTCCTGGAGGACCCGCTCACCCAGGGCGAGCTCGCCGAACTCGAGGCTCAGATAGGCGTGCGGCTGCCGGAGGAGTACCGGGGTTTCCTGCTTCACGTTGGCGCGGGCGGCGCTGGCCCCGCGTATGGCCTGTTCCCGGTTCGGCGCGTGCAGGGCCGTTGGCGTTGGGAGGGCGACGGCGCGGACCTGGCAGACCTGTCGAGGCTTGCCGAGCCGTTTCCTGACCAGGGTCCGGACCCGGATCTGGTCAATGATGTTCTTGCCCAACGTCCCGAGGAAGAGGACTTCGACGACATCGAGGACTTCGACGACGCCATCGAGGCGTGGGACGAGCGGTGGGAAGCCGTCATGTTCGCCCCGGAGCGCACCGCTGGCGCGATCGTGATCTCCCACCTGGGCTGTGCCCAAAGAGAGTGGCTGATCATCAGCGGCAGCCACCGCGGCACGATCTGGTCCGACTGCCGGGTGGACGACGTCGACCTCGCGCCGCTCCTCCACGAGGACGGTACGCCGGTCAGGTTCGCCCGCTGGTACACCGACTGGCTGGAGAAGGCCGAGCGAACGGCCCTGTCGACACCGTAGGCAGTCCCCCTGCCGGCCACGGCACGGCAGCCGCTCGCCCGCTGTCTCCGCCGGCGCGAACTCGATCCCGCCCTGGCCCCGGCAGGAGACGGCCCCGGCCGGCGTGGCCGTCGGCCGGGGCCGAACCCGTGAAGAGTGTCAGTCCTCGCCTGCCTGCGCGACGGTTGTGCGCAACAACGCGGCCATCGATCGGCCGGCCACCCGCAGCGGTTCCGTATCGCGAGCAGCCCGGCTGAGCATGAACGCCCCCTCCAGCATCATGATCATCGAGCAGGCGAGCGATCGCGCCGCCTTTGGATCGGCCACCCAACGGCCGAACCACTGCGCCGCGGCGTCGACCCACTCCTCGAAGACCTCCGCCGTCGCGGCCCGCAGCACCTCATTGCTGCTGGCGACTTCCAATGCCACCGTCCCGATCGGGCATGCGTCGGCGTAGTCGGCCGCGGCAAGGTCGTTTGCGGCTGCCTCGAAGGCGTGCACGAGGGATTCGGCAGGATCCGGCACACTGTCCAGCAGGGCCAACACCATTCGGCCGTACTCGGGTCCCGACGTGCGGATCATGTCCTCGGCCAGTTGCTGCTTGCCACCGGGGAAGAAGTGATAGAGCGAGCCGAACGGCGCTTCCGCCTCTGTCGCGACCCGCTTGAGGCCGGTCGCTGAGTAGCCGTGACGGCGGAACAGCATCCCGGCGGCACCCTGGATCCTGGCTCGCGTGTCCGGTTGTCCCATTGCCCTCAACTCTCTTCGCCTCCAAGATTGCAGTAGAACAATCTATCAAGTAGGGGGTCTGATGCCGAGGATCGAGCTGTCGTCCGGACCGATCGACTACCAGGACACCGGCGGTGAAGGGCCCGTGCTGGTGTTCGGCCACGGCCTGCCGATGAACGAGACCCAGTGGCGCAAGGTGGTCCCTCTGCTGGACGGATACCGGTGTGTCCTGCCGACGCTGCCCCTCGGCGGCCATCGCCAGCCGATGAACCCGGACGCCGACCTGTCCCAGCGCGGGGTCGCCCGGCTCCTGGGTGAGTTCATTGAACGGCTCGACCTGGACCAGGTGACCCTCGTCCTCAACGACTGGGGCGGGGGCCAGTTCCTGGTGTCGGAAGGGCGCGCCCAGCGGCTCGCACGCATGGTGCTGGTGGCCTGTGAGGCCTTCGACAACTTTCCCCCCGGACCTGCCAAGGCGATGGCCCAGCTATGCAGGGTCCCCGGCGGCGCCTGGCTCCTGACCCGGCTCATGGGCATCCCCGCGTTCCGCCACAACCGGGCCGGATACGGTGGCATGAGCCTGCACGGGATCCCCGACGAGATCATGGACGACTGGTTCGCTCCCGCCACCAGCAGCAGGGCCATCCGCAGGGACCTCGCCAAGTTCGCCACCGGAGCACCCGACCGCAAGACACTGCTGGCCTGGAGTGAGCGACTGCGTGAATTCGACCGCCCGGTACTGGTCGTCTGGGCGACCGAGGACAGACTGATGCCGCGTGAGCACGGCCCGCGACTCGCCAAGTTGTATCCGCAGGGCCGGCTGATCGAGATCGCCGACTCGTCCACCCTCATCCCTGAGGACCAGCCCGAACGGCTCGCCGACGTGCTGACGGACTTCCTTGTCCAGACCGGAGCAAAGCCGACCCGGCACGCTGACTGAACGGGAGGGCAGCCGGCGAAAGCAGCCGCCACTGCGCCTGTTTGGTCCGGCGCGATTCCGTTCGGCCTCGTCACGGTGCCGATCCAGGTGGTCAGCGCGACGGAGGACCACAGCATCCGTTTTCACCAGTACCAACTGTGTACGCCTGGTCGGCCGCGAGTTCCTGGGACTGCTGCGCGTACGCGATGATGTCCTGATTCTGCACGCGGTGGCCCGACGAGATCCGCGAGCCCTGCCGAGCTGCTGCCGCCGCCGGCGGAGGTGTCGGAGGAGGAGATCGCCGGGGCACTGGCTCTCATGGACATCAGGACCATCGACAGGGACGAGGTGGTTGCCGCCCATCCCGGTCTGTGGTCGGCAGCCGCCGTAGTTGCTTCGCGAGCGACCGTGGCAGTCCGGTCGTAGCTCTCCAGGGCCAGGTGGGTAGGCGCTCCATGAGCTTCCTGCCGGAGTTGTGCGATGACTTGCAGCAGTTCGGGCACGCCTTCAAGGAGACGCGAAGGCGGGAACCATGTCGCGGACGAGCGGGGCGCACCGTGGTGCTCCGATCTGTTCGGCCAGGTGCAGAGCGTCGAGGGCATCGGCGGCCGCAGCTTCGGGTTCACGACGGCTGAGACGGCCTTGCGCGCGGTACGCGAGCAAGATGCCGCGCGTCTTGAAACGGCTGGTCGGCAGGAGAGCTTGCCCTTCGGCAATGAGGCTGCACCTGAGGTGATGTCGCCGAGGTCGAGCAGGCAGTGGGCAGAGTCGACGGCGAGATCGGCGGGTGACATCCACGAGCACGAGGCGGGATGTCGTCACGGTCCCCGGCGTCCAGCAGGCGTTCTGCTGTGCTGAGGGAGTGCAGGGTGGCGCGGCGCTCGGCAAGGGCGGCTTGGGCGCGGCCAGAGAGGACATTCTGAGCCGGTGTGCCGATTCCCGCAGTCGGCTTGAGCCAGGCACCGTCCTGGCGGTCAGGTGATCCTGCGTCGGCTTCTACAGTGTCCCGAGGTGAAGAGGTGGGCGGTAGATCAGAAGGGCTGGCTCAAGAACGTGGTGCGGACCGAGCGATTGACGGACCTGAGGCCCGTCCACCGGCGTCAGGCTGCCGCCCTCGCCCTGTGGCGGTGGCGTGCGCCGATGCTCGCGTTCGAATTGGACGCAGGGTGGGGCATCGACCAGTCTGTGCTGGAGTCGCTGTTCCGACTGGCGGCATCACCTGCTGGTGAACAGTCGGATACCGCATACCGGCGAGCAGTCGCCGAGCTGTGTACGGCCCCGCTCTCCACGTCTGAAGTCGACCCGGACACGATCCAGCTCTTCCAGTTGGAGATCATCAGCAACCTGCTGACCTTCGGCGAACTGCTGCACACGCCTGGCGTGGACGAAGTCGAGCGAGTGGTCGAAGCCTCGGCCGGCCTGGCGAGCTACCTCGACGGTCTCGTCGAGGGCTCCTTGTACTCTCACCCCTCCGAGGAAGCCCACCGCCAATACCTCGCCGACCTGGCGGACCGGGCGAGCGAGGGCTATTTCGCGTCGCGTCACTTCGCTGTCGAGACCGCCTGCCACGGTGCTCTCGGGCTTCTCCCCGATTCCGCAGGGCTGCTCGACTCGTCCACGGGTCGCGAGTTGCTCGCGCTCTGCGAGGGCTTCGGCGAAGAACTCGTCACAACGATGCAGTGGCTCCGCATGACGGGTCACTAGCGACGTCGATGCCGACCGTGGTGCCGTGGTCGACGACGGTTCTCTTGGAGCCCTGGTCCACCAACGCCTTCTTGGTGGTGCCGATGGGGGGCGACCTGGCCGAGCGGCGCGATGCCGAACGCGTTGTCGTGGGCGCCGGCGGCCACCACGGTCACGGCGATGAAGAGAAGGGCCGCGCCCGTCGCGTCGGTAGGACCACCGGACTGCCCCTCAGGCACGCCTCATCGCCCCCCGGAGCGGCGAGGCTAGAGCGGGATGCGCAGGTCGAGCACGGGGCTGGTGGCGTCGACCGGCGTCGCGTCCAGTTTCTCCAGGACATGGAGCATCGGCTTGTTGCTCGCCGCCACCGCGGCGGCCAGCTCGTGATGTCCCTCGCGGCGGGCGACGGTCGCCGCATGTTCGGCCAGCGCGGTGCCGAGCCCCCTGGCCTGCCACGCGTCCTCGACCAGGATCGCGAGTTCCCCCACCCCGTGCTGATCGGTACGCATGACGTTGGTCATGGCGATGATGTGGTCCGTGCGCTCGGCCGGAGTGGTCACCAACGTGGTGCCGCGCTCCGGGCTGGACAACTGACGCCATTCGGCGGGTGAGAGCCCCGACTTGCCCGCGTGGTAGCGCAGGGCTCGGCTGCCCGGCGAGCAACGGCGATGCAGTTCCTGGACCGGCACCAGGTCGGCGGGGGCCGCCGCCCGGGTTCGGATCGCGGTGCCGTCGGGCAGCGTGATCGATTGTGCGGCGTCTCGACGGCTGGCGTCGGACATCGGCGTTCTCCTCACATTGCGATCGTGACTGCTGGGCCGCGGGTCGCGTGGGGCGCAAGCGCGGCCTTGCTCCGCAGCAGTCTTTTGCTGCCAGCAGGCCGATTCAAGATGACTTCGCGTCACAATGGTTGCGCTCTGCTCATGTTCAACCACGCAGTGGAACGAAAATGTGAAGGACTTGCGGTCGTCGTGGAGCCGATCCTGAGCATTGCTCTCGTCATCACTCGAAGAATCACACAGAGGACCGCCGAGCCCTCGCGCCCAGGACAGGCCGATGAACGTTCCTGCTTTGCGTAAGCGAGCCACTTCTGACTGGGTGCCCACCAACTCCAGGTCCATCGCTCCCGACCGCCGAGGCCGCGGCGTCCGTCGGTGCTACAGGAGCGAGTGCGGGACAGCCCGTCAAGGGCAGATCGTCCGACCGATCCGGTGTAACCGGCAGCACTGGCACCACTTCTGCCGGCCTCGACGCCCCCGTTGAGAACCGTCCGGTGAGCCGGCTCCCCGCGACAGGCCGGGATGGACGGAAGCGTCATCGTTGATGGACAGTCCGCCGCCGCGCACAGGTAGTGGCAACCCCCTACCACCGGTTCGGAGGGCCGGGCCAGGATGCGGACGTGTCGGGGGCTGCAGGCGAAGGAGTCGACCTTGTTGCCGGCCTCGTCCGCCTGGCCGATCACGCTGCCGATGGCATCGGTGGGCCGGAAGTAGGCCTCGCCCCCGGTGGTCATGGAGTTCCACGTACCCCGGGCTCGCGGCTGTGGCCCGTGGCGGCGCCGGCGGCCTCGTTGCCGATGGCGTCGTACGACCGCGCGCCGCTGGTGTTCGACTCGGCCGTCGGCTGCTGGGCCTCGTCGGAACTCGCTGGCGTAGGTGAAGCGGCCCGCTCCGTCGTTAGGGGGTGGGTGCGCCCGGGTCCGCCGACCGTGTCGGTGCGGGTGCGGATCTTGCTGCCGTCTGTACCGCAGTCGTACGTGCAGGCGAGATCGACCACGGTGCCCTGGGCTGAGGTGACCTCGGTGTTCCTCGGACGGCCGGAGGTGTTCGCCGGTGGACGGGCACGCTGCTGCCGCACCTGGACTTCGCCGTTCGTCCGCTCGGGGAACGGGGCGGGGTGGAGTACGCGAGATGAGGACCCGCGTCCTGCCGGGCGAGGCATTCGGCCGTTGACCGGCTCGTCGCTGCCCGGGTCCTGCCGGAGGGGGACGGCACCTGCCTCACGGATTGGACGGGTCGGCGGGCGGAGGGGCCGTCAGCAGGCGGTGGGCCTCCAGAGCAAGGTGGATCTCGCTCGCTCCCACCGGGTCGGTGGGCGAGCGCCCCGTGAGTTCCTGCACGCGCCGCAGACGGTACGTCACGGTGTTGCGATGACAGTACATGCGGGCAGCGGTCTCGGTGGCGGATCCGCCCGATGCGAACCACCGGCTGAGCGTCTCCAACAGCAGCTCCCTTTCGTGTTGCGGGAGTTCGAGGACCGGGCGGAGCACCTTGCGCACCGCGTGCCGGGCCGAGTCGGGGGCGCTCACGACCATGAGGCGGACCGGTGCGTCACCGTAGGAGGCCACCTCTCGGGCACCCGGCTCGACGCAGGCACAAGCGAGCCGCGCCTGGCGGAAGGCGCCCGGCGCCTGCTCCAGACCGTGAAAGAGGGTGCTCACACCCACTCGCCCGATGCTGCGTCCGCGAAGGAGTTCCACGGCCGGGGCCAGGCTCCCGGGCGACCGGAGTGAGAGCAGCCCCACCTGCGCGTCGTCCTCCTGACGCCAGACCGACCGCACGCCGAGGGCTCGCAGCGCGCCCTCCACGTCGTGAAGGGCGTCCTCGTCTGCCGGACGGCCCCCGGCCTCGGTCTCCGCGCTGACCACGACGAAAGCTCCGCGCTGCGGCAGCCGCAGCGCGTCGGCGCACTCCCACAGGTGGGTGCCCTCGTCCAGCCTGCCGTCGAGCAGCGCGGCCAGCAGCAGGCTCTTCACCTGCCGGTCACGGTGGGCCCTCTCGGACATGGTCTCGCGATACGCCATGGCCACCGCGTCGGTGAAGGTGTCACTGACCGACCAGACCGCGGTCGCGACGTGCGGCATGTCCCGGATGACGGGGTCCCCCACCTCGGTCAGGACGCACTCCCACAGGAACCGTCCGGCCAACCGGTAGGCGTGTGTCACCGCGGACAGCGGCACCCCGTGCTCAGCCTTGAAACGGCCGGTTTCGTGCGGCACGCGCAGGTCAAGAGCGTCCCGGCCCAGCTGGGTGACCATGGAGTGCAGGTTGTCCGCGCAGGAGGCGCGCAGCTGGTCGTGCGTCACGTGGCCGTGGGCGCGGTAGGCGTCCTCGCCCTCCGTGATCCGGTCCGTGAGCAGGTCGGCGAAACGGTCGATCCCGGGCAGCAGCACGTCGACCAGCCTGCGCAGGCCGTCGTGCCCGCCGCCGTCCCGTACGCCGTCGTACTGAGGGGTGACAGTCATTCGGGCTCCCGCGGTGAGGTCGGCAGATCCGCCGCGCCGGCTGTCTCACGACGACGGGCCGTGGCCCGGAGCCGGCCGGGCCACTGGCAGGGTAACCAGACGAGGTGGCTGTGGCGACACTCCGTCCGTGTCGACGATCCGTCCGCGTCAGACGTCGGCGGGCACTGCGCCGCGGATGAGGTCCGCCGCCCGCTCCGCGATCATGATCGTCGGTGCGTTGGTGTTGCCCCGGACCACGGTCGGCATGACCGAGGCATCGACCACCCGTAGCCCCACCACACCGTGCACGCGCAGCTCGGGGTCGACCACCGGGCCGATCGCGCAGGTGCTCGTCGGGTGGTACAGGGTCTGCAGCTCGCGCCGCGCGTACGCCAGGAGGTCGGCGTCGCTGTCGGACTGCGGCGTCAGGAAGTCCGCCCGGCGGTACTTGCTCAGGGCGGGCTGTCCGACGATCTCCATCACCAGCCGCAGCGCCCGTACCGCTGTGGCCCGGTCCTCCGCGGTGGACAGGTAGTTGTGCAGGATGCGCGGTTTGGCGCTGGGCAGCGTCGAGCGCAGCGTGACCTTCCCGCGGCTGGTGGGTGCGAGCAGGACCGCGCCGATGTGGAAGGCGTGGTCGGTGGCTGCTCCCAGCCCCTCCTGGTGGAACATCGCCGGCACGGCGTGGATCTGCACGTCCGGGGCGTCGAGACCGTCGGCGGTGCGGAAGAAGCCGCCGCCCTCGCCGGCGTTCGAGGTGAGGGGTCCGCGGCCTTCGGTCTCCAGCAGCCGCAGGTTCTCGGGGGTCTCGGCGGTGAGCAGGGATTCGGCGTCGGTGAGATGGACGACGGCCAGGTGGGGATGGTCCTGGAGGTTCTCACCGACCGGCAGGTTCACCTTCGGGGTGATGCCGAGGGCCGCGAGCTCGTCGGCGACGCCGATCCCCGACAGCATGAGCAGTTGGGGTGAGTTGTACGCACCCGCCGAGAGGACGACCTCCCGTTCGCACCGAAGCTCCTGGGTGGCTCCGTCCCGGTCCACCTCGACTCCGACGGCCCGTTCCCCGTCGAGGAGGACGCGGGTGCACTGCACGCCGGTGAGTACGGACAGGTTGGGCCGTTCGATGGCGGGCCTCAGGTAGGCGACGGCCGTGCTGCACCGCAGGCCGTCGTGCTGGGTGAGCTCGTAGTACCCGACGCCGTCCTGCTCCGGGCCGTTGAAGTCGGGGTTGAACGGGTGCCCCGCCTCCTGAGCCGCTGCCAGGAAGGCGTCGACGAGAGGGTTGCGGGAGCGTCCGGGGTTGACCGGGAGCGGGCCGCCGGCGCCGTGCCATGCGGAGGCGCCGGCGTGGTGGTTCTCCGACCGCAGGAAGTATGGCAGGACATCGTTCCAGGCCCAGCCGTCGGCGCCGGCGGCGGCCCACGAGTCGTAGTCGCGGCGGTTGCCGCGGATGTAGATCATGGCGTTCATCGAAGAGGAGCCGCCGAGCATGCGGCCGCGCGGCAGATAGCGTCGTCGGCCTTCGAGGCCGGGTTCGGGTTCGCTGAGGTAGTCCCAGTCGTACTTGGTCCGGAACAGCTTCGCGAACGCGGCCGGGACGTGGATCTCCTGGGCGTCGTCGGCCGGGCCGGCCTCGATGAGCAGGACGCGCACGTCGGGATCCTCGCTGAGCCGGGCGGCGAGCACACAGCCCGCGGATCCCGCACCCACGATGATGTAGTCGTACATGGTGTGCCCTCTCTCTCGTCGGCCGGCCAGGCCGTCAGTACTGGATGGCCTTGGTCTCCAGGAACTCCTCGAAGCCCAGGCGCCCGGCCTCTCGGCCCACGCCCGACTGCTTGTAACCTCCGAACGGAGCAAGAGGGTTGAAGGCGCCGCCGTTCACGTCGACCATCCCGGCCCGGATCCGGCCGGCAACCGCGCGCGCCCGTTCGGGGTCGCCCGACCACACCGCGCCGGCGAGGCCGTAGGGCGTGTCGTTGGCGATGGCGACGGCCTCCTCCTCGGTGTCGTAGGGCAGGATCGACAACACGGGCCCGAAGATCTCCTCGCGGGCGATGGTCATGTCGTTGGTGACGTCGGTGAAGACGGTCGGAGCGACGAAGTAGCCGGGTCCGTCCTGCGGCGCGTCGGGACCGCCCGTGAGCAGGGTGGCGCCCTCGGCGATCCCGGCCGCGATGTAGTCGCGCACGCGCTTGAGCTGTACGTCGGAGACCAGGGGACCGATCCGCGTCTCCTCGTCCTGCGGGTCGCCGACGCGGTAGCCGCGCGCCACCGTGACGGCGATCCGGCCGGCCTCCTGGAGCTTGTCACGGGGGACGAGCATGCGGGTGAGAGCGATACAGGTCTGGCCTGCATTGAGGTAGCACTTGGCCACTCCGTCGGTGACCGCGGCCTCCAGGTCGGCGTCGTCCAGAATGATGTTGGGCGACTTGCCGCCGAGTTCCAGCGCCACCTTCTTGACGCTCTCCGCCGCCAGCGCCGCCACCCGCCGGCCGGCCCGGGTCGATCCGGTGAACGAGACCATCGCCACGTCGGGGTGGGTCACCAGCGCCTCACCCACCACCGGTCCGTATCCGGTCACCACGTTGAGCACTCCGGCGGGCAGCCCCACGGCCTCGGCGATCTCCGCGAGGAGCATGGCGGACAGCGGAGCGACCTCGGAGGGCTTGAGCACGACGGTGCAGCCCGATGCCAGCGCCATCGCCACCTTCAGGGAGACCTGGTGCAGCGGGAAGTTCCACGGTGTGATGCAGCCGACGACTCCGACGGGCTCACGGACGACATGGGAGTTGCCGACCTCCTCCGGCCCGAAGTCGAAACCGGCCGCCAGTTCGGCCGCCTGGCCGAAGGTGAACACGGGCAGTCCCGACTGCAGGACCCGACTCTCCTGGACAGGAGTACCGACCTCGCTCGCCACCAGGCGCGCGATCTCCTCCGCGCGCTCCTCCAGCGCGCGGTGGATGCGCCGCAGATAGTCCGCACGGACCTCGGGAGAGGCCTGGGACCACTGCTCGAATGCCCGGGCGGCGGCCCGCACCGCCCGGTCGATGTCCTCGGGCGTGCCGGCCGGGACCGAGCCGATCACGCGTTCGTCCGCGGGGTTGACGATTTCGATGACTTCGGCGTGCGGAGCCTGCGTCCACTCCCCGTCGACGAAGTGCCCGCTGTACGTCTTCATGGCTGCGCTCCTTGCTCGGCCCGTTTTCACGGCAGTGTGCGCGAGAGATCACGACGAGGTCGATGGGGCGGTGAAGCGGGATCGGGCCCGCCTGATTGTGCATCTGCACAAGGGCGGATGGTGCTTGATTTCCCGCCAGGATTTCATCCCGGCTGCTGTGCGCGGGGACCGACGTCGCCGGCGACGTGGCTACCTCCGGCCGGCGACTTGTCGAGTGCGGCGTGGCAGTGGTTGAGCGTTTCGGGCGCGTGGTGGCCCGGTAGCTGCCCGTGCCGTACTTCGGGCTGATCAAGGCGTCCGGTGGAGGGCATCCCCCGCTTCGGACGGCCGGCTCGCGGGCGTCCTCCGCCGGGTGGCGGCCGCCAGCCGCCGCGTCCGCCCTGGCAGCCTGCTCGCGACTGCCTCAGCCCCTGTTGCATGCTGCATGGCATACACCACAAGTTCCTGACAGGTAGTCGGGCTCGATGTGCTGCAGACGGCCAACGAACTGCGCACAAGGCTGCCACGGCCTCCACCGCCGTGGGACATCGACCTCGTCGGCGTCCGTGACGCCCTGGCACGCACCGGCGCAGGGCTCGTCGTGGAGCCGACCTCAGCCCACGTGTGCGGCGCTTCCCTGCCGGGTGTGCTGGTACCCGGTATCACCCACAAGCAGCCGGAGCCGCTGCTGAAGCGGACGCAGGCCAAGGGGCAGCAGCCCGCGCGTGACCTGCTGCTCCGCTACCGCGCCGAAGACGTTCCCGTGGCCGCGGCCTGCACCGCGACCTTCCTGCTCGCCGAAGGCGGCATCCTCAACGACCTTGATGCAACGCCAACGCCCAGCTGGTGGCTCGCTCCCTGGTTTTCGGCGCCGCTACCCTGAGGGGTCTGGTGCGCCTCTGTCGCGTGCGGGACGGGCCGCCGACCGCGCGATGGCCCTGGTGCAGGCATTCAACCATCTGTCCTGGGCGCGTTGCGGGCCCTGAATGCCTCCTCCACACGGTCCTGGAGCCTCGCGTGGCGGAACTGGTAGACGGGCCCCACAGTTCGCAGGACGTGACGCTCGCGAGCATCGGAGAGAAACCTGATCAAGCGGACCGGCGTTTCGTTCCTCCGACGCAGTTGGAGGCTCGCAAGGAATGTGCGCCAGGTCACCGATCCCACCAGGCTCAGCGCCAGGCTGAGCAGGAGGCCCCCCACCATGACCAGCGCGATCCCGGACAGGAATCCGTCGATGATTCCGAAGATCCGCTCGTGCGTCAGTTCGGCGAGCAGACCGAGGCAGGATCCCCCGATGACGCTGCCAACGAGGCCCCCAGCGATTCCTGCGGTCAACGTGTACTGACGGTCCTGTCGCCAGCACGAGACAGGATCGATGGGAGTTTGGCTGTCGGCGCTGCGGTTGCTGAGACCCGTGACGAATCCACCCACCACACCGGCGAGGAGGCCGAACACAAGGCCGCCGAAAAGCATGACGAGGCGGCCATGCGCGAGGAGGAGAGCGACGCCCACTGCCAGTCCAAGAGCTCCCCCGCCGACAATCCCGAACTGGAAGTTCTCGCGGACGACAAAATCTCTCCATTGCAGACGGCCCAGTAACTGAGGGGAGTCCCCGGCGCGTCCGTACGTGAGCGACATCGTTACGGAGAGACCCACTGTCGCACCGGCTCCCAGTCCGGCCGCCGGTCCCGCCCAGCAGAAGCCCACTGCTCCGGCGAGGACTCCCAGGAACAGGCAACTGGCTGTCGTTCTCGGCCATGCCGGTCGCCACTGGGGAACCTGCCACCAGGCGAGGTCGCGGGTTCCCTCGCTGTTCATCCGATGCGCTATGGCGCCGAGCCAGCGCTCGGCCTGGGCGAGACTGTAGCGACTGTGCGGCTGTCCCGGCCGGTCGTCGTCATAGGCGGCGGGCAGGACTCGGGCGAGAAGGTGGTCCTCCACCGCCGCCCGGTCCGCGAATCGTTCCAGTTCGAAGCGCTGGTCAGTGCGGTAGGTGTCGCGCATCAGCGTGAGCATCAGGGGTGTGTCCAGTGCCTGAGCCACTGCGCCTGAGGGGTCCATTCGGATGTGCTGCACCAATGCGCGCCAAGCGTCTGGGAGCGGCTGCGTCTGGCAGCGCGTCAGGTACTCCGCCGCATCCTCGGCGCTGACTGGCAGCAGCTGGAGCCCGGCGGAGCCGGACAGGGGTCCCGCCGCGGATACGGCCGTCAGTAGCTCGTCCACGCGGCTCAACATGACCAGGCGGAAGCTCGCCTGCTCGTCCAGCGCCCGCAGTGCTACGGGGCGTACAGGCTGGGGTATCTCGTCCAGGCCGTCCAGGAAGACGGCGATCCGGCCCGTGCCGATGAGTCGGGAGACGACGCCGCCCGCGTGTTCTTCGGACTTCCTGAACATGTAGTCCGTGGCAAGCCGTGTGACGAGCCAGTCGTGCAGTCGCTGATTCAGCGGGTCCCAACCGCTCAGAGTGAGCAGCACTGGTACGGGGACTCTGGCGCGCGCGGTGGGGTCCAGCGCCTCACGATGCGCGAGTGCATCGAGCAGCAACCTGATGGCGGCGCCGCTCTTGCCGGCTCCGCCTGCTCCGACGATCACCATCCGGCCGGAGTCCAACGCACCGTAGAGGCGGAAGAGGTCCCGAACGGCACCCGACTCCAGATCCGCGACAGTGATCGGTTCCAGCCCCGGGAGGGTCTCGAACCGCCGTGAGCCGTTCCCTACACCCACAGCGTCGGCCGCCGGACCTGACAAAGGAAGATTCGACCATCTCCACCGCACCGGTACGGGGCTCGGATGCAAAAGCCGCCGTTCGCTCGCCGCGGCACTCCACTGCACCTTGACCCGCTCAGCCAACTCGTCGGCAAAGCGGCGCAGAGCCGGTTCGGTGAGTTCCGCCCGAGGCCTGCGGTTCGTCAGAAATAACGCGGCGCTGGCGGCAGGAACGACGATAGCGCCGATCCCCTGGACGAGGGTGGCCGCTGAGTCCCGGTCATGGGAACGGAAGATGAACGCAAGGGCGACGAAAACGACGAAGAGGATAACCAGTAAGCCAACGATGACCATTCATGCCCCCCTCTTGTCACCGTATGGGGAGTGTGTCAGACAGTTACGGGGCGTGTCCTCGAATCGGCCGTGCAGCACCGCCTACCCACCAGCGTTTCAGCCTCCGCATGCTGGTTTCGTCCCTGCAGATGGCCCCACGACTTCATCGCCCGCCCCGCAGGACGGGTGACAGCCGGCCCGGCCCACCGAAGGCGGACACGCCGACGCCCACCGAGTCCTGGTCCGTGGGCGTCGGCGCGTACGGCGGCGCGTTGGTCAGCTCTGCTGCATCTCTTGAGGTCATCGAGCGTCAGCTCGTTCATGCCGCGGTCGGCCGCACCGCTCTGGGCCCAGGCGAGGAGCACTGGGTGCGCCTGCTCGTGCCGGGCGCCGGCGGCCGTGTTCACCCCGTCGGTCTCGGTGACCTGCGCGAAGTAGGCGGCCGGGGCGCGCGTCCGCCGCCGCTGTAGCCGACGTTGTAACCGAAGGCGTAACGCTGCGGCAGGATCGACAAAGGTCGCTTCTCCTTTCGGGACCAGAACAGACCGCGGCCGCTGATGAACTGGCTGACGGTGTAATCAGGACGCAGGTCGAGCGGAGCGTGCGTCTGGTTGGCCGACGGGCTGTCGGGCGGTCTGCCATGCCCTCGGTTCAGGGTGGTGTGCGACCCGTGCAGGCCATGCGTCATCAGCCGGCCCGAATGTCTGTCGAGGAGGAGGTCGACAAGGCGGGCAAGGGTGTGGCAGCCGTTGCCCGAGTAGCCGAGCCGATCCCCCAGCCTTCCCCCTCGGGCGCGAGCCGGAGGGTGGGGTGCAGCCGACGCACACCGCGGCAAGGGACGCCAGAGGTTAGGGGGGCCCGGGCCCGGCGTATGCCGAGGCCCTCAGCCCTGAATCGAGAAGAACAGCGTGTCCATGGTGTGTCCGTACCGGTGAGCGGTCTGCCATTCGTCGTGCTCGACCCGCATCCTCTCCGTGAGGCTCCGGACCTCATGGGTGAAGGCGTTGTCCATGCGGTCCAGGACCGCGGCGTAGGCGTCGCCGAGTGGCCTGGCCTTCACCAGTGGCAGACGGCCGATGGCCGGGTGGCCGTCTGTGGGCGCCAGGATATGGAAGGGGATCTAGTCGGGCGGCCCGGCGAACCGGAAGTCAAGCGGCAGCAGGTCCTCGGGGACGCCGAGACGCCGCAGTTCGTCGCTCATACGCCCGAAGAACGTGGAAAGCTTGGCGTACACGCCGAAATCCATGGGGTCGGGCCCGCTCCAGTCGATGATGTGCCGGCGCGCCTTGTCCGGGCGCTGGGGGTGTCGTTGAGTTATTCGCGGACTTGAGCGTCCACTGTGGAGTGCGCGTCAGCGCAGTCCGTGCCCAGGCCCGCGAGCAGGCGCAGCCCGTCCTCGGTGGGGCTGCCGGGAGCTGCGGAGAGCACCACCAACTCCCTGCCCGATTCGTCGGGCAGGACGAAGTTCTCCTGGTGCAGTTCCAGCAGCCCGACCAGCGGGTGCCGGTACGCTTTGCGTCCATGGGTGCGGGCGCGCACGTCCGCCCGGGCCCAGAGGCGGCGGAAGCGCTCGCTGCCCATTGCCAGCTCACCGATGAGCGAGGCCAGGCGGGGATCCTCGGGGTATTTGCCGGCGGCCAGGCGCAGGTGCCCGACCACGTCGACGGTGCATGTCTCCCAGTCCGCGTACAGGCCGTGCTCGGCCTCCTCCAGGAAGATGTGCCGGGCGATGTTCAGGCCCGGCATCGGCCGGCCGAAGAGGAGCCCGGCGAGGCGGTTCCCGGCGAGTACCTCCAGGCGGTGGTCCATGATCAGTGCGGGTGCGTCGGCGACCAGGGCCAGGACCCGCAGCAGCTCCGGCCGGACCCGCCCGCCCGGCGCCTTCGCCCGGCGGCGGCGCTGCCGGGCGAGCCGGTCAAGGTGCCCGCGTTCGGTCTCGTCGAGGCCGAGGACGCGGGCGAGCGCGTCGAGGACCTGCTCGGAGGGCTGGGTCGCGCGGCCCTGCTCCAGGCGCACGTAGTAGTCGACGCTGACTCCGGACAGGTGCGCGACCTCTTCGCGGCGCAGCCCTTCGACCCGGCGGCGGCTGTCGGTGGGGATTCCCACGGCCGCCGGATCGACTCGGGAACGCCTAGTCCGCAGGAAGCTCGCAAGATCGTCCATGCCCACAGTATGACCTCGGTGGTGCCTGTGAAGGTGGTCCTGCTGTTACCAGGAAGTCTGGTCCGATGGAAAAGGCGTCCCTGAACGCCGGGCGCCGTGGCGTCCAGGATCGAAGGCATCCGATCCGAAGGAGTTCCCATGAAGACGCTGATCGTCTATGCCCACCCGGAGCCGAAGTCGCTCAACGGCTCGCTGAAGGACCTCGCGGTGTCCACGTTGGAAGGCGCCGGGCACGAGGTACGGGTGAGCGATCTGTACGCGATGGGCTGGAAGGCGGTCGTGGACGCCACGGACTACGGCCCCGCCGCCTCAAGTCCGTTGAAGGTCGCCTGGGATTCGGGCCGCGCCTTCGAAACCGGGACGCTCACCCCGGACGTCCTGGTCGAGCAGGAGAAGCTGCTGTGGGCCGACACGATCGTTTTCCAGTTCCCGCTGTGGTGGTACTCGATGCCGGCGATCCTCAAGGGCTGGGTGGACCGGGTGTTCACCTTCCGCTTCGCATACGGCGTCGGCGAGCACAGCGACACCAAGTACGGCGAGCGCTTCGGCGAAGGCACCCTCGCGGGCAGAAGGGCTCTGCTGTCGCTGACCGTCGGCGGCCCGGAGTCGCACTACTCCGCTCGCGGGATCAACGGCCCCATCGACGATCTGCTGTTCCCGATCCATCACGGCATCCTCTACTACCCGGGCATCGAGGTGCTGCCCCCATTCGTGCTGTACGGCACCGACCGCATGACCGACGAGGACTACGCGGACGCCGCCAAGGCATGGGAGCAGCGCCTGCTCACCCTGGAGTCGACCGAGCCGATCCCGTTCCGGCGGCAGAACTTCGGCGACTACGAGATTCCCTCGCTGCACCTGAAGGAGGGGCTGGAGCCCGCGGGCCGCACGGGTTTCGGCCTCCACGTGCGGGGCTGACGGCCGGCGATGAACACGACGAACCGGGGCGCGAACCCTGGTAGCGGCCCGAGGGCGGTGGCGACCGACGCGACCGGCTACCTGCTGCCACTCCCCTGAGCACCCCTGCTCCGCAGCCCGAGCCGGAGCCGGCCCCGAGCTTCGACCGACGAAGCCACTACGGCCGTCACACCGATCGGGCTGCGCCGCCCTGTTTCGGGACCGTTGACCTTGCGTCTTCAGTTGGGAGACGAGCGAGACGATCCCCTTCCAGAACGCGAGCACGCTTGCTGACGGGCCTGCCGGGTGCGCACAGCGTGCTGCGCATTCTGGGTGAACATGGAACAGTCCGGCGACCAGCCTCTCGAACCCTCGGAGGAGGCGCCAGAGCCCCGGAGTCTGCGCGGTGCTGCCAGCTCATCCTGCCTGATGCACCCCGACGAACTCGCGGGCCTCCTCGCTTCGAACCCACCCTCCGTCACGCGTCCATGCCAAAGCAGCACTCGAATTCTGGGAGCCCGGTGGTTTCGGATTTCGACCGGCGTAGTTGTCCCGAGGGCCTGATCACGGGCGACAGTTACGCGGGCGCGGACTGAGTGCCGGCGGGCACGGCCCGGTCACGGTACTGCGCTGCAAGGCGTGCGCCTGGAACGGGACCAGATGCGCAGTGGGCATGCCGACTAGCTCTCCAGTCACGCTTCGGGTCTCCGACTGGCTTGGATCACCGCTCCACTCAGTTGGTCTTCACCGCAAGTACCGGGTTGAGAGGCTGCACGAGTGCCTTGGTGGCGACGGCCACGAGACGCGCGGGCGCGTCCCCGTCCACCAACGCGCTCACGTACTCGATGGCCTCCGCAGGCGAGAGCACAGGCAGTCTCTGGCGCAGTGTCCGCACAGCATGCATGCGTCCGCGTGTCGTTGCGGCGCGGCCGCTGGGCCCACAAGCCGACCGCGCATCTGGAAAGCACCCGCCGGACTGGAAGACCAGCGCTCAGGAGAGGTGGCGTCCCTACGATGTCGCCATGATGATCTATGGACAGGGACAGCCGCTGATACGTGTCCTGCACGACGAGTCCCGACGTGACCTGCGGGACCCGACTCGTCCGCGCCCTGTCCGTCTTTACGTGTGGGAGCCGAACCGCCCACAGGCTGCACCAGCTCCGCTGGTCGTCGTCTCTCACGGCACCGGAGGTTCGGGCAGCAACATGAAGTGGCTGGTACGACCGCTGCACGAGGCGGGATTCCGGGTCGTTGCCCTTGATCACCACGGCAACAACTACGTCGACGGCTACGAGCCGGAGGGCTTTCTCCACGTATGGGATCGGCCCCGGGACGTCTCCTTCGCCCTCGAAGCACTGGCCCGGGAACAGCCGCTTGGTCCGGTCGGCGTGGCAGGCTTCTCCCTCGGCGCTTACACGGCGGCGGCCCTTGCCGGGGCCCGTATCGATCCGCAGATCCTGTGGGCTGTACTGACGGGAACGATCCCTCTACCGGAGATCCCCGAGTTCCCCGGCGCGCTGGAGGCGCTGCGGAAGAAGCATCCACTGGACAAGTGGTCACGACGTGCGTTGGATGCCGCCGCAGCAGACCTATCGGATCCCCGAGTGCGGGCGGTCTTCCAAATAGCCCCTGGAGTCGGCGGTCTCGTAACCCCGGAGAGCCTGGCAAGCGTGCGGGTGCCCGTGGGCATCCGCTGGGGTGGAGCAGACACGGTCAATCCGTACGACGTCGACACCAGGCCGTACCTGGAGCACATCCCTACAGCGACTGGCAGCTCGGCCGGCCCCGACGTCCGTCACGATGACTTCTTCGCCCCGGAACCCGTCGACCCGACTGTCCGCGTTCGAGTCGGCAGGGAGGCGGCCGACTTCTTCCAGCAGCACCTGGGCTGAGCCTCGGCGGATACGACTTCGTCGTGGAGCACGGGGCTACCAGCAGTGAGCCGCAAGGCAGCCACGGGAAGCATTTGAAACCGCTATGCGGTTCCGTGCACTTGCTCAGCTCCATGAGGGGCACTTTTTGCGTGCTCGTCTTGCTCCATCAGCTGTGGTGGTTGCCGTCGCTGGTGTCTTCTTCAGCGCGCCGGCCGTGTCCGCGGCGACGCTGCCGTCGACCAACACACCGCTCACCAGAGCCCGTGGCAGGCTCATGCCGCATGATCGATGAATTCGCGAAAGAGAACCTGCACGGGAGACTGCGGCGGGACCGCAAGGCGCTGCTCTGGAAACTCGACGGCTTGTCCGAATATGACGCCCGCCGACCTTTGACAGCGACCGGGACCAACCTCCTCGGCCTGGTCAAACACGTGGCCACCGTCGAGGCCAGGTACTTCGGCGAGGTCTTCGACCGCCCTTCCCCGGAACCGCTGCCCCGGTGGCAGGACTACAACGGCAGCGATCTGTGGGCGACCGAGGACGAGACCCGCGATCAGATCATCGGGTTCTACCGGCGCACGTGGGAACACTCGGACGCGACGATCAACGAGCTTCCCCTCGACGCCCCCGGCCACGTGCCGTGGTGGTCGGAGCCTTGTCCCAACACGAACCTGTTCGCCATCATGGTCCATGTCCTCGGCGAGTCCAACCGGCATGCTGGGCACGCCGATATCCTGCGCGAGGGCCTCGACGGCCGGACCGGGGTGCGCCCCGAACACGAGAAGCAGATCGACGAGGAAGCCCGTGCAGCCTACTGCGCGAAGATCGAGCAGGCCGCCAGGTCGGCCGCGCCGATCAAGGCTCAGGTTGTCTCACGCGACTTGATGTTCGTGCAGCATGACGCCGGTCGTGGGCGCTGCTCTGTCGAGGCGTCTGGTACCTGATGAACTCTGGGGGTTGGCCGCCCCGTTGCTGCCGTCGCTTGCCGCTCGTCCGCCAGGTGGTGGGACCGTTCCCTGTGACGAGCGGAGGCGTGTTCACGGCAGTGGTGTACGCGCTGACCAGCGGCCGTGCCTGGCCGCATCTGCCGCCGACGTTCGGCAGGTCGCCCGCCACCGCGCATCGCCGCTTCACGGTATGGACGCCGGCCTCTTCCAACAGAAGGTTCCACGGCCGACCTCTGGGGACCGCGTCAGCTCCTTCGCGCCGCAACTGTGCCACCAGCGTGCCGAGATAGCGCGCGCTCCGGTGAACGGGGCTGTTCAGGACGGCACTGGTCACCCATGCCGAACGGGAGCCGCCCCAGGGAGACCCCTCGATGGCCTTGACCGACTCCCTCGATGTCGCCCTGGAGGCGCAGAAGACCGACCCCTCGCTCACCATCGTGCGCACAGCACCGGAACGCGCCCTTCCCCGCGCCGAGGAACTGACCGTCGCACTGGGCTCACTCGCCGGCCGACTGCCGCCGGGAGGGGGCAGGGTCGCCGTCGGTGCCGCGCTGGATGTGGAGCTGCTTCTCCTTGACGTCTAAGGCCGCTGTTGTCCAAGCAAGTAATGGACCAACCATCCCCTTAAGGTGCGTTGACCAAACGCTACTGCGCGCATCACCTGCAGATACTACACCCGCAGCTCGGTCGTGATACAGCTCACACGGGCCCACGGGAAGGTCGAGGAGGTAGTTTCTTGTTCGGACAAGTAATAGCGTTGTGGAGACCCGCGCAGCCGTACGGGCGCCCTCCCTTCCCGAAGAAACGAGATGACGATGTCGAAGGCATTCGAGCCTCATGAGCTGGGCGGCAAGCGCCTGGCCAACCGCCTGGTGATGGCGCCGATGACGCGAAGCCGCGCCTACGGCCCGGGCCAGAGCCCTACGCCGTTGATGGCGGACTACTACGCGCAGCGCGCCTCCGCCGGGCTGATCGTCACCGAGGGTGTCCAGCCCTCCAGGGTCGGCCAGGGCTACCCCGACACCCCCGGCATCCACACCGCCGGGCAGGTCGCTGCCTGGCGCCGGGTGACCGACGCCGTGCATGCCCGGGGTGGCGTGATCTACCTGCAGATCATGCACACCGGACGGGTCGGACATCCCGCGCTGACGGGCCTGCAGCCCGTCGGCCCCTCCGCTGTCGCGGCCGCCGGCCAGGTGTACACCCACGAAGGCCCTCAGGACTTCGTCACCCCGCAGGAACTGAGCGACACCGAGATCCGCGCCACCATCGCCGACCACGCCACCGCCGCCCGCAACGCCATCGAGGCCGGCTTCGACGGCGTCGAGCTGCACGGCGCCAACGGGTACCTCATCCACCAGTTCCTCGCCCCGAACAGCAACCTGCGCACCGACGCGTGGGGCGGCAGCCCGGACAAGCGCATCCGCTTCGCCGTGGACACCACCAAGGCCGTCATCGAGGCCATCGGCGCCGACAAGGTCGGCTTCCGCCTCTCCCCGGGCAACCCCTACAACGACATCGACGAGTCCGACACCGAAGACATGGAGGCCACCTACACCGCCCTGGTCGAGGCCCTCGCCCCGCTGAACCTCGCCTACCTGCACCAGCTGGAGGCCCCCGGCGTACGCGAGCTGACGCTCCGGCTGCGCAAGGCATGGCCTTCGGCCTTCATCCTCAACCCCTTCACCGGTCAGGAGCCCACCGGAGCGGCCGAGCTGGAACTCGTAGAGAACGGCACCGCCGACCTGCTCGCCTACGGCGCCCTCTTCCTCGCCAACCCCGACCTGCCCGCCCGCCTGGCCCAGGGGGGCCCGTTCAACACCCCCGACCCCGCCACCTTCTACGGCGGCGGCGAGAAGGGCTTCACCGACTACCCCACGCTGGAGGAAGCCCGCGGCTGACGGCCCGGCGACGGGCCGGGCCCGCCAGGCATGCCGCATCCGAGCAGCACATATCCTTCTCTCAGGACGCGGTCCCCGGGGCCTGTACGCGGCAGTCGGCCCCAGTGCCGGCTGCCGCGGCCGTCCTCACGGGAGAAAGCAGAAGGCAGCACCATGGATTCCGAGGCAACACCCCAGGCCCGCGAGGCCGGCGACCTCCCCGAGGCCGCGCGCCGGGGACCGATCAGCCACGCGATCTTCCGGGTGGCCCGCCTGCACCGCATGGTCGCCGGCCAGCTCCTGCGCGAGGTCGGCCTGCACCCGGCCCAGGAGCTGGTCATGATGCAGCTGTGGGACCGCGGCCGGATGCGCCAGACCGACCTGGCCGGGCACCTCGGCACCGACGCCGCCACCATGACCCGCACCATCCAGCGCCTGGAGAAGGCCGGATTCGTCCGCCGTGCCCGCTCCGCCAGCGACAAGCGCTCGGTGCTCGTCGAACCCACCGCTGCAAGCCAGGCCCTGCGCCGACAGGTCGAAGACCTCTGGGCCCGCCTGGAGGACCACGTTGCAGGCGACCTCACCGGCGCCGAACGAAGCGAGACCCTCGCCGTCCTCGAACGCCTCGAAACCAACCTCGTCACTCACGTCAGCGACGGTGAACCATCCTCGCTCCCTGGCGCGTCCGACGCCTGACCGGGCGATCGACAGCGGGGGGACACATGCCCCTCGGCCCAGCAGCCGCGCCCGCCGACAGCCGGTGGCAGCCGGGCGGCTGGGCGGCGGGCTCCGCCGGAGGGCGACGGCTACTTGCACCGTGGGTCACGGAGAGGGGGTCGGGGTCGTGGTGAACGCCTGGAGGCGAGCGGCCGGTTACTTGCTCCCTGGCGTCCGAGCCAGCGCTCCGGAGCCTGGACGATCAAGTCCGCTGTGCTCGATCGCCTGCGACGGTGAGCTGAAGGGCGGGCATGCTGCGGCTCGAACCAAGTGCGGGAACTTCGGGCACAGGCGCCGCGTTTCTCCAGCATGCTGGCTATGTGGGGCGCCGCACTTCCGGTGCTGGCCTTTCTTCTGTTCGTCTGCGGTGCGGCCGAGTTGATGATGCGGCGATTCAGGCGGCGCAGCGTCCTCCACCGCGGCCGCGGTCCTGAGGACCGCCCCTTGACAGGATCCGCGTTCAACGAATTCGACCTGGTATTCAACGGCAACAAATCGATCGAGATCGAGCAGCAGCGACATGAGGCCAACCGCCGCGACGACCAGGACGATGGTGCTCCGCCGCACACGCGCATCGACCTGGCCGGCGGCATAGCCCGCATCGTCCTCCCGCCCGACCGCGAGGCCGTTCACCGGCCGGGCGGGGGTGCGCAGCAACCCTGAGGAGCCCCGTGGCGAGCTCGTCTGCCCGCAGCTGTGAGACCAAGGCGGTATCCCCCCAAAGGATCCGCACTCTCTCACGCCGGCGTGCCACAGGCAGTGCCATGCTCATCCCTATGGATGAAGATCGGCAGAGCAGGCCAACGGCGGGGGCGTGGGGGCGCGTCGGGTGCGCCTGGGCGGTTGCTTTCGCCACGCTTCACTTCTACTGGGCACTGGGCGGCGACTGGGGTCTGAGTGTCTCGGCGGGGCCCCTGGCCGAGGAACGCCCGGCGTGGTTCGTAGCGGTGGGCCTGTGGGGTGTGGGGGTGCTGTGCCTTGCCGGCGGGGTGCTGGGGTGGCTTCTCACCCGGCCGCGGCCCCATCACCTGGCCGGACGGTTGATCAAGGCTCTGGGCTGGTCTGTTTGCGCCGTACTGCTGGTGCGCGGCGTCGCGGTTGAGATGCTGTTGCTGACTGACACGGCGGGCCAGGAGGCAGACGTGAGCCCGGAACAGCGGCTGTGGACGTTGATGCTGTGGAATCCCTGGTTCCTGGTCGGCGGTCTCGTCTTCGGCCTGTCCGCTCGCGAGTTCGGAAGAGCGGACGGTTCGAGTAGCGGAACCGCCTGAATGACGTCGGGGATCACGATTCGGCCGACGGTGAAGCGGTCAGAGCTGACCGGCTGGGCCGGATACGGGGGAAGCACGCCTCGCATTCCGCTTCTTCTTGGGCCTGTGTCTGTATCTGGTCTGCTCCCCGGTCGGCATGCCGATCGCGCGGGCCGGCCGACCCCATGGTGGACGAACGCGACGTTCTGCAGGTGATGCTCGACGTCGACGCCGACCTGGTCGCCGACCGCCCGGGTCTGCTGATCATCAACCGTGATCGCCCGGACGGCTCCCAGGTCGGTGAGGGCTACTACCTGCAGCCCGCCGGCGAAGTCACAGCTACTGGTAGGGGCGGAAATCCGATGCTGCGCAACAGCGAGGGCGGGGATCGCGGCCGGAGCCGGGTCACGTACCGGACACCGGCCCGTCGGCCCCGTACCGGAGGCCGTCGAGGAGCAGGTCGAGGAGGCGGCCGGCCCGTTCGCGTTGGTCGGGAGCGCTGGTGATCAGCGCGACGCCGGCCAGGCTGAAGCCGACATCGAAGGGGTCGATGTCCGGGCGCAGCAGACCGGCCTCGGCGCCGGCGTTCAGCAGGGTCCCCAGCGCGGTGCCGAGCTTGTCGAGGGTCTCGGCGAAGGGGTCCGCACCGGATGCGACCGCGGCCCGCAGCGCGTCCGCCATGCCCTGCTTGGCGGCCAGGTAGTCGATGAAGTCGTCCATCCACAGGCGGATCGCCCGATCGGGCGGGTTTTCAGCGAGCAGCTTCGCGGCACTGTCGCAGACACGGGCCAGCTCGTTCCGGTAGGCCGCCTCGACCAGTGCCTCGCGCGTGGGGAAGTGGCGGTAGAGCGTGGCCGAGCCGACGCCCGCGGCCTTGGCGATCGTGTCGATCGCCACGTCCGGGCCCTTCTCGGAAAAGGCGCGCACGGCCGCCTCGAGGATGCGCTCCCGGTTGCGGCGGGCATCGGCACGCAACGCGCTCGGCTTGCTGGTCAAAGGCTGCTCCCTTCGTGTGGGGACCAGTCTAGCTGGACAACCGGGGACTTCCCCGCTTACCGTGGCAGATAACTGGGGAACTCCCCGGTTACGGGTATCGGCCCGTTGTGTTCCCCAGGCAAGGAAGACCCTCATGACCCCCGCGAAGACCGTTCTGATCACCGGTACGTCCTCCGGCATCGGCCTGGCCGCCGCCATCGGCGCCGCCCGGGCGGGCTGGACGACGATCGCCACCATGCGCGACACCGGCAAGGCCGAGGCCCTGCTCAAGGCCGCCACCGAGGCGGGTGTCGCGGACCGGATCCAGGTCAAACGCCTGGATGTGACCGACTCCGCCGGCATCACCGCCTGCCTGGACGAGGTCGTCGCCGAGCACGGCCGCCTGGACGCGTTGGTCAACAACGCGGGCGCCGCCCAGGTCGGCACCATCGAGCAGAGCAGCATCGACGACGTCCGCGCGGCCATGGAGGTCAACTTCTTCGGCGTGGTGGCGGTGACCCGGGCGGCGCTGCCGCACCTGCGGGCGTCGAGGGGCCGGGTGATCACTGTCACCAGCGTCGGCGGCGTCGTGGGCCAGCCCTTCAACGAGGCATACTGCGCTGCCAAGTTCGCCGTCGAGGGCTTCATGCAGTCCCTCGCGCCGGTCGCCGCCACCGTCGGCGTCGACGTCACCGTGGTCGAGCCGGGCGCGGTGGCGAGCGAGTTCGTCGCCAACCTCGGCTTGGACGTCCCGGCACTGCTCGCCGCCGCCGGGCCCTACGGTACGGCGCTCGAGGCCTACATCAGCCGCACCCAGCAGTCGTTCAGCAACGCCCAGACCCCGGCCGAGGCGGCCGCACCGATCGTCGACGCCCTGACCACCACCCACCCGCCCTTCCGCGTCCAGACCTCGCAGTGGGCCCGCGACTTCGTCGCCACCACCCTCGCCGACCTCGACGGTTCCGCCGTCCAGGCCCTCACCGGTACCTGGGTGCGCTGACCGCCCCGCGTCCCCGTGGGTGCACTGCCGACGCCGGGCGCGGCAGCCGCCACAGCACCCCGTCGGCGCCACACCACCGCCACGCCGCGCCGGACCAGCGACCGGCGCCGGGCTGCACCCGGTCCGGGCCGAGGGCCGCAGCGCACCGGACCCACAACCGACCACCCACACACCGCGGGACGACCCGCAACAGCAAGGAAGACCACCATGGAACTCCGCACGCTCGGCAGCCAGGGCCTGACCGTCTCCGCCGAAGGACTCGGCTGCATGGGCATGAGCGCCTTCTACGGCAGCACCGACGAGGCCGAATCCCTCGCCACCATCGACCGTGCCCTGGAACTGGGCGTGACCCTGCTGGACACCGCCGAGAGCTACGGCCCGTTCATCAACGAGCAGCTGCTCGGCAAGGCCCTCGCCGGCCGCCGCGAGCGGGCCGTCGTAGCCACCAAGACCGGCATCGAGTTCACGGACGACGGCACGCTCGTCGGCCACAACGGGCGCCCCGAGTACATCCGGCATTCCCTGGACCGCTCACTGCGCCACCTGGGCACCGACCACGTCGACCTCTACTACCTGCACCGCGTCGACCCGCAGGTGCCGATCGAGGAGACCGTCGGCGCCATGGGTGAGCTGGTGGCCGCCGGCAAGGTCCGCTACGTCGGCCTGTCCGAGGTCGCCCCGCAGACCATCCGCCGCGCCCACGCCGTCCACCCGATCACTGCGGTCCAGACCGAGTACTCGCTCTTCGAGCGCGGCATCGAGGACGACGGGGTCATGGCCACCCTGCACGAACTCGGGATCGGCCTGGTCGCCTACTCGCCGCTCGGACGCGGGTTCCTGTCCGGTGCGATCACCAGCCCGGACGACTTCGCCGCCGACGACTTCCGCCGCACCGACCCGCGCTTCCAGGGCGAGAACTTCGCCCGCAACCTGGCCGTGGTCGACGAGGTCCGCCGCATCGCCGCCGTCAAGCAGGTCTCGCCATCCCAGCTGGCTCTCGCCTGGGTGCTGCACCAGGGCGCGGTCGCCATCCCCGGCACCAAGCGCCGCCGCTACCTGGAGGAGAACGTCGCCGCCACCACCGTGACGATCACCGATGAGGACCTGGCCGCCATCGAAGCCGTCGCCCCGCACGGCATCGTCTCCGGCGACCGCTACGCCCCTGAGCTGATGCAGAGTCTCAACGGCTGACCCTGCCGTTCCAGAACGGTCTCAACGAGCCAAGGGGGGCGCACATGCCGCCCCAGCCGCCCGAAGTCGCGGCGCGGAAGACGGAAGGAGCAGCCTGACCGAAGCACCGTGCGGCCATCGTGGATCCCACGCCCCGGACTGGCCCTGCTCCAGGCACGGGCGGATCCGACCATCGCCCCGGTCGGCTGCCGAGGCATCCATGCTCCTGACTCAGTAGCATGCGCGCAGCTCTCCAGGCGGGCTCGGCTCGTCACCAGCACCTCCGCGATCACGGCACTGCCCCCTGCGTTTTCGAGCACCTCGCTGGCTCCGGATACGTCCACCATCTCGGAGGAAGCGAGGGCGCCACTTGGCCGGTTCCCCTGGGGACGGTTCGTTCACGGACACCGTGCTCCCACGGTGCGACGGCAGCCCGGGCCGCCTGGTCGGCGGCGCGTGTGGCGGCCCAGCCGGTCTCGGTCAGTCCCAGCAGGCAGGCGCGGGCATCGTGCGGGTGTGGGTGCCGCTCTACGTATCCCTTTCGGACCAGTTCCTCGACCATCTGGGCGGCGGCCTGTTCCGGTGACGATGACGTGGGCGCCTTCGGTCAGGAGGCGGTGCGCCGCGGTCGCCAGACCCATGCCGCTGGTGCCACCGGTGATGAGGATGGTCTTGTCGGTGAAGGTTCACGCCGGTGTTCCCGTCAGGGCGTGCGTGAGGTGGTCGCTGAGGTGAGGCAGCCAGTCGGGTCGCGCGTTACCGAGGAGGTGGTCGCCGTGCGGGACGGACAGGTAACTCCCGTGCGGCGCCAGACGGGCCAGGAGCTCGCCGTTCGTCACACCGGGGATGACGTCCTGCTCTCCGTCCACGACCAGCAGCGGGGCTGCGATGCGGGGCGCCAGGGCTGCGAGGTCCACGTGGCGTACGAACTCCCGGGCTGCGTCGGCGCCCCCGGCACGTTGGGCCATGATCTCTCGTACCGGCGGGGGCAGTTCCTCCCAGGCGAGGCGGAAGGGACCACTGACGGTGGCGACGGCTGCCACGCGCGGCTCAAGTGCCGCGGCCCGGGCCGCGAAATAGCCGCCCAGACTCATGCCGACGAGTCCGATGCGTGCGACGCCGAGGGCGTCGATGACCCGGCCCACGACCCGCTCGTAGTCCGGCACGAAGGTGGTGGTGGCCGCGAGCACGCCCTGTCCGGGACCGTCCATCGCGAACACCGCCAGCCCCCTGGCCAGCAGCGCGGACACCAGATCGAGGAACTCCTCCTTGGCCGAGTCCAGGCCGGGGACGACGACCACGGTCCCCGGCGCGTCGGAGGGGCCACGCAGCCAGCCGGTGAAACCCTCGCCGCTCACCCGCCGCGCACCGGGTTCCAGCACCGTGAGCGCCCGGCTCAGGGCGTGGTCCGCCTCGACGGCTGCACGGGATGCGTCCGCGTACGGTGCCAGGGTGGCCAGGTGGAACCACCGGGCCGCCGTCAGCAGGTACTCCCCCGCTGAGAGGGACGATCCCGCGTTCTCCGCGCGCTGGAGGTATCCGTGTCCGGTGCGCCGGAAGGACGGGCCCCAGTCGGCAACGGAGGTGAGGGCATCGGTGACGCGCCGGTACTCGTGAGGGTCCACGCCTGCACCGGTGGCGCGTGTCCACTGGGCGGCGGCGAACTCGGGGGCGCTCATGGTGCTCCTCCAGTCAGCAGGACGGCCTTGCCGCGTATCCGGCGCTCTCGCAGGTCGACCAGGGTGTCGGCGGTCTGTGCCCAGTCGGTGATGCGGCCGATCTCCGGGTGCAATCGGCGCTGTTCCACGAGGCTGACCAGTGCGGACAGATCGGCGTGGTACGGGGCTTGGGCGTAGTGGAAGTGCTGGATCGTGACGCGCTCGGGGCCCCCGAGGAGTTGGAAGAAGTCGAGGGTCACAGGGATGCGGCTCGCCTGGCCGAACCAGACGAGCAGGCCGCCCGGGCGCATCTTCGACAGGGCGAGGGGCAGATCCGGTCCACCCGTGGACTCCAGCACGACATCGAACGGTCCCTGAGCCGCAGCGACCTCGTGCACCACGTTCGCGCCCAGTTCCGCGAGCCGCTCGCCGCGCACCGGCGTGGCCGTCACCGCGGTCAGGTCGGCCCCGGCCCCCACGGCGAGCTCGGTGACGTAGTGGCCGACGCCACCCGAGGCGCCGGTCAGCAGCACCCTTCGACCGGCCAGGGAACCGGCGGTACGCAGCAGCCGCAGGGCGGTGATCCCGGCCAGGGGAAGAGCTGCCGCCCGTGCGCTGTCGATGCTGTCCGGGAGCACCGCGAGCGAGTGCGTGGGGACGGCGGCGTACTCGGCCCAGCCGCCCTGCGCCGGATGGCCGACCACACGGGCGCCGATGCCAGGGCCGGAGC
Source organism: Streptomyces cyanogenus (assembly GCF_017526105.1). Lineage (NCBI taxonomy): Bacteria > Bacillati > Actinomycetota > Actinomycetes > Kitasatosporales > Streptomycetaceae > Streptomyces > Streptomyces cyanogenus. Next base: position 391,173 of record NZ_CP071839.1, read on the forward strand.
CGTCGGCTGCCGCCTGTACGACGAGCCCAGCGATGTCCTTGCCGGGCAGCAGGTCGGGCCGGGGGCGTTCGAGAAGGAATGTCTCGCCACGGTTCGGGGCGAACGCCTCGACTTTGATCAGTGCCTCACCGGGCTCGGGCACGGGCTGGGGGACCTCGGCGAAGGCGACCGGGCGCGCCGCTTCCCCCGTGGGAATCAGTCTCTGCATGGGGAGGATGCAACCCCCGCGGCTGCCCTGAGATCCAACAACGGACAAGCGAAGCCGACAACGTATGGTTGTCACCTATGGTGGGGGCCATGGATCTCGACGTGGCGCAGGTACGTGCCTTCGTACGCACCGCCGAGGAACTGCACTTCGGCCGGGCGGCCGGAACACTCGCCATCTCCCAGCAGGCGCTGTCCAAGAGGATCGCGCGGCTGGAATCCCTGCTCGGCACCGCACTGTTCCACCGCGGCGGCAACGGAGTACGCCTCACCGAAGCCGGACAGCGTTTCCTCCCAGCGGCCCGGCAGACCGTGGCCGCCGCCGACGCTGCGGTCGCGGCGGTGTCCGGGGCGGAACGTCCGCTGCGCGTGGACGTCTGGGGGCATCTCTACGCGCCGATGCGGACGCTGGCCCAGGTCGCCGGACGCGCCGGGAAACTGGCGCTGGGGCACGGGCGCGATCTGCCGTCGGTGACGACGGCACTGCTGCACGGCGACATCGACGCGGCTTTCGGCCGTGTCCACCCTCCGCTGCCCGCCGGCCTTGTACACCGCCTCGTCCGTCTCGAACCGGTGGACGCCGTACTGAGCGCGGACCATCCGCTCGCAGCCGAACCGGGCCTGCGGCCGGACCAGTTGCGCGACACCACGCTGTGGGCACCCGGCGCGCTGGACCGGCTCGATTTCCTCCACCGGTTCGCCGACCGATTCGGCATCAGGAACACGGCCACGAGCGTCAACCTGGGGCTCGCCCACTTCCTCGCCGAGTTGGCGGAAGAGCCGCGACGCTTCTCGCTGGTGCCTGCAGACGTGCCGTTGCCTGAAGTCCCCGGCCTGCGCTCCGTCCCCCTGGTCGATCCCACGCCGCTGTACGCCTGGTCACTGCTGTGGCCCACCGGAAACGGGCACCCGGGGCTGAACGGCCTCGCCACCGCCTGCGCCGAGGAAGCAGGACGCAGTCGATGGCTGGAGTACGACCCGACCCGCGACTGGCTGCCCGAACCGCCCACGAGCGGTACCGCACCCGGCCCTGCGTGACCTCGTCGGACCAGCCAGCGCCGGCCGGGCTGCGGAGCCTTCTCGTTGCCGGTTGCTCCTCGGCACCCCCCGCGGGTGAGGGACGTGAAGTCCTTCGGCGAGCAGGCTCTCCTCCGGGCGTCCCTACCCCGTTGCCGGAGGCCGCGCCCATCAGGCCGCGAGCACCCGTCCTGCGCGCAGTTGCTGCAGCAGGCCGGTCCTTTCTCCGTCTTCCGCAGCGTGCTGCCGCGGTATGGGCAGACGCAGTCCCCGGATGGTCCGGGCCTCGAGCCGTACGCCGGCGTCGCGGCTGCTGCCGCGTTCCGCCAGGCGGGCCAGGGCCTGGCGGATACGGGTTGCCGGTTCGTCGATGCAGAGACGTTCCTCCGCGTAGGCGTGGGCGAGCGGGTGGACTCGGAAGCGGTCGGATGCGGTGCGTTCGATCAGATGCTCTGCCGCCAGCGTGGCGAGGTGATGCTCGGCTGCGGCGGACGGTTCACCCAGAAGTGCGGCGGCCCCTGCGATCTCCACCTCCGTCGGCGGATGGAGGGCCAGCAGGCGAAGGAGTCGCTGTGCGCCCTGCGGCAGCCGGGCGTCCGAGGCGGCCAGCGCGGTGCGTACGCCGTCCTCCAGGGCCAGGGTGACCAGGGGCTCGCGGCAGTAGTCCCCGAGCGCCCAGCCGGGATGGTCGCGCATGTGGCGGCCGATGACCGACAGTGCCAGCGGTAGGTGGCCCAGTAACTCGGCGATCCGCTGGATGGCCGGGGTGTCTTCCGGGGCGAGCCGTTCGGCTCCCGCCGTTGCCCGCAGCAGTTCGACGGAGTCGGTCGGGTCGAGCGGCGGTATCGGCAGGCGGGCGGCTTCAGCCAGGCCCTCCAGCGCACGCCGACTGGTGATCAGCGTGCGGCTTCCCGGGACCCGGGGCAGGAGCGGCCGCAGCTGTTCCTCGTCCGCCACGTCGTCCAGCACGATCAACGCACCTGCCCCCGACAGCAGTTGGCGGTAGAGGACAGCTCGTGCGTGGAGGCCGTACGGGATGCGGTCGCCGGGTGTGCCGAGCAGCCTCAGGAAGGTCTCCAGTACGGCAGCGGGATCGACGGGTGGGCCCTGAGTGACGGAGCCTCGCATGTTCGCGAACAGGACGGGGGCGTCGGTGCGTTCCCCGGCGAGCAGTCGGCGGGCGAGGTGCAGGGCGAGCGACGTCTTGCCCGTACCCGCCATGCCCTCCAGCGCCAGTGTCGGTATCTGCCTCTCGGTGGTCAGCAGGGCCTCCGCCCGGGCGGTCAGCCCGGCTCTGCCGACGAATGCGGAAAGTCCCGCGGGCAGCCGGTCGTAGGCGCTGACCCGAGCGGCGGCCTCGGCCTCGCCGAGCACCGCGCGAAGCGACTGCCGCCAGACGGAGACGATGGCCTCATCGGCGCCGACGAGTGACTGCACCACCGCCAGCAGCAGGTCGGCGTTGGGGCGGCGGCGGCCCAGCTGGAAGCAGTTGCCCACCGTGGAGCGGGCCGGCCATTCGCCGCGGGGGCGTCCCGTCCGCTGCCAGTCCCGGTGGATACGCCGCGTGATCTCGGTGATCGACGGGTTGCCCGCCCACGCCTTCAGCAGTCTCAGTTCAGCGATGAACTCGTCCATTGTGCGGGCTTTTCCTGGATCCAGCACCTGCGGCACGAACATCCTCCCCCGTGGGACACCTGGCCACGAACAACCTGGAACAGGCGTTCCAAGTTAGACGATGCGGGGCCGCGAGTGTCAAGTGGTTCCGGCCTGTTGACCTCCCGCCACGGAACGCATCCAGGATCATCCACGATCTGTCCGGAAGCCCGTATTCCGTCCTGATGCTGGGGCCCGTCCCCAGCTCACCGGCACCCCGGGAATCCCGCTCGCAACTGACGGCGGACGCCGGGTGCCCCCTTCCAGGACGGGAGTGCGTGTACCGCCATGCCCGACATCGGTGTGTCCCCACGTCCCGTCGGCGGCAGCGTCGTCGTGGGCCAGGGCAGAGATCACCCGGTCACCATCGACCGGCCCCGCACGAGTGGCGCTGACGCTTCCCTCACCCAAGGAGACAAGACCGTGGAAATGCAGCACCCCACGATGCAGGACGACCCGACCCAGGAGGACGGCATGACCGAGATGACGACGCAGGCGAGCAGCCTGCGGCTGGACCCCGTGGAGGGTACGGCCGCAGGCACGCGGCGCGTCACCATCGTCGGCGCCGGCTTCTCCGGCACGCTCACCGCCATCCGGCTGCTCCACTTCGCCGCTGCACCCCTGGAGATATGTCTGATAGAGCGGGAGGAGGGATACCGCTACGGCGGTATCGCCTTCGGCTGGGCAGCCACCAACTGGGAGCACATGCTCAACATCCAGGCCGGCCGCATCACCCTGCGCCGCGAGCGCCCGGAGGACTTCCTGGAGTGGGCCAACGAGGAGGCAGACCGCTCGGAATGGCCGCAGAAGTGGCAGTACCACACATTCGGCGTGGCCTGCGTCGTGCCGCGGCGGATCTTCCGGCAGTACCTGGCCGAGCGGCTGCACGACGCGGCTGCCGACGCCCACGCCGAGGTGAGTCTGCGCGAGCTCTCCGGTGAGGTCATCGACGTCCACCGGCAGGGCGACGGCTACGTCGTCAAGTACGCCGGAGCCACGAAGCAGGGCGGCGTGCACGAACTGCCGTCGGACCAGGTGATCCTGGCGACCGGTCATCTCGCACCGGTGCAGGCGCCCTTCTACCACCGCATCAGGGACTGCGACCGCTTCCTTGCCGACCCCTACGCCCCCGGTGCACAGGAGTGGTTCCGGGAAATCGGCGCCGAGGAGAGCGTCCTCGTCACGGGCTCCGCACTGTCGGCCTTCGACACGGTGATCTCCCTCATCCACGCCGGCCACCGTGGACAGATCCTGATCTGCTCGCGCGGCGGCCACATGCACGGCACCTATCCCGTCGACCACGAGCACGACATCTGGCAAGCCCGCCGGCCTCCCTTCCTCGACGCCGAGAAGCTCACCCCCGAAGCGGTGGTCGAGGGGATCAGGGCGGAGTACGCGCACCTGCGCGCCGAGCACGGTGTGGAGCCGGGCAGCGCCCTCGACGCCGTCTTCCCCGAGCGGGTCATGAAGGCGTGGGAGCCGTACGTCATCGAGCTGATCTCCCGCATGGACGCCCGCGACGTGCGCATGCTGCTCGACACGTACAAGAGCCTGATCGTCACCAACCGCACCAGCACCGTACGGGAGATCGGCGGCGTCGTGCGCAGCCGGATGCGTGGATACAACGGCGCACCGAAGACCGTCGACGTCCTGTCCGCCGGCATCCAGGACATGCGCCCCGTCGAGGACGGTACGAAGATCCAGGTGGTCTTCGCCGACCAGCCGGACATCGTCGTCGACCGGGTCGTCAACTGCCTGGGCAACAAGACCGACTACGAGCGCCCCGACCACCCCCTGTGGCACGGCCTGGTCAACGGACACGGCTACGCACAGCCGCAGACCAAGACCCGCCGGGGCATCGAGGTCGGCACCCACGGACAACTCGTCTCCGCCGACGGCACGGTGGCGGCGGGCCTGTTCGGCGTCGGCCCGATGCGCCAGGGCGACGAGACCACCCGCCGTGGCCGGCTCGGCGCGTTCGTGTTCAGCATCGGCACCCTGCGCAACCAGTGCTTCGACACGGCGATGGAGGTGCTGCGCCGCCTCGAACCGGCCAGCGACGAGGAGCAGATGGACATCCCCGACGGCATCCACCACTGCCTGATCCGCAGCAGCGACTGGATCGCCGCCGACCTCGCCGCCGAGGAACCGCAGGCCACCCGCCTGCGGGAACGTCTGCAGAGCTACGCGAAGGACAACGCCTACCCCAACGCCGTCAACTACCTGCAGGCCCAGGACCGCACCGAGCGCCGCAAGTACCGCGCCATCCTGGACGACGACCTGGCCGACTTCGGCGCCGCCCTGGCCCGCGAGTTCGGCCTCACCGACCGGCAGGCCCGGCGGACCGTCTCCCTGCTGGCCACGCTCGTGCAGAAGCACGCGGTCCACAACCTGTGCGACATCACCAAGCTGGCGGGCTGGGACTCCCAGTACGCCGAGCAGGTCAAGCACGCCCCGAGGAAGGGCGCGTGATGAACGAGCACAACGAGCAGGAGCTGCTGAGCCGGCTGTTCATGGTCCGGCACGGCGAATCGACCTGCAATTCCGTCCACCGGATCGCCGGGCAGCGCGACGCCCCCCTGACCTTCCTCGGCCGGATCCAGGCCGAGAAGGTCGCCAAGGGTCACCGCGGGCAGCACTTCGACCGCGTCTACGTCTCCCCGCTGACCCGCGCCTTCGAGACCGCCAACACCATCTTCCGCCTCGACGCCCCCGACACGGACGTCCCCGAGGTCGTGGTCGACGAACGCCTGATGGAGCGCGACTTCGGCAGCTACACGCTGGAGAGCAAGTCCGTCCTCCAGCGTCGCCACGGCATCGCCGAGTACGAGCGGGCCATGAACGCCGACAGCCCGACCATGCACGGCGGCGAGACGTTCCAGCAGTTCAAGGACCGCGTGCACGCCTTCTACGAGGGGGAACTGCTGCCCGCGCTGCGGCGCGGCGAGACCGTGTGCGTGGTCTCGCACAAGTACGTCGTGGAGCTGATCTGCCGGTTCATCCTGGCCCGTCCTGCCGATGAGTCCTACGACCTGCGCCTGCCCAACTCCCAGATGCTGCAGGGCGACCGGATCCACAGCTACGTCAAGAACGAGAACAAGACCATGAACATGGTCTACGACTGGATCGTCGTCAACCATCCCGTGGTCTTCTGCGCCGGCCTGGCCGTGGGCCTGATCGCCAACCTGGCGGGAGCACGGATCTCCACCTCTCCCTACCTGCTGCTTCTGCTCCTGGTGCTGGCCAGCGTCATCACCATGTGCCGCATCGAACTGGAGAACGCACGAGCCTTCGTGACCGACCGCGGCACGCTGAGATCCGTCGCCGTGCGCTACCTCGCCCTGCCGATCGCCTTCGCGGCCCTGGTGCGCTGGTCGGACGCGGGCAGTACGGATACGGCGGCTGTCGCCGCGGTGTTCGTCGCCACGCCCAGCTCGGTGGTGGCGATGACCGTCAGCCGCTGTCTCGGCGGGATGATCATGCCTACCTTCGCGCAGGTTCTGCTCTCCTCGCTGGCTGCGACGCTGTCGTTCTCGACTGTGCTGGCTCTGACCCTGCACGAGGACGTCGCCCCGGCCGTCGCCATCAGCGCCGCCACCTCCACCGGCGTCGTCACCGCGGTCTACCTGGTGGTCAAGCGACTGAGGGAACGGTCGCCCATCCGCACGGCCAAGTACGGCGAGCGCAACGGATACGTGGCGGTGCTGCTGCTGACCGCGTTCATCGTGCTGGTCTGCCTCAAGCTCGACCTGGACGGCTTCACCACCTACGCGCCCACCGCCGCGGGCATCGCCCTCGGACTGCGTCTGGTCGCCGCCCTGCTCAAACGGCGCCGCCACGTCCAGACGCTCGACGACTACACCGCCATGACCTACCCCAACGTGTTCGTGGTCGTCATCATCGCCGCGTTCACCGGTAACCAACCGCTGGAGCAGGTGGCGATCTGGACCCTGCTGCCGATGTTCGTCCTGTCGTTCTTCGACAGTTTCTACGCCCGCCACCTCGTCGTCGCCCCCGACGACCCGCGCTGGCCCGACGTACTCGGCCTCAAGGACCGTCCGTCGGCCGTGCAGCGTGCCGCTGCCCCCGTGCGCGCCCTTGAAGACCCCGACGCCCGGCTTACCGCGAGGAGTTGACCTTGTCCGCGCCACCCGCTTCGTTGATACCCCGGCCCTGGCTGTTCTGGACCGGTGTCGCCCTCACCTGCGCCGGCGTCCTCGAACACCTGTGGATGTTCATCGACTCCGCGTCCATGCACTTCCACATGTCCATGATGGACATGTCACCGGCCTTGATGTGGGCGGCCATGGCCGCCATCGTCGTCGGCGTGATGCTCTCCGGCATCGCCGTCGTACAGCCCCGGACAGCCGATCCCGATGCCGGCCCCGCTCCGGCCCACCCCACGGCGGCGAGTCGGCGCCGCCTCATCGCCATCCTGACCTTCGCCCTTCTGGTGGACCAGATGAAGCCGGCCACCCTGGCGTTCATCTCTCCCGGTCTGCGGGCGGAATACGGCCTCAGCGCCGCCGACGTCTCCTGGCTGCCCACGGTCGCGCTGACCGGCACCGTGCTCGGATCGCTCGTCTGGGGACGCGCCGCGGACCGCATCGGCCGCCGGGCCACCATCCTCATCGCCTCCCTGCTCTTCCTCGGCACCACGGTGTGCGGTGCCATGCCGACCTTCGGCGGCACCCTTGTCATGTGCGCCTTGATGGGCATGGCGGCCGGAGGCATGCTGCCCGTGGTGTACGCCCTGATGACGGAGAGCCTGCCGCCCGGCCGCCGCGCGGCCATCATGGTCCTCCAGGCAGGACTCACCACCACCGGCGGCTACATGGCCGCCTCAGGACTGGCCGCCATCCTCATCCCCCTGGCCGGCTGGCGCGTGACCTGGTTCGCCCAGCTCCCCCTGGTCCTCATCCTGATCGCGCTGAACCGCTGGATCCCCGAGTCGGCCGCGTTCACCGCCCGGCAGGTACGAGCCAAGCAGGTCCCCGCCTCCACACTGTTCAAGCGCCCCCAGACCGCCAAGACGCTGGTGGTCAGCGCCTATGCACTGGCCTGGGGGCTGGTCTACTGGGGATTCATCACCTTCCTGCCCAGCCAGCTGGAATCCTCCGGCCGGCACGGCATGTCCGCCGCCACCCTGCTGTTCATCTCCTCGCTGCTCGCCGTGCCCACCTGCGTGGCCGGCGCATGGCTCTACATGCGGTGGTCGGCCAGGGGCACCATGGTCCTCTACGCCGCCCTCACCGTCGGCGCGCTCCTGACACTGTCAGCCGTCGGCCTGGACGGCAGTCGGCCCGTGCTGCTGGCCACCGTGATGCTGCTGTTCGCCGGCACCGCCGGTGTCATCGCGCTCATCGGCCCCTACACGGCCGAGATCTACCCCCTGGCCATCCGGGGCACCGCCGGCGGCTGGGCCGCCGCCATCGGCAAGTCCGGTGGAGCCTTCGGCCCGCCTCTGATCGCCCTGGTCCTCTCGGCACCGGGAGGCATCCGCACCGCCGCGCTGACCGTGGCGCTCCCCATGGCCCTGGCGGGACTCGCCGTCGCCCTCCGCGGGAGCAACCCGCAGACCGCCGCCCAGACCCCCGAGGGCGCCACCCCGCTCGACGCCGAGCTCGACGAGCTGGTCAGCAGCGGGGCCGTTGCCGCTCAGGCCACGGCGGCAACACCCGTAACCGGCGCAGGAGGTGCTGCCACATGACCGACGGCGTCAACGGCGTCGCACTGGCCGTCTTCGCCCTGTTCTTCCTGGCCGTCACGGTCCTGGGCTTCCTCGCCGCATGCTGGCGCAAAGGCGACGAACACACCCTCGACGAATGGGGCCTGGGCGGACGCTCGTTCGGCACCTGGATCACCTGGTTCCTGCTCGGCGGCGACGTCTACACCGCCTACACCTTCGTCGCCGTACCGGCGGCGGTCTACGCGGCGGGCGCGGCCGGCTTCTTCGCCGTGCCCTACACGATCCTCGTCTACCCGCTGGTCTTCACCTTCCTGCCCCGTCTGTGGTCCGTGTGCCACCGCCACGGGTACGTCACCACGGCGGACTTCGTCCGTGGCCGCTTCGGCTCGAAGGGTCTGTCCCTCGCCGTGGCCTTCACCGGCATCCTGGCCACGATGCCGTACATCGCCCTCCAGCTGGTCGGCATCCAGGCCGTACTGGACGTGATGGGCGTGGGTGGCGGCGAGCACACCAGCTGGTTCATCAAGAACCTGCCACTGCTGATCGCCTTCGGCGTGCTGGCCGCCTACACCTACTCCTCGGGCCTGCGAGCGCCAGCGATGATCGCCTTCGTGAAGGACACGCTGATCTACGTGGTCATCGTGGTCGCGATCATCTACATCCCGATCAAGCTGGGCGGTTTCGACGGCATCTTCGCCCAGGCGGGCGAGAAGTACACCGCAGCCGGTGCCGGCGGTCTGATCCCGCCTGCAGAGAGCCGGTGGACATACGCCACCCTGGCGCTCGGCTCCGCGATGGCCATGTTCATGTACCCGCACTCGATCACGGCGACGCTGTCGTCCCGCAGCCGGGAGGTGATCCGCCGCAGCACGACGGTGATGCCCCTCTACACCCTGCTGCTGGGTCTGCTGGCGCTGCTGGGCTTCATGGCGATCGCGGCCGGGGTGAAGGTCGGCAACGGCCAGCTGGCCATCCCGCAGCTGTTCGAGGACATGTTCCCGGACTGGTTCGCCGGGGTGGCCTTCGCGGCGATCGGCATCGGCGCCCTGGTCCCGGCGGCGATCATGTCCATCGCGGCGGCCAACCTCTTCACCCGCAACATCTACAAGGACTTCATCAAGCCCGACGCGACGGCCCAGCAGGAGACCAAGGTCTCCAAGCTGGTGTCGCTGCTGGTGAAGGTCGGCGCGCTGCTCTTCGTCCTCACCATGGACAAGACCGTCGCCATCAACTTCCAGCTGCTGGGCGGCATCTGGATCCTGCAGACCTTCCCGGCCCTGGTCGGCGGCCTGTTCACCCGCTGGTTCCACCGCTGGGCACTGCTCGCCGGCTGGGCGGCCGGCATGATCTACGGCACGGCCGCCGCGTACGGCATCGCCTCCCCGACCCAGGCACACTTCGGCGGCTCGTCGAAGGAGATCCCGGGCATCGGCCAGACCGGCTACATCGGCCTCACCGCCTTCGTACTCAACGTGGCTGTGACGGTGGTCCTCACCTTCGTCCTCAAAGCGGCCAAGGGCACCGAGGGCATCGACGCCACGTCCCCCGCGGACTACACGGCGGATGCGGCAGAGACGGAAGCCCTGCCGGCTCCCGCCGTCCGGCCGGGCACTTCACCTGCGCCCAACCCCAGTTGAGGGCCGATCCACGGATGTCTACGCCGCCGCCCCGATGCCGATCGAGCCCAGGGCGGCGGCCACCGTCCTTCGCAACGCCGCCGCGTCGGCACCGGCACGCGAGCGAAGGTTGACGCCGTAGGCCAGGAGCGCCAGCAGATCTGCCGAGGCGTCGGGGTCGGCGCCGTGCGCGAGCTGTCCCTGGTGCTCGGCGGTGACGAGTGCCGCGTAGATCGCGTCGCGCAGCTCACGGTGGTGCTGGTCCAGGACGGCGCGTACGTCCGGGTCGCTGTTATCGGCCCCAGCGTGGGCGTTGGAGACCATGCAACCCCAACGGGCGTACTCACCCGAGCAGCGGGCCTCGATCAGGCCGTCGAAGAACTCGGCGACGGCCGGCAGACCCCGCTCGTCCTCCGCCAAGCGCCGGAACATCGGCTGGGACCGCAGCTCCAGGTAGCGGCGCAGCGCGGACAGATAGAGCTCCTGCTTGCCGCCGAAGGTGGCGTACAGGCTGGAACGGCTGAGCCCGGTCGCGGTCACCACGTCCTGGATCCCGGTCGAAGCCACGCCCTGCCGCCAGAACAGCCGCACCACGGTCTCCAGGGCGGCATCCGGGTCGAAATGCTTGATGTCCGGCACGTTGCACCCCGCCATCCTGAAATAAGGATTCCAAGATACTCCCCGTTCATCACGCCGCAAAGGTGCTCACAGGCACAGAGTGGGACAGGCCGCCCACCTCCGCGAAGGCGTCCAGGTTCATCCAGGATCCACCCGCTGCCGTTCCGGCCGCCGCGACCATGCCCTCCATGAACCGGATACCAGCCCTCTGGGTCGTCGCCTACGGCTCGCACACATCCCGCCTCCGCCGCTTCCTCGCCCGCCGCACCGTGCACCTCGCCGCCTTCATCCGCGCCCTCGCCCTGGCCGACCACCGTCCGTTCACCAGCCTCTGACCCATCGACACCTGCGCACGGCTGGCGCGGGGCCCCGTGTACCCCTATCTTGGAACAGTCATTTCAAGATGTGTCCCGCCCCAGCCGTCAACCGGAAGGAATCAGCGTCATGACAACCCTGAACGCCGAACTGCGCACCTTCTACGAAGCGCGTCAGCAGCAGATCCCCGTCGAGATCCGGGAGATCATGCAACGGGCCGGCCAGGAACTCGCCGACTCCGGCCAGGCCGACCGCGCTCTGACCGTCGGCGCACAGGCCCCGCGCTTCCTCCTCCCCTCCGCGGACGGGCAGACGCTGGCCCTGGAGGACCTGCTCGCCGACGGCCCGGTCGTGTTGACCTTCTACCGCGGCGCCTGGTGCCCGTACTGCAACATCGCCCTGCGCTCCCTCCAGCAGCACCACGAGGCCATCACCGCCCGCGGCGCCCGTCTGGTGGCCGTCTCCCCGCAGATTCCCGACGAGTCCCTCACCCTCGCCGAGAAGCACTCCCTGGCCTTCGACGTCCTCAGCGACATCGGCTCCGACGTCGCCAAGCAGTACGGCCTCGCCTTCGACCTCCCCGACGACCTCGCCGCCGTCTACGACAGGCTCGGCTTCGACCTCCAGCGCGTCAACGACGGCCACCCGCGCACGCTCCCGCTGCCCGCGACCTACGTCATCGACCGCGACGGCACGATCCGCTGGGCCTTCGTCGACACCGACTACACCACCCGCGCCGAACCGGCCGACATCCTCGCCGCACTCGACGCCCTCGCCTGAGCACGCTCCCTGGTACGCAGGACGCACACCCGAGTGCCACTTCAGCTGCCGCACCGAGGCACTCCCCCAGTCCGGTGCGTTCGGACGCCCAGCCCCTACACCTTCGGGCGTGTCCGTTGATCAGCCTGGGCCCGTCGGGCCTTCAGGGCGGCCAGAACGGTCAGGCTCGACCCTGGGGGCTCATACGGTGGCGCCGGGTCCGGGCCGCCACGTAGCCGGTCAGGCATCCGAGGACGATGCACAGCGGGGAGTACAGCAGCAGGTCCCCGTGCCGGAACTCGGCCGGCGCCCCGCCCAGGCCGAGGCCGGAGACGACCAGGCCCCCCAGCCCACGGATCGACATCACGCCGAAGACCGTCCACAACCCGACGCGGACCAGGCGCGAGGCAGCCAGACGGTTCGCCGGCCGGGCGCCGGTGACGACGAGCCAGGAAGCCACGACCAGCAGCCCGGCGACGGCCAGCGTCAGCGGGCGCGACGGCAACTGCGACTCCTCCACCCCCACCACGGCGGACGCGAACTCGGCCCGCGAGTCCAGCGGCCAGGAGGAGAACGCCCACACCACATGCAGGGTCCCAGCCACAAGCAGACCCGCACCCGCCACAGCAGCCGCGACCCGTACCCCAAGGCCGGCGCCTGCCGTTGACGCAGCGCCCGGCCGTCCCGGCCACTCCTCACGTCCCGCCGGTCCGAGCACCCATGCCACCAGCTTCATCCCGCCACCCCCTCCGAGACAGTTCCGTACACTACTGTACGGATGTTCCGTACAGTAGTGTACGGAACATGGGAAAGGGCAAAGTCAGCAGGGACGACTGGACGATGGCCGCATTGCGGGCGCTGGCCCGCGGCGGGGTCGCCGCGGTGGCGGTGGACCGGCTGGCACGCGAGCTGGGCGTCACGCGCGGCAGCTTCTACTGGCACTTCGCCGACCGCGAGGCCCTGCTGGTGGCAGCCCTGGAGACCTGGGAACTACGCGCGACCACCGAGGTGGTGGCGGCCGTCCGAGCCCTGGACGACGCCTGGGCCCGGGCCCGCGCCCTGTTCGCGGAGGCCCTGGGCAGCGAGGAGATCGCCGGTCTCGAGCCCGCCCTCGCCGCGCAGACCAGCCACCCGGCCATCGCCGAGGTGGTCGCCCGGGTCACCGAGGCCCGACTGGCCTTCCTGACCGAGATCTTCACCGACCTGGGCTTCGGCGCGCAGGACGCCCGTCACCGAGCACTCGCCTCCTACGCCGCCTACCTCGGCTGGCTCGAACTGCGCCGTACCGCGGCCACCCTCGCACCCGAGACTCAACTCCACGAACCCGGTTCCTCGGCCGCGCTCGACCACCTGGTCGCCATGATCCTCACGCCGGCCGAGCGCGGACCAGGCTGACTCGTCGTCCCCCTCACGGTCGCAGAGGTACCGCCGCGCTCAGAGCCGGACCATGACTCGGCGCGAACTGCGGACAGAGCCGGTTCGTCGTACGTCTGCTGTATTGCGGTGCGGTCCGGCTCCAAGCACGCGGAAGGCGATGGGTGTTCCTCGGACTCAGCCGATGCCGAACCGGACGTACCGCGGTTCGACGAAACGCCGGTCGCCGCCGCCTTGGAGCGTGTAGCCCGAGGCCACCCATTCGGACGCTGCCGGGTGGTACTGGTGACAGGTGAGGTAGTCACCCCAGGTTCCGGGGTCCGGCCCCTGCGTGCTCTGACGCGTGAGGACCAGACGCCACTCACCACCGTCGCGGAACCCCACGACATGGCTCGGATGCCGCGGACCGCCGCCCATGAACAGGCTCACACCGACGACGCCCTGGGCGTTCGGGCAGGCCGCCGGGAAGGCGAAGGCCGACTGCTGGTTCCAGATCTCCGGTTCCTCCACCAGTGCCTGCGTGGTGACATCCACGACCGCGCCTTTGACGTACGGCAGGGGCCGGCCGGCGCGTGCCGCCGCGGTCCACAGGAAGCCGGCACGTGTGCCGCTCACCCAAGCACCGGTGATCCGGGAGTCGACCCGCTTGGACAGCCAGTCCTTGCCGTCGGGCCCCTGCGCCTGATAAGGGCCGGAACTCCATGGGCTGACCTGTACGTCGAACCAGCCCACGGTGTTGGAGTTGTCCGGCCAGCCGTGCACGCGAAGGTTCGTACCGCTGTTGTGGCTGGCGAAGAACATGCTCCCGGCCGCTCCCTGAGTGAGCCGCAGAGAACCGTGCTTCGTCGTGGACCACCACTGGTAGCCGATGGATGCTCCGTTCCGCAGTGCGTCCAGGGGCAACTTGAAGACGACGGCGCGCTGCCAGCGGCCGGCGGCGTTGAATGCGTTGAAGGTGACGTAGAGGTGGTTCATGCTGGTGGCCGCGTCCGGATAGTCGAACCACATGTCCCGCCACTCGGCGTTGAGGTCGATCGGAGCGAAGTCCCACCAGTGCCAGGCAGTCGGATCACTACCTGGGGAGACCGCCACTCGGAAGACGTTGTTCCGGACGCCGGGGTGATCGGGATCCTCACGGGTGATGTACTGGAGTATCCAGATCCAGATGTCCCGGCTCGGTTCGTACATGACGATCTGGTCGCAGCAGAATCCGCCGGCCGCGGTGGGCAGGACCGTGAAGGGATCGACAAGTTCCCATTGCTTGCCCTCCGTCGAGCTGCGGCTGCCGAACCAGTTGCCCGTGACGAAGATGTTGCTGTTCGAGGCCGCGGCCGTGGGCTCGTCGATGGTGCTCGTCTGGGTGCTTGTCGCGTGGTCGTCCAGGCCGATGTTCTGGACGATGCGGACAGTTGCCATGGCTGCCGTCCTCCCGGGGAGGTCACTGACCGCGGGTGCCTCACGGCTCCAGCGGTTCGGGTGTGGTGCTGGGCTGCTCATCGGACGGCGGCGCGGCTTCCTCCGGTGTGGTCTCGGGGATCTGGTCGGAGGTCGGGCCCATGGGCTTGCGCCGTCGAGCGAGCTTCTCCTCACGCTCGTCCAGCATCCGCTGCCGCTCATCGGGCTGGACGTCGGTCCGTGGCGCCGCCTTCTCGTCGGACAGCGACTGCGCCGGACCGGCCTGCGCCAGGGCGGCGTCCTCGGCCTCATAAGTCCGGCCACTGTGCGGTTCGTTCGTCATGGGGCCCATCCTTCTCGTGGTCAGGTGTCGGCTCGGGCCGAGCGGGAGAGCGTCTGCCGAAGTTCCCTCACTCGGTTCGTAGTTCTCCGGCCCTACGCCATTCACTGCGCGCGAGCAACGAGAAGACAACCGTGGCACACAGCGTGACGGCAACGATCGCCCATTCCAGGGCGCCACTCCCCTGGTCGGGCTCGACACCGAAGACGCGCTCGATCCAGTCCCGCCAGACCAGGGTGACGATGAACAGGATTCCACTGATCACAGCGGCGACTGTTTCTACCCAAGCCCGTATGCGCGCATTGCGTATCATGATGGACACCCTCGGTGATGACCTTGTTCCCCAGGCTCAAATAGGCCCTCTTCCAGTAAGCGACGGACGGCCGGGGTCGGCAACCTCGGCGCGGCAGCGACAGATCCCGGTTTCCCCTTCATCTTTTGCCGCGTCAACAAATTGCCGTCCGGCTGTTTGCCCTACTTGGAGCACGAAGGGCAACTGATGATGCCAATCAATCCCGACCCGGGGTATCGGCCGTCAGCCGTGCCGCCGCTTCCGCCTTGAACCGCCGGAAGTCAGCGGCTTCCGTGCGGTGGCGGTCGATCCAGTGGCGGGTGCGCAGTAGCCTCCTTCCGGACTCTTCCTGACTTCCTTGGCGTCACGCCGTTGCTAGGACAGTCCCGCGAGATACGCGCGCTCCTGGCGCTCCGCGCGAGAGACTTGCGGCGCCGAAGTGGCGGCATCCGGGCCGAAGCCCTCCCGCTGGGCGCGCGGCAGGTCGTCCAGAGTCATGTCCCGGTTTCTCGCCACGTCCTCAGCCTGCAGCTCCGTAGGACCTGCGCGGTCGTAGAAGAAGGGGAAGCCCTTGCGGGTCATGCAGTCCCGTACCAGGGCCCCTTCCCCATCCGCGAGCAGCGTCCTGGTCTCGGCTTCTGACGACCCTTCCGGGGAAATGCAGGTCCCCGCGTAGACCGCAGATGCGTCTGCTGCACGGCTCGCTTGCAACGCCGAGTTCAGCGACCCAGAGATTGGTTGGCAGGGCTGTTCCGACGGCCAGACAATGGCCGGCTGTGATCTTCCGCGGCGGTGGTGAGGCGCCTAGCGTGACCAACCAGTCTGGTGGGACGGCTTCAAGGGTGTGGGGGTGTGTGGCAGGGCGTCGCGAAGTGCCGGTGGACCCAGGGGCGGGTCCGGTTCAGCGGTTAGCATTCGAGTTGCGGAAGCTGCGGGCCAATGCGGGCGGGATGCCCTACCGGTTGCTGGCGCAGCGGGCCGGGTATTCGGCCACGACACTGTCGCAGGCGGCCGCGGGTGAGCGTCTGCCGACGCTGCCGGTGACGTTGGCGTATGTGCGTGCCTGCGGCGGCGACGTCGTGGAGTGGGAAGCCCGGTGGAAGCAGGCCGTCGAGGAAGTCGCCGCGTCGAGCACCGTGCGACAGGACGCGGGGGCCGAGCCTCCGTACAAGGGACTGGCGCGGTTCGAGACGGGTGACAGCGCTCGGTTCTTCGGCCGTGACCGCCTCACCGCCGATCTGCTGGACCTGCTGCGCCGCCGGCGGTTCGCCGCGGTGTTCGGGCCGTCCGGCAGCGGTAAGTCCTCCCTGTTGCGCGCCGGGCTCATCCCCACCCTGCAGCACACCCAGGACACGGCACTGCGCCCGGCCTCCATCCGCATCCTGGCCCCCGGCGAGCACCCGGCGCACACCCACTCCCCTGCGTTCACCGCCGGCGGCGCCCCTTCCAGCGCCGCAGCCACCGGGGCGGACACGCTCGTCGTCGTCGACCAGTTCGAAGAACTCTTCACTCTCTGCCACGACCCTGCCGAACGTGCCCGGTTCATCGACCTGCTGCTGGATGCCCTCCGGCCCGAGAGCGGGCTACGGGTCCTGATCGCAGTGCGAGCCGACTTCTACGGCCACTGCGCCGAACACCGCGACCTCGCCGGCGCCCTGCGCGACGCCCACCTGCTCGTCGGGCCCATGAGCCCGGAAGAAGTGCGCGAAGCCGTCGTCAAACCCGCCACCGCGACCGGACTGACGGTGGAGCGGGCGCTGACCGCCCGGCTGGTCGAGGAAGTCACCGACGCCCCGGGCGGACTGCCCCTGCTGTCGCACGCGCTGCTGGAGACCTGGCGCCGGCGCCGCGGCAAAACGCTCACCGTGACCGGATACGAGGCAGCCGGCGGCCTCGCCGGGGCCATCGCCAAGACCGCCGAAGAGGTCTACGGCCGCTTCACCGAAGACCAGGCAGCTGCGGCACGCCGCCTCCTGCTGCGCCTGGTCGTCCCCGGCGACGGCACCCCTGACACCCGACGCCCCGTCGGCCGCGCGGAACTGGAGGACATCGGAGGCCACGAAACCGCACAGGTCCTGGAAGCCCTCACCCGTGCCCGGCTGCTCACCGCGGACGACGACACCGTCGACCTCGCCCACGAGGCCCTGCTTACCACCTGGCCACGGCTGCACCGCTGGATCGATCAGGACCGCGAACACCTACGCGTACAACGCACGCTGAGCGAAGCGGCACGCACCTGGAAGGACCTGGGCCACGACCCGGGGGCGCTGTACCGCGGCACCCGTCTGACCACCGCCCGGGAACACTTCGGCTCCCGGCCGACCGCAGACCTCACCAGCCTCGAACACGCCTTCCTGACCAGCAGCCTCGAGGCTCGCGAGCAAGAAGAACGCGCCACCGCCCGCTCCACCCGCCGCCTGCACCGTCTGAGAGCAGGTCTGTCCGCTCTGGCGGTGCTCGCCCTCATCGCGGGGTTGGTGGCCTGGCAGGAGAGTCGGTTCGGCGATCAGCGGCTGGCCGACGCCACGTCCCGTCGTGTTGCGGCGGCCGCGGAGGCCATGCGTTACGCGGACCCGCTGACGGCGATGCGGCTCAGCGTTGCGGCGTGGCGCATCAGCCCGACCTTGGAGGCCAAAGCCGCGCTCGTGGGCCCGATGACCCAACGCGAACAGGACGTCTTCAACGGACCCGGCGTGGGCGCCACCAGCGGCAGATTTCTCAGCTCGGACAGCCGCACCCTCGTCACGAGCGACCATGGCCAGGTGAGCATGTGGGACGTGGACAGCCGCCGACGCACCCACATGCTCAGGATTCGACCGGATACGTCGGCCTACGACCTTTCGCCGGACGGCAAACACCTCTTGGTGGTCGCGGGCGACACGATGCAGCTCCGGGATGTGTCTTCTGGCCAGACGGTCAGTCTGCCTTTCAAGCTCGGTGACGCGTACGCGGTGTTTGCTGCGGACGGGCAGAGCTTGAAAGTCGTGGCCAAGCATTCGGTCATCATGTGGGACGTACGACGACGCCGCGCGACATTCCGACGCGGAAGCCGCACCCCCGTACGTTCGCCCCTCGACGCCACCGGCCGGTTCATGGCGTTGTGCACGGCGCCCACGGTCCTGGAGGTCTGGGACACCCGGACGTCCCGGCTCATACGGGCATGGCGCTCGGACACCGTCTCCCAAGAGGCCTGCAGCGGCGACAGGACATCCGTCGTCCTCGACCCGGGCCGCCGTACTCTGATGGTCGTCACTGGTACAGGGTTGCGGACCTGGAACTGGGACTCGGGCAAGGAACTGCCTACGGCTCACGAAGTCGGATCGGACCAGTCCGTCTGGGACTACGACGGACGGTTTCTCGTGACGGCGGACGACGACACCATGCGTATGTGGAGAGCCGCAGACCTCAGCACACCGGTGTACCAGTACCCGCTGCACCACCATGACATCCGGGAAGTACACCTGGACACGGAACGCAGGGTGATCCGGTACCTCGAGGAACAATCGGCATCGGCCGCCGTCGTCCGCACCCTCTATCTGGGCGACGCACTGACTCGCCGCTGGCACGACGCACCAGCGAAAGTCGCACTTCCGCAACCCGAGCAGATCGGCGGACGTCTGACCGCCGTCGCGCCCGGTCCCCCGGGCAGCGACCGTGTGGCAACCGGTGACGACGCCGGCTGGGTAACGGTCTGGGACGGGGCTCAGAAACGGCGGTTGAGCACCTTCTCCGGGACCACCAGCGCCGGGGGAAGCAAAGAGCCCGGGTCCGTGACCGCCCTGACATACTCCCCCGACGGCCAGTTCCTGGCCGTCGGGGGCAGCTCCGGCACGGTGAGGCTGTGGGACGCCGTAACAAGCCGGCCACTCGGATCCACCCTGCTCACGGCAGGAGACAGCGTGCAATCCCTGACCTTCGCCCGCGACGGAACAACACTCACCGTCGACAGCGAGCACACCCCACCGCACACGTATGGCATCGCCCCCGAGTCCATCGTCGAATCCATCTGCCGCCGTTCAAGAGGTGGCATGCGTACAGCCGATTGGCAGTCGTTGATCCCTGAACTCCCCTACCGGCAGACCTGTTGAGCGACTCACGTCTCGGTTCGACGGAGATTCGCCAGTACGGCGGCGGGGCGACGGCCGAGCGCGGGCGAGCGCGGGCTTGGAGGGTGGACGGGCGTAGGACGCGGCAGCGAACCGGCGACGAGCGGGCGCGGGCCGGGGCAACCGGACGGCGCAGCGGAGGCAGACGACGGCGTACGGGTTGGAAAACGACGTCGCCGACAGTGTGGAGCCGCACTCTCAGGCGCCGCGCCTGCGGCCCGCGCGCCGACCGCGATCGGCTTGGGAGCACGGTAGGGGGCGGAGGCGCCGGCCGAGGCGTATTCCGCCAACGCCAGGCAGGACAGCGCCACGGGCGCTGGTTCGTCGGCAACCAACTGCCCACTTCTGCCCTCTTCCTGATCGACAGATGGATGCGGTCGAACCGGCCCAGCCATCTCCGACCAAGGGGGAGCCGTTGTTCCGCAATGCAGTTCGGGCTGTGGGGGTCGCCGGTCTTGCCGTGGCGCCCTTGCTGGGAGGGGCGGCGGGGGTGTCGGCCGCCGAGGGCGCGAGCCCCTCTCCGGGCGTCCGTCTGGAGTATCACGTGGCTCAGAACCTCGCCCTGGAAGCCGGTGACGACATCTCGTTCAGCCTCGAGGGAATGCCACCGGGATGGGACAAGGTCGAGGTCACCTCCCCGGCCCTGCAGGAGCCGATCACCCTCGTCCCCCTGAAGAAGGGGTCGACGCAGTCGCTCCAGGTGGACGCGCCGGGCACAGACCACCGCGTCCGCTCGGGCCTGCGCGCGGGCACCTATCCGGTCACCGCGACGAGCCATGGCCGTACCGTCGCCACCACTCAACTCAAGATCCTGGCCGAGAACTCTGCGCAGATCTACCGGTTCGTCATCGGTCCCCGTAACGCGCCCCCCGGCAGCGACACACCCGCCTCCCTCCGCCCGGGCAGTGACGTCCGGGTGGTCCTCAACGACCTGCGGGCCGCACCAGGGGAGGACTCCCTCACCGTCACGTCGCCCGTCTTCAGGGGGCCGTTGACCATCAAGACGGACAGCCCGGACAACCCCGGCTGCAAATGCGACGACCCCGGCACGGTCTACGCGGGCTACGGAGAATTGCGAGGCGACGTACCCAACGGCCGCTACACCGTGACCGTGGTCAGCCACCACGGGCAGCAGACCACGAAGCAGCACGTCACGATCGCCGGCCCGCCCGTCAGGGACGGCGGCTCTTCCTGGGCGGTCGCCGGTGGCGTCACGGCCGCGGGGCTGGCCCTCGCCGCTGGCGGAGTGTTCACGGTGCGGCGCCACCGCTCACGCAAGACCGAGCCCTCCGCGTAGAGGCGAACCGGCAGTCGCAGAGACCGTCCCTGCCGTTCTTCAAGTCTTCCTTCGCTCCTCCCGGCCGTTTCCGGCCGGGAGGCGTTTCAGTTGTCCCATGACTCAGAAAGCATTCCTTGCATACCTCACACAGACGAATGTCGCGCCTCGTGGTCCTGGCGGCCGGAACTGCTCTGCTCCTGACGGGAGGGGCAAGCCTCGCACAGGCCGAGGTTCAGGACGTCACACCGGCACCTCACCTGTCTGCGACGACGGTGCCGTCCGCTGAAACGACAGCCGGACCGTCCGTCGAACCAGCGCCCTCAGCATCTGCCGGCCCCTCGACCCCGAACGGAACGGGGGAGCCCTCGGCCTCGCCGTCGGCGAGCGCGGGCGGTTCCACCGAGCCGAAGACCGGCGACGACGACTGGACGGACGCGGACGCCATCCGCTTCTGGACGCCGGAACGCATGGCCTCGGCCACCGACCCGGCACTGCCCGCGCAGCAGGCGGACCCGAGCGCCAAGGCCCGTGCGCGGCGGGCGGCCCCGGCCGGTCCCTCGGTGGCGGCCGCCATGCCGACGGCGGAGCACATCCTCGGGCTGAAGTCGGTCGGGACGATCTTCACGTACGACACGGATCCGACCACCGAGCGGATGCACGCGCACAAGTGCACCGCCAGCGTGGTGGAGAGCCCAGGGCACAATCTGATCCTGACCGCGGGGCACTGCGACGGCGGCAAGGCCGTCTTCGTCCCCATGTACGCCGCCGAGTACACGCTGGACAAGCAGACGTTCGGGTTCTACCGGGTCGCCAAGTTCTTCACCGACAACCGGTACGTGCACAACACCAAGAAGCCCATTTCCGACCTGGACTTCTCCTTCGGCCGGCTCGATCCCTCGAAGAGTGGCAAGCAGGCGCAGGACGTGGTGGGCGCGAACAAGCTGGTGCGCACGCCGGGTTACCTGAACAAGGTCACGATGCTGGGCTATCCCTCCAGCCACGACCCCGAGGACCATCCCGTGCGGTGCCCCGCGCAGACGGAGGCGCTCCCCGGCTTCTACCAGATCCAGGCCAAGTGCCGTGGCATGTGGAGCGGCGTCTCCGGCGGTCCTTGGTTCTCCCGGGTCGACTGGGCGAAGGGCACCGGTGAGATCATCGGGAACGTCGGCGGGTACAACGGCGGCGGCAACGACGCGAACGTGGACTGGCTCACGTACAGCCCCATGCACGGCGACTGGTTCTTCCGCCTGTACGACGAGGCGAAGAACAACCACGTCCCCCAGCACGGCAGCACCTACGACCAGCCGCCGCTGCCGTACTCCATGGGCGGCGGTGACACCTGGTCCCATGCCAAGCTGCTGGCCTCGGGCGAGTACACCGGCGACGGCAAGGGCGACCTGATCGTTGTCTGGACCGACGGTGAGGTGACCCTGTACACCGGTGACGGCAACGGCGGGTTCGCCGACGAGCGGCGGCTGGCCGCACCCCACGGCGTCTGGCAGGACGTCAAGTCCCTCACCGGAGGGGACTTCTCCGGCGGCAACAACTCGGATCTGCTGGTGGTGTTCGATTCCGGCGAGGTCCGGCTCCTCCCCGATGTCGGCACCAAGGGACTGGACGGCGGGATCAAACTGGCCGGCGCCGGATCCATCTGGAGCCATGCCGACCAGATCACCGGAGGCAGCTTCGGCACCGCGAAGTACGTCAGCGACCTGGTGGTGCGCTGGAGCGACGGCGAGGTCACCGACTACACCGCCGTCGGCGACAAGGGCTTCGGCACCGAACACCAGCTGGCGAAGCCGAAGAGCGCCTGGAAGGACGCCACTCTGGTGACCGCGGGCGACTTCACCGGCGGCAACAACTGGGACACCCTGGTGCGCTGGTCCGACGGACATGTCTCCCAGTTCCAGGAGACCGGCCCCGGCGGCGTCGGCAAGGAGGTCCACATGGCCCCGGCCGGCAGCATCTGGTCCCACGACTCGGTGATGACAGCGGGCAGCTACGACTCCAACGGCTGGCCGGACGACCTCGTCGTCCGCTGGTCCGACGGCGAGACCACCATGTACACCCACACCGGCGCCACCTTCGGTGCCGAACACATGCTCGTCGCCTCGAAGTAACCGCCCCACCGCCTGCTCCCACGGCCGAGGCGGATCCGGTGACCCGAACCAACGGGCCCCCGGATCCGCCCGCGGGGTGCCACGCCCCGCAGCGCTCTTCGACTGTGCAGTCGCTCAGGTCCGGCAGATCGGCTCTGCGCAACCGGAAGGGGCCGGATCGGGCCGGGGCACGGCGTTGAACGGGGTAGCGGCCTGCAGACCCCGTCCTCCAGCGGCCCGTACCGGCGGCCGGCTCCACGCCGTCGGGCGGTCCCGGCACGGAAGTCGGCATCCGCGCCGACGCCGAAGTGCGCTGAACGCAGCGGGCCGAGAACAACAAGAGACGGCGTGCGGTGCGGGGCGTGTGCCAGGGGCGGCAGCAGGGGGATGAGTCCTGGTGCCGCCCCCGGTGCGGTGGGTTTGTCAGCTGACGTTGACCGCGGTCCAGGCCGCGGCGACCGTCTTGGCTTCGGTGCTGTCCGCGCCGTACAGGTCCGCTGCCGCCTTCAGGGTGCCTTCGCGGGCTGCCTTGTAGTCGGTCTTCGAGGTGAAGTACGTGGTCAGCGCCTTGTACCAGATCTGCAGGGCCTCGTCGCGGCCGATCCCGGTGACCTTGGAGCCGTCCTGGGTGGGCGAGTCGTAGCTGACGTCGTTGATCTTCTTCGCACCGCTGCCCTCGGCGAGGAGGTAGAAGAAGTGGTTGGCGACGCCGGAGGAGTAGTGCACGTCCTTGTTGCCGACGTCCGCGGACCAGTAGTCGGCGGAACCGCCGTCCTTGCTGGGCTTGTCCATGTAGCGCAGCGGGGTGCCGTCACCGTTGATGTCGAGCTTCTCGCCGATGAGGTAGTCGCCGACGTCGGTGGAGTTGCCGGCGTAGAACTCCACGCCGGTGCCGAAGATGTCGGAGGTGGCCTCGTTCAGGCCGCCGGACTCGCCGGAGTACTCCAGGCCCGCGGTGTTGGAGGTGACGCCGTGGCTCATCTCGTGGCCGGCGACGTCCAGGGAGGTGAGGGGGGCGGCGTCCTTGGCGCCGTCGCCGTAGGTCATGCAGAAGCAGTTGTCGTCCCAGAAGGCGTTCACGTAGGCGTTGCCGTAGTGGACGCGGGAGTAGGCGCCGACGCCGTCGTTCTTGATGCCGCTGCGGTTGAAGGTCTTCTTGTAGAAGTCCCAGGTCTCCTGGGCACCGTAGGCGGCGTCCGCGGCGGCGGTGGCCGCGTTGGAGGCCTTTCCGTCGCCCCAGGTGTCGCTGTCCTGGGAGAACAGTTTGCCGGTGCCGTCGGATCCGTGTTCGAGGTTGTAGGTCTTGTGGCCGCCGCGCGTGCCGTCTGTGAGGGTGTACGACGATCCGGACTGGACGCTGGTCAGGTCGACCTTGCCGCTGTACTGGGTGTTGCCGACGCCGGTCTCGATGCCCTGGTACTGGAAGAGCTTCTTGCCGGTGGCCGCGTCGGTGATGACGTGCAGCCGGTTCGGGGTGCCGTCGTCCTGCAGGCCGCCGACGACCGTCTCGTAGGCGAGGACGGGCTTGCCGGAGCCGGCCCAGATTACCTTGCGGGCGCCGTCCGCGGCGGTCTTGGCGGAGCCGAGGGTCCTGGCGGCGGACACCGCCTGCTTCTCGGCCTGGGCGGCGGTGATCTGCGGCGTGAGCGAGGCCACCTTGACGGCGGTCGTGGTCGCTCTGGTGACGCCCTCGGTCTTGCCGGACTTGGCCGTGTGGACGACCAGGTCGCCGCCGAGCACCGGCAGCCCCGCGTAGGTGCGCTCGTAGCGGGTGTGCACGGTGCCGT
This sequence comes from Streptomyces cyanogenus, assembly GCF_017526105.1. Classification (NCBI taxonomy): domain Bacteria; kingdom Bacillati; phylum Actinomycetota; class Actinomycetes; order Kitasatosporales; family Streptomycetaceae; genus Streptomyces; species Streptomyces cyanogenus. The sequence continues at coordinate 415,716 of NZ_CP071839.1, forward strand.
CGGCGTCCTTGACGACGTCCTTGACGACCAGCTTCTCCTTCGCGCCCAGCCCTATTCGCTGCGCCGTGGTGGCGGCGCCGGCCTGCGCCTTGTGGATCAGGGTGGTGCGGGCGGCGGCCGACAGGGTGGTCGGGGCCGCACCGAGCGGCTTGGCGGCTGCGGATTCGGCTGGGATCTGGGCGGAGGCACTGGTGGCCGGACCCGTGGACAGCAGAGCTCCGGCCGCCACCGCGGTCGCGATGGCCAGAGGGGTGCGCTGACGACGCACGTTGAGGAGGCTCACGAACAAAGGCTCCTTGTTGTGGAGGGAACGCCGCCGGGCCGGTATGGGGCCGGCCCAAGCAGCTGTGGAATGGGTGGTGCTCGTACAGCGGGTGAACAGAGGCTGACATGTATGTCATGTACATGCCATTCCCGCTGGATGGTGTTGGTCGAGAATCGGCCGACCGTCCCCACCAGGAAAAACGGCACACCGAAGGCGCCGCGCGCGGCGGCGCAGCCGGCAGCAGTCGGCTCTGTGTGAGCCGGCTTCACTGCCCTGCGCGACACGTGCCGCATCATCCGCGTCGGACCGTGCGCAGCGCACGGCCGGCGGTTCAACGCGCCGGGTCCGGGCCGGCCCCGCGCAGGGGCCCGCTCAAGCGGGGCGCGCAGTATCCGCCGAAGCCCTACCGCCGCGCACCATCGGCTCTTTTACGCCGGTGTCCGGCACGCCAGGGCCGACGCCTGCTTCGCGTCACCGCGGCTGCCATGACACCCACGCGTCTGCCCAGCCGTCTTCTCCTGGCCGGTGGTGGTCATTCGAGGGTGGCCTCGGCGAACCCAGTGGCCGTGGCGTCGTCATACGCCGAGTACCAGGAACCGGATGTGACCGGCAGCTGCTCGGCTCGTCCTCCACGTCCCTGCCGTCGCGGGCCGGGACCGTCCGCCGGGTGGTACAGCCGTCCGTCTGGATGGACCAGGTGTCGAACGTGTCCCGGGCGTGGCCGTCCATCGAGTGCGGGGCGTCCACGGCGAGCGCGGCCAGCTCCTGCCGGGCGGTCGCCGCCGACGGCGGCGGGGGCGGACCGACCAGGGTGAGCCGATCCGGCACCGGTCAAAGGTAACGCTGTTGCGGGCAGACCAGAGACTGCGCGATGCATGAAGTCTCCAAATGCAGTGGGGGGTTGGAGATGCGTTCATGAGGAAACCGCAGTTGCCCCGTGGTGCGCTACGCGCGTTGACGACATGTGACAACTCCCCCACGTGACCTTCACTCAACGGTCATCGCCGCCCCGTGCTCAGCGTGCCGGCCTGGGCTGGACCCACAAAGGCGTGATCGTGTTGGGGCGGTCGTCGCCTACGCGGTGAAATGCAGTGCGAGACTTCAGCACCCGAACGGTCGTCCTCGCATGCGACAGATGAGGCCCGGAGACACGGTCCTCTTCACCATCACACCGTGTTCGACCACAGCGGACCTGCGACCATTCGCGGTGCAGCGTGCGGCCCAGCACGGTCGTGGGTGGCCGCCGCAGCCGTTACGCGGCAGTCTTCTTGCGGCGACGCCCGCTGCGGGCGAGGGCGTCGACGAGTTCCTCACGGCTCATCTTCGACCGGCCAGGAAGGTCCTGCTCGGTCGCCCTCTGGTACAGCTCCGCCTTGCTCAGCTTCTGCAGCTCCGCCTTGCCGCCGGCACCGCGGCTGCGGGCCCGTGCCGCCCCCGCCTTCTTCGTCGGCGCCTTCCGCGCCGGTGTCTTGGCCGATGTGCCTGCCGCCGACGACCGGGCGGCCGCCTTACGCGGCCCGGTCTTCTCCTTGCGCTCGCCCGCCGGCTCCTTGCCACCGCGGCCGGAACGCGCTGCCTGCAGGCTGCCTTCGAGGACCTTCATCAGGTCGATCACGTTGGTCGCCTCCGGCGGCTCCTCCGCTGCCACGATCTCCTGGCCCTCGGCCTTGGCCCTGACCAGCTCGCGCACCTTCTCCTGGTAGGTGTCGTGGTAACGGGCCGGATCCCAGTCGGAGCTGAGCGCGTCGACCAGTTGCAGCGCCATGTCCAACTGCTTGCCCCTCCCCGCGCGGCCGGAGGGAAGCTCGGGTAGCTCCTGGCTCGGATCACGGACCTCATCCGCCCAGTGCAGCGTCTGCAACACCAGCACCCTGTCCTCCGCGCGCAACGCCGTCAGGTACTGCTTGTTCCGCATGACGAAGGTGGCGATCCCTGCCTTGTTCGACTGAGCCAGGGCAGCGCGCAGCAGCTCGTAGACCTCGGTGTACTCCTTGCCGCGGGGGGCGATGTAGTAGGTGCGGTCGAAGTACACCGGCTCGATGGCGTCCAGCGCGACGAAGTCGGTGATGTCCAGGGTCTGGGAGCGGCCTGGCGCGATGTCGTCGAGTTCGTCGGGCTCGACCACGACGTACTGGCCCTCGTCGAGCTCGTAGCCCTTGACGATGTCGCTGGTGTCGACCTCGTCGCCGGTACGCTCGTTCACCCGCTTGTTGCGGACCCGGTCCGAGGTGCCGCGCTGCAGCTGGTGGAAGTGGACGGTGTGGTCCTCGGTCGCCGTGTACAGCCCCACGGGCACGGTGACCAGCCCGAAGGTGATCACACCTGTCCAGATCGCCCGAGCCATGATCGTGCTCCGTCCCTCCGGCCCCGGCATGCACAGGTGCCCGGGCCCACGCCTGTTGTCACCACGCTCGCACCGCCGCCTGTGCCGCGCCCGCCGGGCCACCGGTACAGGCACCCGAACGGCGGTCGACCGGGGTGGAGGGCATCGGACGTGACGTGGACACTGCAGGAGCCGATGCCGGCCGCCTACGTGCCGGACTCGGCTCTGCCGGCGGGCTGGGCGACCCAGCACGGCACGAGGCCGGTCAGGGCGACCGTGTGTCGCATTGACCGGCCTCGTTGAACGGCATCCGCCCCGGGCGAGCACTCCGGTGTGTCAGCCGGTCAGGTACCACAGCTGGGATGCTGTTGCGTGTCCCCCGGGCATCTCGCGTAGGGGCGCATAGTTGTCGTCGCCGTAGGTGGCGGTGACGGCGAGGTCCTCGTTCAGGTAGGGCACCAGGGCCCAGGCCTGGCCGTCGGTGGTGGGGCGCAGCCGCCACCACTGCGCCTTCTTCGTGGACTGGCACGGGGCCAGGTGGACAGAGGTGCCGGCGTCGCCTCGGACCTCCGCGCAGTTGCCGGTGGTGGTGATCGTCCAGTCGTAGACCGTCTCGCCCTGCGCGGTCCCGGTCGGCCTGAAGCGGAAGGTGCGCGGGAACGGGTGGTCGGCCCGGTAGTACACCTGCAGGTAGGTGTTGTTGCCACCTGCACCGTCGTCCGGGATGAGGTAGTTGGTGTAGGCCAAGCTGGTGATCACCACGGGGTCCGAGGGAGTGCTGGGGGCAGCGGGTGCCGCCTGGGCGGGCGTGCTGAGCTCGAGGCCGATGAGCGCGGCGAGCGCGGCGCAGAGGGCGAGGATGCGTTGTCCAGCGGGAGTGTGCTGTCGAACCGGCAGGGTCATGCAGATTTACCCCTTCCTGGCGAGGCCACAGGCTTCCGCCCCTGGCATCTGTGATTCAACCGCCACTCTCCCCTGCCGGGGATCACTCGCGGGAGTGATGCTGGGTCTCTGACGTGCAGAAACGACCCTTCTTGGGGATGGGCTTCACAGATCCCTGGGAGCCACTCGTACCGTCGTACCGAGGCGGCTACGACCGGTGCGGTGGCGGGGCGTTCACGCGTGTGTTGCAGTCGTTCGGGGCGTGGGTGGGCGTGGTTCGTCAGCTGCTCGTCGGTGTCGTCGCCGGCCTCCGTCAGCTACTCGGCAGCTACTCGGCCACGGCGCGTGGACGTTGTGGACGTTGGCGAGTGCCGCCGCGGTCGAGGCCTGACGAGCGGTGCGGGCCGCCGTTGTTGACACCACTCCCCTCGGCTGACGGGAGAGAAGCGGCGTCGTCTCCGGGTGGCTTTCCCATGAGGGCCGGCTCGGGGGGACGGCCAGTGCCTGGTTTCGAGGTGTGCCCACCCTCGGTGCAACCCCCGGCCCCTTCCGGGGCAAGCGTGCAGCCAACGGTCAGGTTCCTGCCGGCCGCAACACTCTGCGACGGGCTCCGCAGGGCGCGGGATTCGCGGGGCGGGCCAGGCCGGGTTCCAGCGCCGGGCTGACCAGGCAGCGGCGTCGGCGAAGGGGCCTGGAGAGTTCGGCGAGCATCGCGAGGGCCTGGTCGCGGGTGGCGTCCACGGCCTGGTGTCGGTCAGGGACTGTCGCCGGACCAGTCGAAGCGGCCGCGGTCGCCCGGGCGCGGGTCGTACAGCGTCCGGCCGCCGGGCCCGAAGTGTCCGAGGTCCGTCAGCAGGGAGACACCGGTGTCGAGCTCGTCCTGCGTACAGCCCGTGATGTCCAGGAGCAGCCCGTCCAGCGGGCCTCCGACCAGTTCGACGTAGCTCCGGCCCGGGAGTGGACCCGGGTGGTCGGGATCGGCTCCGTACACCCGGCCGCGCAGCAGCTGCTCGTCGTCGCTGTTCATACCGTCCAGCGTTCCAGCCACCACTGACAACGCGGGCTTCACGGCATCGGTCTGTGCTTGGCCGCGCCGTCAACGGAAGGCCTGCCCGGGTCAGGTACGGAAGCGGGAGGGCCAACCGCCAACCTTTCGTGCTCCAGTCTGTGCCTCCGCCGCCTGGCGCACGCTCTCCTGCTCTTGGTGCTCGCGTTCGTCGGCTTCGGCCTGTTGCTCGGCCGCGACGGCCGGAACCCGGCATTCCTCGCACAGGTGCGGGTGCGACCGGTGATGCCGTCAGTCCGAGGTACGGCCGATCGTCGCCCACCGGTCGCCGGTGAACTCGTGCCCGGAGTCGGCGCACACTGGCCGCCGCGCCTTCCGCTGTGCGGCTCCCTGTGCCCGGCGGCGTCGCTGCTCTTCCCGGGCGGTCCGGAGACGGGGCGATGTAGGCGTACGGGGCGATGTAGGCGTCCCGGCGGGAGGTGCCGATCGTCGCCCAGCAGCAGTTCCAGCGTAGTCGCCACGATCGGGATGCAGCCGTCGTAGGGGTGGTATCCGCCCTCATCGTGCCACCGGCCCTGCCAGTGGTGGCGACGACGTCGGTGAACAGCTGCGGCACCCCGGCCGAGCCAGGATCATAAGTCTGGCGGAAACCCGGATCAGCTCACTGAGGGCATGCGCCAGCGGGCAGGAAAGGAGGCCCTGATGCCGGGGCGGCTCGCGCGCTTGATTTTCGTAACCGGCCCTGCAAGGGACTCCTGGCAGAGCAGACCGACGCCGCAGAGAGGACCATTGTGTAGGACGGTGCAGCACGATGCCCGAGGTGAGAGCCGCGACCTGGAGATCGGCCCGGTGTGCACATCCGTCACCGGGACGACGAGGCCGGTGGCTTCGCCCATGGCGCGGAGGCCAAGAACCCGCACCGTCCCGGCCGCCACTGACGACAGAGCACGAACCGCCGGCCCGGCACGAGCCGCGAAGGGCCGGCCGACCCGTCTGGAGGAATGCCGTGTGCCGTCTTTTCGGCCTCAGCAGCGCGCCCCGCCGTACCCACGCCACCTTCTGGCTCCTGGACGCCCCGGACAGCCTCAGCCGGCAGAGCCACCGCGACCCCGACGGCACCGGCCTCGGCTACTTCGCAGCCGACGGCACCCCACGCACCGACAAGGCTCCTATCGCCGCCTACCAGGACCGCGCCTTCGCCGAGGAGGCCCGCGAGGTCGAATCGGCAACCTTCATCGCCCACGTGCGCTTCGCCTCCACCGGCAGCCTGGACGTCCGCAACACCCATCCCTTCGAGCAGGACGGGCGGCTCTTCGCCCACAACGGGGTCGTCGAGGGTCTGGACAAGCTCGACGACCACCTGAGCGAGGACCGGTCGCTCGTGACGGGTGACACCGACTCCGAGCGGCTCTTCGCCCTGATCACGCGGGAGACCCGACGGCACGGCGGTGACGTCACCGAGGGCATCCGGCACGCCGCCCGCTGGATCGCCGGCAACCTGCCCGTCTACGCCCTCAACCTGATCCTCATCACCCCCGAGGAGCTGTGGGCGCTGCGCTACCCGGACACCCATGCCCTGTACGTCCTGGAGCGCCGGGCGGGCGGCCAGCACGGCAGCCGGCATCTCGACCACAGCGGCACCCACGGTCGCATGCGCATCCACTCATCGCACCTTGCCGAGCACCCCGCCGTCGTCGTCGCCAGCGAGCGTATGGACGACAACCCCCACTGGCGCGAGATGGAGCCCGGCGAACTGCTCCACGTCGGCCCCGACCTCCGCCTCACCCGAGAGGTCGCCCTTCCCGATCCTCCGGCGCACCAACTCACCCTCGACGACCTGCACCCCGACGCAGCCGCCTCCCAGAAGGCTGCCTGAGGGGCCCGCACCGAGGCCGTCAGGGAACTGGCCGGCCACCGGGCTGCGGCTGCGGCTGCGGCTGCGGCTGCGGCTGCGGCTGCGGCTGCGGCTGCGGCTGCGGCTGCGGCTGCGGCTGCGGCTGCGGCTGCGGGAGTCTCGCCGCCTTGCTGAGCTGCCGGTCCGCAGTTACCTCTGCCCCTGGGGCAAGGGCCATGCTGAAGACGTGGACGAGTTGATCCCCATCGGAGAACTGGCCACCCGCACGCGGCTGAGCCGCAAGGTACTGCGGCTGTACGGGGACCGCGGCCTGTTGGCCTCCGCCAGTATCGAGGGGGCGGGCGAGGTCCGCCGGTATGGGACGGATCAGATCCGGCGCGCCCGTCTCATAGGAGACCACCCGCATCCACCCGGGCCCGCACCGTGACCACCCGCTGCGCGGCGACATCGCACTCGGCGGCGCCTGCGTTCCTGCACCGGCACGCCGGGCACGCCGACATCCTGCGCGAACATCTCGTCGGCTCGACAGGTACAGCAGCCGAGTACGCGGTCCCGAAGGGCGACGGGGCCTTCTGGGCGGCCCGGCACGTGAAAATCGAGCGCGCCGCCAAAGCAGCGGCCGACCCTGGACCTGACCGCATTGGTCGTTGACGATGCTCTGCGGCCCCTCCTCCGGTCAGCGCCGGGAATCGGCCACCCGTCAGCTCTGGGCCGAGGCAGCCCGGTTGACGCCAACGAGGCATTCGGCCGCTAGCCTCAAGTCCCATGATCGTATGGCTCAACGGCACCCATGGCGTAGGCAAGACGACGACCAGTGCGCTCGTGCAGCAGCTGATCTCGGATTCACGGGTGTTCGACGCCGAGAAGGTCGGCGAGACACTCATGGACATCACACCGGGGCTACCCGCTACGGACAACTTCCAGCACTGGCCACCATGGCGGCCGCTCGTCGTCGAGACCGCCCGCCGCGTGCTCGACTACACCGGCGGCACGCTGGTGATGCCCATGACTGTCCTGGTCGAGCAGTACTGGCGCGAGATCAGCACGGGCCTTGCCCAGCATGCCATCCCGGTCCGGCACTTCGTCCTCCATGCCGACCAGGAGACCCTCCGCGGGCGTATCGCCGGAGACACCGTTCTGGGGCCCAACTCCCCGTTCCGTCTCCAATATCTTGAGCCCTACGCCGAGGCGGCCCGCACGTGGCTGCACGCCGAGGCGGAGGTCGTCGACACCACGGACCTCTCCCCCGCCCAGGCCGCCCTGCAGATCGCAGACGCCGTAAGAAGGTGAGACGACCTGCCGGCGTCAAGCCTCGTAGGTGAGAAGACTGCCGTCCTATGTACCAACCGACGTGCCTCGGCCCGGATCTGAGGCTCGCGGGCTGTTCCGGAGCACGGCTGCTACAGGTCGAACTCCACATGCTCGATGTCCGTGAAGCGGACTTCCTCCAGGCTGCCGGCGCGGCGGCCACCGTCCTGGAAGTACACCTCGCGCAGTGCGTCGGCGGCGATCTGCTGGAGCTCCTGGTCGCCGGCGCCGGCCTCCTGGGCGTCGAAGAGGCGAGCAGCGTACTGCGGCGGCAGCGCGACGGTCAGGTGACGGAGCCGGGACTCGTCCGTCGACCCGATCGGGGCCGTGTAGCCGAGCCGGGCCCGGGTGTCGAGGACGATGCCGCCGGTCGTCGCCGCCTGCTGTCGGGCCCTGGCCCGGATCTGGGGCTGCCACCGCTTCCTCACCTCGCGCTCCATGCGCGCGGCGAGGTCCGGGCGGGGCTTCTTGATCTGGTTCTTCACGTACCGTTCGACGGTGCGCTGGGAGATGCGCAGCATCTGGGCGACCGGCTTGGTGCCCTTCAGCTGCTTGACCAGGTACCGCATCTGCGCGCCCGCGCTCTTGGGTACCGGACGGGTGAACGCCTTCTGCACCGCGGCGTCCAAGCCGTCCCCGAACAGGCTCATCCTCGCCCTCTCTTACTCTCCGTTGTCGACGTCGGTGACGGTGCCGTCCTTGATGTACCGGGCGAGGTTCAGCTCCGGCGCGTTGAACCGCTCGCGGACCTCCTCGCCCCACAGCACGTTCTGGGTGCCCTCGTGCTTGACCAGGCCCGGGTTGACGCCGAGCTTGAAGCCGCCCGGCAGCGGCTTGCCCTCCCGGTACGGCAGGAAGTCCAGCGGCGAGGGTCCGCCGGCCGCGTAGACGACGCAGTCGGACAGGATCGCGACCGGGTACTGTCCGGTGAACGCGGCGTGCTTGACGATCTTCCGGTGCAGGTTGATGCGGGTGCGGGAGATGACGGCGGCGCGGATGTCCGGCCGCCAGGTGGGCCGGGACAGGGCGCGCCACGGCTCGCCGGGCCGCCAGCCCTCGCCCCGGGGGCGCTCGCGCAACTTGCCCAGGCCGCCCTTGACCGTCGCCTTGATCGCCGAGACGACGATCGCCAGCTCCGGGTCGCGGTTCTTGTAGCCGTCCATCGCCGCGAGGAAGTCGGCCGGCTCCATGTCCGCGTGCACGCCGAGGTCGGCCATCGTGGCGAGGTAGGCGTCGCGCAGCCGGTTGTACCAGCCGTCCAGGTAGCGGCCGTTCTCGTAGCGCACCCACGCTTCCAACGGGCGTACCTCGTAACCCAGCTCCACCGCGTACGCCACGGTGGGTGTCGCGTACCAGGCCGGACCCTCCGGGCGCTCGCCCTTCGGCGTGAACGGGCTGGGCAGCAGGTCGCCGTCCAGCTCCACCCACTTGTCCTTGCCGACCTTCACCCTCGACAGGTCCACGTGGGACAGGTCGACCAGCCACGAGCCGGGCAGCTTCGGGTCGAACACCGGCCGCTTGACGTGCGTCGGCGCGCCGAGGCCGACGACCAGACCGTTGGCGCCGGCGGCGAAGGCCATGTTCACGTCGATGCCGACCAGGTGCCGCAGGGTGCATTCGGCGTCCGTCATCGGCCGCGCCCAGTCGTACGCCTCCTCGAACAGCTTCTCTTCCGGGCCGCGGACGTGGAAGCGGGGAAGGTCCTTGAGCAGCGGGTGCCCGTCGGGGGCCTCGCACGGGGCGCAGTCCACCGGCTCCTTGCCCAGCGAGCCGGGGTTGTGCTCGGAGTGCCGCTTGCCGTCGGCGTCGGGTTCTGAGGCGCGGGTCGGCGGGTGCAGCGCGGTCATCAGCTCGAGGCCGGTGACGGCGGTGGAGCCCCGCGGTGTCATCACCCGGGACGCGTACACGCCCAGCACGCGGGCGAGTTCCGCCGGCGGAAGCTGGGCGGCACTGCCCCAGTGGCGGGAGTCGAGGGCGCGCCAGGACGGGATGCAGAGCTGGACGCAGGCCCGCTCCGAGCCCTGCGCCGGGCGGTAGATCCGGGCCCACGGCCCGAAGCCGCGCTTGGTCAGCTTCCAGTCGGCGCGTGCGAGCTGCTTGATGACCTTGTGGCCCTCGGGGATCCGCCCGGCGAGCCGCTCGCCGTCGGTCAGGGCGGTGGGGAGGCCGTAGCGCTGCAGCGCGGCTTCGGTGAGGACGAGCAGCGGGTCGGCGTCCTTGCCCGGGCCGGACAGTTTCGGCTGACCGAGCTTCGCCTCCTTGAGGGTCCACTCCACCAGGGCCGGGAGGGACTTGGCGGGCACGTCGAGGACCAGGCCGCCGGCGCAGTACGCCACCACCTGGTCGCCGTCGACGTCGACGACGGCGAGCGGCCCGTTCTCGAAGCGCGGGTCGGTATCGCCCGCCGGGGTGCCGGCGGGGGCGGTTTTCTTCGCGGCCGGGCGGCGCGATGCCGGCGACGGCCTGGGGGTGCGCGCCGGACGCGACGCGACCGCCGGAGCAGCGGCGACGGGAGCAGGGGCCTGGGTGTCCTCGGTTGCGGTCATGGCCTCCGCCTCGGACGCCTGCCCCCCGGACAGAGTCCGGGCGTCCGGCGCCGGGGCCGCGGGGCCGGGGAACGTGTCCGGCACCGCCGTGCGCTGGTCCACCGTGTCGGTGTTCGCCGGGGCGGGGTAGAGCTCCGCGAGCCCGTCGAGGAGCCGCGCGTACGCATCGCGCTCCGGCGGCCGCGGCTCGGTCTTGCCGGCTTCCCAGCCGCTGACCGTGGCCCGGCGCACCCTCAACGCGGAAGCAACCTCGTCCAGCGTCAGGCCGTGCGCCTGGCGCAGCCGCTTGCGCTCGGCCGGCGGCGGCAGAGGAGCGCGGGAGGCAAGCAGTGCGTCTACCGCGTCGAACAACTCGGACATGGAGCACCTCCTGACCAGCACCCTATCTCCGAACCGTACGGATGGCGCACCTTTGCCGTACGTGTTGCGTACGCTTCCCGGCCTACCGAGCCGCGTGCTGTGAGGAAAGGCGCCTGACTGTCGTCGCTCGATACGGTCGTGCGGGCGTGGGAACCTCGGACCTGGGCCCGGCGGCTGGGCCGGGCGCTCAGGACAAGAGCTGGACGAGGACCCGCACGTCGTGCTGATGCAGACATACCAGCACGTGGGGAAGGTGTCGATGGCCAGTTCGCCTGGGCCCCGCAGGTCGCCCACCATCTCAGCGAGGCTGGTTCGGGACCCTGCGGTCGCGGCGACTGAGCATCGAACGCACCGCGGAAGGGAACGGCTCCGCAGACCGGACCGCACTTCGACAGCGGTTCGGGAGGCACTCGGCCGCCGCAGTCTAGGCGCCGCGTCCGTCAGTACCTCGTATGCCGTTCGCTCGTCCGACCGGTCAGGAGGGCGCGCCGCCCAGGACTTCCACCTTGCCGGTGTCGAGCGAGTAGTAGGCGCCGACCACGGCAAGGGCACCCTTTCTTACGAGTGGAGCCAGGTCCCGGTTGGATCGCAGATCGGCTGCGGTCAACTCGACCTGGGCGCGAGCCATGGTCTCGACCGGGTCGGCACCCCCCTCCCGGACGGCCTGCTCGTACGCCGGCTGCAGGGCCTTGACGATCGCCTGCAGGTTGCCGGGCAGCGGTTTGCCGTCACGAAGGGACGTGTAGGCCGCCTTGACGGCGCCGCAACGCTGATGCCCGAGGACCACGACGAGAGGGGTGCCGCTCGTCATGGGCCCGTACTCGACGGAGCCGGTGACCACCGGGCCGACCGCCTCACCACCGGTGCGCATCACGTAGAGGTCACCCAGGCCGGTGTCGAAGAGGAGCTCAGGCGGCACTCGCGAGTCGATACACGAGAGGATCGCCCCGAAAGGCTCCTGCTCCTGCGCCACGAACTGACGCCGGTTCGGATCCCGGTCGGGGTGTTGAAGGTCTCCGCTGACCCAGCGCTTGTTGCCTTCCATCAGCCGCGCGAACGCCGTGGCGGGCGTGGTGGGCCGCGCTTCCGGCGAAGCGCTGGTCGTCGCCGAGGCGACCCTCGCCGATGAGGCAGCCTTCCTCGACGAACACCCCGCGAGCGCGACCGTGACGCCCGCAAGTCCACTGGCAAGCAGCCACCTACGATTCGGACGTCCGGCTCTGTCCATCGGTCGGTTCCCCTCGATGCCACTCAGACGCGTCCCTGTGTGTCGACCAGGCCAATGGTCCGGCGCGGTGTGGGCGCCCTCGCAGCAGACACAAGCGAGCGCGGACTACATTGCTCCGGACAGCCCACAGAATCAGCTCGGTGGCGTGAACCCCTGAGCGTGAAGAGTCCGATTGCAAGGCACGTATCGCGGAGGCACGGTGGCCGTCGTCGAGACAGTGGGCGCCGTTGTTCAGGCCGACCTCGTGGCCGAAGCGACGACCGGCGACGTCCCACAACCAGCACCCGCGGCCGGCGCAGGCGACCGTTTTGCCGTCCGGGCTGAAGGCTACGGCGCTTAGGCCGTGTGCCGACGAGGCCGCGCGGAGGCGGCCGGTGGATGTGTCCAGCAGCCAGGATCTCCGGTTACGTACCCGAGCCGGAGTCAGTCGGCCGACACCGCCCGTGCGAGGCAGGCGGGCGGTGCGCCTGGTCGGTTTGGGAGGCGGTCAGCCGTCCGCGGCCGGAGGACGCGCCGTGGGGTCGAGGCGTACAAGGGTCCGGCGTGCCACCCTCATCTCCGCCTCGTACAGGTGGTCCCGGCCCTGGGCGAGTGCGTTCACCACGCTGCGTTCCAGCTCCTGGAACGGCCGGTAATAAGTTTCGTTGTAGGCCTCGATGATCTGGAACGTCCAGAGACCAGGGATGACGTCGCGGCCCAGGATCTCGGCCTCGGCCTTCGCCGCCCACTCCGCATGCCCGGCCTCGCGCAGCAGCCGCACCGCCCGTTCCAGTTCGAGGTCGGCGCCGCCGGTCAGCTGGTGGAAGCTGTACAGATGGCCGCGGGCGCGCTCAGTGGTCTCCAGGGCCTTCGACAGCGACCCGAGGGCTTCGACGGTCGGGGCGTCGACCCGTTCGGGGCGGCTCTGCCGGTGGGCCGGCTCGTCCTGGTACTCGTTCATGGAACTCCCTGGGTGCTGTGGCTACGGTCCCACCGCATCCCTTCCCGTCGCGCCGGGTGACCGTATGCAGCGTCGGCCGGACGTGTGACCGGAGGTGGCCTCCGCTACGGCCCCGGAGGTGGCCTCCGCTACGGCCGTGGACTCCCCCGCACCTTCCATCGCTCCGAGCAGGGCGTGGCCGCCAGGGAGCCGGAAGCCGGAGCCCATTCATCGCGCCATTCGCGGCGGGCGTCGGTGACCGCGGCGTCGTACCTCTCCGGACGGACGCGGTGCATCTGTACGACCTGGCGCTTCTCCTCGGCGTCCCGGGCGGCATCGGACGTACCCCGTAGGCGTGCGGTTCCACCACGTGCCCCTGGGCGCGGGCGGCTCCATGGGCTCGTCGATGGTCTTCAGGCTGAGCGCGCCCGCTCAACGGACTCCAACACCGAGGTCAGGAAGCGACGTACCGTCTCCAACTCGCCCGCTTCAAAACCTTCGGCGACCGTCACCACCTCGCCGATCACCGGTCCGAAGAAGCTCCACCCGAGTTCCGTGGCCTTGTCCTCCACCTCCAGCAGCACGCGTCGCCGATCGGCCGTGTCCCTGCTGCGCCGGACCAGTCCGAGCCGCTCCAGCCGATCGACCAGGGCGGTGGTCCCGGCCGAGTTCAGACGCAGTTGCTCGCCGAGCCACCCGGGCGTGGCACGCGTACCGGCCCGAGCCGCGTCCAGCAGGTGGATCAGCGCGCGCACATCGGTGGGATGCAGCCCGTGGCGCGCGGCGAACTCGGCGCCCAGCAGGTCGAACTCCACGGTCACCGCGCGCAGCAAGTGAACCAGTCGCATCACTGGGCTCTGATCGTCCATGCCCACTCCCTCGGACCTCTGGGTAATATCTCGCTGACCGAGATTATCGCTCAGCGAGAGGAACGGCTCCCATGTCCTTGCCCGCTTTCGACCGCGTCTACGAGGAGCTCCGTGCTCGCTGGCCCGAGTCCACCGAGGAGCGCGACGTCGATACGCCGTACGGGCGCACCCGGGTCCACGTGTACGGTCCGGCGGACGGCAGCCCGCTCGTGCTGCTGCCCGGCGGTTCGTCCACCGGCCTGGTGTGGTTCGCCAACGCACCGGCTCTCGGCAAGCGGTACCGGGTGCACGCGGTTGATCTGATGGGCGACGCGGGGCGCACCGAACGCCGGGGCACACCGCTGAAGAGCGCCGATGATCTGACAGCCTGGCTCGATGCGCTGCTGGACGGGCTCGGGCTGGCCCGCACGCACCTGTGTGGTCACTCGTACGGCTCCTGGCTGGCCGCCAGGTACGCACTGTACGCACCCCAGCGGGTCGACCGCCTCGCCCTGGTCGATCCCACCCAGGTCTTCGCTGGATTGCGCCCCGGCTACCTGCTGCGCGCGCTGCCCACCCTGATCCGCCCGAGCGAGGCCCGCGCCCGCACCTTCCTGGCCTGGGAGACGGCAGGCGTCCACCTGGACGAGACCTTTCAGCGCCTCTACGCGCTGGCCACCACTGTTCCCGGACGCAAGGTCGTCACCGGCGGCCGCCCCAGGGCCGCCGACCTCCGCATGCCGGTGCTGGCCCTCTTCGCGGAGCACAGCCGCGCCCACAACGCCGTCAAGGTCGCCGACAGGGCCCGTCGGACGCTCCCGCAGGGCGAGGTGGTTGTGCTCCCTGGAGCCGCCCACCACTCCCTGCCGCTCACCGCGCCGGAGCAGTTGAACGACCGGCTGCTGGACTTCCTGGGATGATCCGCGGCAGCGAACCGAAGGCGTCGACGAGCGGCCGGAGGCTCCGGCGCCCTCGGCGCCGGCAGTGCCTCACGTCCGTCGAACGAGCAGACCGACTCCGGAGAGAAGCGGTGATCTCCGCCTTCCTCTTCGAGCTCGATCGCCCGACACCTCGTGGCCGACCACCCCACAGCGCTGCGTAGGGTTCGGTCATGACCAGGGCAAAGGGGCGGTGGCCCAAGGCGGATCCGGATCAGGGCGTGGACGACGCGACGCTGCTCATTCTGGAGTGGCTCGGTGAGCAGGGTGTGGGGGCCATGATCCGGATCGACGCCGAGCGACTGCGGGAAGGTCGACCGGCATGGACGTTCGCCGCTGCGGGTGGACCGCTGTCCGAAGGGATCAGAGCCGACGGGGACTCGGCGGCGGAGTGCATGAGCAGAGCACTGGTCAGGCTGCGGGAGGCCGGTCTGGCCGTACCTTTCTGAACTCGGGGCGCGGACTCACGGCCTCGAACACCGTCCCCAGCATGATCGCTCGGACGGGCATGTGCCGGTGATGAAGGCGAGGCGGCCCTCCCCCACCTCCGCCCGCCACCGCATCAGCGTGTCCCTCGCCGTGCCCCGCGACGGAACCTTCCAGGGGCCCGCAGCCAGGCCAGGGCTGCCTGAACCAGCCGCGAGCAGGCCGATCCGCATCACCTTGCGTCGTCCGTCCACGCCGCGATCCATGCGGCACCCCGACGGACGGCTTCTTCCCGGTCCCGGGCGAGCCTCCCGCAGGCCGCTGCGATGTCCGGCGCACGGTCCGCCCCCACGAGCGCGTCGTGCACCCCGCTCTGCAGCCAGTCAGCCTGGTTGTCGTCGGCCTCGGCAACCGCGAGAGCGACAAGTCTTACGGCGGCCACTGTCCCCACTCGGGCCAGGGCGTGTGCCGTCTGTCGGGTCACCGCCGTGTCCTCGACGTCCAGCAGCAGCCCCACCAGCGCCTCCGCGGCCTCAGGAACATCGGCGTAGGAAGCGAGCTCGCGCCCGGCACGCACACGTTGCCTCCATGAAGGCGACGACGCCTCGGCCAAGGCCGCTTCCAAGCCACACATCATCTCTGGCACGACCAGACGGTCTCATGTCCCACCAAGAAGATCGAACTCCGGCCGAAGCCGCCCCCACGGCCTGACGAAGGACAGGACGTGGGGGCCCCAAGAACCGGCCCGCTTCTCGACCCGCCGGGCCCCGGGCCCCGCCCCTGGCGGGCACGCCCGGTGGCTTGCGGCAACCAACGGACTCCGAGGCGTCGACCGGCAGACGACGGCCGCCGGCACCCTCGGCACCGCCGGCCGCCCCCGTCCGTCGCCCCAGCAGACCGGCACCGGAAAGGGCCCGTGATCGTAGTGCGGCGGAGCACCGGGACCTGCCCTCCCCAGCCGCCGCACGGCGGCTCCCGGCGGCCCGAGCAGCCCTTCACACCCGCCACCGCCCGGTGGGCGCCGACGCGGGTTGCAGCCTGTGACCTGCAGGCGTTTGCTGGAAGTACCGGCGGTGTAGCGAGCGCACAGGCCACGGCACGGTCCCCAGGCCCCACCCCCGGACTCCGGCAGCGGCCGGTCCTCGCAGCCGTCTCCCAGCACTCGACGCGGAGGTGACACAGGTGAAAGCCGTTGTCTACGAAAGGCCCTTCAGCGTCACGGTGAAGGACGTCGAGGACCCGCAGATCCAACACCCCAACGACGTACTCGTCCGGGTCACCTCGACCGCGATCTGCGGATCCGACCTGCACATGTACGAAGGACGCACCGCAGCCGAGGCCGGTATCGTCTTCGGCCACGAGAACCTCGGCATCATCGAGGAGGTCGGCAGCGGCGTGACCTCCCTGTCCGAAGGCGACCGCGTGGTCATGCCCTTCAACGTCGCCTGCGGATTCTGCAAGAACTGCCTCGCCGAGAAGACGGGCTTCTGCCTGACGGTGAATCCCGGTTTCGCCGGCGGCGCCTACGGCTACGTCGCCATGGGCCCCTTCATCGGCGGCCAGGCCGAGCGACTGCGCGTGCCCTACGCCGACTTCAACTGCCTCAAACTCCCACCCGGCGAGGAATTCGAGACCGACTTCGTCCTCCTCGCCGACATCTTCCCCACCGGCTACCACGGATGCGAACTCGCCGAGGTCTCCCCCGGCGAAAGCGTCGCCGTCTTCGGCGCCGGTCCCGTCGGCCTCATGGCCGCCTACTCCGCCCTCCTGCGCGGCGCGTCCAAAGTCTTCTCCGTCGACCGAGTCCCCGAACGACTCGCCAAAGCAGAGGAAATCGGAGCCATCCCCATCGACTTCACCCAGGGCGACCCCGCCCAACAGATCAAGGAACAAACAGGCGGCGAAGGAACCGACAAGGGCGTCGACGCCGTCGGCTACCAGGCCCAAGCTCACGACACCAGCCACGAAGAGCCCGCCGTCGTCCTCAACACTCTCGTCGAAACCGTACGACCCACCGGCAAGCTCGGCGTCCCCGGCCTCTACGTCCCCTCGGACCCCGGCGGCCCCGACGAGCACGCCAAACACGGCCAACTCCTGGTCTCGATCGGCAGGATGTTCGAAAAGGGCCAGCAGATGGGTACCGGCCAGTGCAACGTCAAGCGGTACAACCGCCAGCTCCGCGATCTGATCATCGCCCGCCGCGCCAAGCCCAGTTTCGTCGTCTCCCACGAACTGCCGCTGGACCAGGCACCCCAGGCGTATGAAAAGTTCGACAAGCGCATCGAGGGCTACACCAAGGTCGTACTCCACCCCACCCACGCCCTCGCCGCCTAGCACACCACGAACACAGGGAGCCGGGGGCCGGGTGCCACACAGCACCCGGCCCCCTGCCCCATGCCTCCTGCGCCTGGCCCCCGACAGTCCACTGCGCCGTTCCGGTGCGGCTGGAGCCTGCCCCGGTCGTAGTCTCCTGCTCGGCCCCCGGTGTGCAGGGTCACCTGGCGGTCAGGTGGCGATCGTGGCCAGTCCGCCGATGCCGACGAGGTAGATGACCACCGCGGCGATGCTGTCGACGCCCATCCGGGCGTACCGACGGCGTGGCCGGAAGATCAGTCCCGCCATGTAGACCACGGTCAGGACGATCCCGAGCGCGGTCAGGTAGATGTCGGTGTCGTGCGCGGCCGGCAATGCCGGCTTGCCGGAGATGACGGTGGCGAGCAGGAACAGCACGGGCAGGAAGGCATTGCCGCCGAAGATGTCGCTGACGGCGAGCTGGTAGTCGCCCAGCTTCGTGGACGTCAGGCCGGTGCTGACCTCGGGCAGGGAGGTGGCTGCCGCCAGCACGGTCGCGCCGAACAGCACACCGCTCAGCCCTTGACGGGCGAAGAACTCCTCACCGCTGCGCTCGATCACGACACCGGCCAGGAGCGTGGCCAGCGCGGACACGCCGAACACCAGCCCGGCGCGCGCGGTGCTCACGCCGTTGTCACTGGCAGCCTTCTCCTTCTTGCCCTTTGAGTGGCCGCGTGGTTCGGGCTGGCCGTCCGGGGCGTCGCCGCCCTCCCGCCACGGCAGGCCCCGGCCGGCCCGGTCGAGCAGGATCAGGCCGATCACCCAGAGGACGGCGATCGCCACCGAGGAAGGGGCCAGGCGTGCGGCGTACAGGTCCGGCGAGAGCTGGGTGCCCATCACGACCACGGCCAGTACGACCACCACCATGGCCCCCTCAAGGACCAGTTGCAGACTGGCCGCCAGGCGGGTGAGCGGGGCGTGCGGGCGGACCCCAGCGGCGTCCAGGACGGCCAGGACGACGGTCTGGATGGCGATGCCGCCCAGGATGTTGCCGACCGCGACATCGAGCTGTCCGGCCATCGCCGCCGTCGCGGTGATCGCGATCTCGGGCAGGTTCGTCGCGATCGCCAGCAGGATCAACCCGCCCAGCGCGCTGCCGAGGTGCAGTCGCTCGGCGAGCACATCGGTGGTGTCCGACAGCTTGATCCCCGCAATCCAGATGACAGCCGCACTGGCCGCGAACAATCCCAGCAACAGCGGCGAACTCAAAGATCCCATGCGGCCGGGAGTACCCGCCGTTCCAGACCAGAACCAGCAGGCGGAGCGCACCTCACGCCCCACGGCTCAGCGCCGAGCCTCACACTGTCAGCAGCCATGCGTGGAGTCTGCACGCGGTACAGGCACCAACGCACCTCAATACGGCCACTGCTGCGCAGCAAGCCCATCACTGCTGAGATCGAGCGCTTCCCGCGGGCGGCCGAGCTCGCGGCGGCGTTCTGATGAGGGTCTGGAGAGCGTGGAAGGCAGAGATTCCCTCGTGAGCGCAGTGGCCGTCACGAGGTCACGCCCCACGTAACCTCTTCCTGTGCCAGTCTCCCGCCTGCATCGCGTTGCCGTTCTCGTGCTCGAGGGTGCCAAGCCGCTCGACGTCGGCATTCCGGCGCAGGTTTTCACGACCCGTGCGAGCATGCCGTACGAGGTGCGGGTGTGCGGGGCGACACCAGGTCTCGTGACCGGCGGCGACGGCCTCGCGTACTACGTCGCCCACGGCCTCGACGCGCTCGCGTGGGCCGACATCGTCTTCGTTCCCGGCTACCGATTCCCGGACCGCGACGACCCGCCGCAGGCCGTCGTCGAGGCGCTGATCGCCGCCCACGACCGGGGCGCGCGGCTCGCCGCCATCTCGACGGGTGCCTTCGCGCTCGCCGCCACGGGCCTGCTCGACGGCAGGCGCGCCACGACGCACTGGCACTACGCGCGGGCACTCATGGCCAGGCATCCGCTCGTGCAGGTCGACGAGAACGTGCTGTTCGTCGACGAGGGCAGCGTGCTCACCTCGGCCGGCGCCGCCTCCGGTATCGACCTGTGCCTGCACATCCTGCGCGGCGACCTCGGAGTTGCCGCGTCCAACCACGCGGCACGGCGTCTGGTCGCCGCCCCCTACCGCAGCGGCGGCCAGGCGCAGTACGTGCCGCGCAGTGTCCCCGAACCGCTCGGCGAGCGGTTCGCCGCCACCCGCGAGTGGGCGCTGCACCGGCTCGGCGAGTCCCTCACCCTCGACATACTGGCGCGCCAGGCCGGGGTCTCGCCGCGCACCTTCTCCCGGCGCTTCGTCGAGGAGACCGGCTACACGCCGATGCAGTGGGTGATGCGCGCCCGCATCGACCTGGCCCGCGAACTGCTCGAACGCTCGGAGCGCAGCGTCGAACAGATCGCCGCCGACGTCGGGCTCGGCACCGGCGCGAACCTGCGCCTGCACTTCCAGCGCATCCTCGGCACCACACCGAGCGAGTACCGGCGCACCTTCACCCGGGGCGAGTGAACCGCCCGACGCAGGGTGGCGGGATCCTTTTGAACCATGGCGTTCCCGCCACTGTCAGCGGCGCGATCCGCGGGCGAGCCTGGTGGCGACAGGAAGGGACATCACTCATGACTCGCATCGCCGTCAACGGATTCGGCCGCATCGGACGCAATGTGCTGCGCGCCCTGCTGGAGCGCGACAGCGCCCTCGAGATCGTCGCTGTCAACGACCTGACGGAGCCCGCCACTCTCGCCCGGCTGCTCGCCTACGACAGCACGGCCGGCCGGCTCGGACGCCCGGTGACCGTCGACGGCGACGCCCTCGTCGTCGACGGGCGCCGGATCACGGTGCTGGCCGAGCGCGAGCCGGCGCAGCTGCCGTGGGCCGAACTCGGGGTCGACATCGTCCTGGAGGCCACCGGCCGCTTCACCTCGGCCAAGGCCGCCCGCGCCCACCTCGACGCCGGCGCGAAGAAGGTACTCGTCAGCGCGCCGTCGGACGGCGCCGACGTCACGCTCGCGTTCGGGGTCAACACCGACGCCTACGACCCGGCCACGCACACGATCGTCTCGAACGCCTCCTGCACCACCAACGCGCTCGCGCCGCTCGCCGCGGTCCTCGACGAACTCGCCGGTATCGAGCACGGGTTCATGACGACGGTCCACGCCTACACGCAGGAGCAGAACCTGCAGGACGGTCCGCACCGCGACGCCCGTCGCGCCCGGGCCGCCGGCGTCAACATCGTGCCGACCACGACCGGTGCCGCCAAGGCGATCGGCCTGGTGCTGCCGAACCTCGACGGCAAGCTGTCGGGCGACTCGATCCGCGTACCGGTACCGGTGGGCTCGATCGTCGAACTCAACACCACCGTCGCCCGCGACGTCACCCGTGACGACGTGCTGGCGGCCTACCGCGCCGCAGCGCAGGGGCCGCTCGCCGGCATCCTCGAGTACTCGGACGACCCGCTCGTGTCGTCCGACATCACGGGCAATCCCGCCTCCTCGATCTTCGACTCGGCCCTCACCCGCGTCGACGGCCGCCACATCAAGGTGGTCGCCTGGTACGACAACGAGTGGGGCTTCTCGAACCGCGTGATCGACACGCTGGAGTTCCTCGCCACCCGCTGACCGGACGCCGGGGGGTACCCCGCCCCCAGCGACCGTTCCACGCACCACGTCCTTTGGGCGCTCTGGTCGACCAGCAGGACCGACCAGAGCGCCCGAACGGTGCCGCCCCCTGGCCCATCCCACGGCCAAGTGGGCCGAAGAGCGGCGGTGGGCATTCAGCGACTCGGACGGTACGACGCCGAAGGCCGCCGTCAGTGCCTCGGTCGCACCACCACCCTCGCCAGGTGCTGGGCGCCCGCTTGCGATCCACTCGACCAGCCGCCCTCGGGTGCCGGGCCGGCGTCCGTCCCCCTGCCGCACCACGTGCGCGGGTCGTCCTCGCCGGGGCTCTCGATCGGCCCGCCGGCTCCGCCGCGTCGCTCAGCTCCGCGCCGCGGGGATCCAGCCCTCCGAGTGGGCAGCACCGGACTCGTGGCGTGCCGGAGCAGGTCAGGACGCGGCGGGCGCCACCGCATCGAGGCCGCGGGCCGCGACGAGCTGCGCGCTGCCGTCGGCCAGGCGGTAGCACAGGCCCACCACGGCGGCCTGCCCCGCGGCGACCTTCTCGGCGAGCACCCGGGAGCGGTCCAGCAGCAGGTCGACCGTGTGCCTTATGTGCTCGGCGAGGATCTCCTCCGGCTCGACCCGTCCAGCGGCCCGCGCCGCCAGCACGCTGGGCGTCACCCGCTCCACGACGTCGCGCACGTACCCGGCCGGTGCCATGCCGTCCTCCAGTGCTGCGCACGCCGCTCCGACCGCGCCGCACGAGTCGTGACCGAGCACCACGACCAGCGGGCAGCCCAGCACGTCGACGCCGTATTCGATGCTGCCCAGCACCTCCGGGCCGACGACGTGGCCTGCGGTGCGTACCACGAACAGATCACCCAGACCGCGGTCGAAGATGATCTCGGCGGCCAGCCGGGAGTCGGAACAGCCGAACAGCACGGCGAAGGGCTGCTGCGAGGGTGCGATCTCGGCGCGGCGGGTGGCGTCCTGGTTCGGGTGCTCAGGGGTGCCCGCGACGAAGCGCTGGTTTCCGGCCAGCAGCAGCTCGAAGGCGTCCTGGGGCGTCGGTGTCCTGATCTCGGTCATGTGCGCAGCATAGGACGCGTCGCCGCGCGTCACACCGCCTGGCCGTGCGTCTGCCCCGTGCCGCGACGTACGTCACACCGCGTCCCACGCCATCACCGCGGTCCGAGCTGGGCGACCCGCTGCCTACGAGCGAGGTCGGCGGGCGCGTAAGCCGGACCTTCCGTAGATTGAAGAGCGAGCCACTGGCAGGGAATGCGTGTGACACCGAAGATCGACTACCCAGGGGTGTTCGCCGCCCTTCCGAGCCCGTGCCTGGTGCTGGGCACGGACCTGGTGATCGCCGATGCCAACCCGGCCTTCTGCGAGGTGACCGGACGCAACCGGGGCGAGCTGCTCGGGCAGTACCTCTTCGACGTCTTCCCGGACAACCCCGCCGACCCGGAGGCCGACGGAGTGATCACGCTGAAGTCCTCACTGCACCGTGTCCTGTCCTCCGGCCAGACGGATCACATGGCACTGCAGAAGTACGACATCCCGGTCCCCGGCAGCCCCGAGGTGTTCAAGGAACGGTGGTGGACCGCGATCAACGTGCCCGTCCTCGGCCCGGACGGAAAGGTCGCCTGGATCATCCACCGGTCCGAGGACATGACCGACGTCGCCCGCGCCCGCCGCACCGCGCACCTGCCGCCGGTCAGCCCCGGCCGGGAAGCGGCCATGGAAGCCGAGCTGTACGCCCGGGCGCGGCAGCTGCAGCATCTGAACGAGGAGCTGCGACAGGCCCACGCACGGGAACGGCGCGTCGCCGTCGCCCTGCAGGAAGCCATGCTCCACTCCCCCGATCTGGCCCGGCACCCGAATATCGCCGTGCGCTACCTGCCCGCGACCGGATCACTGAACGTGTGCGGCGACTGGTACGACGCGGTCGACCTTGCCGGGGACCGTTTCACCGTCACGGTCGGCGACGTGGTCGGCCACGGGCTCATGGCCGCCACCGTCATGGGCAGGCTGCGCAGCGCACTGAGCGCCGCCACCCGCACCGTCCACGGCCCCGCCCAGGCGCTGGAGGTCCTCGGGCTCTACGCCCGCTCGGTCGAGGGAGCGCTGGCCGCCACCGCCGTCCAGGTCCTCGTCGACTGCCAGAGCCACCTGCTCATCTACAGCAGCGCCGGCCACCCGCCTCCCGCCCTGTTGCACCCGGACGGCTCCTGCCACCTGCTCGACCAGGCCACCGACCCGCCGCTGGGTGCCCGCCCCGAACACGTCCCCCGCCCCCAGGCCAACATGACCTACACCCCCGGCGACACCCTGGTCCTCTACACCGACGGCCTGATCGAACGCCGCGGTGAGGACATCGACACCGGTCTGACCCGCTTGACCACCACGCTCGCCACCTGCACCGAGTTCGGCGCGGAACACCTCGCCGACGCCCTCCTCTCCCGCCTGGGTCTGGCCGGCGGCGCCACCGACGACATCGCCATCGTCGTCGTCCGCCTGGACGGAACGACCCGACCGTACTGATCGGGCCGATGCCGGCGTCGGTGGGCGTCCGGCCGTGAGGGCAACGGCCGGCTCCCGCGCGCCGCAGAGCATGTCCCACAGAACCGTCCGCAGGGTCGTCTCGCCCTTCGCCGGTGACTTCACGGCGTGACGCATACGCGCCTCGTAGTCGAACGAGACGAGGCCGAGTCCCTCGACGCGGGCGGACCGGCGGTTCGGCCCGAGCGCTGGCTTGTGCAACACCCTTCAGCCTGTGACCGTCCAGAGGCGGATCTTGTTGTCGGAGCCGGCACTGGCGAGGAGCTTGCCGTCGGTGGTGAAGGCGACCGAGTGAACGGCGTCGGTGTGGCCGACGAGGGGGCGGCCGAGCGGTTTCGGCTTCGCCGGGTCGGTCAGGTTCCAGAGGCGGATCCTCTTGTCGGCACCGGCGCTGGCCAGGACCTTTCCGTCGGTGGTGAAGGCGAGGCAGTAGACCGCGTCCGTGTGGCCGGTGAGGGGGGCGCCGATCTGGGTCGGGTTCGCGAGGTCGGTCACGTTCCACAGGCGGACCGTCCGATCCCCGCCTGCGCTGGCCAGGACCTTGCCGTCGGGGCTGAACACCACGCTGTGCACGCGGTTCTTGTGGCCGGGGACGGGTGCGCCCACGGTGGCCGGCGGGGTGGCCACGTTCCACAGCAGGATCGAGTTGTCGGCGCTGCCGGTGGCCATGAGGCTCGGGTCGGGACTGAACGCCACGGAGAGGACGGCATCGGTGTGGCCGGTGCCGGGCCGGCCCATGGGTGTCGGCTGCGCGGGGTCCGACACATTCCAGAGGCGGAGCGTCCGATCCGCGCTGCCGCTGGCCAGGACGGTGCCGTCGGGGTTGAAGGCGACCGAGAAGACGGCATCCGTGTGGCCGGTCAGCCGGCTGAGCGGCTTCGGTTTCGTGGGATCGGTCGTCTTCCACAGCCGGACCGCGTTGTCGTTGCCGCCGCCGGCCAGGAGGCCGCCGTCGGGGCTGAAAGCCACCGCGTCGACGTTGTCCGTGGGGGCGGTGAGGGAGACGAACGGTACCGGCTTCGCCGGGTCGGTCACCTTCCACAACCGGATCGTCCGATCCGCGCTGCCGCTGGCCAGGATCTCACCGGCAGGACGGAACGCCACCGACAGGACGGCCCCCTTGTGAGCGGCGAGGGTCTGCCCGGGCGAGGGTGCACCGGTCACCTTCGTCACGGGGGAGCCGCTCGACGACGGTCCACTGGGGCCCGATGTGTCGTGGTCCGACCAGCTTTCAACCACCCATTCCAGGGCCGCGGTACCGAGGGCCAGACCGGCGGCGGAGCCCACGACCAGAAACCCGCGCCGGTTCCACCGGGCCGGCGGCGCCCCCTCGCCGGGGGGCGTGTCGCCGGGGTGCGCTGCGGCGGGCGGGCCCTTCACCAGGGTGAGACCTCCCGCCGTGTTCATCACCCGCCGCTCGGGCAGTGGTAACGACCGGGCGAGGAGGTGGTGGTGCACGGTGTCGAACAACGCGTCGAGGGTGAGCGGATCCGGGTGGCGCAGCGCCGCGAGCAGTGCCTCGGTGAAGGCGGTGTGGGTCGCGCCCGGCAGAGCCCGCGAGGGCTTGGTCGCCGATGACGAGGCGAGGACGTACGTGCCGGCGATGTCGATCTGCCCGCCGACCAGCCCTTGCTCGTCCCCCATCGGACCGGTCGCCCGGCCGGAGAAGCAGCAGTCGAGTACGAGCACCTTGACCGCCGCGCGACTGTCGAGCATCGCCTCCCGGAGGACGTCGTAAGGGAGCGCGGTCACGCTCGTCCGCGCCGGGTCGGTGTGGAACACGGCCAGATGGAGCCTGCCCTGCCCGTCGACGATTCCGTGACCTGCGTAGTAGACGAGCAGTACGTCCGTGGCCTCGCCGGCGGCCTCGGTGACGGGGAGGCCGAAGTCGGTCGGGACCCGGGGCTCGTGGACCATGACACAGTGCTCGTCCCGCAGAGTCCCGTTGACCGGGTCCGTGAGGACCGCCTTCAAATCGGCGAGGTTCGCCCGCACCGCCGGGAGCCCGGGCAGTTTGGGGTGTTCGTACCGGCTCACGCCGATCAGGACGGCCCGCGAACCAGCCGGATCCGGGAACCGGGTCACTCCGGCGTCTCCTCCCCGTCCCTGCCTGTCTGCCCCTCCGTCAGCAACCGCTCGACGACCTCGACCAGTTCGGGGACGTCGACGCGTTTGCCGTCCACCTCGACGGTGCGTCCGTTCTCGCTGGTGACGGTGATCCGCAGGTCCGCACGGCGATGCTGGACCCAGGTGGCCAGAGCGCCGATCAGCGCGCCGACCGCGGCCGCACCCACACCGCCGGGGCCGAGGGCCACCACCAGGGCGTCCAGCCCTCCCCCCATCTCGCCCGGCATGATCGGGGCGTGTTCGACGCGCACTCGTCCGCGCAGCGCGTCCTCGTGCCGCAACCAGTCGAAGAGGGATCTCAGCTCGTCGGGCCCATGATCGGTCTCGCCGGACCCGGACTCGGTGCGGATGCGCAGCTCTTGAGATGTCGCCGATGTCACCCGCTCATCATCGCGCGCGAGGGCCGGAACCGGGCGGAATCCCAGCACTTCGCCTTCTCGAACCGGCTGGGCGCCGGCAGCAGACCACCCGTGCTGATCCCCGCCGGCACCCGGCCTTCGTGTGTCAGCCGTTGTGGCGGCGACAGCGGGCGGTGGGTGTGAGGGGGTGGTGGGGGTCAGACGGGTTCGGGTTCGGGTTGGGGTTCGGGTTGGGGTAGGGGGGTCGGGGTGGGGTGCCAGAGTTTGGTGGTGCGCTGGTAGGCGTGGATGACGGAGGCTGTGGCCAGGAGGAGGAGGGGGCCGGACAGCCAGGGGTGTTGGGCCATGGGGGCCGGCAGGTAGCGGTAGGACAGCAGCAGGGCGGTGAACACCGTTGCGCCGTGGGTGACCAGGTGGGTGGCGGCGCGGTCCCAGCCGCGCGCCTGGGCGCGTAGTGCGGTTTCGATGGTGAGGGTGAAGACGATGCCGGCGAGGATGTCCGCGCCGTAGTGGTAGCCGAAGCCGAGGGTGGCGCCGAGGGTGGCGATCAGCCAGAAGGTGCCGGCGAAGCGCAGGATGCGCGGGCCGGTGCGGGAGTGGAGGAAGATCGCGGTGGCCCAGGCGGTGTGGAGGCTGGGCATGCAGTTGCGGGGGGTGATCTGGTCGAAGGGCATGGGGTGGGGGGTGTGCAGGGGTGGCGGGGTGTCGGGCCACAGGTGGGCTGCTGCCCAGTGGCCGCCGTCGGTGCCGTAGGCGAAGATCGGTCCGACCACGGGGAAGATCATGTAGATGCCGGGGCCGAGGAGGCCGATGACCAGGAAGGTGCGCACCAGGTGGTGGCGGGGGAAGCGGCGTTCGGTGGCGACGTGGCGCAGTTGGTACAGGGCGACGACGACCGCGGCGACGGCGAGCTGGATGTAGACGTAGTCCAGGATGTGTGCGCCGATGGTGCCGGTGGCCCGGACCAGCCGGCCCGCGAGCCAGGAGGGGTTGCCCAGGGCGTGGTCGGCGGTGGCGACGTACTGGTCCAGGACCAGCGGGCGGGTCTTGGAGGTGATCAGCAGCCAGGCGTCGCCGGTCTTGCGGCCGGCCACCAGCAGCAGAGCCAGCCCCACGCCTTTGAGCAGCAGGGTCCGTTCGGGGCCGGTGCGGCGGGTGACGGCGATGACCGCGTACGCCAGTACCACCCACAGGGCGCCGTTGCCGAAGGGGTGGCCGTAACCGTGGGGGGACTTGATGCCGGCCGCCCAGCGCACCAGCAGCAGGACCAGGTCGACACCCACCGCCGCGACGGCCGCGATCGCCCGTTCACGCCAGGTGAGGACCACCATCATCAACGCCATCCCGGCGTACAGCAAAGGCCCCGACTTGGGTGGAAGGATCACTTCCTTCACCTGGTTGGTCATCGGCCCCGGCATACCGTAGTGACGCGCGGCGATCTCCAACGCGACGAGGAATCCCAGAGCCGTGACCGCTGCCGCGGTCCACAGCACCACCCGCGGCTCACGCCACACACTCAAGCCGGTATTTCCGTTGTTCCGCGTCACCCGCGACGTTATAGGTATCAATTCACTGGCCGATTTGTTAGTCGTTATCCGGAAAGGTCGTATTTCCTGCGGTCGTCATGGCTTGGATCATGTTATCGGAGCGGTACGAGCATGTTTCCGTGATCAGGCGGCCCGTGGCGAGGCCGGTCGCCCTCCGGTCGTTTTCGTGCGGTGCGGCCCGCCCCGGCGATCCGGAAGGGCGGGAATCGGCGGGTATGCCGCACCCGACCGGAGCGGGCACAGGATGTCGGGTGCGGCAGGCTTGGTCCTTCCTAACGTGGTGATCGAAAGGGAAGGAGGCCGGGGTTGCTGGATCGGCTGAACCAGGCCATGGAGCACATCGAAAGTCACCTCGACCAGCGCATCGAGGTGTCCGCGCTGGCCAGGATCACGGTCACGTCCGAGTACCACTTCCGGCGGCTGTTCTCGTCACTGGCGGGGATGGCGCTGTCGGAGTACATCCGACGCCGGCGGCTGACCGTCGCGGGGGCCCAGGTGCTGGCCGGGGAGCCGACCTTGCTGGAGATCGCAATCCGCTACGGCTACACCTCGGGGGAGGCCTTCGCCCGGGCGTTCCGCGCCGTGCACGGCGTCGGCCCCGGCGAGGCCAGGCGTACCGGTGCGGCTCTGAACTCGCAGCCCCGGCTCTCCTTCCGCCTCACCGTCGAAGGGAGCAACACCATGCGGTACCGCATCGTGGAGAAGGACGCGTTCCGGGTCGTCGGCAAGAAGGCCCGCGTCCCGCTGATCTACCACGGAATCAACCCGCACATCGCCGAGCACATCCAGAGCATCCCGCCGGAGACGATGCTGCGCGTCGCCGGCCTCTCGGACCAGGACCCGGAGGGCGTGGTGTCGGCGACCGTGCGCCTGTCGGACGACTTCGAGGAGGGCGGCGAACTCGACTACTACCACGCCGTGGTGACCGCTGCCGACGAGTTGCCCGAGGGCCTGGACGTGCTGGAGTGCCCGGCGGGCACCTGGGCCGTGTTCGAGAACACCGGGCCGTTCCCACAGGCACTGCAGCAGATGTGGGGTGACGTGGCCGCCCAGTGGATCCCGTCCAACCCGTACGAGTACCGGCCGGGGCCGGAGATCCTGCGCACCCGCCCGTCTGAGGACGACCCGGCGCAGTCCGACGCGCAGCTGTGGATCCCGGTGACCCGCACCACGGTCTGAGCCGGGCGCCGAGTGACGTTCCGGGGGCGAGGCGCCCGGCCTCGGAACGTGTCGCTCCGCGGCTCGGAGAGCCAGCGGCAGCGCCGCGGCCACTCCATGCGGAGGCGGGCTGCGGGCCGGGTGCCCCCGGGGGGCCATGGCCGACAGGGTGGCAGTGGACAGGTCGCTCCTCGCTCGCTCGGCAGCGGCAGCGGCAGCGGCAGCAGCACAAGGGGGCAGACGCGGCTGTGGCGTCGTAGGACACGCATGGGTCATCGCGCGTCGCGCAGTTTGAGAATGTAGGTCGCGGTGAGCGCCACGCCACGGTCTGCGTCATGTGACAGCTGTGCGAGGGCACGTGACGTCGTGGTCCCAGGGATGTCCGCGAGCGCCTGTGTCAGCCGTCGACGTGCGGACGGTCCGATGGTGTCCCGGGCGAGGCATGCGACGAGCCCGGTGGCGATCCGGTCTGCCAAGGCCGGATCAGCCGCCAGCGTGCTCAGTGCATCGGACGCGTCGACGTCGTTCCCCTCCTCGACGATCATGTCGATGAGCGTCGGGACCGCGTCGGCCACTCCCCGCGCCCCGAGCGCCAGAGCCGCGCATCTGCACACCACGATGTCGGGGTGCGTCAGGGCGCCCTGCAGCAGGGCGGTCGCCTCGTCGTTCGGGATCTCGGCGATGGACCGGACGGCACGTTCGCGCACCTCGGCCGCGGGTGAGTCGAGACCCTTCGCCAGCAGTGCCGGCCCGTCCTCGCCCATGTGCGCCAGGGCCCAGCGAAGAGCTCCGGCGACGTTCGGCTCCGACTCGCTCAGCACCGCGTCGACCAGTGCTTCCACCGGCACGGGAACTCCCTCGCCCGCAGAGAGGGCCGCCCGCTGCCGCACCCCCGCGCTCTTCGAGCCCAGCGCCTGGAGGAGCGCGACGGTCTGGAGGACGTCCTCCCATCCGGCGGGTTCCGCGGCCCCGATCCTGTGGAGTCGCCTGAGCAACTCCGTCTCCGCTGCGATGCGGTCCCGCGTCTGACGGATGAGGTCGTCGACGAGTTCCGCGGGCGTGAAGCCGGGGTCGTCGAGCGCGCGCCTGACGTCGCGCAGTGACAGCCCCAACGACCGCAGGCTCTCGATGTGGAAAATGCGCCGGATGGTCTCGCCGGAGTACTCCCGATATCCGGAGCCGCTACGGCCCGTCGGCCGCACCAGGCCGAGCGACTCGTAGTGCCTGAGCATGCGGGCGCTGACCCCGGACCGTTTCGCGACGTCACCGATGAACACTGCCTACTGCCCTTCCTGGCCGGCCCCGCCGAGGGCCACTATGCGCTTCGCCTCCTCGATCGCGAACTCGAATCCTGCGTCCGGGTCGCGCCACAGTCGTTCCGTGGCGACGGCGTGTGCCCGCACGCGCGGGTCGAGATCCGTCGTCGCGGCGCCCAGTGCCGGCAACATCACCTCGCCGAGCGCGATCAGTGCCCGGCTCAGGCTGAGCTGCGTCTCGCGTTCGCCGCGCCCGAGTTGTGTCGCCAACGCTACGGCAAGCTCCTGCTCCTGATCTTCGGGTACGAGCACGACCGCTGCCCGCCAAGCGCTCCGGGCCACGTCGTCGTCGGGGTCGGACAGCAGCGCCGGTGTGATGGCCGGCCACGCCTTCCGGTCCCCGATCTTGGACAGGGTGTGCAGCGCCTGGCTCCGTGCCTGCGCACGCTCCGAGCGGACTTCGTCGAGAAGCAACGGGACCGTCATCGACGCCTCGTGGCGGGTGAGAGCCCACGTCAGCATTTCACGCACGGAGAACTCCGGTTCGATCGCGCATCGCTCGATGAGCTTGCCGAGGAACTCCGGGGCCGGGGTAGTGCCGACCGCCAGCGCTGCCCGCAGCCGCACCGACGAGCTGTTGTTCTCCAGCCCCTGAAGAGCCCGCACCGTGTTCGTGTCCTCTTTTGGCCTGGTCATGGAGACCACCTCCTCGGCCACAGTGAAGACCTTGTCACTGTGTCAAGGTCCAGCGGAGTCGGGCCGACGGGCAGCCAGGCGTCCCCGGCTCCCCGAGTCCGGGGCCCGTCACGTCGGACGGGACCGCGTGACGTGATGAGGCCGACGCGCCGTGCCGGTGCTCGACGGCCGGCTGCGGGCCGGTGGCCAGGCCGCCGCGCCGGCGTCCGGGTCCGTGGTCGGCCGGTTCGACGGTGGTGCCGCCGCGCGGGACCCTTCTTCCCCGGCTGCAACTCGGTGAAGGGCTCCGCCCCGCCGGTCCGGCGGCATCGGGACGGCATCGCCGCCTGCCTGCCGGAGCGGACAGCGCCGACGGCGTCGCCGTGGCCGACCGGCCCGCTCCAGCGAGTGTCACGCCGGTCAGGCGCGGCAGCGCAGCATCTCCAGTGGCGGGGAGGCGAGGAGGTCCACCCAGAAGTCGTCGCCGAACTCACGGATGCCGGCCTCGGACACCTGCAGCGGAACCCACTCCAGGTCACGGAACCCGGCCGCCCGCAGACACTCCTCGTAGACCTCGCGGCGGGGGACCGTGCTGACGATACTGATCGGCTGCGGATCGAGGAGGGCCGTGACCCACACCCGGGGCCCGGTCCCGGCTTCCTCCCCGGTCGGCTCGCAGAGGAACCCGTACCTGTCCAGGGACGGGCAGCCGAACCGGTAGTCGGGCTTCTGGGCGAGTACGAAGAACTCACCGCCCGGCGCCAGGCTCTGGCGGATGTTGCTGCACATCCGCTTCATCGCCGCGATGTCCTCGGCGTAGTTGAGGCACTGCACGCCTACCGCGATGTCGAAGCGCCGGTCGAGAGGCCGAAGTTCGGCCACGTCACCGACGTCGTAGCGCGCTCCCAGCGGGTCACGCCGCTCGGTCTCGCGGGCGGCCGCGATCATCTCGACGGAGATCTCGACACCGAAGACGTCCGCGGCGCCGCGCCGTTTGAACTCCCTGCTGTAGAAGCCGGTGCACGCTCACGTGCCGCCCCCTCGTGTGTGCCGTCCTGTACGTGGCCACACCACACCGAGCCTCCGGGCGCAGAGGCTCGCCGGTCGTGGGTGGTGGCGGAAAGTCTGCTCCGGCTGTGTCCGGGGACCGTACTGGCAGACGACACGAAGAAGTCGGCCGGGTGACCCTCGCATCACCCAACAGCGCCTGCCGAGTCGTCCGGCCGAGTTCACTCCTCGCGTGGCCCGGGCAGGCTTCGCCGACCGGTTGGCGGGTGGGTCATGGTCGCCGAGGGGGCAACGGCGTTGTCGGCCGCCGCGGTTGACGCAGGCCGACGCCGGGGCCCCGGCCGGGGCCGACTGCGTCGAGGGCGAGCAGGGGGGAGGTGTTCTGCCCGTTGGACGGTGGCCGAGTCGCCGGTGCGGAGCAGGAGCTCCTCGCGGAGCCGGCCGAGGGCGCGGTGCAGTGTGCTCTTGACCGTGCCGGGCGACAGGCCGAGGGCGGCGGCTGTCTCCTGTGTGGACATCTGCTCCCAGTGGCGCAGCACGACGACGGCGCGCTGTTGCGGCGCCAGCGACTTGACGAGATCCGTGAGCAGCGTGCGGTCGGCATGCCGCTCGGCGGAGTCCTCGACGCTCGTCTCCGGCAGGTACGCGGACGGGAGCTCCTGGAGCCGCTGGGCCCGCCACCACCACTCCGCGCGAGTGTTGATCATGACGCGGCGCAGGTAGGCGTCCGCGAGTCGCTTGTCCGTTATGCGGTCCCACCGGGTGTACGTGCGTAACAGCGCGGTCTGGAGGAGGTCCTGGGCGTCCAGCGGGTCCCTGACCAGGCGGCGGGCGCTGCGCAGCAGAGCGTCGTGCCGCGTACGCACGTACTCCTCGAAGTCGGGTACGGCGGCCAGGGGTTGGGGTGGGGTGGTCATGGTCCGGCTCTTTTCGGGCTGGGGCGTGAGGGGGTCGGCGCGTGCCTCAGGGGGCTGAGGCGACAGCGGGCGGGCTGGTGCGAGGTCGGCGCGTGCCGCCCGGGGGCGGCAGCCCGCGGGTTGGTGCGGGGTCGGCCCGGCACCGTCCGTGGGCCGCCGCCCGCGAAGAGGGCCGGAGGCAGGAAGCTGTCAGGGACTCGGCGGGGCGCACCTGCTGCGGCCCGCGTGCTTGCCGCACGCCTGCGCCTCCAGGTGGAAGCCGCGGCCGTGGACGAACTTGACGGCTCGGGTGTTCTGGCTGCCTCCCGAGTGCACGGTGGCCGAGCAGGCGCCGCTGTCCCGCCATGATCCGTAGTCGATGTCCCAGTAGAGGGTGACCTTGTCGCCCCGGCCGGCGTGGGTGATCGTGGCCCAGTAGTAGCGCGGCCCTCCGGGTCGGTTGCCGTAGCGCAGCTGGATGCGGGTGTTGCCGATCTTCGTCGCCGGACCGTTGTGCCGCCTGTCGGGGCGGATGTAGGTGTTGGGATTGACGCTGGTGCCGCACGAGTCGGCCGCCGTCCGGACGGGCGGCGTCCGAAAGCTCGCGGCCGCGTCGGCCGGAGTGGCGAGCAGCAGGGTGGCGGCGGCTACCGCCACCGTGGTCCTGGAGGCCGTGAACAGGGGCGTGAGACCCGACGTCCCCCGCGTCCGAGCCGATGTCTTCCGTGTGATCGTCATGGTGCCTTCCCGTCGTGTCCGTGGAGGAGGGGCGGCGCCGGGTGGGGTCGCGTACGGTCCCCCCCACCCGGCGTCGTCTGTCGCTGGTGGTCGCGCCGGCGTGCCGGCCAGGCCGCGGTTCCCGACCGGGCCGATCAGCGGCGCAGGTAGTCCCAGGTGTGGCTGCCGACGATGCCGTCCGCGCCGCCGGTGATGTGGTGGTGGCTCTGAAGCCACTTGACCGCCGCCAGGGTGGCGGGTCCGAAGCTGCCGTCTACGGACAGCCGTACGGGGTAGTCCGTGTGCTGGTTGACGATGTCCTGGATCTCCCTGACGGCGTCCGCGTTGGAGCTTCCCTCGCCGATGGTCGCGGTGCCGTAGTAGTAGTCGCAGGTGTAGCCGACGGTGGAGCGGTAGGTGCAGGGGTGTACGGCGGCGGCTTGGGCCGGCGGCCTGACCGCCCGGGGGCCGGCGGCCGCGTGGGCAGCCGTTGCGGGGACGGTGGCGAGCAGTCCGGCGGTCAGAGCGAGGGCGCCGAGGACTCGGACGCGGGTGGGCGGCAAAGGCATGTCTGTCTCCTCGTGGAGGGTGAGGCCGAGGGGAAGCGAGGCGGGCACGTGCCGGTGTCGGCTGTCAGCAGTCCGGCAGGTGCGGCACCTTGGGCGCCGCACCGCGCACGTAGTGGTTGCTCACCCAGGCCGGGTCGCTGCCGGACAGCAGGGTGACCTTCGTCCACCACTTGTTTCCCGCGACCTTGCTGGTGTGGCGGTTGGTCTGGCAGTAGGCCCGGAGCGTCGCGTTGGACACCCTGATGGCCACTCCGCAGCTCTTGCGCGGGCACTCCCGCAGGGCCACGTGCGTACCCTTGATGCGGATCTTCTTCACGGCGGCGGCCGACGCGTCGGAGTCGTGCGTGGGCGCCGAGGACGCGGTGGGCACGGGCTGCGGGCCACGTGCGTCGCCGTGTGCGGGGCCGGCCACGGCGATGCTGCCGGCCAGGGCGAGGGTGGTCGCGACGAGCGCCACACTGTTGCGCATCGAAGAGGTCATTCCTGTACTCCTTTCACTGGCGCCTCACTGCACGGCGCATTCGGGTTGTTCATGACCGCCGGCCGGGTCCGACGGGCCGGAGGTGCCGGAACGGCTGTCCGCTCCTGTCCGACCTCGACTTTTCCGGCCGATGAATTGAATGGGCAGCCGGTTCCGTCGCCCTGATCAATGAGGCTTTGGCGATTCCTCGGCCGGCCGGGCCAGGCAACGACTGTGGCAGCGAGGGGCTGTGGGGAAGCTGAAGATCCCTGAAACGCCAAGTCGGTGGCGATGTACGGTCCTTCAGGTTCGTCACAGGCTCTCTCCCGCATGCTTGGGTCATGCGCTTACTCGTGGTGGAGGACGACCGGCGGATGGCGGAGCTGCTGCGGCGCGGCCTGGCCGGTGAGGGATGGGCGGTCGACGTCGTGCACGACGGGCCGTCAGGGGTCGAACGGGCGGCCGAGAACCCGTACGACGCGATCGTGCTGGACCTGATGCTGCCGGGACTGAACGGATACGGAGTGTGCGGCCGGCTGCGTGAGGCGGGGATCTGGGCGCCGGTGCTGATGCTGACCGCGATGGACGGTGAGTACGACGAGGCGGAGGGGCTGGACGTCGGGGCGGACGACTACGTGACCAAGCCGTTCTCGTTCGTGACGCTCCTGGCCCGGCTGCGGGCGCTGATGCGGCGCGGACAGCCGCAGCGCCCCGCGGTGCTGCGCGTCGGCGACCTCGAAGTGGATCCCGCCGCCCGGCACTGCCGTCGTGGCACGGTGCCGGTGGCTCTCACCGCGCGCGAATTCGCCGTCCTGGAGTACCTGGCACGGCGCGGCGGCCAGACGGTCACGAAGACGGAGATCCTGGAGCATGTCTGGGACGACCGGTTCGACGGGGACGTCAACGTCGTGGAGGTCTACGTCAGCGCCCTGCGCCGCAA
Organism: Streptomyces cyanogenus; assembly: GCF_017526105.1. Lineage (NCBI taxonomy): Bacteria > Bacillati > Actinomycetota > Actinomycetes > Kitasatosporales > Streptomycetaceae > Streptomyces > Streptomyces cyanogenus. The sequence continues at coordinate 450,819 of NZ_CP071839.1, forward strand.
GATCGACACTCCCTTCGGACGGCGGTCCATCCGGACGGTCCGGGGCATCGGCTACCGGCTCGACGTCGCCCCGGAGGCGGCATGCTGAGGAGTCCTCGGGCACGGCGTACCGAGCGCCGCCGGCGACCGGGCAGCGTACGGGTGCGGCTGACCCTGGCCGCGACCGCCGTCGCCGCCGTCCTGCTGGCGCTGGCCGCCGTCGCCTCCGCGGTCGCGGTGCGCAGTTCCCTGCACGCCTCGGCGCTCCAGCGGGCCGGCGACGGCGGCACCGTCGCGGTGGCCGAGGTCGCCCCGTGCGCGTCCGACGCCGGCACCGAGTGCAGGTCCGGCCCCCGAGCGGGGGACATCATTCGGCGTGACACACTCCCGCTGCTCCACGGCGAACACCTGTCGCTCTGGCCGTGGGCCGATCGGGAGGACGCGACGCCGGTGGAGTTGATTCCGGCCGACGGCTCCGATCCGATCGCCTTCCCCGATTCATGGACGGACCAGGAGCGGCTGACCACCACGGTGTGGTGGCTGGCCGGTGGCGTGCTGGTGCTCACCCTGCTGACCGCCTGCGGGTCATGGCTGGTCATCGGCCGGGTCCTCAAGCCCGTGGAGGTGATCCGGACGCAGTTCGCGGCGCTGAGTCTGAGCCGCCTGGACCAGCGCATCCCGGCGCCTCGCAGCGGCCGGGAGTTCTCACGGCTGGTGGCGACGATGAACAGCGCCCTGGACCGTCTCGAAGCGGGGGCCGCCCGGCAACGGCAGTTCACCTCCGACGTCGCCCATGAACTGCGTACGCCGCTCGCCTGTCTGCGCGCCGAACTCGAACTCGCGCTGGCCCCCTCCGGGACGGCCCACTGGCCGGACGCCGCCCGCGACGCCCTGCACGACACCCTTCATCTCCAGGACATCACCACGAACCTGCTGCTTCTGGCCCGGCTCGACGCACAGGCTCCGCACTCGGCCATCCTCCTGACCGAGCGAGTCGACCTGCCGGGACTGATCCGTGACGCGGTCGCCCGCCGTGACGTGCCCGACCGCCTCCGTCTCGTCGTCAGCGCACCCGACGATCCCGCAGCCGTGACCGGCCACCGCGGCCTGCTCGCGCGCGTCCTGGCCAACCTGCTCGACAACGCCGAACGCCATGCGGCCACCACGATCACCGTCACGCTCACCCTGGACCACGAACGCCGGCAAGCCGTGCTGGAGGTGGCCAACGACGGCCCGCCCATCCCTCCCGAGCACCGGGAGACGATCTTCGAGCGTTTCAGCCGGCTCGACGACGCCCGCACCCGTGACGCCGGGGGCACCGGCCTCGGCCTGGCCATCGCCCGCCGTATCACCACGCTCCACCACGGCACCCTCACCCTCTCCCCCGCCCAGGGGAAGGAGATGGGCGCCCGGTTCGCCGTACGCCTGCCCCTGGCCTCGGAGGACGCCCAGACGCTGGTCTCCGAACTCCTGCACGCGTGGGACGAGCCCGACGACATCCCGGAGCTGCTCGGCCACAACGCCGCGTCCGAGCCTCTTGAAGAAGTCGTGCCCGATCTCGTACGCGCCCTCGTCACGGCCGGACGCGACCGCCACCTCCACGCTCTGCTCGGGCACGTCGCACGGCAGGCGCCCGCCTGGGAAGTCACCGGCCTCGCCGACGTCCTCCGGGACGAGGGCATGCCCACGGCCGCCGACGAACTGCTCGCCGCGCGCACCGCACGGCGTGGGCTCGCACGGCGGGGCCGGGTGCGTTGAGCCGGCATGCGTACGGCGTCCGCCGCCGCGTCGTGGAGAGGCCGACGGGCGCGCCCTGAACGCCCCCTGATCCATCACCGTCAGCCGAAGGAACAGCTCAGTCGCCGGCCGGGGCGGTTCGGGTGGGCCGCGCCGAGGTGGTACGCAGGGTGGCTCGGGTCAGGCAGCAGGTTACGGAGGCTCGGAGACGCGGCGGTCAGAGCGCGGGGCTACGGCGGTTTGCTGCCGGGGCTCATCGAGGGCTTGTTCTGTGATCACCATCACATCGTCACAATACGGACATTCTTTCGGCGAGGAGATCACGTGCCCGACTCTCGGGCGAAGATGGAGCGTTTCCTCGGCAAGACGCGTGCCACCCGCACAGAGGCCGAGGTGCAGTGGGTGCTCGACGAACTGCTCGCGTCAGGATGCGTCGACACCGTACGGGCCCGGGCGAGATCCCTCGCCGAGGAGGCCCACGTGGAGGCGCTCAAGGCGTTCGACGACAAACCCGACTCCGAGGACAAGCAATTCCTGCTCGAATTGCCGTTCTACATGGTGGAACGGGAAAGCTGAGCATCGTTACCTTCTTGCGCCGTGCCGGACAGGCGCGCACGTTTCAGCCACTCCCGGTAGGCCGGGGCCTCGGCGGCGACGGCCCAGTAGGCCTTCTCCAATTCCGGGTAGACCTCGTCCAGTTCGGGCTCGGTGCGGGCCGCCAGCAGCAGACGTACTCCCAGCGGATCGCCCTTCAGCGGGCGGATCGCGAGGTCGGGGCGGGGATGGGCGGTGGGCTGGCTGACGGTGACGACTTCGCCGGTGGCGGCGAGTGAGTACGCGGTGAGGTAGTCGCCGTGCAGCATCTCGGAGTGCAGGCCCGCGGCCCGCAGCACCCGGGACAGGCCTTCCCACTCGCCGTCGACCGTCGAGTCGACCATCCAGCGGTCACCGGCCAGGTCGGCGAGGCTCACCTCCGGCTGCGCCGCGGCGGGATGGTCCGCCGAGAGCGTGACGAACTGCGGTTCGCGTTCGACGAGGACACGCAGGCACAGGCCGGGTGGAATGCGCAGCGGGCTGCCCTCGACCTCGTGCACGAAGGCCATGTCCAGCCGGCCGGCGGCGACCATCCCCAACAGGGCGCTGGCGGACACGTTCATCTGCAGGGCCGGTTCGCAATCCGGGCCTCGTGCCCGCAGCAGGCGCAGCCAGCCGGGGATGGCCCGGCTCGCCGTCGCGCCTATGCGCAGCTGGTAGCCGCCGGCGGCGCGGGCCGCCGCCGCCCTCGTCTCCGTGACGATCGCCGCGAACTCCGCGACCAGCGGCCTGGCGCGGCTCAGCACGGCCAGCCCCAGCGGGGTGGGGCGGCAGCCGGTGCGGGCGCGCACGAAGAGCTGAGCCCCCAGGGCGCGCTCTATGCGCAGTAGCTGATTACTCAACGACGGCTGTGCCAGGCCGAGTTGACGTGCGGCTTTGTGCAAGCTGCCGGTGTCGGCGATGGCGCAGAGCAGGCGCAGATGCCTCACCTCGAGCTCCATGGGAGGAGCGTAGGGCGGCGCCGGGCACCACACCAGATGTTCAAGGTCCAACGAAACCGGACGAGTCGGCCACCGATAGCCCCGGGTTATCGGCAACTGCCATCATCCCTCGCCCCGTTGGCCTGCCCGAGACTCACTGGCAACCGATCGTTCAACCCCACAGGACGAGAAGGAGCCCCCCATGGCGTCGTTCCGTACCCGTACCGGGTCGAAGAACTCCAGGAGACTCGTGGCCCTGGCCCTGGGCCTCGGTCTGGCCTCCGCCGCGCTGGGCACCGCCGGCCCGGCAAGCGCGACGAGCACCGCCCAAGCCCCCGCCCAGACCCCCACCGCCGGCTACGTGAGCGCGGCCGAGAACACCGGCAGCAAGGCGTTCTTCGACGCCGTGCTGAAGTCGGTCGCCAAGAGGCAGGCCGCCCAGCCCTCCCTGAAGGTGGTGACCGTCTACTACAACCCCTCCCAGGCGCCGAGCTTCCGCTCCCAGATATCGAGCGCCGTCTCCATCTGGAACAGCTCGGTGTCGAACGTCAAGCTCCAGGCGACCACGGGCAATGGTGACTTCGCCTACTACGAGGGCAACGACCCGCGCGGTTCGTACGCCTCCACCAACGGCCACGGCCGCGGCTACATCTTCCTGGACTACGCGCAGAACCAGCAGTACGACTCCATCCGCGTCGCCGCCCACGAGACCGGCCACGTGCTGGGGCTGCCCGACCACTACAGCGGCCCGTGCAGCGAACTGATGTCGGGCGGCGGCCCCGGCACGAGCTGCACCAACCGCTACCCCAACAGCACCGAGCGGGCCCGGGTCAACCAGCTCTGGGCCAACGGGCTCGCCAAGGCGCTCGCGCAGGTCGGCACGGCGGCGAAGGCGGGCTGACCTTCCCTGCAGGCCGGCTCGTCACCGGAACACGGACCGCGGACCGGTGCCGCGGTCCGTAGCGCCGCCCCGGATCGGGAGCGAGCGTGTCAGAGTTCGTCCGCGCCGGCCAGGGCTCCGGTGATCAGGCGGGTGGCGAAGTCGCGGTCGTCGGTGAGGCGGTTGATGTGCTCCGCGAGCAGGAAGGCGGTGGCTTCCAGGGGAGTCATCTCGGCGTCGGTCCAGTATCCGTACTGCTTGCGCCAGAGGCTGGGGCTCAGGTCGGTGCCCGCTGCGACGACCAGGCCGACCATGGTGGGAATGGTCTCGGGGCGAACACTCCTCGGCATCATGCGCATCGAGGCGACGAGGCTGGGCACGACGTACTCGATGACGTCCTTGCCGTGGCTCTCGTAGGCCATCCGCAGCCACTTCATGAACATGAAGATGAGCGTGCACGCGCCGTCCAGCACGTCATCGGTCCCCTCGGGGCCCAGTGACGCGGCGAACTGATCGTCAGCGCCTGTTGCTGGGGGTCGGTCTCGGTCTTGCCGTCGTAGATGCTCTTGAGCCGGGAGTCGATCATCATGAGCGCTGCACCCACGTCACCGGCGGGAGCGTGCTGGGGGTCGCAGGGCGATGACACAGGAGTCCTCCTCTGGTGAGGACGCCTGCGACCGCCCGGCCCCGCTTCCGAGCCGCGAGGTGACGACGAGTCGGGTAAGGGACCCCCGGACGGCGAGATCGACTTCGTCGTTCCCGTCGAGCGGGAAGTCGTCGGCCGTGAGTTCGCGTGCCGGTTGTCCCACCGATACGCGCTCTCGGGTCCGCCCGTTGGTCCCCCCTCATCGTCGTCGCTGTCGTCTGAGATACCGTCCCTTCCGGTCCGGGCGAGTGAGAGGGATGTCGTGCAGTTTCAGGTGCGTGGCCGGGGGGCCCGCCGGTGGTTCACGTTCGGGGCGATCGCGTTCGGGGGGCTGTTCCTGGTCATCGGGCTGATCCTCGCCGGGGTGTCGGTCTCGTTCCTGGCGGATGCGGAGCGAGCCCCGGGCACGGTGGTGGACCTGGAGTGGCGGAACGACCACAGCCATGTTTCACACCGGAAGCGGGGCAACGACGGGCCCGTGGCGTACCCGGTGGTCGAGTTCACGGCGGCGGATGGCACGCGGCGGACCTTCCGGAGTTCCACGGGGTCCAATCCACCCGGGTACGAACGGGGTGAGCGGGTCGAGGTGCTCTACCGGGCGGATTCCCCCGAGGACGCGCGGATCAACGGGTTCGCCTCGCTGTGGCTGCTTCCGCTGATCTTCGGCGGGATCGGGCTGCTCTTCGCGGGGATCGGGACGGTTGTGGCGTTGGTGACGCGGAGGCGTTCCTGAGCGGGGTGTTGAGCGGGGGGAGCTGAACCCCGCGGACCTCGCGGTCGAGCGCGCGTGCTTGAACCGGACATGCGTGGTCGGGAGCCGTTGCCGGCCGTCCCCCGGTGGATCAGCAGTCGCCGGTGGTGTGCTCGACGTCCCCGGTCCCGGCCGACCCCGCGTCGTCCCGCGGTGCCGGGCTCAGCAGGACGTCGATGCCCGCCCGCACGTACCGCTCCAGTGTGGCGTCCGACGCCGCGATCAGGGCCGGGGGCCGTATCTCGGTGCGCATCAGGCTGGTGCCGAGCATCCAGGCCGCCAGGAGTTCCGCACGCAGATCGGCGTCGGGGCCGCCCAGGCGGGAGGCCAGGCGCTCGGTGAACACCTCGGTGAAGTCCGCCCGCAGCCGGGCCAGCGCCTCGTCCCGGCCGGAGGAGCGCAGCACCGACAGCACCGGATGCGGGAAGTCGCCCTCCTTCGGCGTCCCCGACAGCAGCGCGCAGAACCAGTCGGGGATCGTCTCGACCGGCTCCTCCAGCAGGGGTTCGAATATCTTCCCGGTGCCCACGACATCGTTGAAGAGCGCTTCCTTCGAGCCGAAGTAGCGGTAGACGAGCGCGGCGTCCACCCCCACGTCGCCGGCGATGTCGCGCACGCTGGTGCCCTCGTAGCCGTACTTGCCGAAGCGGAACGCGGCGGCGGACCTGAGCGCGGTACGCGTGGCCGAGGCCGAGCGCCTGTGGGCCGGCCGGCAGGCCCCCGCCTCCGACGCCTCGCTGTCGTGTACTCCCGTCACGCCACCGCACCTCCGTTGTCCGCGGACCTCCGCTGCCCGCCCCATGGTCCAGTGTGAAGCGGCTGTCTCAAAGTCACCGACCGTTGTCACCAATCGTTGACTTGTGTTCGCACCGCATGCCATACCTGAAGCAGGTCAACGGTTGATGACTTGAGACCTTGTTCTGCCGGGCCGTACGAGGAAGTCGGCCCGTTCCAGGTCGCCCGTACGGCGCGACGGCGCGCGTCTTCGACACGGAAGCCGCCACGCACGGGCCCCACCGACCGGAAATGGTGATCTTCTGTGCCTGCTCGACATGTCGCCGTGATCGGAACCGGTTACGTCGGACTGACCACCGGTGCCTGCCTGGCCTCCTTGGGACACTCCGTGGTGTGCGCCGACGCCGACCCGCGCAAGGTCGAACGGCTGCGCGAGGCCCGGGTCGACATCCTGGAGCCGGATCTGCCGGAGACCGTGCGGGACGCCCTGGAGGCGGGCCGGCTGGACTTCACCGGCGACACCGCGGCCGCCGTGGCAGAGGCCGAGGTGGTGTTCCTGTGCCTGCCCACACCCATGGGTGCGGGCGGCGCGGCCGACCTCGCCGCCGTGGAGGCCGTCGCCGGAGAGATCCGCGACGTGCTGCGACCCGGCTGTGTCGTCGTCAACAAGTCGACCGTGCCGGTCGGCACCTGCGAGCGCGTCGCCGCACTGCTCGGCCGGGGGGACGTGACCGTGGTGAGCAACCCGGAGTTCCTGCGCGAAGGCCGTGCGGTGCACGACTTCCTGCACCCCGACCGCATCGTGATCGGAGCCGGCGACCGGGCCGCCGCCCGGCGCGTGGCCGACCTGTACGCCGCGCTCGACGCGCCTCTGGTCCTCACCGACCCGGCCAGCGCCGAACTGACCAAGTACGCGGCGAACTTCTTCCTCGCGATGAAGCTGTCGTTCGCCAACAACCTCGCCACCCTGTGCGAACGCTTCGGCGCCGACATCGCCGATGTCACCGAGGGCATCGGCCGCGATCCGCGCATCGGCTCGGCGTTCCTGCGGCCCGGCCCGGGCTGGGGCGGCTCCTGCCTGCCCAAGGACACCCACGCCCTGCTGACCATGTGCGACCGGTCCGGCGTCGACTTCCCGTTGCTGAGCGCCACCATCGAGACCAACGTCACCCACCAGCGCCGGCTCGTGGACCGTGTGGCCGCCGCGTGCGGGCGCGGCGAGGACGGTTCCCTGCACGGCGTACGGCTCGCCCTGTACGGCCTGACCTTCAAGGCCGGCACCTCCGACCTGAGGGACTCGCCCGCGCTCGCCGTCGCCCGGCTGCTGCGCGAGCGGGGCGCCGAACTCACCGCATATGACCCGGCGTTGTCCGAGGAGCGGCCCGACCTGAGCGATCTGGTCGAGCTCGTCGCCGACCCGGTGCGGGCCGCCGAGGGTGCCGCGTCCTGCCTGGTCCTCACCGAGTGGCCGGAGCTGCGGGACCTCGACTGGGCGGCGATCGCCGCGCGGATGACCGGCCACGAGGTCCACGACTTCCGCAACCTGCTCGACGCGGACCTGCTCGCGCGGGCCGGGCTGAGCCGGCGGGGCATCGGACGCCCGGCGGCACCGGCTCGCGTGGCGTGAGACGCAGGCGGAGGGGCCGGCGCTCCGTCCGAGCTGATCGTGGCTGTGCGCCGACGTCCTCGACCGTCCCCGAGACGCCCCAACCATCCCCGGCAGTCCTCTACAGAAAGGCTCACTCCATGCGGGTTCTGTGCACCACGCTCGGCAGTCCCTCCCATGGGCGCGCCCAGCTGCCCCTGCTGCGCGCCCTGGCCGAGGCCGGGCACCAGGTGCTGGTCGTCACCGTCGACGACCTCGCCCCGGTCTTCCGTGACGACGACGTCGAAGTGAACGCCGCGCTCCCCCGGTTCAACCCGTTCACCGCGGCCGGCCCGTACCTCGCCGAACTCCCCGAACCCCCCGACATGACCAAGCCGACACCGGAGCTGACCCGGTTACTGATGCGGGGCGTGGGCGGGGCGGCCGTGACGCCGCAGCTGGACATCCTGCTGCCCCTCGCCCGGGACTTCCGCCCCGATCTGATCCTGCGGGACGGCATGGACATGAGCTCGGTGCTGATCGCCGAACTGCTGGGCGTACCGCAGCTTCCGACGCCCTCCGGGTTCAGCAACATCATGGAGCCCGCCGAGATCCTGCCGCAGCTGAACGAGCGGCGCGAGGAGCTGGGGCTGCCCGTGCGGGACGACCCGCTGTCGGTCGTACCGCACGGACGCGTCGACTACGTACCGCCCGCCTTCTCCTTCGCCCGGAACCCCTCCCATGCCTGGTCATACCGGCAGACGGTCGACGTGGAGCGCCACGGGCTGCTGCCCTCGTGGGCGGCCGAACTGCCCACGGACCGGCCGCTGGTGTACGCCGCGATCGGTACGGCCCTGCCGGCGCTGCGCGAGCACATGGCCGACTCGGCCGAGCCGTTGCCGGTCAAGCTGCCGGACACCGCCGAGAGCCTGCGCGCGATCGTGGAGGCGGCGGTCGTGCTGGACGACTGTATGGTGGTGGTGTCGACGTCGGGGATGCCCCTGGACGACACCGACGGGCTGCCCGGGCACGTCCACGTCACCGAGCGCGTGCCGCAGCCGCTGCTGCTGGAGTCGGTCGACCTGTTCGTCACCCACGGCGGGTTCAACAGCATCCGCGAGGCCATGCGCACCGGCACACCGCTGGCGGTCCTGCCGCACTTCGGGGACCAGCACGCCAACGCGGAGCGGGTGGAGGAGCTGGGCCTCGGCCGACTCGTCGCCGACCGCACCGCGGGAGGCATCGCCGACGTGTGCCGCAAGCTGCTCGCCGACCCCGAACCCCGGGCGCGGGCCCGGTCGGCCCAGTTGGCGATGCTCACGCTGCCGGACGTCGAGCAGGCGGTCGGCGACCTGGAGGGGATCGCCGGGTAGCCCGCACGGCACCAGCACACGGGGCCGTTCCCAGGCCACGGGACGGCCCCCCACCTCTCCCCCATCCCCCATCCCCTGCCCCCGAGGACGACTTGTGACCTTCTCCGACACCCAGCAGCAGGGCGCCGCCGGGGGCGCGCCCGCGCGGCTCGGTCACCGGCAGATCACCACCGTCATGTCCGGTCTGGTGCTCGGCATGTTCCTGGGGGCGCTGGACCAGACGGTGGTCTCCTCCGCCCTGCGCACCATCGCCGACGACCTGCACGGGCTGACGGCCCAGGCGTGGGTGACCACCGCCTACCTCGTCACCGCGACCATCGCGACGCCGCTGTACGGCAAACTCTCCGACCTGCACGGCCGGCGGCCCGTCTACCTCGCCGCGATCGCCCTGTTCACGGCGGGCTCGCTGCTGTGCGGATGCGCCACGTCGATCTACGAACTCGCGGTCTTCCGCGCTGTGCAGGGGCTCGGCGGCGGCGGGCTGATGTCGCTGGCGATGACGATCGTCGCCGACATCACCACCCCTCGCGAACGGGGCCGGTACCAGGGTTACTTCATGGCCGTGTTCGGTGGCGCCAGCATCGTCGGCCCGCTCGTGGGTGGCGCGTTCGCGGACCGGACCAGCCTGCTCGGCATCGACGGCTGGCGCTGGATCTTCCTGATCAACATGCCGCTCGCCGCCGCCGCGGCCGTGGCGATCGTCCGTGTACTGCGCTTCCCCCACCGGCGCGTACGGCACCGGCTCGACCACGCGGGGGCGCTGGCCCTGGCCGTGGGGCTCGTACCGCTGCTGATCGTCGCCGAGCAGGGCCGTACCTGGGGCTGGGTGTCGCCCCGGGCACTGCTGCTGTACGCGATCGGCGTGGTGGGGCTCAGCGTGTTCGTCGTGGTGGAGCGGCGGGCGGGGGACGCCGCGCTGCTGCCGCCGCGCCTGTTCCGCATCCGCGCCTTCCGGCTGGGCGTGGGGCTGCATTTCGTCGTCGGGATCGGCATGTTCGGCGCGATGACGACATTGCCGCTCTACCTCCAGCTCGTCCGCGGTATGAGCCCCATGGCCGCGGGTCTGGCCACCCTGCCCACGGTGTTCGCGAACCTCGCGGTGACGCTGCTCGTGGGCCGGCTGATCTCCCGCACCGGCCGGTTCAAGGTCCATCTCGTCGCCGGCACCGGCTCGTTCACCGCGGCGATGCTCGTCTTCGCCACGCTGCGCGTGGACAGCCCGCTGTGGCAGGCGGCGCTCGGCATGGCGCTGATGGGAGCGGGCCTCGGCGCGTCGATGCAGACGCTGACCACCCTCGCCCAGAGCGAGGTGCCCCGTACGGACATGGGCGCGGCGACGGCCTCGGTCAACTTCTTCCGCTCCAACGGCGGTACGGTCGGCACCGCCGCGTTCCTCTCGGTCCTGTTCTCCACGGCGGCCGGCCGCATAGCCGACCGGCTGGCCGAGGCCCGCCACGACCCGGCCTACCGCCGGCTGCTGGCCCGGCCCGACAACGCGCACGCCCTCACGGGAGTGCTGCGCCCGGGCGGCGGCGTCGGCCTGGAGGACTCCGCCTTCCTGCACACTCTCGACCGGGGCGCGGCGCTGCCGTTCCTCCAGGGGTACGTCGCCGCGATGCGCGTCGTCTTCCTCACCGGCGCCGCGGTGGCCCTGGTCGCCTTCCTGATCGCGGCCTGGCGGGTACCGAACCTGACACTCTCCGACGAGTAGCCGAGGGCTTGTTGACGTCCCCGTCGCGCGCTTGACCTCGTAAGTGGTGGTCATTCCGAGGAGCCCTGCCATGAGGAGGAGGTCGGGGCCGGTGTGCAGAGCCACTTCTCGCGGCTGCCACCACTCCAGCGCGGTGATGTTCTCGGCGGCGAGCTGGTGGCCGGACAGGGTCCCGTGCGGCTTGAACCTCGCGGTGCGCAGGAGGAAGAAGTCGTTGATGACGCCGTCGTAGCCCGCGGCATGTCAGGAGCCACGACCTGCTGTGCCAGACGTGCGGCGGACGGGTGCCGACGGCAGGCCCCACCTCCTCCAGCGGTTCCCGGCGCAACGCGGAAAAGGCCGTCTCGCCCGGCTCGATCCCTCCCCCGGGTGGCGCCCACACCACCGTCCCCGCCGGTTCCGCGATCGTGAACCGGCGGTGGACGGACAGGTGGCCTCGGCAAGTGTGCAACGCGCTTGCGACATCGATCAGTCGGCCTGGGCGCCTTCTGTCCGGGCGTCGGAGTGGGCGGCGGGGAACGGCGATCGCGCGCTGCGGGGTCGGGTCGGTGCTGCTGTGTCAGCCCGCTGCGCCGGTCAGGGCGAGGAATTCGCTGCGGGAGCGGGCGTCGGACCGGAGCAGGCCGAGCAGGGTGGACGTCATGGTGCTGGAGCCCGTCGCCTGGACGCCGCGCAGGGTCATGCAGGCGTGTTCGGCCTCGATGACGACGCCGACGCCCTTGGGTTCCAGGTTGGTCTGCAGCCAGTCGGCGACCTGTTTGGTCAGGCGTTCCTGGACCTGGGGGCGGCAGGCGAAGTGCTCCACGATGCGGGCCAGCTTGGACAGGCCGAGGATGCGGGCGCCGGGCAGGTAGCCGACGTGGGCGGTGCCGACGATCGGCAGCAGGTGGTGCTCGCAGACGGTGCGGACCGGTATGCGGCGGGCTAGGACGAGTTCGTCGTAGCCCTCGTCGTTGGGGAAGGTGGTCAGGTCGAAGGGGCGCGGGGTGAACAGTTCGGCGTACGCCCGGGCCATCCGGCCCGGTGTGCCGCGCAGGCTCTCCGAGGCGGTGGAGACGCCGAGGGCTTCGAGGAACTGGCCGGCCGCCCTCTCCGCGGCGGCCAGGTCGATGCCTCCGGCTTCGTGGACGACCCGGAGGGCGGGCCGTGCGGGTGCGGTCTCCTCGTCGTCGAGCAGGTCCGTCGGGGCGGTGGTGCGGCGGGGACTCTCGGCCATGTCAGCTGCCCCCGACGCCGAGGGCGCTGAGCAGGACCAGGACGAGGGTGGCCACGGCGAACAGACCGTGTGCCACTACGACAGGCAGCGGGAAGTGGCGTTCGGCGGGAACTGTCGCCTCACCGCCCGGAGCCGTCGCCGTGGCGGCCGTTCCGGCGGCGACGCGGTCGCGGTGGACGGGGATCCAGCGGGCCAGCATCACGAATCCCAGCAGGGCGACGGGCAGCAGCAGGCCGAACGCGGTCCAGGCCAGGGCGGTCCTGTCGGCCACGACATAGATGATCCACACCACCAGTCCGATCGCGGCCAGGGCGAAGTGGCCGAAGACGACCGGTGCGGGCAGGCGGCTGGTGCCGGCTTGCTGCTGCCGGATTCCGCCGCGTCGGATCCATGTGCCGAGCATGTAGAAGCCGCCGAGGGCGGTGACCACCCAGGTGATCAGTGCGGCGATGTCCATGAGGACTCCAGGTGCGGTTGGGTGTCGCAGGCGGCCGGAGCGGCCGGCCGCCATGACGGGGACGGGGACGGGGGTCGAGTCATGCGGGGGTGTGCGTGCTGCCGTGGCTGCGGTCGGGTGTGTATCCCTCGGCCTGGGTGTTCTCGTCGGCTACGCGCACGCCGTAGCGGTAGGCGAGCTTGCCGCCCAGGAACCCCGAGACGGCCAGGGCCGCCACGCTGAGCGCGGACAGGACGAGGCGGCCTGTTCCGACGCTTCCGCCGGCGGTGTAGTCGCCGTGGCGCCACAGGAAGTTGACGACGTAGGCGGCGGTCACCAGCAGGTTCAGCGTCATGTGCACCAGAGCGGTGCGGAAGGCCCGGGTACCGGCGGGGATCGCGAACAGATCGAGGAAGCCGGCCATGGCCGCCAGTAGGGCGCCGATCACCCCGACCGCGATCAGCCACTGCGAGGACTGGGTCAGGAAGCCGGGACGGTGCACGACGTGGGAAGCGATGTCGAACACCAGGCTGGTCACCCAGGCACCGATCGGCACGGTCACCAGGATCGGGTGGAACGGGTGGCCGTACGGGCCGGCGAGCGCCGCACTGACCGGACGCTTCGCCTGAAGCTGTGACTCATGGACCATCGCAACCGACCTCCCCACTGGTTTCGCCAACAATTCTTGGTCTTATTGCCAGAGGACGTCAAGACTCGCAGCGGAAAAGGCGAGAAGAACGCTTGTGCCCATGCAGATGGGAGTTACCGTGGTCGTGTGGCTTCCGATCCGACTGCGCAGGCCGACGCGGCCGACAGCGCCATCGACTCCGTCAGCGTCCTGAGCGAGGACTCGCGGCGGCGCATGTTCGCCTTCATCCGCCGTGCGCGCCGGGCCGTCACCCGCGACGAGGCCGCCGCCAGCGTCGGCATATCCCGCAAGCTCGCCGCCTTCCACCTCGACAAACTCGTCGACGCCGGTCTGCTCCGCGCGCGCTACGAATCGCCCGGCGGGATCCGCAAGGTCGGCAGGCAGCCCAAGGTCTACGAGCCCACCGACGCCCAGATCACCGTGAGCATCCCCGACCGTCGCCATGAACTCCTGGCGGACCTGCTCCTCGACGCCGTTCTCACCGAGGGCAGGGACGAAAGCGCCGCTCAGGCCGCGGTGCGGACCGCCGAGCAGCGCGGTCGGGAGTTGGGCGAGGCCGCGCGGGAGGAGACCCGCCCGGGCCGCCTGGGCCCCGAGCGCGGGCTGACCGCGTGCGAGCGCCTGCTGGAGCAGTACGGCTACGAGCCCGTCCGGGAGACCCCCACCCGGCTGCGGCTGCGCAACTGCCCCTTTCACCCGCTGGCCGGGAAGGCCCCCGACCTGGTGTGCGGCATGAACCACGCCTTCCTCGGCGGCTACCTGAAGGGCTTGGAGGTCAACGGCGTCCACGCCGTCCTGGCCCCTGAACCCGGGGAATGCTGCGTCCAGTTGGGCCGGACCGACGCGGCTCGCGAGGACGGGACCGACTGAGGCGCCCGCGCGTGGGCGAGACGCGCCGGACTGCGGCTCCGGCCGTCCAGTGCCTCTCGCGCCCGCCGCCTGGGACTGCGGTCCGCGCAGCGCGTCCCACACACCGACTGCGACTCAGACCCGTTCAGCGCCTCCCACACACCGACTGCGGCTCAGACCCGTAGCGCCTGTCGCACGCCTACTGCGGTCGCACCGGCCCCGGACGTCGGGGTCGTCCGGCGGCGTCGACCCCGGGGGTGCTTCCCCAGCGGGAGCGTGCCTCGCCGGCAGCCGCGTCACAGCCCTCCCCTCGGGGAGCGAACGGAATCGCCGTGCTGCCGGGCCCCGCCGCGGCGGGCGACCGAGGGCCACCACGCCCCGGCGGCTGGGCCCGCCCGCATCCGGCTGGGGCCGCCCGGGCCTCGCATGGGCCGTCGGTCAGCGGCTCGTCCGCTGTGCCGTCACGATCGCGTCCAGGGTCTTCTCCGCGCCCACGCGCCGCTGCACCCGCTCGGCGAAGCCCGGGAACTGTGACGCGATCTTGGTCAGGAACCGCAGTTCGAGCGGGGCGACGTTGATCTCGGCGGCGTTGCGTTCGATCGCCCGTGTGACGCCTCTGACGACCTGGTGCGGCGCGACCGTGCGGACGCCGCCGGGCGTGGGTGAACCGGTGTCGGCGAACATCCCGAGGTCGCGTACGAATCCGGGCTGCACGATGGACACACCGACGCCGGTGCCGTGCAGATCCTGGCGGAGGGCCAGGGAGAGGCCGCGGAGCCCGAACTTCGTCGCGTTGTACAGGGACGACGACTTGGTGGCGGCCATGCCCGACAGGGAGCCGACGAAGCAGATGTGGCCGCGTCCACGGGCCACCATCCCGGGTGCGAGCAGCCGCGCGAGCATCGCGGGGGCGCGCAGGTTGACCGCGAGGGCCCGGTCGATCTGCGCCGGCGTGTAGTCGAGCAGGTCGCCACTGGAGGGCAGCGCCGCGTTGGCGATGAGGATGTCCGTACCGGCGGCTTCCTCGGCGAGTCGCCCGACGTCCTCGGCGTCGGCGAGATCGGCGAGGACCGTCCGGGCACCGTAGCGGTCGGCGAGGGGTTCCAGCGCCTCCTTCCGCCGGCCGGTGAGGACGAGATGCGCACCGCGTGCGGACAGCTCCGCGGCGATCGCGCCGCCGATACCACCCGTGACTCCGGTGAGCAGAACAGTTGCCCCGGCTATGTGCACGACTACCCTCCCACGTTGTTCGTTCGAACGAACAGTAGGGATGGCAGGCCGTGCTGTCCACCGCGACGGCGGCGAACGTGCGGTCCTGGCCGGAAGACCGCTGGTGGAACAATGCATGGCATGCCGAACGCCACCCCCTCCGCCTCCACCCGCCAGCGCATCGTCTCCGCCGTCCTGCGGATCATCGGCGATGACGGGGTCGCCGCGGTCACCAACCGCCGCATCGCCCGGGAAGCCGGAGTGTCGCTCGGCTCGGTGACGTACCACTTCGAGACCCAGCACGAGCTGCTGCGCGAGAGTCTGCTGCACTTCGTGCGCGAGGAGGCCCGGCACTTCACCGAGCTGGCCGACCAGTGCGGGACCGATGGCATCGGCGTGGAGGAGGCCGCGTCCCTGGCCGGCCAGGTGGCGTGCGGCACGGCGCTGGACAGTGCCCATCTCGCCCCGTTCGAGCTGTACCTGCACGCGGGGCGCGACGAGCGGCTGCGGGAGGCGGCGGCCGAGGCGTTCCGGGCCTACGACCGGCTCGCCACCCGGATCCTCACCGCTCTGGGCGTCCCGGGCGCGGAACGTCTGGCGGCCACCACGGTCGCCGTGGTGATGGGTCTGCAACTGCGTCGTCTGGCCACCGGGAGCCCGGCGGAGGACCTGGTCGACGCCCTCCTGCTGCTCGCACGCGGCGCCGCCGCCGAGCAGGCCGGGCAGGACCTGCCGGCGTGAGAACGCCGGCCGTCGACGGGAGACCCCTGCCGCGACCCGCGCGGCCGTCACCGCCCGAGGGTGACTTCGCCCGGGGGAAAACCCCCGGCGGCCGGTGGGGGCGGGCCTCCTGTGCGTACGGTGGCAGGCAGGCTTCTTGGGGACGTACGGCGTCCTGAGAATTCTCGGCATGACGATCTCTCCGGATGCCTCCCCCGTAAGCCCCCGTGCCGTCGTCGACGCGGGCACGTCGCGACCCGGTGCCGGCAGCGACTTCGCCCGGCTCTCCCGGCGGATCGCCGAGGCGGCCTGCTGAAGCGGCGCCCGGGCTACTACACGGTGCGGCTCGGTCTCGTCGTCGGGTCGTTCGCCGGCGGCTGGGCGGGCTTCTTCTTTCTCGGCGACACCTGGTGGCAGCTGGCCGTGGCCGCCTTCCTTGCCCTGGTGTTCGGTCAGGTCGCCCTCGTGGCACACGATCTGGCGCACCGGCAGGTCTTCCGGCGGCGCCGGTACAGCGAGTTCGCCGGACGGCTGTTCGGCAATCTGGGCGTCGGCATGAGCTACGGCTGGTGGATGAACAAGCACACCCGCCACCACGCCCATCCCAACCACGAGGAACTGGACCCCGATGTCGCCCCGGACATCCTGGTGTGGTCCGCCGAGCAGGCCCGCGCCAGCCGGGGCCTGGCCCGCCTCCTCGGCGGGCACCAGGCGGTGCTGTTCTTCCCGTTGCTGGCCCTGGAGGGCTTCAACCTGCACGTCGCGAGCGTGCGGGCGCTGCGCTCACCGTTCATGAAGAACCGGGTGCTGGAGGGCGCGCTGCTCCTGGCGCACATGACCGCTCTGCTCTCGGCCCTGTTCCTGGTGCTCTCCCCGGGCAGGGCGGTGGCGTTCCTCGCCGTGAACCAGTGCCTGTTCGGCCTCTACCTGGGCTGCACGTTCGCCCCCAACCACAAGGGCATGCCGACGCTCACCGGTGACCAGCAGCTCGACTTCCTGCGGCGCCAGGTCCTGACGTCCCGCAACGTGCGCGGCGGGCTGCTGACCGACGTGATGCTGGGCGGGCTCAACCACCAGATCGAGCACCACCTGTTCCCGGGCATGCCGACGGTCCACCTGCGCCGGGCCCGGCTGATCGTGCGGCGGTACTGCGCCGAGATCGGGGTGCCGTACCACGAGACGGGACTGGTCCGGTCGTACCGGGAGGCGCTCACGCACCTGCACCGCGTGGGCGAGCCGATCAGGCGGCGGCGCAGGGCGTGAGCGGACAGCGGCGCGGCCGGTGCTTCAGCCGGCCGAGGACGCGGCCCGGCGCGGCAGCTTCCAGTTCGGTCGCGGGAAGTGGCAGGTGTAGCCGTTCGGGTAGCGCTCCAGATAGTCCTGGTGCTCGGGCTCGGCCTCCCAGAAGTCGCCCACGGGCTCGACCTCGGTGACCACCTTGCCCGGCCACAGGCCGCTCGCCTCGACGTCCGCGATGGTGTCCAGGGCGACGCGGTGCTGTTCCTCGTCGGTGTAGAAGATGGCCGACCGGTAGCTGCGCCCGATGTCGTTGCCCTGCCGGTCCCTGGTGGTCGGGTCGTGGATCTGGAAGAAGAACTCCAGGATGTCGCGGTAGCTCGTGACCTTCGGATCGAAGAGGATCTCGATGGCCTCGGCGTGGTCGCCGTGGTTGCGGTAGGTCGCGTTCGGCGTGTCACCGCCGCTGTAGCCGACGCGGGTGGACACCACGCCCGGCTGCTTGCGGATCAGGTCCTGCATGCCCCAGAAACAACCGCCCGCCAGTACGGCCCGCTCGGTTTCCGATGTCATCGGTCGCTCCCTCACCCTCGAGCCGCTGTCCGGCGCGGTCGTCGACGTACGGATCTCACGTCCACCCAGCTTATTACTACGCCCGAGTAAGCATCGAGCGGCCCTGGGAGCAGGTCCGCGGGTATCCCCGGCGCCGAAGCCTTGACTCGGCAGGCGGCACTGGCGATCCTCATGGCGCACAGTTTGCGTAGACATGACAAAGCGGTAGCGCGCGTTCCTCGGGCCCCCGATCACCTCGCCGGTCGACCGCGCGTCCCGCCGACCGAGGGACGTGGGCCGTGGCCATGACCAGCCACCCGTACCGCCGACGCAAAAACGTCACCGCAGTGTCGCTGCTCCTCCTCGTCCTGGCCGTCGTACTCGGTCCCACTCCGAGTTCGGCGGCCGGGAACGACTGGTGGGTCCCGGGCGCACGGCCCACGCCGGACGCACGGATCGGCGTCACCGGCGAGCCGTTCACCGGCACCGACGCCCAGGGCCGGGTGCGCGGGTTCGTCGACGCCCACGACCACCTGTTCGCCAACGAGGCCTTCGGCGGGCGCCTCATCTGCGGCAAGGTCTTCTCCGAGGCCGGGATCGCCGACGCGCTCAAGGACTGCCCCGAGCACTACCCCGACGGCTCGCTGGCCGTCTTCGACTTCATCACCAAGGGCGGCGACGGCAGACACGACCCGGTCGGCTGGCCCACCTTCAAGGACTGGCCCGCGCACGACTCCCTCACCCACCAGCAGAACTACTACGCCTGGGTGGAGCGGGCCTGGCGCGGCGGCCAGCGGGTGCTCGTCAACGACCTCGTCACCAACGGGGTGATCTGCTCGGTCTACTTCTTCAAGGACCGCAGCTGCGACGAGATGACGTCCATCCGGCTGCAGGCGAAGCTGACCTACGACCTCCAGGCCTACGTCGACAGGATGTACGGCGGCCCGGGCAAGGGCTGGTTCCGGATCGTCACCGACAGCGCCCAGGCCCGCGACGTCATCCAGCAGGGCAAGCTGGCGGTCGTCCTGGGCGTGGAGACCAGCGAGCCCTTCGGATGCAAGCAGATCCTGGACGTCCCGCAGTGCGACAGGAAGGACATCGACGCCGGCCTGGACGAGCTGTACGCGCTGGGCGTGCGCAGCATGTTCCTGTGCCACAAGTTCGACAACGCGCTGTGCGGCGTCCGTTTCGACTCGGGCACGCTCGGAACGGCCATCAACGTCGGGCAGTTCCTGTCCACCGGCACCTTCTGGAAGACGGAGAAGTGCACGGGCCCGCAGCACGACAACCCCATCGGCTCGGCCGCGGCGCCCGGGGCGGAGGCGAAACTCCCGGCGGGAGTGGCCGTGCCCTCGTACGACTCGGGCGCGCAGTGCAACGTCCGTGGGCTGACCGACCTGGGTGAGTACGCCGTGCGGGGCATGATGAAACGCAAGATGATGCTGGAGATCGACCACATGAGCGTCAAGGCCGTGGGCCGTGCGCTCGACATCTTCGAGGCCGACTCCTACCCCGGTGTCATCTCCTCGCACAGCTGGATGGACCTGAACTGGACCGAGCGGCTCTACGGCCTCGGCGGCTTCGCCGCCCAGTACATGCACGGCTCCGAGGGCTTCGTGGCCGAGGCCGACCGCACCAAGGCGCTGCGGGACAAGTACGACGTCGGGTACGGCTACGGCACGGACATGAACGGTGTCGGCGGCTGGCCGGGCCCCCGGGGCGCGGACGCCCCGAACAAGGTCATCTACCCCTTCCGCAGCGTCGACGGCGGCTCCCTCATCGACCGGCAGACCACGGGCGAGCGCACCTGGGACCTGAACACCGACGGAGCCGCGCACTACGGCCTGGTCCCGGACTGGATCGAGGACATACGGCGTGTCGGCGGCGGGGGCGTGGTCGACGACCTCTTCCGGGGGGCCGAGTCCTACCTGCGCACCTGGGGGGCGACCGAGCGGCACCAGGCGGGCGTCGACCTCGCCGAGGGCGCGCCGGCCACGGCGAGTTCCACCGAGTGGTGGAACCCGTTCACCAGCTACGCGCCGAGCCGCGCCGTCGACGGCGACCGGTCCACTCGCTGGGCCAGCGAGTGGCGCGACGACCAGTGGCTGCGGATCGACCTGGGCTCCACCCACCGGGTCGGGCGGGTCACGCTCGACTGGGAGCGGGCGTACGGGAAGACGTACAGCATCCAGTTGTCGACGGACGGCGCGGACTGGCAGACGGTCTGGTCGACCACCACGGGCGACGGCGGCCTCGACACCGCGCGGTTCACCGGGACACCGGCGCGCTACGTCCGCGTCACGGGCACGGAGCGCGGCACCGGGTGGGGCTACTCGCTGCGCGAGGTCGGCGTGCACAGCAGTTGAGAGACGGGCCCGGCGGTGCCGCCGGGCCCGAACCTGTGGCATCCGTGCCGGCCTGCCCTCAAGCGACCGCCGGTCTTCCGCCTTCTGCGTTCTCGTGGTGGATCGGCGTTTTTCCACCGGTCAGGGGGGCGCCCGTCCCGCCCCGCCTGTCGGCGACGATCTCCGCGACGATCGACAGGGCGGTCTCCTCCGGGGTGCGGGCGCCGAGGTCGAGGCCGATGGGCGAGCGGAGCCGGGACAGCTCGCGTTCGGTGACGCCTTCCGACCGCAGGCGGCGATCGCGGTCCTCATGGGTACGGCGTGAGCCCATCGCGCCGACGAACGCCACCGGCATCCGCAGGGCCTCCTTCAGCAGGGGTACGTCGAACTTCGCGTCGTGGGTGAGCACGCACAGGACCGTACGGGCGTCGGTCGCGGTGCGCCGCAGATAGCGGTGCGGCCAGTCGACGACGACCTCGTCGGCGTCCGGGAAGCGGTCGCGGGTGGCGAAGACGGGGCGGGCGTCGCAGACGGTCACGTGGTAGCCGAGGAACTTGCCGGCCCGGGCCAGCGCCGACGCGAAGTCGACGGCGCCGAAGACGATCATGCGCGGGGGCGGCCCGTTCGACTCGACCAGCAGTGTCAGGCCGCCGGGGCAGTGCGAGCCTCCCCCGGACTCCGTCCGGGGGGACCCCCGTCTCGCTTCGCTCGCGGAGAGGTCCACCGTGCCGGTGCGGCCCGCCTCCAGCAGGGCCCGGGCCTGGGCCGCCGCCACCCGGTCCAGCTCCGGGTCGCCACCGAGACCGCCCTCCGAGGTGCCGTCGGGCCGGACCAGCAGGGCCCGCCCGAGGAGTTCGGCAGGGCCGCGGGCGACCCGGGCGAGGGCCGCCGGCTCGCCCCGGGCAGCGGCCGACAGCGCTGGTCCCAGGGCGGTGCGGGCGGGCGCCTGCGCGCCCACCGGCGTGATCAGCACATCGAGCGTCCCACCGCAGGTCAGTCCCACGGCGAAGGCGTCCTCGTCGCTGTAGCCGAACCGTTCCAGCACGGTCTCTCCGGTCCGCAGCGCCTCACGGCACAGGTCGTACACCGCACCCTCGACGCAGCCGCCGGAGACCGAGCCGATGGCGGTGCCCTCGCTGTCGACGGCGAGGGCGGCACCGGGGCCGCGCGGTGCGCTGCCGCCCACGCTCACCACGGTGGCGACGGCGAACTCCCGGCGCTCCGCGATCCATTGGTGCAGTTCGCCCGCCAGGTCAAGCATCCGGCGCCCCCGCGGCGGCCGACAGGACGCGGTCCGGCCGGATGGGCAGGCTGCGGTGGCGTACGCCGGTTGCGTGCCAGACCGCGTTGGCGATGGCCGCCGCGGCGCCGACGATGCCGATCTCGCCGATGCCCTTGATCCCCACCGGGTCGTCGGGGTCCGTGTCGTCGATCCAGTCGGCCTCGATGCGCGGTACGTCGGCGTGGGTGGCCACATGGTAGCCCGCGAGGTCGGCGCCGACGGGGCCGCCGGAGGCACGGTCGCGGACGGCCTCCTCGTGCAGGGCCATGGAGATGCCCCAGATCATGCCGCCCAGGAACTGGTTGCGTGCGGTGAGCGGGTTGACGATGCGGCCCGCCGCGAAGATGCCCAGCATGCGCCGCACGCGCACCTCGCCGGTGGCAACATCCACGGCGACCTCGGCGAACTGCGCCCCGAAGGAGTGCCGTTCGGCGGGGGTGAGGGAGCCGATGGCCTCGGTGGTGTCCGACCGGACGGTGATGCCCTCCGCCGGGATGCCGGCGCCCGGGGCCAGCCGCTCGCGCAGTTCGCCGGCCGCCGCCTTGACGGCCCAGGACCAGGAGCGGGTGCCCATGGAACCGCCGGCGATCATCGCCGGGCCGAAGTCGCTGTCGCCGATGCGCACCCGGACCCGCTCCGGGGGCACCTGGAGCGCGTCCGCCGCGACCAGGGAGAGCGCGGTACGGGCCCCGGTGCCGATGTCGGCCGCGGAGATCCGGACGGTGAAGGTGCCGTCCGGATGCGCGGTCGCGGTCGCCGTCGAGGGCGCGGCTCCCGACGGGAAGGAGGCCGCCGCCGTGCCGGTGCCGAGCAGCCAGCGGCCGTCCCGGCGCCGCCCGGGGCGCCGGTCCCGGTCCGCCCAGCCGAACCTGCGGGCGCCCTCCCGGAAGCAGGCGGTCAGATTGCGGCCGGCGAACGGCAGGCCCGACACCGGGCCCCGGTCGGGTTCGTTGCGCAGACGCAGCTCGATCGGGTCGATCCCGCACTTCTCGGCGAGCTCGTCGAGCGCCGCCTCCAGCGCGAACGACCCGGGTGCCTCGCCGGGTGCGCGCATCCACGTGGGGGTCGGCACGTCGAGCCGGACGACGCGGTTGGCGGTGTGGTGGGCGTCGGCGTCGTACATCACCCGGGCCACCCCGGCGCTCGGTTCGACGAACTCGTGCACGGTGGAGGTCAGGCTGACGGAGCGGTGCTCCAGCGCGCGCAGGCGTCCGTCGGCGTCGGCGCCGAGCCGGACCCGCTGGGTGGTGGGGCTGCGGTAGCCGGCCAGCGAGAACATCTGGCGCCGGGTCAGCACGACCCGTACGGGCCGTTGCAGCAGGGTCGCGGCCATGACGGCGGCCACCTGGTGGGGGCGGACGCCCTTGCTGCCGAAGCCGCCGCCGACGTGTTCGGAGCGTACGCGCACGGAGGCCGGATCGAGCGAGAAGAGGTTGGCGAGTTCGCCGACGACCCAGGTGACGCCCTGGTTGGAGTCGATCACCTCGAGCCGTCCGCCGTCCCAGCGGGCGGTCGCCGCATGGGGTTCCATCGGGTTGTGGTGCTCTTCGGGGGTGGTGTACTCGGCGTCCACCACGACGGCCGAGGAGGCCAGCCGGGCGTCCAGGTCGCCCTTCCCGGTCACCGCCGGCATATGGCCGTCCACCGGGTAGGCGTCGGGGTGCTCCCCCGTGAGCTCGATGTCGTGCGGCTCCTGGTCGTACCGCACGACGAGCGCCTCGGCGGCCTCCCTGGCCTGCTCGGAGGTCTCCGCGACCACCATGGCCACCGGCCAGCCCAGGTGCGGCACCCGGTCGTGCTGGAAGACGGCGCAGGTCGGGTCGGGCCGGCTGCCCAACAGGCCGGTGTAGTCGGTGTTGAGGCGGGGCGCGTTGCGGTGGTCCAGGACCGCGAGGACGCCCGGCATGGCGAGGACCGGGTCGGTGTCGAGCGCGAGGATGCGGCCGCGGGCGACCGTGGAGAGCACCAGCCAGCCATGGGCGAGGCCGGCGAAGGGCACCTCTGCCGCGTAGCGGGCCGCTCCGGTGACCTTGTCGCGGCCCTCGACGCGGGTGTGGCCGGTGCCGACGGCGGGCGTGTGGGCGGTGGTTGCGGTGGTGACGGCGGTCATCGTGCGGCCTCCTCGGCGAGTTCGGACAGGACGGCCACCACGAGGTTGCGCAGCAGGTCCACCTTGTAGCCGTTGTGCGGGAGCGGCCGCGCCGCCGCCAGTTCGGCGTCCGCCGCGGCGGCGTAGGTCTCGGGGCCGGCAGCCGCGCCGATAAGGATCCGCTCGGCCGCGGAGGCCCGCCACGGGCGGGAGGCGACGGCCCCGAAGGCCAGGCGCGCGTCCCGGACGACGCCGTCGCGGACGTCGAGCGCCGCGGCGAGGGAGCCGATGGCGAAGGCGTAGGAGGCGCGCTCGCGCACCTTGCGGTACCGGGAGAGGGCGGCGACCGGGGCGGGCGGCAGCGTGACGCCGGTGATCAGTGCGCCCGGCAGCAGGGCGGTCTCCCGGTGCGGGCTGTCCCCGACGGGCAGGTAGAAGTCGGCGAGCGGCAACTCCCCGGGGCCGTCTGCCGTTTCGAAGTGGAGCACGGCGTCGAACGCGGTCAGGGCCACGGCCATGTCCGAGGGGTGGACGGCCACACAGTGGTCGGATGCGCCCAGGATCGCGTGGTTGTGGTGTTCGCCCCGGACGGCCGGGCAACCGCTGCCGGGCACACGCTTGTTGCAGGGCTGGCTGACGTCGGTGAAGTAGCCGCAGCGGGTGCGCTGCAGCAGGTTCCCGCCGACCGTGGCCATGTTGTGCAGCTGCCCCGAGGCGCCGGCCAGTACCGCCTGGGCGAGCGCCGGGTAGCGGCGCCGGACCTCGGGGTGGGCGGCCAGGTCGCCGTTGGTGACGGTGGCGCCGATGCGCAGACCGCCGTCGGGCGTCGACTCGACGTCGTCCAGCGGGAGTTCACGGATGTCGATGAGCCGTGCGGGTCGCTCGACACCGGTTTTCATGAGGTCGACGAGATTGGTGCCGCCGCCGAGGAAGCGGCTGTCCGGGTCGGCGCCGAGCAGTGCCACGGCACCGGCGACGTCGGGTGCCCGTTGGTAGTCGAACTCCCTCATGCCACGGCCTCCTTCGCGTCCGAGGCGGTGTTCACGCGTTGCTCGTCCCGGGGGGCTTCCGCCGCGCGGGCCACCGCCTCCACGATGGAGACGTACGCGCCGCAGCGGCACAGATTGCCGCTCATCCGTTCCCGGATCTCCTCGGCGGTCAGGGGCGGCGGCCCCGCTTCGGGGCGGACGTCCGCGGTGACGGCGCTCGGCCAGCCCGCCGCGTGCTCCTCGATGACACCGATCGCCGAGCAGATCTGGCCCGGGGTGCAGTAGCCGCACTGGAACCCGTCCAGATCGAGGAAGGCCTGTTGTACGGGGTGCAGCCGCTCACCGTCGGCCACGCCCTCGATGGTGGTGATCTCCCGGCCCTCGGCGGCCACGGCCAGTTGCAGGCAGGCGACGGCCCGGCGCCCGTCGAGCAGGACCGTACAGGCCCCGCACTGCCCCTGGTCACAGCCCTTTTTGGTGCCGGTCAGATCGAGGCGCTCGCGCAGTGCGTCGAGCAGGGTGGTGCGGTGATCGACGGGCAGTGTGTACTTCTCGCCGTTGATCTTCAATGTGATGACGCTGGAAGCCGATGAGGCCATGGGCTGCTTCTTTCGCATTTCCAGGACTGAAGGGGCCGGCGGGCGGCACGGTCAGGTGTGCCGTGCGGGCCGGTGGGCGCAGGGGGCGAAGCGAAGGTGCGGGATGCGGGGCCGAACCGTGCAGCTGGCGACTGCCGAAGGGGCGCGTCCGCGGCTATGGTGGACGTGACCGGACAGCTGTCCGCTACCTGGAAACTTAACGGACAACTGTCCGCTTAGCAAGGGCACGGCTTGGCCTGCCCCGAGGAGGACGAGTGCCGCAGCAGATGGACTCACCCCGGCGCTCCGACGCACAGCGCAACCGCGAGCGCATCCTGGAAGTGGCCGTCACCGAGCTGTCGCGCTGCGCGGACACCCCCCTCAGCGTGATCGCCAAGAAGGCCGGGGTGGGACAGGGCACCTTCTACCGCAACTTCCCCAACCGCGAGTCACTCGTGCTGGAGATCTACCGCCACGAGATGCAGCAGGTCGCCGACAGCGCGGACCACCTCCTCGCCACCCGGGCGCCCGACGAGGCTCTGCGCGCCTGGATGGACCGGCTCTCCGAGTTCGCCATGACCAAGGCGGGACTGGCCGACGCGATCCGGCAGGTCACCGGTGCGCCCGGCGGCCCCGCGAAGCCGTCCCCCACGCCGGTGGCCCGCGCGGCGGAACTCCTGCTCCGCGCCAACGACGAAGCCGGCACCATACGGCCCGGGGTCACCGCCGACGACTTCCTCCTCGCCATAGCGGGCCTGTGGCAGCTCGCCCCGAGCGACGACTGGCGCCCCCGCGCCGCCCGCCTCCTCGACCTGGTCATGGACGGACTGCGCACGGGGGCGCAGCGCGGGTGAAGCGCCGCGCCACCGGTCCCGAGCCGGTGCGCCGGACGTACGTCACGCCGTCCCGAACCACGCCTCCGCCAGCGACAACAGCGTCCCGTCGCTCGGTGCGCCCAGTTCCCGCAGGTACCAGGGCAGGTCGCTGTACACGTGGAGCAGGGTGTACGCGAGCAGTGCGGACGGTTCGAAGGTCTGGCCGTAGGCCCCGGTGAGACGGGTCAGCAGGTGCGGGTCGCCGCGGGTGACGAAGAGGCCGACGCCCACGAAGTCGTAGGCGCGGTCGCCGATCATCGCCGGTTCGAAGTCGAAGAAGCCGGTCAGCCGCCACCCGTCGGGGTCGACCAGGAAGTGCTGCCGCATGACCTCGGTGTGCAGCAGGGCGGGGTGCGGGGCGCGCGGCAGCGGGACCGAGGCGAGGAAGTCCGGGAGCTGCTCCAGCCAGGCGGCCGGCAGTCCGCGGGCCCGCTGCTGTGCCACGGCACCGGCGGCCCGGCGGTCCAGGAACGCGCCCCAGTCGCCGGGGCCGACGACGTCCGCGAGGGGGCCGGGGTCGAGGGAGTGCAGCACCGCCAGGGTTTCCCCGATCTCGGTGACGAGCCGTTCGCGGTGGCCGCGCGGCACCAGGTCCCAGGCATGGGCCAGGTTCTCGCCGGGGAGCCGGGACATCAGGACGTACTGCCACCCGTTCTCGTACGGGCCGAAGTCACGCACCCGCGGTGTCGGTACGGGCAGTCGTCCCTGGATGTGGGCGAGGACGCTGCCCTCGGTGACACCGTCACGGTCGGCGGCAGCGGGGAACAGCTTGAGCACGTGCTCGTCGCCCACCGCGTAGACCGGCTGGGAGCCCTCCGTGAAGCGGGTCAGGGATGCGCCGGCGAGCCCGAGACGTGCGCAGAGGTGCTCCACCCCCGGGCGCATCACCGCCTCGTCGGGGACGACCGTGGCCCACTCTTCGTCCATTTCCACCGGAGGCAGCATGATCGGGACCGTAGGCCACCGGCTACCGGAAGGCAACGGGAATTCACCGCCCCGGCCGGGGCCGAACGGGCTCAATCCTCCGGTACGCCGCTGCGCGCCAGCTTCTGCTCGACCTGGGCGGCCGGCCCGAGCCGCCGCTGGGCGAGGTAGAGGGAGCGGGCCTGTCGCCATGCCTCCCGGGCCCGGGCGGGCCGGCCCAGGGCGTCGTGGACGTCCCCGAGCTTCGCCAGGGTGTCCGCTTCCTCGAAGGCGTCGCCGAGTTCCCGGCGCAGGGTCAGGGCCTGACCGTAGTACGCGAGGGCGAGGGCGTGTTCGCCGGTGCGGTGGGCGAGGTAGCCGAGGCTGTCCAGGGTGAAGGCCTCCCCCTCGCGGAACGCGTGGCGACGGCACAGGGCGAGCGCCTCCTCACAGTGGCGCCGGGACTGCGGGTGGTGGCCCAGGCGGGCGTGGTACCAGCCCACCGCGTTGAGTGCCTCGGCTTCCCGGGGCGGGCTGTCGAGTGTCCTGCGGATGCGCAGGTTCTGGAGGGCGTGCGCCAGCGCCTGCCGGTCGTCGCCCTGTTTCTCCCAGGCGAGGGCGAGGTTGAGATGGGTCTGCGCCGTGCCCGCCGCGTCGCCGGCTTCCTCGAACAGGGCGAGGGCCGCCCGGAGGTGCTCCAGGGCCGTGGCGTGGTGGCCCTGGGTCACGTACGCGCGGCCGAGGAGCCGGTGGGCCGATGCCTGCTGCGTCCGGTCTCCGATCCTCTCGCCGGCGGCGAGCGTGGCCCGCAGCATGGCGGTGCGGTCGTCCAGGTTGCCCTGCCGCCAGTGGAAGGTGTCCAGGGACCAGGCCAGCTGCCAGGCCTGCCGATGGTGTCCGCGGGCCATGGCGAAGCGGTGCGTGTCGAGCAGGCAGAGGTGTTCGGCCTCGAACCAGGACATCGCGGTGTCGATGTCCCGCAGCGGAAGGGCGCCTCGGGTGACGTCCGGCCGGTCCGGTCCGAACGGGGTGCGCAGTGGTGACAGCAACCGGTCGCCGTCGTGTGCCGTGTCGGCGTAGAAGTCCACCAGCCCGCGCAGCGCGGCGTCCAGGGCCTCACCGTGCTGGTCCTGGGTCGCGCGCTCCGCCGCGTAGAGCCGGACCAGGTCGTGCATCCGGTAGCGGCCCGGGCGGGTCTGCCGGATCAGATGGGCTCCTTCCAACTGGCGCAGCCGCGAGCGGAGTTCGGGAACGGGCAGCGCGGTCAGGGCCGCGGCCGCGGGCAGGCCGATGTCCGGGCCGGGTGCCTGGCCGAGCAGGCCGAAGACCCGTGCCGTCGCCGGGTCGAGGGCGTCGTAGGAGGAGGAGAGCACGGCGCGCAGGTCGGCTATGGGGTCGTCGGTGCCGAGGGCGTCCAGCCGGGCGGACCTGTCACGGAGTTCGTCGGCGAGCGCGGCCAGCGGGAAGTCGGGATGCGTGCCGGCCCGGGCCGCCACGATGCTGAGGGCCAGGGGCAGGCCCGCGCAGCAGTCCAGGAGGGTGGCCGCCGCCTTGGGCTCCTTCGCGACCCGTTCGGCACCCAGGCGCCGTACCAGCATGTCCCGGGCCTCCGCCTCGGACACCACGTCCAGGGCGAGCGGGCGGGCCCCGTGTGCGGTGACCAGCCCGGCGAGCCGGCGACGGCTGGTGATCAGGACCGTGCAGGACGGAGACCCCGGCAACAGGGGCAGGACCTGCTCGGCGTCGCGGGCGTCGTCCAGGACGATCAGCATGCGCCGGCCCGCGACCAGGCTCCGGTAGACCGCCGCCCGGCCCGGCAGGTCGGCCGGTATCTCCGTGGACGCCAGCCCGAGGGCGTGGAGGAAGCCCTGCACCACCTCGGCCGCGGAGGCGGGCTCCGCCGTCGGGGAGAAGCCGCGCAGGTCGGCGTAGAGCTGACCGTCGGGAAACGCCGCCGCGTTGTGGTGGGCCCAGTGCACGGCGAGCCAGGTCTTGCCGATGCCGCCTATGCCGCCGATCGTCGAGATCACCACGGTGCCGCCCGGAGCACCGCCCGCGTCGAGCATCTTGTCGAGTTCCGCGAGCTCACCGGTGCGGCCGGTGAACGGGCCGGGCGGGGACGGCAGTTGGCGTGGCACCGGGGCCGGGCCGGGCTCCGGGGCGGAGCGGGCCGTCAGGGTGTCCGAGGCGAGGATCTGCTGGTGCAGGCGTTGCAGCTCCGGGCCGGGGTCGGTGCCGAGTTCCTCCGACAACCGGCGGTGCACCTGCCGGTAGTGGGCCAGGGCGTCCGAGCGGCGGCCGCTGCGGTACAGGGCCAGCATGAGCTGTCCGGCCAGACGCTCGTCCAGCGGGTGCTGCTCGGCGCGTGCGGGCAGTTCCGCGAGCAGCTCGGCATGCCGGCCCAGTCGTAACAGCAGGTCGTACAGGTCGAGTTCGGCCGCGAGCCGCTCCCGGTGCCATGACGTGCGCTGTTCGTTGAACCAGGGAGCGTCGAGGTCTCCGAAGGCCTCGCCGCGCCACAGTGCGAGCGCCTCGGCGAACAGCTCCGCGGCGCGGGCGCCGGCGGCGGTGCGGGCCTGTCCGACGAGGTCTCGAAAGCGGTGCAGGTCCACGGCGGACGGGTCGACGGTGAGGACGTAGGACCCGGTCCGCCGGGTGATGCGCACGTCCCCGGTGGCCGTGGCCAGGGCGTGGCGCAGGCGGGACACATAGCTGTAGAGGGTGGCCTGGGCCCGCTGCGGTGGCCGGTCCCCCCAGACCCGGTCCACGAGCCTGGCGGTCGGCACCTGGGTGTTCGCGTCGACCAGCAGCCCGGCGAGCACCGACCGCTGGCGGACATGGCCCAGGTCCACCGGAGTTCCGCCCACGCGTGCCTCGATGCCGCCGAGCAGAACGAAGTCCACGGACATCCTCTTCCCCCTCGCGTCGGAGGCCGGGCGACGGAACAGCGGGCCGGCCTGCGCATTCCAGGACCTTCCAAGGTTCGCCCAAAAGGCACGCATCAGTATCTCAACGGCCGAAGTGCCAGGAGCGGGACCCGGAAAAGGAGTCCGACACGTTCAAGACGATCGAAGAGCCGCGAAGCAGGCCGCTGGAACGCTTCATCCCCGGGTCGCCGCCTGCGCCGCGACCCCCTGGCGGTCTCCACCGTCGGTCCGGCGCACGCCCGCGCGGCGCGCCGGCGGGCCGTCTGCCGGTGCTTCGGTTCGGCTGCGTGCTCCGGAGCGCCGGCCGTGGTCGGTGACGACCTTGCCGAACTGTTCCGTCCCATACGACGCTCGGAGGCGAAATGCCCGTCCCCTTCGTACTGGTCGCGCTGGTGGGGGTGCTCTGCGCGCTGGAACTGGTCGTCGCGGTGGACGTCATCAAACGGCTCGTGGAGCACTCCGCGAAACTCCCCCGCGTCGGCCGGGGTCCGGCGTCCTCCCCCACCGAGGGCCGACGGGTGCATCCGTTCCGGACCGTCACCACCGACGGCGTACCACTCGCCCGGGAACAGCTCCTGGACGGCACGGCCGTCGCCTTCTTCACACCCCAGTGCACGAGGTGCCGGGAGACGCTGCCGAAGTTCCTGGAGCACGCCCGCACCCTCCCGGGCGGTCACCGGCAGGCGCTGGCGGTCGTGGTGGGCGACGAGCACGAGACGGCCGCGTACGCCGCGCAACTCGCCCCGGTGGCACAGGTGGTCGTCGAGGAGCGCGGCGGACCTGTGTCCCTGGCCTTCTCCGTCACGGGGTTCCCGTCCCTGCTCCAGGTCGCCCGCGACGCGTCGGGCACGCCGGCGGTGACCACCGACACCCCGGACCTCGGCCACGCCGGTACGCCGGTCTCCCGCGCGGCATGAGAGCACGGGAGGTCTCCGACCGGCCCGGCGGCAGAGGCCCACGGGCGCGCGTGACCGTGCGCCAGGTTCCCAGAGGCGATCTGAGGTCGGAGGTCGGTGACACCACCCGTGATTTCAGCGGGCCCCGGTGGCGTCCATGTCTTCGCGAGACGACCCAACATGCCACAGCAGACCCAGCCGCGGCTGATCTCATTCTCCTCGGTGACCTGACCGGCCGCTACGTGACCGGGAGCCACAGCAGGCTCGCCACTGACGGCCGTTCCGTGGCCCTGCGCGGCAGCCGTAAGGGCGCGGCCGGGCACGGGCACCGGGTCACGGCGCCCATCGCCAACGAGGCAGGACCGCGCTGTGTGGGCTTCGTGCCCAGCTGAACTACGCGGAGATCGCCGGTGGCGGCCTCGCAATGATCTGTGGTGGCCGCCACGTCTCGCCGGCCCCTCCAGCCTCACAAGCAGCAGACCTCAAACTGGACTACCAGGAGCCGGTGAGACTGTCACCAGGGCACTGTTCCAGCGTCGTCGAAGAATCCGCCGGTCGGTCCGTCGTCGGGCAGGGTCGCGAGACGAATCGCGATCGCCGCGCCCTGGTGGGGAGTGCGGACGCCCTGGAAGCCGTTGAGGTCGGTGGCGGTGAAGCCGGGACAGCCGGAGTTGATCAGGATGTTGGTGTCCCTCAGTTCCTTGGCATATTGGACGGTGACCGCGTTGAGGAAGGTCTTGGACGCCAAGTACGCAGCGGGAATCGGGCCCATGTCGATGCCAGGCGTGGTCTGCAGGGTGAGCGAGCCGACACTGCTGGACATGTTCACGATTCGTGGCGATGCCGAGCCGCGCAGCATGGGCAGCATCGCGTTGGTGACGCGAATGACCCCGATCACGTTGGTTTCCACGACGACTCGTACGGTCGCGGGATCGACCGTGGTGGGCATCTGTGGCATACCACCGGTGATCGCGGCGTTGTTGACCAGGACGTCGAGCCCTCCGACGCGGTCGGCGATCAGCTCGGCCGCGGCGGCCACACTCGCGTCGTCTGTCACGTCGAGCGGAACGCCGAACGCGTCGGTCCCGGCTGCGCGCAGCTTCTCCACCGCGGTGTCGCGGCGCTGTTGATCCCGAGCGCCCACGCCGATTCGCCAGCCGAGGGCGCCCAGGCCCGCCGCGATCTCGTATCCGATTCCTTTGTTCGCACCGGTCACCAGCGCGATCGTCTGTTCACTCATGTCATCGATCGTGGTGCGGAGTCGGTTGGGACGTCCAAGACCGACTGGGTGGGCGGCGATACCGCACGGATATCGGTCGTGGTGAGCGCCGGATACGATGACGCGGTGGAGACGCGAGAGTTGCGATACTTCGTCGCCGTCGCGGAGGAGTTGCACTTCGGGCGGGCGGCGCAGCGGCTCGCCATGACGCAACCACCGCTGTCGCGGGCGATCCAACAGCTCGAGCGGCGGCTCGGAGTGGTTCTGCTGCACCGCACTGCTCGCGCGGTCGCCTTGACCGAGGCCGGGTCGGTGCTTCTGTGGGAGGCCCGGGCCGCACTCGACGCGGTCGAAGCCGCCGAGCGCCGCACCCGCCGCGCAGCTGCCGAATCGCCCGGTGTGGTGCTGGCCACGAAAGCCGGAGCGTCCAGCGAACTGTTGTCGAAGCTGCTGGACGCCTACGCCGCCGAGCCCGGCGCGGTCGCCGTCGAGGTGATGCTGTGCGGGCCCGGCGAACAGGAAGGGCTGCTGCGCGACGGGCGTGCCGACGTTGCTCTGCTCCACCGGCCCTTCGACACGACGGCCGGACTCGACACCGAGGACCTGCACACCGAACAGCAGGTCGTGGTCCTGCCCGCGGGCCACCCCTTGGCCAACCGACCCCATATGTCGATAGCCGAGGTCACCACCCTGGCGGACCTGCCCCTGCCGCGCTGGCCTCGACGGGGCGGGGGCTATCCGGACGGACCTGGCCCGCAGGTACGCGACCACACCCAGCTGTTCCAGCTGATCGCGCTCGGACGGGCCTGCGCGGTCGTGCCCGAGTCCCTCCGAGCCCACCTGCGCGACGATCATGCGACGGTGCCGGTGCCGGACGCACCGACCGTCACCACCGTCATCGCCTGGCCAGCGCACAGCAGATCCAAAGCCGTCGCCGACCTGGTCCGCACCGCGACATGCCTCTAGGCCGGTTCCTTCGGATCATCGGATCGTCAAGCTCATGCAATGGCGGGGCCTGGCGACCCGATATGACAAGACCGCACCATCTACCTCGCCGGACACTTGCTGCCCAGCATCCGCGGCGACCTGCTGGCCCGCCGGGGGACGCACGGCTGGGGCCCGCGTCGAGTTCGAGCGCGCTGCCTCGCTCGCCGCAACGAACGGGATCGGGACTGCCGGAGGCGCGCTCGGCGCAGTGTCGCTGAGCGGTCTTGTCGAAGTACCGACTCCAGGTGTTCACCCGAGTGGGCGCCTACCTTTTGTCCGGCCGGCTGCTGTCGCCCAAAACTGGACGCAAGTACCTGTTGGCCAAGTGCGTCGGTGCACGGTCCTCTCGCGGGCTGAGCTGCGCTTGCGCCGGTACGATCCGCGCGCTCCTGGCGCTGCTGACGACCACCAAGGCGGTTAGCCATGCTCTTCAGTCGCCCCATAACCTACGACCTGAGTGACTGCCGCGTCGCTCATGGCCGCATCTACGACACCGAGGTGTACGACGGTGACGAGTGGGTGCCCCACGGCCGACTCGCCGTGATGCGGGACATGATCACCCATGACGGGAACCACATCCACACGGTGGATTACCACGGCCCCAACCACGCGCTGCTGATACGGGGCAAAGCCGGCGATCCCACGTTCCGGGCGCGGCTCAACCTGACGGAGTGCGGGAACGCGTTCGTCGGCACGATGTCCACGGGCGGCGGGAAGCCTCAGGCCCTGCGTGGTACGGCGTTGGAGCAGGTGTACCGCACACAGCGACACCTCAAGTCCGACCCGGCGGCACCGTTCCTCCCCTGGGAGGACTTCACCATCAAGTCCGAATGGGTGAGCGGCGAACTCAAGATCACCTACCTGCTCGGTTCCGAGAACGTCAGCGATCGCACGCGCGTGACCAAGGTCGATCGCGCCAAGGGTGAAACCTGGCTGGAGATGGTCGCGCAGTTCCAGCCGCCCTTCCGTCAGAACGCGTTCAGCATCGTCCTGGTCTCGGGCTCCCAGACGTTCACCGGCACCCTGACCGATGACGACGGCAACGACTACGACTGGCGCGGCGCCACGGCACCGGAGCTGCCCGAGCCCCGCGCCGCCGTGTTCCGCGCCGCTCACGAGAGCCGCCCGTCGGCCTTCGCCGAAGCCACGCCCTCGACCACGATGTCATTGCAGGACCTGGACAACATCTCGTCGATCCAGGTCGTCACCGATGACAAGGGTAAGCAGTTCACGGTCGACTTCGCCCAGACCACCTGCGGCGGCTACTTCAACAAGTGCCTGGTCAACGCCCTGGATCAGAAGTGGATCGACGGTATCTACGGCCACGCCTACTATCTGCCTCCCGGTGTACAGCAGGTGTTCTCCGACTCCACGCAGTACTTCAAGGACTATGCCGTCCTCGGAACGGGCCAGATGCTCTACGACAACCTGGGCACCAACCCGCAGTACAGGGATCTGATCAAGAGGATCCAGCCCCAGACCATGCAGACCGTCTGGCAGGACATGGGCAAGAGCCAGACGGCCGGCCTGGCGTACCAGGAGGCGAGCAACGCCCTGTACATCCAGGGCTATCGCGACGGAGTCCCGCAGATGCAGGCGTATCTGCAGGACGACCCCGAGAAATGGGCCCTGGACTACTTCAACTGGCTGTCCGACGACGCCAATCTGCTCACCTGGCAGATCCAGGTCGCGAGCAAGGAGTTCGACAACGTCAAGTCCCGCATGTACGAGTGGTACGTCAAGCTCCAGGTTCTCGCGCCGGACAAGGACTACGGCCAACGCTTCATGACCATCGCCTACGCGGCGCTGCTCGGGGTGACCTACTCGAAGTCCCGGTGGTCGGACGACCTCAAACCGTATCTCCAGGCGCTGATCGAGAACGCCATCGCGGGCAAGGTCGACCCGACGATCATGGACGAGGTCCAGCAGCAGGCTGCCAAGGAGAACCAGGAGCTCATGAGCACCCTGGTCACCACCGCCGACCAGATCGCCCTCCTGGTGGACGGCATCGCTGCGGCGATGAGCGCCTACCAGCTGAACAAGCCGCTGCAGCAGCTCGCACAGGATCCCCAGGCGCAGGCCCTCATCGGCCAGCAGCTCCAGGGAGCCCAGTACGAAGCGTGGAGTGACCTGACGACCAAGGGAAAGGTCGGCGGCCTGCTGAGCATGATGTTCTACGGCGCGACGGCGGGCTACCTCATCTACACGATCGCCCAGGACAGCAAGAGCCCGCAGACGCCCAAACAGATCACGACAGAGGTCAACCTGGGCGTCCTCGCCATGGCGATCCTCGTGAAGGGCATCGAGAAGATGATGTCCCTGGGCGTGGGCCGCTTTCTGGAGAACTTCTCCCTGGGCGGTCACGGTGGCGCGTTCCGCACCTTCGCCGGTGACCTCGCCACCTGGTTCAAGGAGGGTGGAAAGATCGTGCCCGAAGGGCCGGTCGGCAAGGCCTTCGTGGCCATCTTCGGCGAGAACTCGGCGGAGTTCATGACCCGGCGCATCGGCCCCGCCATGGCCGTCTGCGGCCTGGTGCTGTCGGCGTTCATGCTGTATGACGCCATCCAGTCGGGCGACATACGGAACGTCGTGTTCGAAGCGCTGAACGCCTTCGTCGGTCTGCTGACCGTCGCCCTGATCGGTTTCGAGCTGATGAGCTTCGCCTGGGCAGGGCCTGCTGGTCTGGCACTGGCCGTCGTCGGCATCATCATCACGCTTGTCCAGTTCATCTGGAACCTGATCGATCCGCCGCAGCCGGCGCCGGATCCGATCACGGAGTTCGTGGACGGTCCCATGGTGGCCAAGGGCTTCGCCACGGCGGGCTGAGCGTACCGGTCGAGCCGGCTCCGGCCGGCTCGACCCCGCTGTCGGACAGGAAGCACAGGGAGAGCCACCTGATGTTCATCGCCGTATCACCTCCGCCCGTCACACTGTCCGGAGCCGTCGACCCGGTCATCGAATCCATCGTCAACCTGATGCCTGACTACAGCGCCGGTCGGCGTCTGCACACCCTCTACGTCAACAAGACACAGAGCGCTCTGCCCGGGAACTACTCGCAGATGTTCGGTACCGGCCCGGCGTTCCGGAGTGTGTTCTTCCCCAATTGGCAGCCCGACTCGCTGCTGTCGCTGGTGGCCGACACGGGCCTGAGCCCGTCGTGGTGGAGTGATTTCTCGGTGGCGGTACTGTGCCAGGCCATCGCGGAGTTGGGCAGCGACATCCGCGGCCAGATGCTGACCGACAAGATCAACGGCGATGTCTCGTCCTTCAACGCCGACTTGCGCGCACGATCCTCGCGCGCGTATGCGAAGGTCCTGGCGGCCGCGTACAACCCCCTCACCACCCTGCTGCAACAGGTGAACCCCGACACCGCCAAGCAGCAGTTCCACGACTCGCTGCTGAGCAACGTACTCAACCGGCAGCTGTGGTACCAGGCGGGTATGTGGACCAGCCCGGACTGGGAGATGTTCAACCAGTACGCCAAGTACATCGCCCTGGGCGCGTCGGACGCCGAGGTGGACACACTGATCGACGAGCTCGCGGCCGCGGGGCTGCCGATTCCCGCCACGGTCAACCGGCAAGGCTGGCGCACGTATGCGGAAGAACTGCGGGACAAGCCGAACATCGATCTTTCCGACATCCGGAACGAGTGCGCGGGCCCGATCGCTCAGACGACGTACATCCCGACGGGCAACGGCATGTCCGCCTCGATG
Organism: Streptomyces cyanogenus; assembly: GCF_017526105.1. Lineage (NCBI taxonomy): Bacteria > Bacillati > Actinomycetota > Actinomycetes > Kitasatosporales > Streptomycetaceae > Streptomyces > Streptomyces cyanogenus. The sequence goes on from NZ_CP071839.1 coordinate 487,400, forward strand.
CCCAACGGCAATTGCTACGAGTTCACCGCGAACAGTCAGCCAGGTACGCGCTACCGCCGACCGCCGGGAGGCTCCTGCTTCACCGGCGACACCCAGGTGCTGAACGAAGCCGGTCGCGCCGTCCCGTTGCGGGAGGTGAAGCGCGGAGACACCGTACTGACCCGGGACGGCGTCTCCACAGTGGCGTACGTTGCCCGGCCCCTGCGCTCCGGTCGTCCGCTCTACCGGCTGACGGGCGGCGGCAGCCCCGTGTTCACCACCACCCATCCGTTTCTGAACGCGGCACCGGTGAAACCCCTCGGCTTTCTCCCGAAAGTGTTGGCGGTGGAGCCGGAAGCCCTCGCATGGCAGGTCCCGACGCTCAGTGAGGACGGCATCGGCATCCTGGAGACCGGAAGTCTGGTGTTGTGCCGCGGCCCGGGTCCGAGACAGGATCCGGTCACCGTGACGGTGTCCGGGGTGGAACCCGTGCCCGAGCCCGGTGAGGACAGCCATCTGTACGACCTGCGACTGGCCACCCGATCCGGGGCACGGCAGGAATTCTGGGCGGGCGACGGCGAGAGATTCTTTCTGGTGTCACCCGAGTATCCGATTCTCGACGAGGCGGGTGCGGCGGCTACGACGGTGGTCGCGCTCATGGAGGGACTGGTCTCGTCCGGTGGGCCGGACAAGTCGGGGTGGCCGTCATGGATCAACGACGGAGTCAGCCGGTTCGGCCCCGGCATCTTCCATGGCGCCCTGATGCAGGCACTCGCCACGACGTCCTCCTTCGGTGCCCCGGAGCCCCCCGACTCGCTCGACGAGCGCATCGACCGTCTCTACCGCGGTCTCGCCGACACCACGCCGGAGACCGCTGCGGTGATGGCAAGCCTGTTCGACGGACTGCTGGCGTCGGCCGGCCAGTGGCTGGCGTCGGTCGTCGCGCTCGGCTGGCGGACCTGCATGCTGCTCGGGGGTGAGACGCTCGCGCTCACGGTATTCGACATCGCCCTGACACCCGGCAATCCCGTCCGTGCCGATGCCACGATCGAGCTGGCCATCACGGCGAGGGGACGGAACTCGGCCCAGAGCATCCGCATGTGGGACCGCCGCGGCCGGGGCAACACCCGCTTCCACCACTACTTCGACCAGCTCGTCCACCTGGACGTGACCGGTACGGACAGGCCCGAAGACCTGTCTTTCGCCGTCAGCATGGACGGCGCCACCGTACCGACGTTGTTCGCCCACGTACCCGACTCGTTGGGTGATGCCGCACACACGTTCCGGTCGGCTCAGCTGCGCGACTCGTCCGGGACGGTGGTGGGCGCCATCCGCTTCGACACCCGACGGCTGGGCCAGGACGCCGCCTCCCAGGAGCTCGGCAACAGCGGCCTGTGGACCGAGGACGCGATCGAGGCATACGCCAACGCCCTCGGTGTCGCCATGGTCGAACCGACCCTGTCGGGGTTGCGGGAGATCCACCGCAACCGTGAGCGGTCACCGCAGTACTGACCCTGCCGTCGATGACCGCGACAGGCCGGCCGTGGGTGACTCCTGCCTGCCGCGGAGCCGGCGGCACTCGGACGACGACTCCTGGTCGGCCGTGCACCACTGCGGCATCACCGCCCGGGGAGCCCGGCTCGTCGCCGTCTCCCCGCAGATCCCCGACGAGTCCCTCACCCTCGCCGAGAAGCACGCCCTCGCCTTCGCCGTCCTCAGCGACATCGGCTCCGACGTCGCCAAGCAGTACGGCCTCGCCTTCGACCTCCCCGACGACCTCGCCGCCGTCCACGACAGGCCCGGCTTCGGCCTCCAGCGCGTCAACGACGGCCACCCGCGCACGCTGCCCCTCCCCGCCATCTACGTCATCGACCGCTCAGGCACCGCCCGTTGGGCCTTCGTCGACACCGACTACACCACGCCCGCGTCCGGGTGGCACGGTTCGGGGGCCTGTGCGCGTCTCGTCCCGAGCACGTCCTCGCAGAGGCACGGGACGCCGGGATGTTCCCGGGTCACATCGGAGTTCGGCCACCCGGTGCAGAGCCCTCAGGCCGCGTGCGTTGCGGTACGTCCATGTGGCGCGGCGGCCCGCCGGCCCGCACCGTACGCGAATCGCTGCCGGACCTGCGCCTTCCCGGTGCCGCAGTGCCGCCGGGGACGCACCGGGCGGTGGCGGCCCGCAGGCCCTGATGGTGACCGGGCAGCCGCTTGCCGCGTGCTCGGCGCCGGGACGAGCATGTGTGCTCCCACCCGCTGCGCGACAGGGAGTGGCCCATGTCTGCGAGCTCGACAGCAGTGCGTCCCGTGTCTTCCGGAAGGGCTGGTCGTGCCGGAGCCGCTTGATGCCGTGACCCCCGCCGCCGCCGGTACGTCCGCGTCCTCGGCGGAGATGACCGCACCGCCGACGGTCGGCGTGGAGGAGGAGTTCGTGCTGGCCGACCGGCACAGCAGGGCCGCCGTGTTCCGGGCCCCGTCCGTGGTCGGCGCCGCCCGCGCCCGCCTCGGCGCGCCGCACGCCACGGCGGAGGTCTCCCAGGCCCAGGTGGAGACCGTCAGCGGGGTGTGCCGCACCGCCGAGGACCTGGTGGCGGAGATCGTCCGGCTGCGCGGCGGAGCGGCCAGGGCCGCCGCGGAGTACGACTGTCTCCTCGTGCCCAGTGGCAGCGCGATCCTCGGCAGGCCCGGGCCGCCGCCCGTCGCGGACAAGGCACGCTACCGCGCGTTCGTGCGCCGCTTCGGGCCGCTCGTCCAGGACCAGGGGGTGAACGCCTGCCACGTGCACGTCGGGGTCGCCGACCGGGAGGAGGCCGTGCGGGCGGTCAACCATCTGCGGGGCTGGATGCCCCTGCTGCTGGCCCTCACCGGCAACTCCCCGTACAGCGACGGCACGGACACCGGGTACGCGAGCTGGCGCTCCATGGTCTGGGGCCGCTGGCCGCTGGCGGGACCTCCGCCCCGCCTGCGGGGCGCGGCCCACTTCGACCAGGTCGTCGGCCACCTCGTCGCCTCCGGAGCGGCGATGGACCCGGCGATGGTCTACTGGCACGTGCGGCCCTCGCCGCACCTTCCCACCGTGGAGGTCCGGGTCGCGGACGTGCTGCCCGACCCCGCGGCCACGACGGCCTACGCGCTGCTGGTCCGCGCCCTCGTCAGCTGCGCCGTGGACGCGGTCCGCACCGGTGAACCCGCTCCCGACGTCCCCGACCTGCTGCTGCGGGCGGCGTGCTGGCAGGCCGCCCGGTACGGGGCGAACGGCACCCTGCCCGCCACGCACTCCCGCGACTGCGCCCCCACCGCCGTCGGCCGGCTGGTGGAGGAACTCTGGAAACGGGTCGAGTCGTACCTCGGCCGCTACGGCGACGACCGGTGGGTCGGCGACTGGCTGAGCGAGGTGCAGCACCGGGGCACCGGCTCCGTACGACAGCGGCTTGTCGCGGAGCAGCACGGGGGCCGCCTCCAGGCCGTGGTGGACGAACTCGCCGTCCCGCCCGCGTGATCCGGCGGTCGCGGCGGTCGGCGGCGGCACCCGGCTTCGTCTCTGTTCACGTGCCCGCAGGGCCTGCGGTGGCACGCAGGCGGCGCCGGGCCAGCTCGGTCGCCGCCTGTGCCGGTGTCCGGCCGCGGGACTCGGCGGTGTCCAGCAGACCGGTGACGGTGTGCTCGATGGCGTCGACGCGGGCGCGCACCTCGTCGGGTGCGAGGTGGTGGAGTTCGGTGCTGACGGCGTGGACGACCCCTCCGGCGCTCGCGACGTAGTCCGGCACCCAGAGGATGCCGCGCCGGTGCAGCAGGTCGGCGACATCCGGTGTGGCGAGCTGGTTGTTGGCCGGTCCGACGACGGCTCGGCAGCGCAACTGCGCCACGGTGTGCGCGGTGAGGCAGGAGCCGAGGGCCGCGGGGACCACGATGTCCACGTCCGCGGCGAGGATCTCGTCGGGTGAGCACCAGACGGCGCCGAGTTCGTCGCCGATCTTCCGCTTGTCCGGGTCGGTGTCGGTGACCGTCAGGGCGGCGCCCTCGGCCGCGAGCAGCCGGGCGAGGCCGGCGCCGACCCTGCCCAGTCCGACCACGGCCAGCCGGCGCCCGTCCAGACGTGCCGTGCCGTACAGCCGCCGGCTGACGGCCCGTAGCGCGGCGAGCGTGCCCTGCGCCGTATGCGGGGAGGAGTCGCCGCTGCCGCCCAGGTGGGCGGGCCGGCAGAACACGTGGGAGGTGATCGTTCCGATCAGGGCCATGTCCTCCGGGCCGGTCCCGACGTCCGGCCCGGTGGAGTACGTACCGCCCAGCGACTCGATGGTGTCGGCCACGTCCTGGAGCACGTCACGGCGCCGCTCCGGATCGAGCACCGTGCCTTCCGGCAGGGCCACGACCGTCTTCCCGCCGCCGCTGGGCAGTCCGGCCACGGCGAACTTCGCGGTCATGGCCGCCGACAGGCGAAGAGCGTCGGTGACGCCGTCCCGCCAGTCCGGGTAGTGCCACAGGCGCAGGCCGCCTGCCGCCGGGCCGAGTGCCGTGGAGTGGACGGCCACGATCACCGGCAGCCGGGAACGCCGGCCGGAGCGGATCACGACCTGCTCGTGCTCGAACATGAGAGGGTTCTCCCTTCATTCGTTCAGCTGGACGCGCCCAGCCTGCACGAATGGACTTCCATATGGGCTTTGCGTCGAACGAATGGGTGAAAGTGAGTTAGGGTCGCCGACCATGGACGAACTTGATTCGGAGATTGTGCGGCTCCTCCAGACAGATGCACGGCAGTCCAACCGCGAGCTCGCCCGGCAGCTGGGCATCGCCCCCTCCACCTGTCTGGAGCGGGTCCGGGCACTCCACCGCCGGGGGGTCATCCGCGGCTACCACGCGGACATCGACCCGGCCGCGCTCAACCGCGGTGTCCAGGCGCTGGTCTCGGTCCAGGTACGCCCCCTCAGCCGGACCGTCATCGACTCCTTCAAGGCCTTCGCCGGGAAACTCCCCGAAGTCCTGCACGTCTTCGTGCTCTCCGGAGGCGACGACTTCCTGCTCCATGTCGCCGTGCAGGACCTCGACCGGCTGCACGCCTTCCTGACCGACCAGCTCAGCAAGCGCAGCGAGGTCACCGGCTTCCGCACCTCGGTCATCTTCCAGCAGGTGAGCAACACCGCCCCCACCCGGCTGCCCCCGGCCGACCAGACGCCGGCGGCCACCCGACTAGGATGATCGACCACACGGCCCCAACCACTCACCCCTCCAACGGAGTTGCCATGATCGACACCAGCAGGGCGCATCCCGCGCGGGTCTACGACTGGCTGCTGGGCGGCAAGGACAACTACCCGGTCGACGAGGCCGTGGGCGAGCGGTTGCCGGCCGAGGCGCGGGACGCGGCGCGGCAGAACCGCCAGTTCATGCACCGGGCCGCGGCCTGGCTCGCCGCGCAGGGCATCGACCAGTTCCTGGACATCGGCACGGGCATCCCCACCCCGCCCAACCTGTGCACCAGATCGTCCAGGACATCGTGCCGTCGGCGAAGGTCGTCTACACCGACAACGACCCGATCGTCCTGCGCCACGCCGAGGCGCTGCTGGTCAGCGGCACCGAGGGCGTGACCGACTACATCCAGGCCGATGTACGGCAGCCGGAGTCCATCGTGCGGCACGCCCGGCGGGTGCTGGACTTCGGCCACCCGATCGCGCTGTCGCTGATCGCGCTGATGCACTTCATCACCGATGAGCAGGACGCCCACGGAATCGTCCGCAACCTGGTCGCCACGCTGCCTCCGGGCAGCTACCTGGTGCTGTCGCACGCCGCGTCCGATCTCTATCCGGAACTCGCCGCACAGGTCACCGCCGAGTACGCCAAGGGCGGTATCCCGCTCGGATTCCGGGCCCGCGCGGAGGTGGCGCGCTTCTTCGACGGCCTGGACCTCGTCCCGCCCGGCCTGGTGACCGCGACGGAGTGGGGCGCGTCGGCTCCGGACGGCGAGCCGGAGGGCAGCGGCATCTACGCGGGAGTGGCCCGCGTTCGCTGAGCGGCCGCAGGCGGCCCCGGCTTGCCTTCGAGTGGACTCCAGCAGCCACACTGATCGCGACGAACACAGCGGCATCCGTGCCCAGGACAGAACGGCGGCAGCAGATGGCAACGACGAGCCGGGCGGGGCATCCCCTGTCCTACGACACCTACCGTGAGGCGATCGGGCGGGAGACGCACCGGTTCGCCGAGGTGGTGCGGGGCGCCGATCCCGCGAGCGCCGTCCCCTCCTGCCCCGACTGGACGCTGGCCGAGCTCACCCGGCACGTGGGAGCGGTGCAGCGCTGGTTCTGCGCCCTGCTCACCCGGCGGGTGCAGGAGCCGCCGCGCAGCCGTGACGTGGAACTGGGGCTGCCCGCGGACGAGCGGGACCTCGCCGACTGGCTGACGGCGGGGGTGCCCGAGGTGGCGGCCGTACTGCGGGACACGGATCCCGGCGCGGCGATGTGGACGTGGGGCGCGGACCGGCATACGCGGTTCTGGGCCCGCCGGATGCTCTTCGAAACACTGGTGCACCGGGTGGACGCGGAGCACGCCCTGGGCCAGGAGTCGGACATCGACCCGGTACTGGCGGCGGACGGGGTGGACGAGTTCCTGGTCAACCTCCCGTACGCGGGGGTGTTCGCCCCCGATGTGACGAAGCTGCGCGGCGACGGAGAGATCGTCGCGTTCCAGTGCGCCGGCACCGGCGAGGAGTGGCGGGTGCGGCTGGACCCGGACGGCTTCCGGCTGCTGCCGCTCGACGGCGACGATGCGGTGTCCGAGCCGCCCACGGCGGCGGTGCGCGGCCAGGCGGCGGATCTCCTCCTGCTGCTCTACGGGCGGCGGTCGTACCAGGAGCCCGCCTTCGACGTCTCCGGCGAGGCGCCGGTCCTCGACCGCTGGTTCGCCCACACGGCCTTCTGAACCGGGCCGCCCTGCTTCGTGACGCTGCCGCGCCGCGCTCATCCGGCCGGTGACGGCGGCGGTACGGACGGCTCGCCGGCGGAGAGGCAGACGGCGAGCGCCGCGACGTCGTCCTGCAGCCGGTCCCCGCTGTGCTCCAGCAGGTCCTGGTGGAGCCGCTCCAGGAGGTCCTGGGGCGGTAGGGGGCCCCACGAACGCAGGCGCTGGAGCAGCGGGTAGAAGGTGCCGGCGGCGTCCCGCGTCTCCGTGATGCCGTCCGTGTACAGCAGGAGCTGGTCGCCGGGCAGGAACGAGTAGGTGTCCACGTGGTACGGCTCCCCGACCAGCATGCCCAGGTTGAGCGGCGGAGCCGAACGGCCGCTGTCCAGTTCCCGCACCTCCCCGGACCGGATCCGGACCGGGGGCGGGTGGCCGCAGTTGACGACGCGGACCAGCGGGTCCGCCACGGCGATCTCGGCGAAGACGGCCGTGACGAACCGTTCGCCCACCTCGCTTCCGCCCAGCAGCGTCGCCCTGCGGTTCATGCTGGTCTCCACCCGGTCGGCCAGGGCGGGCAGAGCGGGTTCGTCGTGGGCCGCCTCGCGGAACGCGCCGAGCAGGGCCGCGGCCGTCTCCACGGCGAGCAGCCCCTTGCCCCGGACGTCGCCGATGAGCAGCCGGACGCCGTACCGGGTGGGGACGGCCTCGTACAGGTCGCCGCCGATGCGGGCCTCGGCCGCGGCGGACACGTAGAGGCTCTCCATCTGGAGGCGGCCGATCCGGTGGGGTACCGGTCTGAGCAGGACCCGCTGGGCGATGTCGGCCACGAAGCGCACGTCGGCCAGGGTGCGCTCACGGCGGGTGCGGTGCGCGGCCAGGATCGTGCCGAGGACACCCACCAGTGCGGTGCAGATGTACGCGGCCACGTAGTGACGGTCCCACAGATAGCCGACCGAGCGGCCCGCACAGCACGGGGTGCCGGCCAGAACCCCTTCCAGGACGATGGCGAACACCGTGGCGCCGGCGACGGCGACCGGTCCGTGGGCGAAGGCGGTCACGAGAGGCAGGGCGATCAGCACGAAGCTCACCGGCCACTCCACGGGCGTCAAGGGCTCCAGTACCAGAAGGGCGGCGACGTACAGGGCCGGAAGCCACCGCATCCACGCCGGGGGCGCCGACAACTGCGTCCGCGCACCGGCGCCGTCCTCCGGCTCGCGACCGGTATGTCCAGATCTCGGCATACGTGGTCTCCGCACACGGACTCCTGTCACAGGAACTCGACAAGACTCCCAGCCTGGTCTGCCGGACCGCGGCGCGCCCGGATTGCTCCAGTCCACGGCATGTTCCGCCGGCCGCGTGGGCCGGGCTCCGGCCCGCGCGACGCGCTGCCCGCCGCGATCGGGCGCCGGGACCAGGACACGCGGGAGGCGGGCGCGCTCCTTCGGTGAGCGCTGCCCGACGGTCACGGCCGGCGTCCCGCACGTCACCCGGACGCGGAGCGGCCGCACCCCGCGGCGGGCCGTGCGCCGCACGCACCCTGCCCCGCATCCACCGGCAGCGGCACCCGGGTCGCCGATCACGGAGTTGCAGTGCTAGAAAAGGGAGATGAGCGGACGTTCCCGCTGGCCATGGGCAAGCGCGGCGCCACCGCCCGGCACACGCGGGACATCCGGTCCGTCCCGTGGTCGAAGGCTCTGGCCGTCACGCGGACGCAGCCTCTCGCCGTCCCTGAGCGTCCGCACGCTCGCCGCGCAGGTCTTCCTGCTGCAGGCACTGATCATGCTGCTGCTGGTCGCGGTGGCAGCCGCCGCCCTGGTCGTACAGGGGCGGTACGACGCCGAACGCAGTGCGGAGGATCGTTCCCTCGCCGCGGCGGAGGCGTTCGCGCACGCGCCCGGAACGGCGCTCGCGCTCCGGTCGCCGCATCCGACGGCCCGGCTCCAGGCGGCCACGGAACAGGCGCAGAAGGGTGCCCGCGTCGATTTCATCAGTGTCCTGGACAGACACGGTGTCCGGCTCGCCGACCCCGAAACCGGGCTGATCGGCACGCAGGCCGAGGGCGTCGGCAGGGCCGCCGCGGGCGAGACGTTCACCGAGACGTTCCACGGCGAGCCCGGCGACGCCGTGCGGGCGGTCGTACCCGTGACGGATGCCAGCAGGCGCGTGGTCGGCATGGTCACCGCCGGGATCCGGTACGCGAACGTCAGCCACGTGCTGAACCGGCAGCTGCCGATACTGCTCGGCGCGGCGGCGGCGGCGCTCGTGCTGGCGACCGGTGGCGCGGCCCTGGTCAGCCGCCGCCTGCTGCGGCAGACCCACGGACTCGGCCCGGCCGAGATGACCCGGATGTACGAGCACCACGACGCCGTGCTGCACGCGGTGCGCGAGGGCGTGCTGATCGTCGACGGCGACGGGCGCGTACTGCTCGCCAACGACGAGGCGCACCGGCTGCTGGACCTGCCGGAGGACGCCGACCAGCGGCGGGTGGGCGAGCTGGGGCTGGGGCCGCGGCTCGCGCGGCTGATGGATTCGCAGGAGACCGCGACCGACGAGGTCATCCCGGCCGGGGACCGGCTGCTCGCGGTGAACATCCGGCCCACCGCCCCGTACGGCGGCGCTCAGGGGCTGGTGGCCACCTTCCGGGACACCACGGAGCTGAGGGCCCTGTCCGGGCAGGCCGAGGTGGCGCGGGGCCGGCTGTCCTTCCTGTACGAGGCGGGCATGCGGATCGGCACCACCCTCGACGTAAGGCGTACGGCGGAGGAGCTGACCGAGGTGGCGGTTCCCCGGCTGGCCGACTTCGTCACCGTGGAGCTCCTCGACTCCGTGCTGCACGGCCAGGAGCCCACGAGCGCCGTGCGTGAGATGCGCCGTACCGCGATGCGTGCCTCGCGGACGGGGCATCCCCTCCAGCCGGTGGGTGAGGTCATCCGGTTCGTCATGGCCGACACGCCGATGGCCTCGGCGCTGCGCCAGGGCAAGGCCGTCCTGGTGCCCGACCTGCACAACGCCCAGGACTGGCGGGCGCAGGACCCCGAGGGGGCGCTGCGGGCGCTGGACTACGGCATCCGCTCACTGATCACGGTGCCGCTGCGGGCGCGCGGGGTGGTCCTCGGCATGGTCAACTTCTGGCGTGGCACGGGCACTCCCCGGTTCGACGAGGAGGACGTCGCCGTGGCCGAGGAGCTGGTGGCCCGGGCCGCCGTGGCGATCGACAACGCGCGCCGGTACTCCCGCGAGCACGCCCTGGCCATGACGCTCCAGCGCAACCTGCTGCCGCGGGGCCTGCCGGAGCAGGACGCGCTGGAGATCGCCTCGCGCTATCTGCCGGCGCGTTCCGGCGTGGGCGGCGACTGGTTCGACGTCATTCCCCTGCCCGGGTTCCGGGTGGCGCTGGTCGTCGGTGACATCGTCGGGCACGGGTTGCAGGCGGCGGTGACCATGGGGCGGCTGCGCACGGCCGTGCTGAACTTCTCCTCGCTGGACCTGGCCCCCGACGAACTGCTCGGACACCTCGACGAGATGGTGACCCGGCTGGACACACACGGCGGGACCACCGACGACGACCGGGTACCGCTCACCGGCGCCACCTGCCTGTACGCCATCTACGATCCGGTCGGCGGGCACTGCACCCTCTCCCGGGCCGGGCACCTCGCCCCCGCCGTGGTGGACCCTCAGGGCGGGGTGGTCTTCCCCGACCTTCCCCTGTCGCCGCCCCTGGGGGTCGGCGGGCACCCCTTCGAGGCCGGGGAGCTGGACCTGCCCGAGGGCAGCCGGCTCGTGCTGTTCACCGACGGCCTGGTCGAGAACCACGGACGGGACATCGACGAGGGCCTGGAACTGCTCTCCTCGGCCATCGCCCACGCGGACCGGACACCGGAGGAGACCTGCCGCGCCCTGGTGGAGACGATGCTGCCCGGGCACCCCAGTGACGACGTGGCACTGCTGGTCGCCCGGACCCGGCTGCTCGCCCCCTCGTCCGTCGCGACCTGGGACGTCCCGTTCGACGCCGAGGCCGTGTCCCGGGTCCGCGGGGAAGTGAGCCGACGGCTCGCCGACTGGGGTCTGGAAGGCGTGGCCTTCGCCACGGAGCTGATCCTGAGCGAGCTCCTCACCAACGCGATCCGCTACGGTGCGCCGCCCGTACGGGTCAGGCTGCTGCTGGGCCGCACGCTGGTGTGCGAGGTGTCGGACGGCAGCAACACCTCGCCCCGGCTGCGCCGCGCGGCCACCACCGACGAGGGAGGCCGCGGACTGTTCCTGGTCTCGCAGTTCGCGGACATGTGGGGCACCCGGTACGCCCCTCGGGGCAAGGTCATCTGGGCGGAGCAGAACCTGGAGAGCGCCCCGGAACCGGACGCGTCGGCCCTGTTCGACGTCATGGGTCTGTGACCGGCCGCCCTGCCGACGCACTCGGGGTGCGCGAGCCGGGCTGAGCCACCGGCGGGCTGCGGTACGGCCGTTGGTTCGGGAGCGCTCCAAAATCGCGGCCTCGCGCGCGGCCGCCGGCGCGACCTGCGACTTCGAAACCTCTTCGACGCCCACGTCGCCGCCAGTCTTGTCAGGGACATGGACTGTCCCTACAGTCCCTGCCCAACGGAGGAAATGGGAGCGCTCCCATCCACGCGCCTTCGGGAGCGCTCCCGGACTCCCCCCACCGTCATGTGAGAGGACCCGCATGCGACCGTCCAAGCACCATGTCCGTGGAAGGCGCGGCCTGTTGGGCGCGCTGCTCACCGCACTCGCCGCCGTGGCGGCGCTGCTCGGCGTCGCTCCGGCGGCGCAGGCCGACACCACGATCTGCGAACAGTACGGGTCGACGACGATCCAGGGCCGCTACGTCGTCCAGAACAACCGCTGGGGCACCGGCGAACCCCAGTGCATCACCGCCACCGACTCCGGATTCCGCGTCATCCGGGCGGACGGCTCGGTGCCGACGAACGGCGCGCCGAAGTCCTACCCGTCCGTCTTCAACGGCTGCCACTACACCAACTGTTCACCCGGCACCAGGCTTCCGGCCCGGCTCGGCACCATCTCCAGCGCGCCGACGAGCATCTCGTACATCTACGTGAGCAACGCGGTGTACGACGCCGCGTACGACATCTGGCTGGACCCCACGCCCCGTACCGACGGCGTCAACCGGACCGAGATCATGATCTGGTTCACCAAGGTGGGCCCCGTCCAGCCCGTGGGCTCGCAGGTCGGCACCGCCACCGTGGCCGGACGCCCGTGGCAGGTGTGGTCCGGCAACAACGGCTCCAACGACGTCCTGTCCTTCGTCGCACCGTCGGCGATCAACAGCTGGGGCTTCGACGTCATGGACTTCGTGCGGCAGGCCGTTTCCCGGGGGCTGGCGCAGGACAGCTGGTACCTGACCAGTGTGCAGGCCGGGTTCGAGCCCTGGCAGAACGGCGCCGGTCTCGCCGTGACCTCGTTCTCCTCCACGGTCGAGACCGGCAGCGGCGGCTCCGGGGGCCCGGCGGCCTGCAAGGTGGCGTACGGGACGAACGCCTGGCAGGGCGGTTTCAGCGCCGACGTCACCGTCACCAACACCGGCTCCTCCCCCGTCAACGGCTGGAAGCTGGCCTTCGCGCTGCCTGCGGGGCAGCAGATCGGCAATGCCTGGGGCGCCGGCGTGACGCCGTCCACCGGGGCGGTCACGGCGGGCAATCTCGCCTACAACGCGCAGATCGCGCCCGGTGGCCAGGTGTCCTTCGGCTTCCAGGGCACCTACGGCGGCGCCTTCGCCAAGCCGTCCGGTTTCAGCCTGAACGGCAGTGCCTGCGCCACCGCGTGACCCACCCACCCGCTCCGGGACCCGCTCGTCCCGCCCCGCCGCCCGGGCGGGTCCCGGCTCCACCGGCTTCACCGCGGACGGCACCGCCGGCACACCCGCACCGCACTGCGCCGGCACCTGAACGCACCGGCCCGGCCGTACAGCGCGCCCTGACACCCGCACGCACGAGGAGGGCACATGACACACCCCATCCGCCGGACGCCCACGCCCCGCCCGGGGCCGGACCGGCGACGGCGACGGCGCCGGCGCCGGGCCGCCTCGCTGGGAGCGGCGCTCACCGCCCTGGCGCTCGGCCTGGCAGGGCAGCTCACCGGCCACCCGGCGGCCGCCGCGGAGAATCACGTCGACAACCCGTTCGCCGGCGCCTCGTTCTACGTCAACCCCGACTACACCGACCGCGTCGGCACCACGGTGGCACGGACCGGGGACCCCGGGCTCAGGGCGAGGATGCGGAAAGTGGGCCGCTATCCCACCGCCGTGTGGCTCGACCGGATCGCTGCCGTCGGCGGCGCCGACCCCAGCCGCAAGAGCCTCGCCGACCACCTCGACCTGGCCCTCGCCCAGAAGCGGCGCGGACAGCCGATCACCGCGACCTTCGTGGTGTACGACCTGCCCGGGCGGGACTGCGCGGCCCTCGCCTCCAACGGTGAACTCCCGCTCACACAGGCCGGTCTCGACCGCTACGAGCACGAGTACATCGACGCCATCGCGAACGTCTTCAAGAAGCGGAAGTACCGCGGCATCCGCATCACGACGGTGATCGAACCGGACAGCCTGCCCAACCTGGCGACGAACACCTCCGCCCCGGAGTGCGCCCAGGCCAAGAGCAGCGGGATCTACGTCAAGGGCATCCAGTACGCCCTGGACCAGCTGCACGCGCTGCCCAACGTCTACACGTACCTGGACTTCGCGAACTCCGGCTGGCTCGGCTGGGACGGCAACCTGGCCCAGAGCGTGCAGTTGTACACGGACGTCGCCCGGGGCACCAGCGCCGGGCTGTCCGGCGTCGACGGGCTGGTCACCAACGTCTCCAACTACATGCCCCTGGAAGAGCCCTTCCTGACCGACCCGGACAGGACCGTCGGCGGGAACCCGGTCAAGTCCTCGACGTTCTACGAGTGGAACGCCGACTTCGACGAGTCGGACTTCACCGGGAACGTTCACCGGGCGCTCGTCGCGGCCGGCTGGCCCGCGTCGACCGGCATGGTCGTCGACACCTCCCGCAACGGCTGGGGCGGCCCCGGGCGTCCCACGGCGGAGAGCACCAGCCCCGTCCTGGACACCTACGTCACCGAGTCCCGCGTCGACCGCCGGACCTACCGGGGCCTGTGGTGCAACGTCAGTGGCGCCGGACTGGGGCGCCCGCCGCAGGCCGCGCCCTCCGGCCATCCCGACTCCCACCTCGACGCGTTCCTGTGGGTGAAGCCGCCGGGCGAGTCGGACGGCGCGAGCACCGACGTCCCCGACGACGAGGGCAAGGGCCCGGACCCCATGTGCGATCCGGACTACGCCCCGCCGGGCGCGGGCGGCAACAGGACCGGCGCGCTGCCCGGCGCCCCGCCGGCCGGGCAGTGGTTCGCCGAGCAGTTCGCGATGCTGGTGAAGAACGCCTACCCGCCGGTGCGCCCGGGCGGCGGCACCGGGCTCTGATACGACCGCGCGGCGCCGGGCCGGACTTCGGCGCGTCCGACGACGACCACGCCACAACAGTGCGCGACCGGCACCGGCACCCGTACCGGCACCGACAGCCGGCACCGGCCCCACGTACACCGATGCCTCGGCGGCCCCCGCCTGCCTCGTCACGGCGGCCGCCCGGGGCGCACCGCACGCCTGATGCGAACCGAAAGGAGCGGATCGTGGCTCGACGCAACAGACTGACGTCGGCGGCAGCGGCCCTGTCGACGCTGCTCGCGGCGCTCGCCCTGACCCTGCTGGGGCAGAGCAGCGCGCGGGCTCACGGGGTGGCCATGCTGCCCGGATCCCGTACCTACCTGTGCTATCTGGACGCGCGCACGACGACCGGCGGGCTGGACCCGACCAACCCGGCGTGCCGGGACGCGCTGGCCGAGAGCGGTGCGACGGCGCTGTACAACTGGTTCGCCGTGCTCGACTCCCACGCCGGCGGCCGGGGCGCCGGTTACGTCCCGGACGGCACCCTGTGCAGTGCGGGCGACCGGTCCCCGTACGACTTCCGCGCCTACAACGCGGCCCGCCCGGACTGGCCGCGGACCCATCTGACCAGCGGGGCGACGATCCAGGCCCAGTACAGCAACTGGGCGGCGCACCCGGGTGACTTCCGGGTCTACGTCACCCGGCAGGGCTGGTCACCGGCCTCCGCCCTGCGCTGGGCCGACCTGGACCTGATCCAGACCGTCACCGATCCGCCGCAGCAGGGGTCGCCGGGCACCGACGGCGGCCACTACCACTGGGACCTGAAACTCCCCTCCGGGCGGTCGGGTGACGCCCTGCTCTTCATCCAGTGGGTCCGCTCGGACAGCCAGGAGAACTTCTTCTCCTGCTCCGACATCGTCTTCGACGGCGGCCACGGCGAGGTCACGGGCATCCGCGGCTCCGGCGGCACGCCGACGCCCACACCGACGCCCACGCCGCCGGACACCGGTTCCTGCATGGCCACCTACTCCGTGGTGAACTCCTGGAACGGCGGCTTCCAGGCCTCCGTCGAGGTCATGAACCACGGCACGGCACCGCTCGACGGCTGGTCCGTGGCCTGGCGGCCCGGGGCGGGCACCAGGATCAGCAGCCTGTGGAACGGCACGCGGTCGACCGCCGCCGACGGGACGGTCACGGTCCGCAACGTGGACCACAACCGGGTCGTACCCGCCGACGGCAGCGTCACCTTCGGCTTCACCGCCACCTCGACCGGCAACGACGTCCCCGCCGGTCCGATCGGCTGCGTCACGGCACAGGGCACCAGCTGACGCGACACCGGCCGCACCGCCTCCCCGGCCCGCTTCCGGGGAGACGGTGCGGTGCCGCGGGTGAGGGCGGCGCGCATCGCCTTGCTTCGGGGCATCGGACCGCTGGTCCGGTGTGTCGTCGACTGACGTCCAGCGGGCACGGCTGCGCACCGGCCCGGGCTCGGTCACCGGCAACTCGGCCTGCGCCCGGTCGGGCGGTCGGCGCAGTCGCTCGGCCGGCGCGGCGGGGGGTCACGCCTGGGTGGAGCGGTCCGGTGGGCGCGCGATCCGGGTCAGGTCGGTCATGAGGGAGTTCAGCCAGGCCACGGTCGCGTAGTAGCGCCGCGGGGCGTCGGCCGGCTCGGTGGTGAAACCGGCGAGGGCCGGGTCGATGAGCGACGTCGCCGCGGCCGGGGTGTCGTCTCCCGGGTCCAGTGCCGCCGAGACCAGCAGCATCCGTCCCGCCACCCGCTCCCCGAGCACGCCGGCCGACTCGGCGGCCGCCGGGCCGAGCGAGGTGCACGGCGGCTCCAGCAGCCGGGCCGACCCCCAGAGGGTGTGATGCCCGGCGATCAGCGTCGCCTGCCAGTCGACCGCGGGCGGCTGCGGCCCGCGCCCCCTGCCCCCGAGGGGCGTCGGTTCGCTCTGCAACTGGGCGTACGCGGACTCGGCGAGGACGACGGCCCGTTCCAGCGACCGGTGCCCCGGCACGCCGGTCGGCACGGCCGTGGCGCCGCCCGCCACCGAGGCACTGGTCGCCACCACGATCTCCGCGGCCCTGCGCAGGAGGTCCGCCGCCGCGTGGCGCAGCTCGTCATGGGCGCCCCGGGGCCAGGCCAGCACCCCGAAGACGGCGCCGATCGCACTGCCGACCAGCACGTCCAGCATCCTGACCTCCGCCAGCCGCCACGTCGGCTGCGCCAGCTGCGCGAACACCAGCGCGACGAGCACGGTGAACAGTCCCTGCGCCCATCCCACGCCCCGGACCGGTCCCAGGGTGAAGGCGCACAGCATCCACACCGGCAGCAGGACGGCGTACACGGCGGTGTCGGACCCGACCAGGAGCAGTACTCCCGCGCTGACCAGGGCCCCGGCCAGGGTGCCCGCGAGCGCCAGGCGGATGGTGCTCCAGGTCTCGCCCAGCGTGGTCCGGGTGAGGGTCAGCGTCGCCAGCATCGCCCAGAAGCCGTGCGGCAGCGTGTCCACCCCGGCCACCAGCCGGACGGCCGTCAGGGCCAGCGCCATGCGCACCGCGTTCTGGAAGAACACCGACCGGCGTCCGGCGTGGCCGATCGCCCGGTGCCACCACAGCAGCGGGGCGGGGACCGTCGCGTACCAGAAGCGGCCGGGCGGCAGCTCGACCGTGGCGTGCTTGCCCCGCACCGCCAGATCGGCCGCCGCGCCCATCACCAGCGCCGCGTCGGCTACCTCCAGCACGGCCGCGTGGCAGCGCAGCACCGCGGGTGGGAGACTGCCGCCGGAAGGCGGCCCGGCGGAGACGGCGGACAGGCGGGCGCGGGCCTCGACCAGCTCCCGCTGCCGGGCCGCGGGGGACGCCTGCGCTCGTAGGCAGGCCGCGGTCGCCCCGGCCAGCCGCCCCACCGCCCGCAGTACGTCGGTCACGTCGGGTGCCGTGTCGTTCCCCCGTACGGCGGGCAGCTGCACGAGTCTGCCGAGCAGGGTGCGGACGGCCAGGCCGGTGTGGGTGAGGGCGCGATCCCGCGCCCCGGGCCCGGCCGGGCGCTCCGCCTCCGGCACGTTGAGCGGCCGCAGGGCCTGGCCCGCCTCCTGCGCGGCCCGGACGTCGGCGTCGCCCAGGGCAGCGGGGGCGCCGGCGAGCCGCGCCGCCCACCCCTCGGCGACCATGGCCGCGCGGGCGGTCCGCTCGCGGTAGGGCACGGGAGCCGGCTCACGGAAGAGCAGCGCCTCGGCCGCGGCGAACAGGACCAAGCCCGTGGTCGTGCCGATCAGCCGGTCGCCGAGCGAGCCGGGGTCGTACGGCGGGAAGGACGGCAGGATGTAGAGGAGTTGCAGGCCCGGCGCCGTCCCCGCCCAGCGCGGTCCGCCAACGGCGGAGAAGGCCAGCGTGAAGCCGATCACCAGCATGCCGGCGACCGCGCTCCACGTCCGCACCGACAGACAGGTGCCGACGGCCACCAGCGCCCAGCACACCGGAAGCAGGCGCGACATGAACGCCGCGCGCTGCCGGCCGGTACCGGGGATCCTGGACAGTCCGCCCAGGGCCACCACGGTGAACAGCGCGTAGGTGGCGGCCACCGGTCGGTCCAGGCCGTAGCGGAAGAGGTAGAAGCCGGCCGCCGCGACCACGGTCACGCGCAGCGCACGGCGGCCAGAGGCGGCGTAGGCCGCCGGCAGCCGGGCACCTCGGAGACCCCACACCCCTACAGAATCACCCACGCCCGCAGGTCCGGCACCTTGCCGATCGGGCGGGGGGATCGGAGCAGAAAGAACAAAGGCAAGGAGTCACCCACTCCTTGCCACTCTCAACTTATAGCGCACCGGGGGGCTTGCGGCAAGGCCCCCGTCGTCCCGCAGAATTGCCGGCCGAGGCCAGGAAGCTGCAGAAACGGGGGATTCACGACATGCATGCGCTTGTGCCGACGCATGGTCCGCGCGGAGGCGCGGCCGTGCGTCGGCCTCCGCGTTCTCGGAGGCGCCGCTCGGCGCGCCCGGGTGGCCGCGCGGCCGCTGCTCGACGCCCGCAGCCGAAGCCGCCCGCCTGAACGGACAACGGCCACCCAGCACATGACCGCCTTCGCGGCCGCCACGGTGCGTCGCGCCGGTCCGGACGCCTTCCAGCGCGCCTGCTCGCGCACCCTCACAACGGAGCCCCTGAGATGACACACCCCCTGACCACCAGCGCCTTCGGCCTTCCCGAGCGGCTCGCCGCGAAGGCCGACCCGACGCTGATCGCGGACGACGAGAGGCACTTCGCGGCCATCGCCGAGTGCCTCGAACAGTCGATCGCCGAACTGACCGAGCGGCTCGACGCCGAACGCAGGGCGCCCGGCGGCACGGGCCGGCAGGCGATGGACCGGGACGCGGAGATCCACCGGCTCACCGGCCGCCTGCGCACGCTGCGCCGCTTCGGTCTGGACCTGTGCCTCGGGCGCATGGTCGGCACGGACAGCCCCGAGCCCGTGTACGTCGGCCGGCTGGGCCTGACGGACAGCGCGGGCCGCCGGCTGCTGGTGGACTGGCGCTCCCCCGCTGCCGAGCCGTTCTTCGGGGCCACCCACGCCAACCCGATGGGACTGGTGAGCCGCCGCAGGTATCGCTGGACCGGCGGCCGGATCAGCGACTACTGGGACGAGGTGTTCACCGCGGAGGGGCTGGCCGGCCATGCCGCGCTGGACGACCAGTCCGCCTTCATCGCCAGCCTGGGCAGCAACCGCTCGCCGCGGATGCAGGACGTGCTCGGCACCATCCAGGCCGACCAGGACGCCATCATCCGGGCCGGGTCCCGCGGCGCCCTCGTCGTCGACGGCGGCCCGGGTACGGGAAAGACGGTCGTCGCCCTGCACCGTTCCGCCTACCTCCTGCACGCCGACCCCCGGCTCGGTCACCGCCGGGGCGGCGTCCTGTTCGTCGGCCCGCACCGCCCGTACCTGGCGTACGTCTCCGACGTGCTGCCCAGCCTCGGCGAGGAGGGCGTGCAGACCTGCACCCTGCGGGACCTCGTCGCCGAGGGCGCCGGCGCGGCCGTCGAGACCGATCCGGAGGCGGCCCGGCTGAAGTCGTCCGCGGACATGGTGAAGGCGATCGAGAAGGCCGTCAGGTTCTACGAGGAGCCGCCCACGGAGGGGATGACGGTCACCACCCACTGGTCCGACGTCCGGCTGACCCCCGGTGACTGGGCCGCGGCCTTCGCGGCGGCCGAGCCCGGCACTCCGCACAACGACGCACGCGACCAGGTCTGGGACGAACTGCTCACGATCCTGGTGGACAAGCACGACGGCGACGCCCCGCCCGAACTGCTGCGCAGGTCGCTGCGGCAGAACAGGGAGCTGTACACGACGTTCCACCGGGCGTGGCCGCTGCTGGAGGCGGCCGACCTCGTCGGCGACCTGTGGTCGGTACCCGCCTACCTGCGGATGTGTGCTCCCTGGCTGAGCCGCGACGAGGTCCGGCTGCTCCAGCGCGCGGAGCCCCAGGCGTGGACGGTGTCCGACCTGCCGCTCCTGGACGCGGCACGCCAGCGGCTCGGCGACCCGGAAGCGGCCCGGCGCAAGCGCCGGCACGAGGCCGTCCTGGCCGCCCAGCGGGAGCGGATGACGCGGGTGGTCGACAACCTGATCGCGGCGGTGGCCGACTCCGGGGCCGACGGTGACGACGGCGAGGGCCTGGTGAGGATGCTGCGCGGCGAGGACGCCCGGGTCAGCCTGGTCGACGAGAGCGAGCTGGCCACCGCGGACCCGGACCTGCTCGCCGGCCCGTTCGCGCACGTCGTCGTGGACGAGGCGCAGGAACTGACCGACGCCGAGTGGCAGATGCTCCTGCTGCGGTGCCCGTCCCGCAGCTTCACCATCGTCGGGGACCGCGCCCAGGCCAGGCACGGCTTCACCGAGTCGTGGCGGGAACGGCTCGAACGGGTCGGGTTCGACCGGATCACCATGGCCTCCCTGAGCGTCAACTACCGGACGCCGCAGGAGATCATGGCCGAGGCCGAGCCGGTCGTCCGGGCGGTACTCCCGGACGCCAACGTGCCGACCTCCATCCGCAGCACCGGCATCCCCGTCGTCCACGGCCCGGTGTCGGACCTGCGTGCGGTCCTCGACGGCTGGCTCGCCGCGCACACCGACGGGATCGCCTGTGTCATCGGCGATCCCGCGTTCCGGTCGACCTCCCGCGTCCGCTCCCTCACCCCCGAGCTGGCGAAGGGCCTGGAGTTCGATCTGGTCGTCCTCGTCGACCCGGAGGAGTTCGGGGACGGCGTCGCGGGTGCGGTGGACCGCTACGTGGCGATGACCCGGGCCACCCGGCAACTCGTGGTCCTCACGAGCGCCTGAGACCGGCTCAGGCGGTGCAGGTCGGTACACCGTCCAGCCAGGCCGGGCCCTGGATGTAAATGTTGGTGACCCAGGCCCGGTAGTCGGGGAGGTAGGACCAGGCGTCGTTGGTGTAGCCCTCGGCGGTGACGGGTTCGGCGTGCTTCTGGCAGGCGACCCGGATCGTCGTGGGGCCGGGGAAGGCGTAGACGCGGGCGGCCCTGGTGGAGGGCTGCGCCTTGGTCCAGACGCCGGTGCCCCAGGTGCGGAAGACGGGCCCCTCGACGGTGCCGGTGTTGACGCGGACGGCACCGAAGTAGTCGCCGCCCAGGCGGACGTCACTGACCATCAGCCTGGTGCCGGACTGCCGGGCCTCCACCATCTTGCCGGCGCCCAGGTAGAGGGCGATGTGGTGCAGGTCGGCCGAGGTGCCGTAGGCGAGCAGGTCGCCGGGGCGCAGCGGGCTGAGGCCCTCGGCCGCGGTGAAGCGGGCGGTGGTGCGGTGGGTGTAGTACTGGGCGCTCGCGTCGCCGTTGAGGAGGTCCGCGCCGGTGGCCTGGGCGTAGGCGTAGCGGACCAGGCCCGAACAGTCGAAGCCGAGGCGTTCGGGGTCGTGTTCGCTGGCCGGGTCGGTCGGGTCCACCCTGCCGTAGGTGGGGCCGGGCTGCGCTCCGTGGCCCCCGCCCCAGGTGTACCAGACGCCCGCCGCGACCTGGGCGCAGGCGGCGTCGACGGCCCGTTCGGCCGCCGTGGTCGCGCCCGGGGCGAGGACGCGGCAGTCGCCGTCCGCCGCGTGCGCCGGCCCGGGCGGCCGGTCGGCGGCGGTCGCCGCCGAGGTGAGGAAGAGAGCTGTCAGCAGGGCGATGAGTGTGCCGATGACGCCGGTTCGCCGCAGCATGCCGGTACCCCCGTTTCGTGGCCTGGTGGTGGGAAGT
Organism: Streptomyces cyanogenus; assembly: GCF_017526105.1. Lineage (NCBI taxonomy): Bacteria > Bacillati > Actinomycetota > Actinomycetes > Kitasatosporales > Streptomycetaceae > Streptomyces > Streptomyces cyanogenus. Next base: position 508,923 of record NZ_CP071839.1, read on the forward strand.
CGGTGCGGTACCCAGCGTTCCCGGGGTGCGGTGGGCCGGTCGAGGAGGCCGCGCGGGCCTCCTTCGACGGGCAACGGGAAACGCTCGGGAAACCCCGCCCGAACAGGGTGGTTGCTCAGGACCGCGGGCACACGGAGGCGCCGGGAGCGGGCTCGCCGGGCAGCAGGGCGCGGCGCGTCGCCGGGTCCGTCTCCCGGTCCAGGCGGCAGATCTCCGCCAGCCGGGTCCGGGTGTCCAGGTCCCACAGCCGTACCGTGCCGTCGGTGCCGCTGCTGGCCACCGTCCGCCCGTCGGGTGCGAAGGCCACGCCCCACACGGCGTCGGTGTGCCCGGAGAGCGTGGCCCACGGCCGCCGTCCGGGCACCTCCCACAGCCGTACCGTACGGTCGGTGCCGCTGCTGGCGAGGAGCCGGCCGTCCGGTGAGAAGGCAAGTCCGCGTACCGAGCCGGTGTGGCCCGTCAGCGAGCCGAGGGGCCGGTGCCGGGCCACGTCCCACAGCCGTACGGTGCCGTCGTTGCCCGAACTGGCCAGTGTGCGGCCGTCGGGGCTGAAGGCGACACCGCGGACGGCGCCGGTGTGACCGGTCAGCGTGGCCGGCCGGCGGCGGCCCCGCAGGTCCCACAGCCGTACCGTCAGGTCGTCGCCGGCGGAGGCCAGGGTGTGCCCGTCGGGGCCGAAGGCGACGCCGTTGACGTAGTCGGTGTGGCCGGTGAGGACGGTGAGCGGGCGGCGGCCGGCGACGTCCCAGAGGCGTACGGTGCGGTCGGCGCCGGCGGAGGCGAGCGTGCGGCCGTCCGGCGCGAACGCCACCGCGAACACGGCGCCCCGGTGACCGTGCAGCACGGTGCGTGGGCGGCGGGCCGCGGGGTCCCACAGCACCACCGTGCCGTCGGAGCCGGCCGAGGCCAGGGTGCGGCCGTCGGGGGCGTACGCCACGGTGGTGACGCTGCCGCTGCCGCCCGTCAGGGTCGTGGGCGTCCCGCGCCGCCGGGCCGGGTCCGGGTCCCACAGCCATACGGTGCGGTCGGCGTCCGCGGTGGCCAGCAGCCGCCCGTCCGGGCGGTAGGCGACGGCGGAGACCGAGGTGAACGGGCGTGCGGCCAGGGTCCGGCCGCGCAGGTCCCACAGGACCACGGACTGGTCGAAGCCACCGGTGGCGAGCAGTGTGCCGGTGGTGTCGACCGCCACGGACATCACGTAGTCGGTGTGTCCGGCGAGGGTGGTGACGAGCCGTCCGCTGCGGACGTCCCACAGCCGGGTCGTGCCGTCACCGCCGGCGCTGACGACGGTGGTGCCGTCGGGGGTGTAGGCGACGGCGTTGACGTCGTCGCTGTGCCCGGTGAGCGTCGCCGTGACGCGGCGGCCGGTGACGTCCCACAGCCGTACCGTCCGGTCCACTCCCCCACTGGCCAGGCCGCGGCCGTCGGGGTCGAAGGCCAGGCCGAGCACCCCGTCGGTGTGGCCGCGCAGGACGGCCAGTTGCCGGGCCCGGCCGGGATCCCACAGCCGTACGGTCCGGTCCGCGCCGGCGGAGGCGAGCGTGCGGCCGTCCGGGGCGAAGGCCAGCGCGTCGACCTCGCCGGAGTGGCCGGTGAGGCGGGCCGTCCGCCGGGGCGGGCCGGCCGTGTCCCAGAGCTGGACGGCTCCGTCGGCGGCGGCGACGGCGAGGGTGTGGCCGCGCGGGGCGAAGGCGACCGCGCGGGCCGCGCCGGTGCCCCGCAGCGGGGTGGCGGGAGCCGAGAGGGCCGTGGGCCACAGCCGTACCGGCCCGTCGGTCGCGGTGACCGCGAGCGTACGGCCGTCCGGGGCGAAGGCGAGGGAGCGGATCCGGCCGGGGACGGTGAGCGTCGCGGCCGTCCGGTGACCGGTCAGGCGCCACAGCCGGACCGTGCCGTCCGAGCTGCCGGTGGCCAGCAGCCGGGCGTCCGGCGCGAACGCCACCGTGTTGACCGGGCCGCGGTGGCCGCCGAGCCGGGCCGCGAAAGGCTCGGCCTGGGTGCTCAGCAGGGCTCCGCGGGTCGTGGCGGTGGGTTCGGTGCGGTAGGCCTCGGCGGCAAGCAGCATGGAGGCCTCGGGGCGGCCCCCGGCCAGCAGGGTGGACCGGACGGCGAGGGCCTGGGAGCGGGCGAGGCGTTCCTGGGCGAGTGCGTCGGCGCGCTGCCGGTGGGCGAGGCCGCCGGCGGCCAGGGCGCAGCCGAGCAGTACGACGAGGGTGGCCACCAGGGCCTGCCGCAGCCGGGTCTGACGCCGTGTCCGGCGCAGCCCGGCCTCCTCCTCCGCCTGGCTGGCGCGCAGGAACGCCTCCTCGACGGGTCCCAGCGGGCCGAGGCCGTCCGTGTCCGCCGCCCAGGAGCGTACGGTGTCCAGGCGCGTGCCGCGGTAGAGCGCCGACGGATCGCGGCCCTCGCGTTCCCATGCGGCCGCCGCGTGGGCCAGTCGCTGGCGGATGAGCAGGCCAGCCCGGTCGGCGCTGATCCATTCCCGCAGCCGCGGCCAGCTGTGCAGCAGGGCCTCGTGCGTGATCTCCACGCTGTCGCTGTCGACGGTGAGGAGCCGGGCGCGGACGAACACGTCGAGCGCGGTGCCGGCGCCCTCCGCGCCGGCCAGCTGCGTCATGAGGGCGGTCCGGCCGACCCGGCGCCGGGTGGCGCCGGCCCCGTCGGAGACCTGCACGAGCCGGGACAGGATGCGCCGGATGGTCTGCTGTTCGGCGGGGTACAGCTGGGCGAAGGCGTCCTCGGCGGTGCGTGCCACGGCGCCCTGGATGCCGCCGGTGCTCTCGTACCCGGCGACGGTCAGCGTGCCCGCCTCGCGGTGGCGCCAGGTGGCCAGCAGCGCGTGGGAGACCAGCGGCAGCGCGCCGGGGGGCAGGCCCCGCGCGCCGGGTTCGCCGGTCAGTCCGGCGTCCCGCAGCAGCAGCGGAACCAGCCCGGGGTCGAGGGTGACGCCGGCGAGTTCGGCGGGGCGGGTGATGGACTCGACCAGCTCGGCCGTGGTCATCGGGGGCAGGACGTAGAGGCCGTCGGTGAAGACGGGGGCGAGTTCGGGCAGGTCGAGGCAGCGGCCGGAGAAGTCGGCGCGAACGCCGAGGACGACCACCGCGGGATCGCGGCCGGGTGACGGCGGGGGTGCGGCCAGTGTGCACAGCACGCGGGCGAAGGTGCGTCGTTCGGTGTCGTCGGCGCAGAGGGTGAACAGTTCCTCGAACTGGTCGACGAGCAGGACGAGCCGGGGCGGTGGGGGTGGCCGGTGCCCGGCCGGGGTCGTGGCCGCGCGGGCCCGGACGGCGGCCAGGAGTGCCTCGGGCCGCTCGCCCAGCCGGGCGGCGGTGAGGTCCAGGTCGGCGCCGAGTACCTTGGCGGTGCGTTCCAGCAGTTCGTCCACCGGGTGCGCGGTGGGGGTCAGCGTGACGACCGGCCAGCGGTCGGCGCCGGCCATCGGAAAGCCGCCGGACCGCCGCAGGGCGGGCACCAGGCCGGCGTTGAGCAGCGAGGACTTGCCCGCGCCCGAGGGGGCGACGAGCAGCAGCGGCCCCTTGCCGACTCGGCCGAAGAGCCGTTCCACGAGGGCGGCCGTGGCCCGCTCCCGGCCGAAGAAACGGCCGGCGTCCTGCGGGGTGAACGCCGACAGGCCCGGGTAGGGGCAGGCGGGACCGGTGACATCGTTGCCGTCGGCGGGTTCCGCTCCGCGCGGCGGTACGACCAGACGCAGCAACTCGCCGTCCGCGCGCAGGACGTGGTCGCAGCGGCGGGCCACGTCGACGGTCGCGCGCTTCGCGCCGGTCTCGATCTTGCTGAGATACCCCTTGCTGTAGTGGGTCTGTCTGGCCAGGTCGGCCAGTGACAGACCGCGCTGCTGCCTCAGTCGTCGTAGCTGTGCGGGGAAGGACGGTGTGGTCGGCACCGTCCGGTCCCCGTCGTTCTCGTTCCGGTTGCCGTTGCCGGCTCCCTGTCGCGGCTCCCCCAAGGGTCCCCCATGGCAAGCGTGCCCAGGCCGTGAGACGGCGGGAGCCCAGGTTACTGCCGGGGTGTGACAGGTGGCCCAGCCATGCGTGAGGAGTGGCCGAAAAAAAGCTTCCGGAACCGCGGTCGCGGTTCCGGAAGCTTCCCCCGTGACGGCCCCTCGGCCGGCCTCCTGGTGGGGCAGGGCGGCCCGAGGGGCGTGGACGTGCGGGCCGTGCCGCCTACGGCCGGTTCAGGGTGATGGAGTTGATCGGCGTGAGGTCGGCGTACACGCCCGTCCCCTCGGCGATGGGTGCGCCGCAGCCGGTGCCGTTGTACCCCGTGCACAGGCTCGCCGTCGCGCCGCCGTACTGGTTGTTGAGCACCCAGTGCCGGCCGACCTGGTTGCTGAGGTTGTGCGGCCCGTAGCTGTAGAGGACCAGGCTCGGCGACTGGGCCGGGTTCTGGTTCTGCGGGTACACGCACACCGCCCCGTCCGGGCAGCCGGCCCACGGGTCGGCCGCCCGCTCGGCGTGGGCCGCGCCGCTCATCGCCAGTACCGCCGCCGTGGCGGTCGCGAACGCGGCGGCCCCGCGAATCATCTTGCGCATGGTTTCCCCCTTGCGGTTCTCCTGCGTCGTCGACGCAGGCCGTGCCTGGTGTTGACGGCATCACGGTCCCGCCGTGGCCGGGCCGCAGTCGACGGGTTTCCCGTCGCCCGTCGCCTCCGTCCCCGGGAAACCGCCGGTGACCAGCGCGAGGACGAGCAGTGGGCAACGGGGTGAGGTGAGGACGGCCGGCGAGCCGAACGGCCCAGTCCGTCGTGCCGTCCGCCTCTTCGGGGCGTCCGCCCGTCAGACTTGACCTGCCGTGGCATCCGTGCGCGCACGAAGGGAACCCACCCGTCCATGCAGATCGACCTGACAGGACGCACCGCGCTGGTCACCGGTTCGACGCAGGGCATCGGCGCCGCCATCGCCGTAGCCCTCGCCCGGGCCGGGGCCCGCGTGGGCGTCAACGGCCGCGACGAGCGGCGGGTGGCCGACGGCGTCGCGTCGCTGGCGGAGCAGGCGCCCGGCGCCGAACTGGTGCCGGTGGCCGCCGACGTCTCCGGCGACGAGGGCGCGGCCCGGGTGGCGGAGCTGTTGCCGCACGTGGACATCCTCGTCAACAACCTGGGCATCTTCGGCGCCGCGGACCCGTTGGAGATCACCGACGACGAGTGGCGGCGCTACTTCGAGGTGAACGTCCTCGCCGCCGTACGGCTGACCCGGCTGTATCTGCCGGGCATGACCGAGCGCGGCTGGGGGCGCGTCCAGTACGTCGCCAGCGACTCGGCGGTGGTCATTCCCGCCGAGATGATCCACTACGGCATGTCGAAGACCGCGCTGCTGGCGGTGAGCCGCGGCTTCGCCAAGAAGGCGGCGGGCACGGGCGTGACGGTGAACTCGGTCATCGCGGGACCCACGCACACCGGCGGCGTCGAGGACTTCGTGTACGACCTCGTCGGCCGGGACCTGCCCTGGGAGCAGGCGCAGCGCGCGTTCATGCGCGAGTACCGGCCGCAGTCCCTGCTGCAGCGGCTGATCGAGCCGGAGGAGATCGCCCACATGGTCGTCTACCTCGGCTCGGAGCAGGCATCGGCCACGACCGGCGGGGCGCTCCGTGTGGACGGCGGGTACATCGACTCGATCCTGCCCTGACGGTGGTCGACGGGTACCGGGTGCGCAGCAGTCCGGCCGCACGCGGGTGAACCCCCTCTCCGGCAGGGTGCGGACGCGGTGTCCCGGTCGGTGAGGTCCGATGTCCGCCTGACCGTCACCGCGCGCACAGGTGGCGACCGTGTGCTGGACCGGTGGCGGAATGAGGCGGCAGGCTGAGGGGATGCGCGAGAAGTCGTCGTCGTCCAGCGGGGCGGTACCGTGGTGCGTACGGCCGACCGCCCGGTCCTGGCGCTGTGCGCCGGCCCCCGCCGAGGTGCGGAACTTCCACGCCTCCCTCCCCGGCCACACCCCCACCCCGCTGACCGAACTGCCGGTGCTTGCACAGGAGCTGGGCGTGGGCCGCGTCTTCGTCAAGGACGAGTCGGCACGCTTGGGGCTGCCGGCCTTCAAGGTGCTGGGCGCGTCCTGGGCGGTGCACCTCGCGCTGGCGGCACGCGGCCGGGGGCCGGTCACCCTGGTCTGCGCCACGGACGGCAACCACGGCCGCGCCGTGGCCCGGCTGGCCCGGCTGCACGGCCGGCGCGCGTTCGTCTTCGTACCTCAGGGCATGCACCCTGCCACCGTGGCGGCCATCGCGGCCGAGGGCGCGGCGGTGACCCGGGTGCCGGGCCCGTACGAGGAGGCCGTGCGCCGGGCGGACCAGGCGGCCCGGGCGCCGCACGCGGTGCTGATCCAGGACACCGCGTGGGAGGGGTACGAGACCATCCCCGGCTGGATCGTCCAGGGCTACTCCACGCTGTGCGCCGAGATCGACGAGCAGTTGGCCGCCGCCGGGGCCGCCGCGCCGGGACTGGTGGCCGTCCCGGTGGGCGTCGGCTCGCTGGCGCAGGCCGTCGTCACCCACTACCGCAGCCGTACGACGACTGCGGCCCCGGCCCTGCTGTCGGTCGAACCGGAGTCCGCCGCCTGCCTCCTGGCCAGTCTCACCCGGGACGCTCCGGTGGACGTCGGCACCGGCGAGACCGTCATGGCCGGGCTGAACTGCGGGACGCTGTCCACCACTGCCTGGCCCGTGCTGCGCGCCGGGATGGACGCCGCGGTCGCCGTCACCGACGCCGACAGTGTCCGTGCGGCGCGGGACCTCGCCGCGCTGGGCGTCTCCTCGGGTCCCTGCGGTGCCGCCGCACTCGCCGGTGCCCGCGCGGTACTCGCCGGCGACGGCGCGGGGGAACGCCGCGAGCTGCTCGGGCTCGGCCCCGGCTCGGTGGTCGTCCTGCTGAACACCGAGGGCGCCGCCGCCTACCCGCTCTCGCTCCCCCATCGCTGAACACCCGCCGCACCGGCGGACACCTGGGCCGGGCAGGCGGGTCCGGCGGCCGCACCGACCGCGCTGCCCGTCGCGGACCTGCGCGTCGGGCTGCTGCGGCATTGCCTGAGCCATGGCGGCACAGATCGCGACGGCATCCGCGCGCCCGCGGGTCCCGGAGCGGCCGTGTCCGGTCGGGAAATCGGGTCGAAGGGCCGGCCGGGCGCTGTTAGTTTGCGATGGTGGATCTCTTCTCGCGCTCGTGGGCGGCCTTGCGTACGGCGGTCGCCGCGCTCCCCGACGAGGACTTCGCACGGCCGTCCGGCTGTACGGGCTGGCTGGTCCGGGACCTGGTGTGCCACCTGGTCATCGACGCCCAGGACGTCCTGATCACCCTGGTGACGCCCACCGCGGCGGAGCCGACGCGCAACGCGGTGACGTACTGGAACGTGACGGGGACCCCGCCGACCGGAGACGACCCGCTGGACGCGCTGACCGTCCGGCTGGCCGCGGCGTACGGGGAGCCGCGGCTGCTGAAGTTCCACCTGGACGACGTCGGTTCCGCCGCCGGCCGCGCGGCGGAGCTGGCCGATCCGGAGCAGCGGGTCGGCACGCAGGAGATGGTCCTCACCGTCGGCGACTACCTCTCCGCGTACGTCCTCGAGTGGACCCTGCACCACCTGGACCTGATCGCGCACCTCCCGTACGCGGCACAACCGCCCGCCGAGGGCCTCGCCCGGTCACGCGCGATGCTGGAGGAGATCGCCGGGGCACCCTTCCCGGGGTCGTGGTCCGACCAGGACGCCCTGCGCATCGGCACCGGCCGTCGGGCTCCGACCGGCATGGAGCGTGCCGAACTGGGCGCCTCGGCCGCGAAACTCCCGCTCGTCCTCGGGTGAGCGCGTCCGCTGTCCCGGCGGGCGGCCGGGGGGGGCCGTGCCGGGGGCATGCGGTCCTGAGTGGCTCCGGCCGGGGTGGCGGTCATGGCCGAAGTCGGCCACGGCGGCGCTGACATACGCCGGCCGGCCTCCCGTGCGACGATGGCAGTCACGGCGCGCGGTGCACGCGAACGTCGGAGCCGGCTCCCGTCCTCCGCTGTGCCGTTTGACATCAGGAGCCAGTCCTCTACCGTAGACCCCCGCACAGCATGTCGCACAGCATTCGATATCTCGAAGACGCTCGTGACGATCGCCCCCACCCCTCCGGTGGCAAGCCGAACTCGGCGCGATACCGGCGGGCCGAGCAGCAGGTGCCGGAACGGCACACCATCGGTCGGTTTCGCCGCCTCACCAACGGTGAAAACAGGTTGACCCACCCGTATCATCCAGGTGTCGCACCGTCAGGAGCGGAGGAAACATGCCGGAAAGCGCTGGGACCATCACCGAACTGACCTCCCAGTACGTCAGCCAGGTGACCGACGACCTCGAACGCAACCTCAAGGAGCAGGAACGCATCACGGCGGAAATCGCCTCGCTGCAGGAGCAGTTGACCGCCCTGCAGCACGACCACGCCGTCCTGCTCAGCATGCAGCAGGCGCTGGGTATCGCCGCACCGACCGGCGGCGTGGTCGTACCCTCCCCCCGGAAGAAGAGCGGCAGCACGCGGCGTACCGGGGCCAAGAAGCCGGCACCGAGGACCGCGACGGCCACCGCGGCCACGGCCAAGGCGACGACGGTGAAGAAGCCGGCGAAGAAGAAGGCGGCGTCCGGGTCCGCCCAGCCCACCCTGGTCGAACTCGTCCGCCGGCACCTGGCGGAGCAGAAGGAACCGCGCTCCGCCGCGGAGGTCACCGACGCGCTGGGCCGGATGCATCCCGAACGCGGCATCCAGACCAAGGTCGTACGCGCCACCCTGGAGAACCTCGTGGCCAGGAACGGCGCTCAGCGCACCAAGCAGGGCTCGTCCGTCTTCTACACCGTGCCCGGGGAATCCGCGGGACGAGCGGCGGAGGAAGCAGCGGCGGAGACGGCGGGGGGTACGGGCACGGGGACATGACCGCCCCCGCGCCGAGCCCCGAGGTCGCGCGGGACGCCGGGAGCGTGCTCTTCGACGGCGCCGGGCGACAGCGGCGGCTCGGACCTGCGGGACTCCACCGGGCGGACGGCCGATCGACCGCCCGGCTCCACCAGTCGGACGGCCGGCGGACTGCGGGTTTCCCTCAGGCGGACGGCCGGTCGGCGGGGTCGAAGCTGGCGAAGTAAGCGGCGGCCATGTCCTCGTCGGCGTGGCCCTGCGCGGCGGCGCGCTCCAGACGCGCGGCGCTCGCCGCGGCCACGTCCAGCCGCACACCGTGCGCCTCGCCCGCCCGGACGATGAGCCGGGCGTCCTTGGCGGCCGTGGCCACCGCGAACTGGGGCGGGGTCAGCTGGTCGTCCAGGATGAGCTGGGACTTGGCGTGCAGGTACCCCATGTCCAGCGGTCCGCCCGCGATCGCGTCGAAGAAGCCCTGCGGGTCCACGCCGAGCGCCTGGGCCAGGGCCAGCACCTCGCCGGTCGCCGCGGTGGCCGCGAGGACCCAGCTGTTGGCCACCAGCTTCAGCCGGGTCGCGGTGCCGGCCGCGCCGTCCTCCCCGGTCCACACGGTACGGACCCCGACCGCGTCGAACACCGGCGTCACGGCGGCGCGGTGCCCGCTCGGTCCCGCGGCGAGGACGAGGAGCCGGCCGGCCTCGGCAGGCTGACGGGTGCCCAGCACCGGCGCGTCGAAGAAGACCAGGTCGTGGTCGCGGGCGAACCCGGCCAGGTCGCCGACGGCTTCGAGTCCGGCGGTGGTGGACTGCACCCAGGCGGCCCCGGAGCGCAGCGCGGGGGCGGCCTCGCGCATCACGTCCAGGGTGGCCGCGCCGTCGTAGAGCATGGTCAGGACGACGTCGGCGCCCTCGACGGCCTCGGCGGGCGTGCCGGCGACGTGCGCGCCGTCGGCGGCGAGCGGTTCCGCCTTGGCGCGGGTGCGGTTCCAGGCGCGGACGGTGTGTCCGGCCCGCACGAGGTTGCGGGCCATCGCGGCGCCCATGATGCCGGTGCCCAGGACGCTCACGGTGAGCTTGTCTGTCATGACGTCAACTTCCCTAAGTCGTGGGGCTCTGACGGTTTCCGGGCGTACCCCACGGGTCGGCGGGCACGCCCGGGTGGGCCGGTGCCGGTCAGGCGCCGGTCCGGCCGGAGGCGGTGCGGACCAGGCCGTCCAGCCACGCCTGATGACCGTTGAGCGTCGGGCTCGGCGTCTGCCGGGCCAGTTCGGCGGCCGGCCGGTCTGCGTCTCCTGGGTGAGGATACGGACCGGCCGCCGGGAAGATCTTCCACCAGCCAGGCGTGCCACACGTCGAGCTGCTCGTCCGGTGTGCCGTCCCGCCGGGCCGTCCGGGACAGCCGGCCCGGGACGCCCGCGGCGGGGCCTGGAACTCCACCACGTGGGTGTCCGGCGGCGGGAAGCCGAACGTGCCGAAGCCGAAGACGAGGCCGTCCTGCAGGACCGAGCCGCCGCACCGCGGGAAGGAGGTGTCGGCGACGTTGTCGTAACCTGCCGCGGACCCTTCTGGGTCACCGTGCCGAACCGGTACGCGGTGCTGTAAGCGGGGAACGCGGGTGCCGGGTACGGCGTGCTGCCCCGCTCGCTGTACCAGGAACACCTCGACTCCGGCCTCCTCAACGAACCGGAGGAGGCACCGCTGGACATCCCGGGCTCCCGGAATTCGTTACCGCCTTCACCGAACGCTCTGTACGGTGACCCGGTGACGACTCAGGTGATCCTTCTCAACGGTGGTTCCAGCGCGGGCAAGTCCGGCATCGTGCGGTGCCTGCAGGCGGTACTGCCCGATCCCTGGCTGGCCTTCGGGATCGACTCGCTCGTGGACGCGCTGCCGCCGAGGTTGCGCGGGCCGGACGGCGGGATCGAGTTCGCCGACGACGGCGGGGTGCACGTCGGGGCCGGTTTCCGGGCACTGGAGGCGGCCTGGATGGAGGAGGTCGCGGCGACGGCCCGGGCGGGTGCCGGGATCGTCGTCGACGACGTCTTCCTCGGCGGGGCCGCCTCCCAGCAGCGCTGGCAGGAGGCGCTGGCCGGCCTCGGCGTGCTGTGGGTCGGCGTCCGGTGCGATCCCGAGGTCGCCGCGGCACGGGAGCTCGCCCGGGGAGACCGGGCCGAGGGCATGGCGGCGTCCCAGGCCCAGCTGGTTCACCTGGGCGTGACGTACGACCTGGAGGTGGACACCACCCACACCGAGTCCCTGGCCTGCGCCCGGGCCATCGCCGCCCACGTCGGCTGACCGGCGAGTGCCGCCTCTCGCGTACCGGAGTGCCTCTCCCGAGTGCGGTGGTCGGCGGATCCGTGCACTGTGGAGGTGCCGGCGCGCGGACGGGCGCATGTCCGGTGGCCGGCGCAGCCGGCTCGGCGGGACCCAGGACTCCGAGGAGAATCGCATGTCTGATGCCGTTGCGCCGGTGGAGCCGGTGCTGGAACCCGCGGCGGCCGAGTTCGCGGCGGCGACCGCCAATCCGCCCTACCTGTTCGACCTGCCCCCGGCGGAGGGCCGCAAGGCGGTCGACGAGGTGCAGTCCGGCCAGATCGACAAGCCGGCCGTCGACGAGGAGTGGATCACCGTCCCCGGCGGCCCCACCGGCAGCATCCGCACCCGGATCGTCAAGCCCGCCGGCACCACCGGCACCCTCCCCGTCATCGTCTACATCCACGGCGCCGGCTGGGTCTTCGGCAACGCCCACACCCACGACCGCCTGGTCCGCGAACTCGCCGTCGGCGCACAGGCCGCGATCGTCTTCCCCGAGTACGACCTGTCCCCCGAGGCCCGCTACCCGGTCGCCGTCGAGCAGAACCACACCGTCGCCCAGTGGGTGGTGGACCACGGAGCGGACAAGGGCCTGGACGGCTCCCGGCTCGCCGTGGCCGGCGACTCCGTCGGCGGCAACATGGCCGCCGCGCTGACCTTGACGGCCAAGGAACGCGGCGGACCCGCACTCGTACAGCAGGTGCTGTTCTACCCGGTCACGGACGCGAACTTCGACACCCCGTCCTACCACCAGTTCGCCACCGGCTACTTCCTGCGCCGCGACGGCATGCAGTGGTTCTGGGACCAGTACACCACCGACCCCGCCGACCGCGCCCGGATCACCGCCTCCCCGCTGCGCGCCACCACCGAACAGCTCACCGGCCTGCCCCCGGCACTGGTCATCACCGGCGAGGCCGACGTCCTGCGCGACGAGGGCGAGGCCTACGCCAACAAACTCCGCGCCGCCGGTGTCCCGGTCACCGCGGTCCGCTTCCAGGGCATCATCCACGACTTCGTGATGCTCAACGCCCTGCGCGGCACCCACGCCGCCCAGGCCGCCATCGACCTGGCGGTCCGCACCCTGCACACGGCCCTGCACACCACCTGACACCCGAGGACTCGTCGTTCGTTCCCCTCGACCGTCCGGTGTCAGCGGCCGTCGGCTGGATCGTGTTCCTCGACGCGTGGAACTCCTTCTGCCGGGAAGCCGGCGCCCACCCCGGGCGCCGGCCCCGGCCGCGGCTCACACACCGTCCGTGCCGTCTCCCCCGGCACCCCAGGAGGCGGGCGGAACGGCCACACCCTGTCCCGGCTGTCCCGGGTGACCCGCCCACTGCGGGGGCACCGGGGCGCCGTTGACGTACGGGTACGCCATCGCGAAAGGCGGCGGCGGTGTCCAGGGCTTCGGCGCCGGGGCCGTGCGCTCCAGCCGGCGGCGGCGCAGCCACCAGGCCACGGCCGCCGTGTACAGCGCGATGCCCACGACGTCGAGCGCGACCGTCTGCCACGGCGCGTCGGCCGCGGTCTCGTCGCTGCTCAGGCCGCCCACGACGGCGGCCGAGGCGCCGAAGGCGAGGAGGTTGTTGACCGCGTGCAGGGCGATGGACGCCTCCAGCCCGCCCGTCCGCCAGGTCAGCCAGCCCGCGGCCGTCCCGAACACCACCAGGTCGGCGAAGCCCCAGGGGGTGCCCCAGCCGTGGGCGGCGGCGAACAGGACGGCCTGCGGCAGGAGGGCGGCCCACGGAGAGCGCAGGTACGCCCCGGCGGTCTGCGTCAGCCAGCCGCGGAACACGTACTCCTCGGCGGCTGCCTGCACCGGCACGAGCAGCACGAGCATGGCGAGGGCCTTCCCGAAGGCCGCCCAGCCCACCCACGGGCTCTCCGCCTCGCCGTCCGCGGGCAGCAGGAACATCCCGCCCATCGTGAGGGCCAGGATCGGCACGGCGGTCAGCACGCACCGCAGCAGCCAGCGCCATCTCAGCCGCCCGGTCACGGAGGAGACCGTGCCGGCCCGGCGCCTGCCGATCCAGCGCACGGCCAGCGCCAGGACGGGTATCGCCACCGCGATCGAGAGCAGATCCACGGCGGTGCCCGAGACGGGGCCGAACTCCGGCCAGCCGTCCGCGTCTTCCCGGTATCCGAGGGCCGACCCCGCAACCGCGCAGGACAGCATCAGCAGAACCAGGGTGACCAGATAGGTCACGGTCACCACCAGCGTCCCGAGCAGGGGGCGCCACCACCGGTAGCGGGGTGAGAGGCGGGCCAGGCGGTGGTACGGCAGTTGCTCGGGAAGCTGTGGCTGTGTCATGCCGTCAGCCTGCCCAAACACGCCCCGGTGTGCCATCGGCCTGGGGCATGAGCGGATTCTCCATCCCTGGTTGGTGCCTCTGCCGGTGGCCGGGTGTCCGCTCTCTGTCTCTGGTGGGAGACGGCTCTCCTCCTCAGGTCCGGTGCCCTGCGCGCGAGGCGGCCTCTACGCTCGTCGGCGACATGGAGACGACACGCAACTGGCTTCTGCCCCTGCTGCTGGCGGCCGGGCAGGTCGGCCTGCTGTGGCCCGGCGTGGGCCCGGACGACACACCCGGCGGCCCGGCGCTGCTCTGCGTGCTGGCCGCGCTGGCCCTGGAGACGGCCGGACTGGGGCAACGCCGGACCGTCCCGGTGCGGGCGCTGGCCTGCACCCTCGTCACCCGGGTCCTGGGCGGACTCGCCTGGCCGGACGGCTATCTCGGCCTCGGCACGCTGATCACCCTGTACTCCGTCGCGGTGCGCTGCCCGGTGCCGGTGACGGTGCGGGCCGTCGCCGCCGTGGTGGGTGCCGAGTGGGTGCTGTGCGCCGTGGAGGAGGGCCCGCGGCCCGCCCTGCTGTCCGACATGGCGCTCGCACTCGGCGTGTACCTGCTGTGCGCGGGGCTCGGCGAGGCACGGCGCCAGTGGCTCGCCGGCCGGCTCGTCGCGGCCCGCCGGCTGGCCGGGGCGGAGCACGCCCGCCGGCTGGCCGGCGACCACGAGCGCCGCCGACTGGCCCGGGAGCTGCACGATGTGAGCGCCCATCACCTCACCTCGGTCGTGGTGACCGTCGACGCGGCGCGCCGGCTCCAGGACAGCAGGCCCGATCTGGCCACCGAGGCGCTGTCGTTCGCGGAACGCACCGGCGCCGAGACCCTCACGGCGCTGCAACGGCTGGTGGGGGTGCTGCGGGACACCGACCGCCCGGACCACCGGCCGATGAGCGGGCGGATCGAGGAACTGGTCGCGGGCTTCGGCCGGTTGGGCCGCCCGGTCACCGCGCGGATCCCCGGCGACCTGGCCGGTCCGTCGGCCGAGGCGATCCACGGCATCGTCCGCGAGGCACTGACCAACGCACTGCGGTACGCCCCCGGCGCCGCCGCCCGGGTGCTGGTCACGCGGGCGGACGGCCTGCTCCGGCTGACCGTGGAGAACGCGCCGCCGCGCGCCGCCGCGCAGGGAGCCGGCGGGCTGGGCGCGGGGCGCGGTGTGGCCGGGATGCGGGAGCGGGCCGCGGCGGCCGGTGGCGAACTGACCGCCGGGCCCACGCCGGAGGGCGGCTGGCGGGTGTGCGCGACCCTGCCCGACGGTGCCGAGGCCGGGCGGTCGGACGAGCACGGCCGGCGGCGTGACGTCCTGCGCGAGCAGCGGCTGGCCGATCCGGCGCTGGTGTCGGTGTCGGTGATCCTTCCGGTGTCCTGCGCCCTGGCGCTCACGGAGGACTGGTCGGCCGCCGACCGGCGCGCCGCGCTGCCTGCGCTGCTGGTGGTCTGCGGGCTGCTGGTGCTGCACGCGCTGCCGCTGCTGTGGCGCAGACGCGCGCCGTGGGCCGTCCTGCTCGCCGTTCTCGCGACAGCCTGGCCGGGGCCGGCGGCCGTGGCCGGGTGGCACCTGCGGTCCGATGTGGCGGAGTTCCTCGCCGCCGGGACACTCGCGGAGACGCTGGCCGTGTACGCGGTCGCCGCGTACGGGCAGGGGCCCGGGCGTACCTGGCCCGCGCCGGCCGCGGCGACGCTCGGCACGGCCGGGGCCCTGGCGGCCGTCGCCTGGTCCGACGGTTCGGTGGCGGGCGAGCCGACGGGCGCGGGCGGCGCCGTCCTGCTGACCTTCTTCCTGTCCGTCCTGCTGGCCCCGGTGTTCGCCGCCGTGTGGGGCGCCGGCCTGTTCGTACGGCGGCGTCGGCTGCGCGCCCTGGCCTACGACGAGTTCGCGTTCGCCAGCTCGATGTGGCAGGCGGACCGGGCCGCGGAGGCCGAACGGCAGCGGCTGGCGGCCACCTTGCGCGACGCGGTGCTGGAGCGGACGCAGGCGCTCGTGGGCGCGGCCCGGCGGGGTGACCTGGCGGAGGTGGCCGGCGCGGCCAGGGCAGCGCTGGCCGCGATGCGGGAGATGCTGCACAGCATGGGCGACGACGGCGAGCCCGGTGGCCGGCTCGCTCCGTCGCCGGCCGTCGGCGACCTGGAGGCGCTGTGCCGTGCCCTGCGTTCCGGTGGCCGTGACGTGCGGCTGCGGGGTCTGCCGGAGGCCGGCCGGGACCTGCCGCCGTCGGTGCAGGTCTCGGTGTACCGGATCGTCGAAGCGGCGCTCGGCGCGGGCGACGTGGGACCGGCCCGGGTGACCCTGCGGCGCTGGCGCGGCACCCTGCGGATCACGGTGACGGGGGTACGGCTCGCCGTCGCGGGCCCGGTCGCCGAACGCCTGCGGGTACAGGCGGCCGCGGGCGAGGGGCGGATCGTGTGCGAACCGGCCGGTACGCTACGGGTGGTGTTGCCGGCCGGAGCCGTTCCGGCCCCGGTCCAGGAGGTGTCCCCGTAGCCGTACGCGTGATCGTCGTCGACGACCAGGCCGTGGTCCGGGCCGGATTCGCCGCCATCGTGGACGCCGAACCCGATCTGACCGTGGTGGCCGAGGCCGGTGACGGAGCGGCGGCGGTGTCGCTCGCCGCCGCCGGGGAGGCCGACGTCGTCCTGATGGACATCCGGATGCCGGGCATGGACGGTCTCACCGCGACCCGGCTGATCACCGCGCCGGCCGGCGGGCCGCGCGTGCTGGTGCTCACCACGTTCGACCTGGACGAGTACGTGTACGAGGCGCTGCGTGCCGGCGCGTCGGGGTTCCTGCTGAAGGACGCCGAGCCCGAGCAGTTGCTGTCCGCGATCCGGGTGGTCGCGGCCGGCGACGGCATCCTGGCGCCCGCCGTGACCCGCCGCCTCATCGACACCTTCGCCCGCACGGCCCCGCCTCCGCCCCCGGCCGGCGGACCCCTGGGCCGGCTCACCCAGCGGGAACGGGAGGTGCTGCTGAAGATCGCCTCGGGGCTGACCAACGCCGAGATCGGTGCCGAACTCGGCGTCACCACGGGCACGGTCAAGAGCCATGTGAACGCCCTGCTGTCCAAGCTGGGCCTGCGCGACCGGGTCCAGGCCACGATCCTCGCCTACGAGACCGGCCTGATCACACCGGGCGGTGTCGCGCAAGGCTGACCGGGTGCCGTCCCGCCGTGGGCCATCGAGGTCGATGTCCGTTCCCCGCCGGTGTCCCCCGAGGCCGTCGGCTGGGATGGAGCCATGACTTCACGAGTGGATCTGCGCGGCAGGACGGCACTGGTCACCGGCGGCAGCCGGGGCATCGGCGCGGCGACGGCACGGCGACTGGCGCGGGAGGGCGCGGACGTGGCAGTGACCTATGTGCACGGCAAGGACGCGGCCGAGGGCGTCGTACGGGACATCGAGGCGCTGGGCCGGCGGGCGGTGGCCCTGCGCGCCGACTCCGCGGACGCGGCGGAGGCGGCGGGCGCGGTACGGCGCGCGGCGGAGGAACTGGGCGGGCTGGACGTGCTGGTGGGCAACGCGGCCGTCGGCGTGCTGGGACCGCTGGAGAGCCTGTCCCCCGCGGACGTCGACCGGCTCCTCGCGGTGAACGTGCGCGGGGTGTTCCTGGCCGCCCAGTCGGCCGCCGCGCTGATGGGGACCGGCGGGCGGATCATCACCGTCGGCAGTTGCATCGCCGCGCGCGTGCCGGGGCCCGGGGCCACGCTGTACGCGATGAGCAAGTCGGCCGTCGTCGGACTGACCAAGGCCCTGGCGCGGGAACTGGCCGGGCGGGGCATCACGGCGAACGTCGTGCACCCGGGTCCGACCGACACCGACATGAATCCCGCGGACGGACCGTACGCGGCGGGCCAGGCCGCCATGACCGCCCTGGGCCGCTTCGGCACGGCCGAGGAGGTGGCGTCCACGGTGGCGTTCCTCGCGGGGCCGGAGGCGGCCTACGTGACGGGCGCGGAGTTCTCGGTGGACGGCGGGTACGCGGCCTGACGGGGCCGGGAGGGCGCCGACGTCAGGTCTCGTCCAGGCGGCGTACGTCCTCCTCGTCCCACTTCCTGGTGTCGCGGGGCTGGGTGTAGGGCTCGGCGCGGGGCGGATGGCCGCCGGCGATGGCCCGCTGCCGTACGGTCTCCGCGTCGAACTCCAGGCCCAGCAGGATCGCCAGGTTGGTGATCCACAGCCAGACCAGGAAGACGATGACGCCGGCCATGGTGCCGTAGGTCTTGTTGTAGGAGGCGAAGTTGGCGACGTAGAACGCGAAGCCGGCGGAGGCGGCCATCCAGATCAGCAGGGCGAGGAGGCTGCCGGGGGTGATCCAGGTGAAGCCCTTGACCCTGGCGTTCGGGGTGGCCCAGTACAGGATGGCGATCATCACGGTGACGAGCAGGACCAGCACCGGCCACTTGGCGATCGCCCAGACGGTCAGCGCCGTGTCGCCGAGGCCGAGCGCCTGCCCGGCGCGGCGGGCCAGGGCTCCGGTGAACACCACGATGAGCGCGCCGGCCACGGCGAGGATCATCAGGACGACGGTGACGCCGACGCGCACCGGGAGGATCTTCCACACCGGTCGGCCCTCGGGCATGTCGTAGACGGCGTTGGCGGCGCGGATGAACGCGGCCACGTAGCCGGACGCCGACCACACGGCGAGCACGATTCCGGCCAGGGCCATGACCGAGCCGACGCCGGCGCCGTTGCGCAGCTGTTCCACGGCCCGGGTGACGATGTCGCGGGCGGGGCCGGGCGCGAGGTCGTGGAGGTTGGCCAGCACCCGGTCCGTGACCGACCTGCCGGCGACGGCCAGCAGGGAGACCAGCACCAGCAGGGCGGGGAACAGGGACAGGACGGCGTAGTAGGTGAGCGCCGCGGCCCGGTCGGTCAGCTCGTCGTCCGCGAACTCGCGCAGGGCGCCCTTGAAGGCCGCGGCCCACGCCCTGCGGGGCAGCTTCGAGGGCGTCCGCGGCGCCTGCCGCTCGACCTCCGGGGCGGGGCCGGCCTCCTCCGGCGCCGGGATCCGCGGTGCCGGGGTCGCGTCGGCGGCCTGCCGGTGGTGCCGCCGCGGTACGTGGAGCTTCGCCATGTCGTGCGGGTTACCCGGCAGGGCGTCCTCAAGCCCTCCACCGAGGGTTCGTCCGCCCGCCGGTGCCCCCCGGACCGGCCCGGCAGGCGCCCCGGCATCCCGTGCGCCGGGCGGTCTGCCCGGAGGCCTCCGCCCGGCGGCGGGGCGGAGGGTGGTCCGGGCAGACCGGGGTGCCCTACCTCAGTGGGCGTTGGCGAACCGCTTGAAGGCGGCCTTGGTGCCGGCGCCGGCGATGCCGTCGATCGCACCGCGGTAGCCGTAGCCGCTCTTCAGGAGCCGCTGGAGCGCCTTGATCGTGCCCTTGCCGACGACGCCGTCGATCCGGCCGGTGTAGCCCCAGTACTGCTTCAGGCAGCGCTGGAAGGCCTTCCAGCTGCTGGTGCCGAGCTTGCCGTCGATGGGACCCCGGTAGTTCCAGTACGTCTTCAGCCAGCGCTGGACCTTCTTCGCCTGGGTGGCGTTCAGGCCGAGGTTGTTCACCGCCTGCGGGGTGACGGCCTCGCTGACCGCCGCCGGCTGGGCTGCCGCGGGCGCGGGCGCGGCGAAGCTGGTGCCCGCGGCGGCCAGGCTGCCCGCGGCCAGCGCCACGGTGGTCGTGGCGGCGAGGAGGGTCCTGGTGAAGATGTTCGTCTGCATGTGTTTCTCCCCCTGGTTGACGAGTGCCTCACGGCACGGCACAAAAGCTACGTGCCGGGGCTCGGCCCGTCGCCAACCCGGGAGTTGACTGCCGGCTCCACCGGCCGCGGTACCGCCCGGCCGGTGTACAACCTCCGCGGTATGTCCAGGGGGCGCACCCTGCCCTGCACGGGCGCACGCCGCCCGCGCTCAGCCCCTGCCTCCGCTGAAGTTCCCCCACCGGGGTCCGATCTGCTTCCACTCCTCGTCCCACTCGGCCATGCGCCGCCGGATGAGCCGGCCGCGGACCAGCCGTCCGGCGCCCCAGACCAGCGCGCTCGCCGCCGGGGCGACGAGTGCTCCGGTGAGCGCCGACTGCAGATCGGCCGCCGCTCCGGTGACGGGGGTGGGCACGACCCGGTCCGACTGGTTCGTCCACACGGTGATCCGGGTGCCGGCGGGGGCGCCCGAGGAGACCTTCGCCCGGTCGGTGTGCACCGAACCGTCCGCGTCCGTCCAGCGCACCGCGGCCCACACGCGCCCGTCGTCGTATCCGCTGCCCACGGCCGGGGTGCGCGCGGAATCGTCGGTGAGTACCGCGGAGACGGGGTGCAGCTGGGACACCCGTGCCGCGAACGACGACTCGGAGGTCCGGGCCGCCACCACACCCGCGAAGACCCCGGCGACCAGGGCGAGCAGCCAGCCGGCGAGAACGATCCAGGCCTCGACGACGTCGCTGTGCCGCTTGAGCGGGTTGCGCCGCCACCGCCACAGCCGCACCGGGGCGACCGTCGTGGGAGGTGTCCGTGTCATCGTCACCGCCTCCTCTCGCGCACCGGCGGCCCGAACCCGGGGCGGCCCCCGCGGTCTCCCGGACCCGGTGTCCCGAGCGAGGGTCATGACACCATCGTGCACCTGTCCACGCCCGTCGTCCGCCGCAGGCGGGGGTTCCTGCCCGGCCGGGACCGTGCGGGCGGCGCGGCCGGCCGGGGGGAGGTCCTAGGAGGGCGTGAGCGGCAGGTCGTCGGTGTAGGCGTTCACCGGCTGGGCGATGGGGGTGGCGTCCCGGACATCGAGCGCCGCCTCGGCGGTCCTGGTGCCGAGGGAGCCGCGCGGGTGCCAGGTGCCGGTCACCGCCAGCCAGGTGTCGGCGGGCGGCGCCTCGGTGCCGTACATGCGCACCTTGACCGTCTGGGAGTCCGCCGCGCAGCAGGTGAAGATGATGCGGGTCAGGTACCAGCCGCCGTCCTCGCCGGCCGGCGTGACGAAGCCCGTCAGCCGGACGGTGCGGTGCCCGACGGCCCGGCTGCGGTCCTGCTGGACCCGTCTGGTGAAGTCGGTGAGGGTCAGCGGCAGCGGCGAGGTCGCGGGCAGCGGGGCGAAGCCCTTCTGCACGGCGACGGGTTTGCTGTTGGCGCGGGCCGCGGTGTACGCGCCGAGCGCGGGCGGGGCGTACAGCAGCAGGCTGAGCGCGGGCAGGAACAGCAGCCAGGCGACGCGCGGGGTGCCGGTGTGGTCGTGGCCGTGCTCGTGACCGGGGTCCCCGGACGGGTGGTGCCGGTCCCGGGCGGCCGCTCCCGCGAGGCCGAGCAGCAGCAGGATCACCCCGGACGCGATGAGCAGCGGGCGCAGTCCGGGCTTGACGTAGCGCAGGTAGGTGTCGGTGAAGAGGGCCACGTGCAGCAGGCCGATGCCGGTGAGTGTCAGGAGCAGGGTCTGGGCGGGGCGTTTCACAGCAGCGCTCCTCCGGTCAGGACGCTCGCGGCGATCGCCACGACGGTGGTGGCCGTGGAGAACCGCCAGGCGAAGGCGCGGCCGAAGGTACCCGCCTGCAGGGCGATCAGCTTCAGGTCGACCATCGGTCCGACCACGAGGAAGGCGAGCCGGGCGGTCGGTGAGAAGCCGGTGAGGGAGGCCGCGACGAACGCGTCCGCCTCCGAGCAGACGGCCAGCAGCACGGCGAGGGCGGCCAGGAAGAGCACCGAGAGCCAGGGCGAGCCGGAGAAGGTGTCGAGGACGGAGCGCGGCACGGTGACGTTGAAGGTGGCGGCGGCCATGGCGCCGAGCACCAGGAAGCCGCCCGCGTGCAGGAAGTCGTGCTGGAAGCCGAGCCGGAACTCGGTCCAGCGGCTGTGTCCGTGCCGGTGGCCGGTGTGCCGGTGGCGCAGCAGAGGGCGCAGCCACTCCTCCCTGCCGAGCCAGAGCCACAGCCAGCCCATCACGGCCGCCGTGGCGAGGGAGGCGAGCAGCCGGGCGGCGACCATCGCGGGGTTGCCGGGGAAGGCGACGGCGGTGGCCGTGAGCACGACGGGGTTGATCGCCGGCGCGGAGAGCAGGAAGGCGAAGGCGGCGGCCGGGGTGACGCCGCGGCGGATCAGGCTGCCGGCGACCGGGACGGAGGCGCACTCGCAGCCCGGCAGGACCGCGCCGGCGACCCCGGCGACCGGTACGGCGAGGGCTGCCCGCTTCGGCAGGACTCTGGTGAACAGGTCGGCCGGCACGAACGCGTTGATGGCACCGGACAGGGCGGTGCCGAGGAGCAGGAAGGGGAGCGCCTGGACGGTGATGGCCAGGCAGACGGTGCGCCAGGCCTGGACGGCCGGATCGTCGAGCCACTGTGTGCCGGCCAGCAGGAGCACGGCGGTGGCGGCGGCCGTGCGCGCGAGGGCGGCGCCGAGCGGCCAGGGCCGGATACGGCGCACGGCCGGGCCGAGGGGTACGGCCGCCACACCAACCAGTTCATCCGTTTTTTCCATGTTCACTCCGGATGTCGGTGTCCGGCCGACGATAAGCGAGGGAGACGGCCCGGCCGTGCGTACACGCCGCCCCGGGGGCGAGCCGGGCCCCGCAATGCGCTCCATCGGTGGCTCTTCTCACAATCCGGGCGAATCCGGGCCGAAGGTGACCGGTGCCACGTCGCCGGGCGCGCGCGGTGGCTACGTTCGTGACCCATGTCCTCCCGCCCCTCCCGCACCGCGAGCAAGGCCGGGGCTCTGCTGGCCTCGGCATCGGCCCTGCTCTCCGCCGGCCTCCTGTACCCGGCCCCGGCCGCGGCCGCCACGACCGCATCCTCCGGGCACACCCCGGCGCACGCCACGGCGGCCGTACTCGACCTGGACGGCGCCGGCGGCGCCCCTGTGCTGCACGGCGAGGACCGGGCGTACGACACCGCCAGCATCGTCAAGGTCGACATCCTCGCGGCGCTGCTGCTCCAGGCGCAGGACGCGGGACGGCAGCTCACCGCGCGGGAACGGAAACGCGCCGAGCCGATGATCCGGCGCAGCGACAACGCGGCCGCGGACGCCCTGTGGCGGCAGATCGGCCGGGCCTCCGGGCTGGCGGCGGCCAACAAGCGCCTCGGGCTGACCTCGACGACGGGCGGGCCGGGCGGCAAGTGGGGCCTGACCCGGACCACAGCGAGCGACCAGATACGGCTGCTGTGGGCGGTGTTCGGCACCGGGGGCACGGTGCGCGCGGGCTCCGGCGGGCTCGACGCGCGGTCCCGCGCCTATGTCCGGACCCTGATGAGCCAGGTCGCACCCGAGCAGAGCTGGGGTGTCTCCGCGGCCGGCACCGAGGACTCCGGGCGGGCCCTGAAGAACGGCTGGCTGGAGCGGAACACCACGGGCCTGTGGGACGTCAACAGCGTCGGCCGGGTCACGGTCAAGGGACACCGGTACCTCGTCGCGGTCCTGTCGGACGGCAGCGCGTCCATGGGCGACGGCGTGTCCCTGGTGGAGCGGACGGCCCGGGCCGCCGTGACCTGAGGGAAGCGGGGAGCAGCGGCGGACAGGGGCCGGAGCACTGGTTCAAACCAGCGCTCCGGCCCCTGTGACACGTCTGTGACAGTCGGCGGACAGCTTCATGCAGTACGGCAAGCAATCTGGTGGAACAAGGGCAAATCGCCCTAACCGGACAGCCCCCCAGCCGTTCCGCCGGAGGAATCACCATGAGCGCCATCCTCGCCCCGTCGCACACCGAAGCCCCCGCCCCCGCGCTGGCTCCGCGCGAGCGGGAGACGCTCCGGCACATCGCCGCCGGCCGGACCTACCTGCAGACGGCCCGCCACATGGGACTGTCCACCCACACCGTGGACGCCTACCTGCGCCGCATCCGGGCCAAGTTCAACATCACCAACACCGCCGAGCTGACCCGCATGGCCATCGCCCTGGGTCTGTGAGCCGCGGGCGCCCGGCGCGCCGGGCGACGGTGGCAGGATGCCCGGATGGATCTGATCTTGCGAACGGCCGGCGCACTGCTCGGGACCGAGCTGTCCGACCCGGTCGACCTGGGCGGCAGCCGCCGCAGCTCCGTCCTGCGCTGCCGGACCGCGGCGGGCGGCACCGTGGTCGTGAAGGCGTTCGGCAGGGAACCGGAGGCGCTGCGTTCCTTCGCCTCGGAGGCCGCCGCACTGTCCCTCGGCGCGGGACCGGCCCTGCTGGGTGTGGACCCGGACACGCCGCTGCTGGTGATGGAGGACCTGGGAGCCGCACCGACACTCGCGGACGTACTGCTCGGCGACGATCCGAAGGCCGCGACGGACGGCCTGCTGGCCTGGGCCGGCGCACTCGGCCGGCTGGCCGCCGGCTCGGTGACCGGACACGCCGACTTCACCCGGCTGGCGGCCCGGTTCGACCAGGGTGTGCCCTCGGGGCCGGACGACCCGTGGATCGAGCGCTGCACCGCCGGACTTCCCGCCCTGCTCGCGCAGTCGGGGGTCGACGTGCCGCCGGACCTGGCCGATGAGCTGGCCCGGATCGGCGCGGCGGCCCGTGACCGCTGTCCGGCGTTCACGCCCGGCGACACCTGCCCGGACAACAACCTGCTCACGGCGGACGGCCTGCGCCTGATCGACTTCGAGAGCGCGACCTTCCAGTCGGTCTTCCTGACCGCCGCCTACTGCCGGATGCCCTTCTCCACCTGCTGGTGCGTCTTCCGGCTCCCCGCGGACCTGGCCCGGAAGGTCGAGCAGACCTATCGCGCCGAGGTCGCGGCCGTCTATCCGGAGCTGGCCGAGGACCCGGTGTGGCAGGCCGGGCTGCGCGCGGCGATCGCGCTCTGGACGGTCCACGGGACCGTGTACCTGCTTCCCCATGCCGGCGAGGACCGGCCCATGCACCGGAGCCGGCGCCCGGTCCCGACGGTGCGGCAGCTGCTGCGGCACCGCTGGGAGACGGCGCGCACGCTCACGGAGTTCCCGGCGCTGGCCCGCACCATGGAGCTGCTGCTGGACGGCCTCGCCCGTGACTGGCAGACCGCCCCGCTGCCGGAGTATCCCGCCTTCCGGAACCGCGGGCCGCGGGAGCCGGGCGAGGGGGGCGGGGCGCCCTAGGGGCTTTTCGGCCGCCGTGGAAGGGGCACGCGGTCGGGGTACGACTTCCGACCGGAGGGGCGGTACCACGATGGCCGAGTACGAGCGTTCCCGCACCATGCCCGCACAGCCCGAGCACGTCTTCGACCAGGCGGCCAACGTCGGCCAGCTCGACGCCTGGCTCCCGGACGCCCTGCACGTGGACGTCGAGGAGCCGCCCGCCGTGACCGTGCACGAGGACCGCTCCGGGCAGGACATGCCCGCCCTGCTGCGCTCCGAGCCGGACCAGATGCGCCTGGAGTGGGGCACCCGGGAGCAGGGCAGCTACACCGGCTGGCTCCAGGTGGCGGGCATCGGCAGCGGGGCCAGCGAGGTGACCGTGCACCTGTCCTTCTTCGACGAGGGCCACGATCCGGGCGAGCAGGTGGTGAACGACGCCCTCGACGGGAGCCTGCGCAGGCTGGAGGATCAGGTGCGGCTGCGGGTCGACAACGCGGGCGGCTCAGCTGCCGCGCCTGCCGCGCGCCGGCCTCCGCGGGAGGTGCTCGGACCCGCGGCTGGGCCCGGGCGGGACGGTCGCGCACTCAGACGCTGGTCAGCGTCTGCGGCGACGGTTGTTTGATCATCGTGTCGGTCCAGCGGATCTGGCGCAGGGTCCGCGGGTGGCAGTCGCTCGCCAGGGCGAGGAGCCGTCGGTCGCCGCCCGCCTGCCCGGCCTGGGCGACCATCTCCCAGTGCACGGAGTTGCGGGTGGCCGCCAGGTGCAGTCCCCCGGCGTTCGCCGCCGGGGACCGCGAAGGCGCCTCCACACCCCCGTCGCCGGTCAGTAGCCGGACCCCAGCCGCTGGGTCGAGTAGGCGCACTCGGTGTAGATGTAGCCGGACCTCAGCCTGGCGGTGTCCGAGGCCGGGGTCGCGGTGCCGCCGCCGTTCGGCTTGTGCACGAAGTAGGTGGTGCCGACGGGCAGGCTGATCGTGCGCTGCGGGTAGTTCCTGCTGCTGTCGCGGCAGGGCTTGAAGGTCTTGAAGACCGTCTCCGCGAACGAGTACGCCTTGCAGCCGCCGCAGCCCTTGAGGGTGAAGCTGCCGGTGACCGGGCCGGTGTACAGGACGGTGATGTCGTCCGGGCTGTCGTTCTTGACCGTGACGGAGATGCTGCCGCCGGAGGCCGTGGTGGGCAGCTTCTTCCCGGCCGCGGGGAGCGTCTGGGCGACCTCGGCGGCTATGGCGACCTTCTCGGCGCGGGCCCGGTTCCTGTCGTGCTCGTGGTCGGCGGCGAACTGCTCCATGGTCTTCTGCGCCGCCGCGAAGTCGCCGTCCTTGTACTGGTCGACACCGCACGCGTAGGTTCCCGAGCCGCCGCTGCGGCCGGCCCGGCTCGCGGTCTTCGCCAGCCGTCCGTCCGCGTCCCGGGCCGAGCCGGCCAGGTCGCCGATCCGGGTGTCGAGGTCGCGCAGCCGCTCGACGGCCGCACAGGGATCGTCGCCGTCGACGGCCTTCTCCTGCTTCGCCACCGCCGCGTCGACGGCGGGCACCACCTTGGCCGCCGCCCCGGACCGCGGGAAGGTGTCCAGCAGGTCGCCGAAGCGGTTCACCCAGTCCCCCTCGCCGGCCGCCAGGGACTGCTCCCCGCACGCGTACAGGGCGTTCGCGAGCCGGTCGTCGGGCCAGCCGGCCAGCGAACCGAGCTGCTCCTCGGGCATCGTGTCCGGCACGGTGCGGAGGTACTTCAGCGGCTCCACGGCGTCGCAGTACCGGCCGTGGCCGTAGGCCGCGCCGACGGTGGTGTAGTAGGTGCGCAGGCTGTCGGGGACCCTGCGGGCCGCGCGGGAACCGGAGTGGTCCACGGCGATGTCGCGGTAGACGTCGAGGGCTCTTCGGTAGTCCGGTGTGGCGGAGCCGAAGGACCGCCGGCCGCTCTCGGCCACCAGGTCGTCGGCGCGCTCCAGGCGGCCGAGCAGCGCTTGTTCCACGGCTTCCTCGTGGGCGTCCTGGTACCAGAGGGCGCCGCCGGCGGGTAGGGCGAGCAGCAGTACGCCCAGCAGCAGCGCCAGGGGCGCCCTGCCGGGCCGGGCGAGCCGGGTGCGCAGTCCGGCGAACCCGCCGTGGACGGTCGCCGCCAGCAGGAGCACGGCGTAACCGGCGAGCGCCGCTCCGGGGACGCCGTCGGCGTCCGCCGGGAGCGCCACGAGCAGCAGCGCGGCGGTCGCCGCCCAGCAGACGGCGGTCGGCACCCAGCGGCGCAGGAGCGCGTAGCCGAGGCCGAGGCCGCTCAGGTTGAGCAGGGCGACCGCGGCGGCCCGCCAGGGGTCCGGCGGAGCGGGCGGCGGACCCGCGGGCCGGGGTGGCGGCGCCGACGGCATGGGCGGCAGCGGCGGTCCGCCGTACCCCTGGTTCGGACCGTACGGACCTCCGGACATGATGGCTCCCCCCGGTCAACTGCCCCTGCATGTCTGCGGATCCGCAGTGTACGGGCGCGGGAGCGAGCCCGACAGAGGCCCGAAAGCAGACCCTTTCCTACACAACCCTTATTTGCCTCATGCCCTATTTGTCCGATTATCCTGGGCGGCCTTGCCGGGCCGACCGAGCGGCCCGCTGATCCCGACGAGGAAAGGGGCGACGAGGCATGCGCGGGGCATGGTGGTCCGCTCTGCCGGCACGGACGCGGCGCCTCGGCCGCACCCACTGCGCCGAGGCCGCCCGGGCGACCGTGGCCGCCGGGCTGACGTGGCAGACCTGTACGGCACTGCTGCACACGCCCGACCCGTACGCGGGGGCCGTCGCCGCACTGCTCATCGTCGAGACGACGGTGGTGCGCACGGCCTCCGCCGCCCTGCGGTACGGCGCGGGCTGTCTGCTCGGCGTGCTCGTCGCCGTACCCGGCGCCTTGTACGTCCGGCCCGGCATGGCGGGCCTGGCCCTGGTCGTCTTCGCCTCCGTGCTGCTCGCCCGGCGCGGGTTCCTCGGGCACCACGGGATCCATGTGCCGACGACCGCGCTGATCACGTTCGCCCTGGTCCGGGGCCGGCACCCCGGCGAGCTGGTCTCCCACCTGGCGGAGATCGTGCTCGGCATCGCGTTCGGCCTGGCGTGCAGCGCGCTGCTGCTCCCGGCCGTGCGGGTGCGGTCCGCCGAGCGGGCCCTGGAGGAGCTGCGGGTACTGGTGGCCCGGTATCTCGACGGACTGGCCGACACGGTCGTGGGCCGCGGGCGCCCCCGGGACGTGCTCGGCCCCGCGTGGGAGCAGGACCTCGACCGGGCCCTGGAGCACGCCCGCACGGCCGTGGACGAGGCGCACGAGAGCCTGCGGTGGAACGTACGGCCGGCGGCCCGGCACCGGCGCTGGCACCTGGACCGCCGGGTGCTGCGGACGTTGTCCGAGGTGGCGCGCGAGCTGACCGC
Source organism: Streptomyces cyanogenus (assembly GCF_017526105.1). Classification (NCBI taxonomy): domain Bacteria; kingdom Bacillati; phylum Actinomycetota; class Actinomycetes; order Kitasatosporales; family Streptomycetaceae; genus Streptomyces; species Streptomyces cyanogenus. The sequence continues at coordinate 536,858 of NZ_CP071839.1, forward strand.
CACGGGCCGACTTCTCGACGCCCACCCGATGGCGGCAGGCACCTCCGGTCCCGGCACCGCCTTCGCGCAGCCGTACGCCCGGCTGCTGCGCACGACCGCGCTGTGCGCCTACTCCTGCCGGGGCGGCCGGCCGCACCCCGCCCTGCCCGCGACCCGGCGGGCCCTGACCCGGCTCGGCACCGCCCGCCGCGATCCCCCGGCCACCGGCGCCGAGGCCGGCCGCCTGCTCCGGCACCTGGAGTCGGCCCTGTCCTGCCTGTCGGCGCCGGCGCCCGCCCCACCCGTCCGCACCCACCGGGCCCTCGGCCCGCTACGGCCCACCTCGCGACGATGACCCACACCACTGCTGCGCACACCACCCCTCAGCCCCGTACCCGCACCGGTCCCCGGCGCCCGGTCCGGACCCCGATCCGCCGCCTCACCCGGTCCCGTGTCCTCCTCGCGGCGGCCCCCGTCACCCTGATGACGGTCGTCGCCCTCACCGATCTGCTCACCCCCGACTGGCTGCATGTGTCACCGGTGATGGCCGCCGTGCCCGTGCTGGCCTCGGTGTTGCTCCCGCCGTGGGCCACGGCCTCCCTGAGCTGTGCGGCGCTGGCCGTGACCGCCCTGCTCCAGGCCGACGCCGGGCAGTGGGGGCGGCCCGACTCCGACGTCGTGCTGTTCACCCTGTTCGTGGTCGGCCTGACCTCGATGGCCGCCTGTTGCCTGCGCGGGCGCCGGGAACGCCAGTTGCAGCAGGTCCGCTCGGTGGCGGAGACGGCACAGCGGGCGCTGATGCACCCCCTCCCCCACCGGATCGGTTCGCTGGCCCTGCGCGGGGTGTATCTGCCGGCCGAGTCGGAGGCGCGGATCGGCGGCGACTTCTACGAGGCGCTGCACACGCCGTACGGCACCCGGATCCTGGTCGGCGACGTCCGGGGCAAGGGGCTGCCGGCCGTCGGGGCCTCCGCCGCGCTGCTCGGCGCCTTCCGCGAACTCGCCTACCGGGAGCGGTCGTTGACGCGGATCGCCGAGCGTCTGGACGAGCGGGCCCGGCGGCAGATCGCCGCCGTCGACGGCATCCTGGAGGAAGGCCGGACGGACAGCGTGCTGTTCACCGAGCGGTTCGCGACCGCGCTGCTGGTGGAGTTCCCGCCCGGCGAGCCGGTGGCCCGCCTCGTGCACTGCGGGCACCCCGAGCCGTTCCTCGTGCGCGCCGGGCGGGTGCACGGCGTGCTCCCCGACCAGCCCGGTGCCCCGCTCGGCCTCGGCGACCTGCTGGATACGCCACCGCCCGTCCAGACCCTGCCGTTCGGCCGGGGCGACCGGCTGCTGCTGTACACGGACGGGTTCATCGAGGCCCGGGACCGGCGCGGCCGCTTCCTCGACCTGACCGCCCGCGTCGAGGCGCACGCCGGCCGGCCCCTGGAGGCGATGGTGGCCGGTCTGCGCCGCGACCTCGTCCGCCATGTACGCGGCGACCTCGGCGACGACGCGGCACTGGTGGCACTGGAGCGACTGCCCGGCCGACCGGACTCCCCGTGCTCCCTGCCCCGGCACACCGGCCCGTGAACGGGTCCCCTGCCGGGCTGCCCCCGCCGGCGCGGACCGCGTCCGGCCGGACCCCCTGGCGCCTCCGTACGCCCGAACAGCCGCAGGGTTCCACTGTCCGGCCCAATGACGGTGCGCCTGACGGGCGGGCGAGCGCGACTGGTGTGACCGTGGGGAGAGGGTCGGCGATCACCAGTGGCGAGGAGAGGGCATGGCTAACGGAGTCGGCGAGGGCTGTGCGCAGCTGAGTGCCGTGGCGGACGCCGTGCTCTACGAGGGGTACCTGCTGTATCCCTACCGCCGGTCCTCGGGGAAGAACCGGGTCCGCTGGCAGTTCGGGGTGCTGCTGCCCCGGGACTGGGTGGAGCAGGACGGACCGGTCAAGCCCGGGGTGTCGGGCTCCGCCGACTCCTGGTACCAGCAGACCGAGTGCCTGCTGGTGACCCACCGCGCCGACGCCGCCGTACGCGTGCGGGTGCGGTACCTGCAACTCCAGCGCAAGCAGGTGGAGGCGGCCGACGGGGACGGCGGGCATCGCCCGGTGGAGTCGCTGCGGACCGCCGACGGCGTCACCCACCTGTCGTTCGAGGAGGCGGTGCCCCGCGAGACCGAGCTGGTGCTGCCGCTGGCGGAACTGCTGCGGGAAGCGCGGACCGCCGCCGTGGGTGCGCCGGCCGGCACGGAGTACGAGCCGCTGCCGGAGGGCGCGGGGCGGACCGTGCGGCGGCGCCGGGAGGTGCGGGCTCAGACGACGGTCGTGGCCGAGCCGCTCGGGCCGGAGCTGTACCGGCTGCGGGTGCGCACCGAGAACACGGCGGCAGCGGCCGGTCCGCGACTCCCGCGCAGCGGGGTGCTCGGGCAGGCGCTGCTGGCCACGCACACCCTCCTCGCCGCCGACGGGGCCGAGTTCGTGTCGCTGATCGACCCGCCCGCCGGCCTCGCCGAGCAGGTGCGCGGCTGCCGCAACGCGTTCACGTTCCCGGTGCTCGGCGGGACACCGCCGCAGCCGGCGGGCGACGACGGCGCGACGGGAGCGTCCCTGCTCTCCGCGCCGATCATCCTCCCTGACCATCCGCAGGTGGCCCCGGAGAGCCCGGGCGACCTGCACGACGCGGCGGAGATCGACGAGATCCTCACGCTGCGCACGATGCTGCTGACCGACGAGGAGAAGGCCGAGGCTCGGGCCACCGATCCGCGGGCCGCGCGCATCCTCGACCGGGTGGACACCATGCCCCGGGAGGTGTTCTCCCGGCTGCACGGCGCCATCCGCTCCCTGACCCCGGCGCAGCGCCCGGCTGCCGGGCGGCCCGCCTGGTGGCAGGAGGGCGGGGACGACGGGCTGTCCCCGGCCACGGACACCGTGCTGGTGGACGGGGTGCCCGTGGGCGGCGGCAGCCGGGTACGGCTGCGTCCGCGCGCCCGGGGTGCCGACGCCCAGGACATGTTCCTGGAGGGACGGACCGCGCAGGTGGCCGCGGTCTTCCACGACGTGGACGGCAGCGTCCACCTGGCCGTCACCGTGGACGACGATCCCGCCGCCGAACTGCACGACTGGTACGGCCGGTTCCACTACTTCCGCCCCGATGAGGTGGCACCGCTCGACCGGGCCGAGTGCGCCGCGTCGGCCGCCGCCCACGACCCCGTCCGAGACCGGCTGCAACGGAGGCCGCAGACATGACCACACAGAGCGGTACCACGGAAGTCCAGGGCGAGCCCAGCAGGGCCGAGGCACGGGAGGGCTTCGACGAGATCACCATCCTGTGGATCTCGGAGGGCATGAGCTGCGACGGCGACACCGTCTCCCTCACCGCGGCCGGCCAGCCCTCCATCGAGGACGTCGTGCTCGGCCTCATCCCGGGCCTGCCGAAGGTGAACCTGGTCAACAAGGTGCTCTCGCCGAGCCTCGGCGGGGAGGACTTCCTGGCCCCGTACCGGGCGGCGGCCCGCGGTGAGCTGGAGCCGTTCATCCTGGTCATCGAGGGCTCGATCCCGAACCAGAACATCATCGAGGGCGACGGCTACTGGACCTCGTTCGGCAACCACCCGGACACCGGTGAGCCGCAGACGCTGAACGAGTGGATCGACGACCTCGCCCCCCGGGCCTGGGCGGTGGTCGCGGCGGGTACCTGCGCGACGTTCGGCGGCATCCACGCGATGGCCGGCAACCCGACCGGCTGTATGGGCCTCGCGGACTACCTGGGCTGGGACTTCAAGGCGCGCTCGGGGCTGCCGGTCGTCAACGTGCCGGGCTGTCCGATCCAGCCGGAGAACTTCATGGAGACCCTGGTCTGGGTGCTCCAGCACGCGGCCGGTGGCGCTCCCCCGCCGCCGCTGGACCACATGCTGCGTCCGCAGTGGCTGTTCGGGAAGACCGTCCACGAGGGCTGCGACCGGGCCGCGTACTACGAGCAGGCCGACTTCGCGCGGGACTACAACTCCCCCAAGTGCCAGGTGAAGGTCGGCTGCTGGGGTCCGGTCGTCAACTGCAACGTGCCCAAGCGCGGCTGGATGGCCGGCATCGGCGGCTGCCCGAACGTCGGCGGCATCTGCATCGGCTGCACGATGCCGAGTTTCCCGGACGCCTTCATGCCGTTCATGGACGAACCCCCGGGCGGCACGCTGTCCACGATGGTGATCAGGCCGTACGGCGCGGTCATCCGCCGGCTGCGCGGCCTGACCAACGACATGGTGAACCACGAGCCCAGGTGGCGCCACAACAAGCGCAAGCTGACCAGCGGTTACGACCCGCACTGGCGTGCCTGACGCCGTCCGTCCGCATTCCGCCACCGATCCGCGCAACCCGAACAGCGAGGGGCAGTACCGCAGATGACCACCACCGAGTCCCGGCCCACAGAACGCAAACCCGCTCAGCTCGTCGACATGTCCTGGGACCCCATCACCCGGATCATCGGCAACCTGGGCATCTACACGAAGATCGACTTCGCCAACCGGGAAGTCGTGGAGTGCCACAGCACCTCGTCGCTGTTCCGCGGCTACTCGGTGTTCATGAAGGGCAAGGACCCGCGGGACGCCGGGTTCATCACCTCGCGGATCTGCGGCATCTGCGGCGACAACCACACCACCTGCTCCAACTACGCCCAGCAGATGGCCTACGGCGTCAAGCCGCCGAAGCTCGCCGAGCACATCACCAACCTCGGCGAGGCGGCGGAGTACATCTTCGACCACACGATCTTCCAGGACAACCTGGTCTTCGTGGACTTCTGCGAGGCGATGGTCAAGGCCACCAACCCCGGTGTCCTGGCCCGCGCCGAACGCACCGCCGCACCCCGCGGGGACATCCACGGCTACCGCACCATCGCCGACATCATGAAGGCCTTCAACCCCTTCGAGGGCGAGGTCTACAAGGAGGCGCTGAAGGTCAGCCGGATCACCCGGGAGATGTTCTGCCTGATGGAGGGGCGGCACGTGCACCCCTCCACGCTGTACCCGGGCGGGGTCGGCACGATGCCGCAGCCGAACACCTTCACCGACTACCTCAGCCGCCTGATGCGCGTCATCGACTTCATCAAGAAGGCGGTGGCCATGAACGACGACGTCTTCGACTTCTTCTACGAGGCCCTGCCGGGGTACGAGGAGGTCGGCAAGCGCCGGATCCTGCTGGGGTGCTGGGGTGCCTTCCAGAACCCGGACGTCGTCGACTACCGCTACGCGACGATGAACGAGTGGGGCCGGGCGATGTACGTCACGCCGGGCGTCATCGTGGACGGGCAGCTCGTCACCAACAACCTGATCGACATCAACCTCGGCCTGCGCATCATGCTGGGCAGCTCGTTCTACGAGGACTGGGTCAACGAGGAGCCGTTCGTCACCCACGACCCGCTCGGCAACCCGGTCGACATGCGTCACCCGTGGAACCAGACCACGGTGCCGGTGCCGCAGAAGCGGGACTTCGAGGGCAACTACAGCTGGGTGATGAGCCCCCGCTGGTACCACCCGGCGACCGGCGAGCACCTCGCCCTGGACACCGGCGGCGGCCCCCTCGCCCGGCTCTGGTCGACCGCGCTGAGCGGCCTCGTCGACACGCCGTACGTCAAGGCCACCGGCGGTGCCATCCGCATCACCCTGCCCAGGGGCGAGAAACTGCCGGAGACGACGCTGGAATGGCGCATCCCGAAGTGGAGCAACACCCTCGAACGGGACCGCGCCCGGCCGTACTTCATCGCCTACGCCGCCGCCATGGCGCTGCAGTTCCTGGACGAGGCGATGGGGATGCTGCGCAACGGCGACACCAAGGTGTACGAGAACTTCGAGGTGCCGGACGAGTCGATCGGCTGCGGCTTCCACGAGGCGGTGCGCGGTGTCCTCTCGCACCACCTGGTGATCCGCGACAAGAAGATCGCCAACTACCACCCGTACCCGCCCACCCCGTGGAACGCCAGCCCGCGCGACATCTACGGCACCCCGGGACCGTACGAGGACGCCGTCCAGGGCCAGCCGATCTTCGAGGAGAACGGGCCCGACGACTTCAAGGGCGTCGACATCATGCGCACCGTCCGCAGCTTCGACCCCTGTCTGCCGTGCGGCGTCCACATGTACATGGGCAAGGGCAAGACCCTGACCACCGTGCACTCGCCGACGTACGGAGCGAACCATGGCTGACACCGCGGTACGGCTGCCGGACCCGGCGGTGGAGGCGCGCCTCGCCCGGCTCGACGAGGTGCTGGCCGGTCTGGAGACCGTGCCCGGCCCGGCACTGGAGGCGGTGCGGCTGCTGACCGAGGTCTACGGCGAGGCCCTCGCCCGGGTGCTGGACCTCGCGGAGCAGCCGCTGCGGGAGCAGCTGGCCGACGACGAGCTGCTCGGGCACCTGCTGGTCCTGCACGACCTCCACCCGGAGCCGCCCGAGCGCCGGGCCGCCCGCGCGGTGGAGAAGCTGCGGCCGGCCGTGCGCGAGCGCGGCGGCGACCTGGAATGGGCCGGCGTCGAGGGGCGCGTGGCCCGGGTGCGGCTGAGCACCGGCGGCGGCTGCGGTTCGGGCTGCGGTGGCGGCTCGGGCGACGCCCTGGAGGCCGTGCGGGCCGCCGTCCTGGCGGTGGCGCCGGAGCTGGAGTCGGTCGAGCCGGTCGAGCCGGTCGCCGCGGAGCGCCGGCCGGCCCCCGCGTTCGTACCGCTGAGCACGATCAAGCGCCGGGCCGTGCCCCAGGAGGCGAGGTGACCGCGCACGGCGCGCTCGCCCGGGTGATCCGCTCCGCCGCCGACCGGGCGGTGCGGGACGAGACCGAGGTCTGCGAGCTGTGCGCCGCCCGTGTGGCCGCGGAACACCCTCATCTGTACGACACCGGGGCCGCCGAGGTGCGGTGCGTGTGCGGACCCTGCTCGGTGCTGTTCGCCGACGGCGGGGCGGGCGAGGGCCGCTACCGGCTGGTGCCCCGGCGCCGGCTGCGGCTGCCGCCCGTGGACACCGGGGTGCTGGGTGTCCCGGTGGGGCTGGTGTTCTTCGTGCCGCGCTCCGACGGCACGGTCACCGCGCAGGGCCCGAGCCCGGCGGGGGCCATGCGGTGGGAGGTGGACGCGGCGGCCTGGCAGCGGCTGGCCACCGCGGTCCCGCAGCTCGCCGACATGACTCCCGATGTCGAGGCGCTGCTGGTGAACACCGTGCGCGGTCTCGACGAACACTGGATCGTGCCGGTCGACGACTGCTACCGGATGATCGCCCTGGTCCGCCGCGAGTGGCGGGGCCTGTCCGGTGGCGGCCGCCTGTGGCCGGCCGTAGAACAGTTCTTCAGGGAGCTGACCGAGCGGTCGTGAGGGACCGGAAGGAGACCCGAGATGGGCAGCATCCGAGTGGGCCGCCCCCAGGCGAAGCCCGACACGCCCACCCACGTGCGCGGACTGCACCAGGGGAACAAGGGCCCCTACAAGCAGCAGCAAGGACACCACGAGGACGGCAGCTCCGACGCGCGCCGCTCCACCGGTATCCACTGGAAGCGGCATGACGCCCTGGTGAAGGACATGCCGAACATCTCGCCGGGATGAGGGAGCAGAAAGTGACCGTCATGAACATGGGCATGGGCATGAGGAGACGAAGGACCGTACGGCGGGGACTGACCGGACGTCAGCTGCTCGCGGCCCAGGCCGCGGTGGTGGGCAGCCTGGCCGCGGCCGTGTTCGTCCGGGAGCTGCCGGGCATCGTGCGCGAGTTGCGGATCTACCGGATGACCGGGGGCCTGCGCGCGGGCCACCGGTATCCGTGAGGCCGGCGTGCACGAGCTGTCGATCGCGACCGCGATCGTGGAGCAGGCGGCGGAGATCGCCCGCGCGGACGGCGCGGACGCCGTGTCGTCGGTGACGGTCCGGGTCGGTGAGCTGGCCGGTGTCGTCCCCGACGCGCTGCACTTCGCCTTCGAGGTGGCCCGCGACGGCACGGCCCTCGCGGGCGCCCGCCTGATCGTGGAGCAGGTGCCGGCGCGGGCCTGGTGCGGCGGGTGTGCCGAGGAGTTCGCGGTCGGCATGCCGCCGTTCTTCTGGTGCCCGCGCTGCGACCGGCCGTCGCAGGAGCTGCGCGGTGGGAGGGAGCTGGAGATCACGGGGGTGGCGGCGGTCCCGGCCCCGGCCTGACGGCGGGGCCGGGGGCGGTTCAGCAGATGCGGGGCAGCTGTTCGCCGAGCGGCAGGTCCAGCACCCGGGTGCCGCCGAGACCGGTGGCGACGACCACCATGCCCGGGTGGTCGGCCACGCACTCGCCGATGCGGGCCGCGCCGGCGCCCTGCGGGTGGGCGCGCATCGCCGCCAGGACGGCCTCGGCGTGCTCGGGGGGCACGAAGGCGACCAGCCGGCCCTCGTTGGCGACGTACAGCGGGTCCAGGCCCAGGAACCCGCAGGCGTTCGCGACCTCGTCCGGCACCGGGATCGCCTGCTCCCGCAGCCGTACGCCGGTGCCGGAGGCGCGGGCGATCTCGTTCAGGGAGGCGCCGAGGCCGCCCCGGGTGGGGTCGCGCAGTACATGGACGTCCGGGGTGACCGCCAGCATGGCCGCGACCAGGTCCGCGAGCGGCGCGGTGTCGGAGGTGATCTCGACGCCGAACTCCAGGCCCTCCCGCACGCTCATGACGGCCACGCCGTGCAGGCCGATCGGCCCGCTGACGATGACGGCGTCGCCGGGCCGGGCGCGTTGCGGGCGGATGTCGACGCCCTCGGGGACGAGGCCGACGCCGGCGGTGGTGATGTAGACACCGTCGCCGTGCCCGGACTCGACCACCTTCGTGTCGCCGGTGGCGATGGTGACGCCGGCCGCCTCGGCCGCCGCGCCGACGGCGCGCGCCACGCGCTCCACGACGGCCAGTTCCACGCCCTCCTCCAGGATGAAGGCGGCGGACAGGTACGCGGGCCGGGCGCCGCTCATCGCCAGGTCGTTGACGGTGCCGTTGACGGCGAGGTCGCCGACGCTGCCGCCGGGGAAGAACAGCGGCCGTACGACGTAGGAGTCGGTGGAGAGGGCCAGCCGGGCGCCGCCGAGGCCGAGGACGGCCGAGTCGGTGAGGGCGGCCAGGGTGGGGTTGCCGTAGGCGGGTGCGAAGACCTGCTGGATCAGCTCCGCCGACAGGGCGCCGCCTCCGCCGTGGCCCATGACCACGACCGGCTGGTCGCGCAGGGGGGCGGGGCAGGTCCAGTTCGCGGGGTCGACGACCGCCTCGGGGGATTCGGTGGCGAGGTCAGCCAACGGGGTTCATCTCCTCCCGCGGGATCCGGGATCCCTCGGTTGCCGGGGTGTCGGTCATCCTGCGGTACAGGTAGTAGGCCGCGCAGGCGCCCTCGCTGGAGACCATGGTGGCGCCGAGCGGGGTGCGCGGGGTGCAGGCCGTGCCGAACGCCGCGCAGTCGGTGGGTTTGATCAGTCCCTGCAGGACCTCGCCCGCACGGCACGCGGCGGGTTCCTCGGTGCGGATGCCGGTGACGTCGAAGCGGTGTTCGGCGTCGTAGGCGCGGAAGGCGTCCGTGAGCCGCCAGCCGCTGTCCGGGATGCGGCCGATGCCCCGCCAGTTGCGGTCGGTGACCTCGAAGACCTCCTCGATCATGCGGACGGCCGCCGGGTTGCCCTGCTCCCGCACCGCGCGGGGGTAGGCGTTCTCCACCCGGTGCTCCCCGCGTTCCAGCTGGTGGACGGCGCGGCGGATGCCTTCGAGGATGTCCAGCGGCTCGAAGCCGGTGACGACGACCGGGACGCGGTGCTTCTCGGCGAGGTCCGGGTACTCGGCGGTGCCCATCACGCTGCACACGTGCCCGGCGGCGAGGAAGCCCCGCACCCGGCAGGCGGGGGCGGTCATGATGGCCTCGATCGCCGGCGGGACCCGGACGTGGGACACCAGCAGGCTGAAGTTGGCCAGGCCGAGCCGGCGGGCCTGGTGCACGGCCATGGCGTTGGCGGGGGCGGTGGTCTCGAAGCCGATGGCGAAGAACACCACCTGCCGGTCGGGGTTCTTGCGGGCCAGGTCCACGGCGTCCAGCGGCGAGTAGACGACCCGGACGTCACCGCCCTCGCCCTTGACCCGGAACAGGTCCCGGCCGGTGCCGGGCACGCGCAGCATGTCCCCGAAGGAACAGAAGATCACCTCGGGGCGCGCGGCGATCGCCAGGGCCTTGTCGATCACGTCGAGGGGTGTCACACACACCGGGCAGCCGGGGCCGTGGATCAACTCCACTTCGTCCGGGAGCAGTTGGTCGATGCCGTGGCGGATGATGGAGTGGGTCTGGCCGCCGCAGACCTCCATCAGGGCCCAGGGCCGGGTGACCGTGGACCGGATCTCGTCCAGCAGCCGGCGCGCCAGTTCCGGGTCGTTGAACTCGTCGATGTACTTCACCGGGCCTCACTTCCGCTCTCCTGCCGTGCCGCCTGCTCCCAGGCGTCGCCGAACTCCTCCTCCAGCAGTCCGAGCTGCCCGAACAGCTCCAGGGAGGCCCGGGCCGACTCCTCGTCCAGGCGCTGCAGCGCGAAGCCGACGTGGACGATGACGTACTCCCCCACCCGGACGTCGGGGAGGTACTCCAGGCAGGCCTGTTTGCGTACGCCGCCGAAGTCGATCAGGCCGGTGAGCGGGTCGGCGCTGTGGTCGATGGACACGACCTTGCCGGGCACTGCCAGACACATGGGTCACTCCGTCTCGTGGTTGACTGCTGTTCCCGCGACCATCAGCTGGCCGAGCGCCAGACCGCCGTCGTTCGGGGGGACCTCGCCGTGCCGCAGGACCGTGAACCCGGCCGTGGCGAGCAGCGCGGCGGACTCCTCCTCCAGCAGGGCGTTGGCGAAGACACCGCCGGTGAGGGCGACGGTGGTGAGGCCGGTTTCCGACCGGGCGCGGCAGCAGATCTCCGCCACCGCCCGGGCGACGCCCCGGTGGAAGCGGGCGGCCAGGACGGGTACGGGGGTGTTGCGGGCCCGGTCGTCCAGCAGTGCGCGGAGGGTGGGGGTCGGGTTCATCTCCCACGGCAGTCGCCCGGCGGTGATCGCGAACGGGTAGGCCCCCGTGTCCGCGTCTCCCGCCTCCAGGGCCGCCGCCTCCAGTTCCAGCGCCGCCTGCGCCTCGTAGCCGGCGCGGTGGCACAGCCCCGCCAGGGACGACACGGCGTCGAAGAGCCGGCCCATGCTGGAGGTCGGCACACAGGCCAGTCGGCGCGCCAGCTGCCGCTGCAGGACGGTGCGCTCCGGCTCGGAGCAGGCCTCCACGCTCGGCAGGCCCGGTGTCCACGGCAGTCCCGCCGCCCACAGCCGGGCCAGCGCCAGGCGGCAGGGGTTGGCCACGCCGGCGTCGCCGCCGGGCAGCGGGGCGGGGGTCAGGCGGGCGAGGCGCCGGTAGCCGGTGTAGTCGGCGAGCAGGATCTCGCCGCCCCACACCGTGCCGTCGTCGCCGTACCCGGTGCCGTCGAAGGCGACGCCGATCACGGGTGTGCTGCCGTCGAGGCCGTGTTCGGCCATCGCGGCGGCGATGTGGGCATGGTGGTGCTGGACCGGCACCGGCCTGCCCAGCCCGAGCCGGGCGGCCCGGCTGCCGGCCCGGCGGGTCGAGTGGTAGCCGGGGTGGCGGTCGGCGGCCACCAGCCGGGGGGTGACCCCGGTGAGGCGGGTGAGGTGCCGTTCGGCCCGCTCGGCGGCCTCCAGCGTGGCGAGGTCGGCCATGTCACCGATGTGCGGCCCGAACCAGGCCTGGTCGGCCTCGCCCAGGCAGAGGGCGTTCTTCAGGTCGCCGCCGACGGCGAGGGCCGGCCGGACGGGGAGCGGGAGGCGCAGGGGGCGGGGGACGTAGCCGCGGGAGCGGCGCAGGACCTGTTCGGCGCCGTCTGCGCGGACGCGCAGCAGGGAGTCGTCGCACGGGCACGCGATGGGCCGGTCGTGGGTGAGCCAGGCGTCGGCGATGCCGGCCAGCCGGGTCAGCGCCTCGGTGTCGTCGGTGACGATGGGCTCGCCTGACCGGTTGCCGCTGGTCATGACGAGCAGCCGGGGGCCTGGCGGGTCGCCGGGCAGCCCGAGCAGCAGGGTGTGCACGGGCGTGTAGGGCAGCAGCAGGCCGACGTGCGGGCTGCCCGGGCAGACCTCGCCGGCCAGGCGGGGCCCGTGCCCGGGGGTGCGTCGGCGCAGCAGGACGATGGGGCGGCGGGCGCTGGTGAGCGCGGCCCGTTCGGCGGCGGAGAGCACCGCCACGCGCTCCGCGGTGTCGAGGTCGGCGCACATCACCGCGAAGGCCTTGCCGCCCCGCTCCTTGCGGGCACGCAGGGTGGCGACGGCCCGGGCGTCGGTGGCGTCGCAGGCCAGGTGGTAGCCGCCGACGCCCTTCACGGCGACGATCCGCCCGGCGGCGAGCAGCGAGCGCGCCGTCGTGAGGGCCTCGGCGTCCCGGGCCGGGCGGACCCCGAGGCCCGCGGCCGGGACCAGGGTGAGGCGCGGGCCGCAGTCGGGGCAGGCGACGGGCTGGGCGTGGAAGCGGCGGTCGGCCGGGTCCCCGTACTCGCGGGCGCAGGCGGGGCACATCGGGAAGCCGGCCATGGTGGTGGCCGGCCGGTCGTACGGCATCGCGGTGGCGATGGTGAACCGGGGGCCGCAGTGGGTGCAGGTGACGAAGGGGTGGCGGTGCCGTCGGTCGCCGGGGTCGGCGAGTTCGCGCAGGCAGTCGGCGCAGGTCGCGGTGTCGGGCGGCAGCTGGGTGCGGCCAGGGGACCGTTCGGTGGGGCGGATGGTGAAGGGGCCGGTGGCGCCGGTGGCGGGGACGTCCTCGCAGCCGACGCCGGTCACGGTGGCCAGTGGGGGCGGCTGCTCGGTCAGCCGGCCGGAGAACCGGTCCACTTCGTCCGGCGGGCCCTCGACCTCGATGAGCACGCCGTCGGCGGTGTTGCTCACGAACCCGGCCAGCGCGAGGTCGGCGGCCAGGCGGTGCACGTAGGGCCGGAAGCCGACGCCCTGCACCGTGCCGCGCACGGTGATCCGGCGGCGCACCGAGCCGGTGGCGGGCGCGGTCACGAGACGGGGGTGGACGCCGGGTGGTGGTGGGTGTGCGGGTGCGGGGCGAGCGGTGGGCGGTGCGGCGGGGCTCCGTCGCGGGCGGCGAGGGCGCGGTCGAGGAGGGTGCCGACGCCGGTGCCGGTACGGGCGCACGACCGTACGATCTCCACGCCCGGATTGACCTGGTGCACGTTCTCGTGGAAGAGGCTCTCGTCGAAGCCGGCCGGTCCGGCGAGGTCGGTCTTGGTGATGACGACGAGATGGGCCGAGCCGAACGCGGTGGGGTACTTCAGCGGCTTGTCCTCGCCCTCGGTGACCGCCATCAGCACGATCCGCAGGGTTTCGCCGAGGTCGTACGAGGCCGGGCAGACCAGGTTGCCGACGTTTTCCACGAAGAGCACCGAGGTGTCCTGCGGCAGCCAGTCCGCCAGGCGGGCGCGGACCTGACCCGCCTCCAGGTGGCACAGTCCGTCGGTGAGCAGCTGCCGGACGGGCGCGCCGGACCGCGCGAGCCGGACGGCGTCGTTCTCGGTGGCCAGGTCGGCGGTGAGCGCGGCCACCGGCACGCCCCGCTCCCCCGCCCGGGCCAGCACCCGGGCGAGCAGTTCGGTCTTGCCGCTGCCCGGGCTGGACAGCAGGTTGACCAGGGTCACGCCCTGCCGGGCGAGATCGTCGCGCAGGCTCGCGGCCAGCCCGTCGTTCTTGGCCAGGACGGCCTGTCTGAGGTCGGACCGGCACATGGGCGCTGCTCCTCGGGTGCGGTGACGGGTGCCCGGGCCGCGTCCTGCGCTGCCCGGGGTCCCACCGATCTTCGGCTCAGCGGGGCGCCGTACCGGGCAGCGCAGCCGGGTGCGCGGTCCCGGATTCCACCGGGCGGCCCAACGGGGGCAGCGGTCCGGCGGGATCGGCGAGCAGGGCGGGGACGAGCGAGTGCAGCGCGTCCACGGCCCGGCCGACGGCTTCCCGCACCGGCGCGCTGAGTCCGGGCAGGAGGTCGTCGTCGCTCGGCAGCACGCCGGGTTCACAGGCCAGGACGAGGACCCGGGGCAGCGGCTCGTCGCCCAGGTGGGTGGCCAGGGCCAGCACCTTCGCCGGGTCCATGCCGTGGGCTTCGGGCGGGACGGTGCCGTCGGGGGGTTCGGCCTCGATCAGGGAGAGGGTGCCGGGGCGGTGGCCGCGCGGCGCCGCGTCGACGAGGACGGCGGTGGTGTACCCGGACAGCAGGTCGTAGGCGAGGTCCAGGCCGCGGATGCCGTAGTCGCGCACCCGCACCCCGGGCGGCAGGGGGCGGGGTTCGAGGGCGCGGATCACCTCGGGGCCGAAGGCGTCGTCGGCGAGGAAGATGTTGCCGACGCCGGCCACCAGCAGCCGGGGCGTCACCGCAGCTCTCCGGCGGCCGTGCCGAGGGACCCGGGCGCGGGGAGGGAGCCAGGCGCGGCGAGCGGCCCGGACGTGCCGAGGGAGTCAGGCGTACCGAGGGAGCCAGGCGTACCGGGGGACGCGGGCGTGGCGAGCGGCTCGGGCGCGGCGAGGGAGCCAGGCGTGCCGAGGGGCCCGGGCGTGGCGAGGGGGCGGGGTGAGCCGCCCGGGGTCTTGCGGACGAAGGCCGTGCGCAGGGCGTGGTAGGGGGCCTCGGGGTCGAAGAAGATGGCGTGCATGCGGGCCAGTTCGTCCTCCCGGTAGCGGGCGAGGGGCCGCTGCCGCTCGTCCGCGGCGCGCGCCGCCGCCTTGACGGCGAGCCGCTGCTCCAGGTCCGGGGCGGCGGCGAGCCCGGCCGCCAGCCGCTCCACCTGAGCCGGGAAGTCGCCGGGTGCGGCCGGTACGAGCCGGTCCACGAGGCCGAGCCGCTCCGCGCGGGCGGCGCTGACCGGCAGCGCCTCGGTGGTGAGCCGCTCGGCCTGCTCCGGTCCGACGCGGCGCGGCAGGGTGTACGTCCAGAACTCGGAGCCGTACAGGCCCATGCGCCGGTAGTGCGGGTTGAGGACGACGCCCGTGCGGCACCACACCTCGTCGGCGGCGAGGGCCAGCATGACGCCGCCGGCCGCCGCGTTGCCGGCGAGCGCGGCCACCACCAGCCGGTCGGTGGTGCGCAGCACGGCCTCCACGAGGTCGTCGATGGCGTTGAGGTTGGTCCAGGACTCCTGGGCGGGGTCGGGGGCCGCCTCGACCACGTTGAGGTGGATGCCGTTGGAGAAGAAGTCGCGGTTGCCGCCGAGGACGAGGACGCGGGTGGGGCGGGTGAGCGCCTCGGTGTAGGCGGCGAGGAGTCGGCGGCACTGGTCGGTGCTCATCGCGCCGCCCGGGAAGGAGAAGCCGAGGAAGCCGACGTCGCCGCGCTGCCGGTAGCGGATGTCGCTCCAGGTGCGCCGGCCGGGCGGGGTGTCCGGCGGGACGGGGATCTCCGGGAGTGCGAGGCCCGGCTGGTACGCGGCGAGGACCGCGGCGGCCGGCCGGCGGAAGGGCGCCGGGTCGCCGGAGTTCCTGCGGGGGCGCAGTTCCGGGATCCAGACGGCGCCGTCGCGAGTGGCCCGGCAGACGGCCCCCGCGCGCTGGGCCAGCAGGGCGCCGGGGCGGCCGCGCAGCCGGTCCTCGGGGTGGCCGCCGTGCAGGAACACCTCGTGACCGAGGAGTTCGTCGAGGACGCCCGGCTGGGAGTCCGCGCCGCGCAGCTTGCGCAGGACCGTCTCGGTGTCGTCCCGCTCCCAGTCGATCCGGCGCCGCTCCTGGCGGTAGAGGTCGCGCCAGACGACGGTGACCGACGCGTCGGTCTGCGGCAGCGGCTTGTGGTCGCCGGCGGCGTAGCGCCGTACGGCCGTCAGGACGGCGGTGACAGCGGCGTCGGAGACCTCGTTGCGGTAGAGGTCGCTCTTGCCGACGGGCGGTACCGGGAACGGCTCGGCCGCCCAGACCGGGCCCGCGTCCATCCCGGCCTCGGCCTGCAGGACGGTGACGCCCCACTGTGCCGCCCGGCTCTCGATGGCCCAGTCCAGCGAGGACGGGCCGCGGTCGCCGGGCGGGCCGGGGTGCACGATCAGGCAGGTGTGCTCCCGCCAGACGTCCTCGGGCAGGGCCGTCCGGAGCATCGGCGCGACGATCAGGTCCGGGCGCAGTTCGCGCACGGCGGCCCGGACCGGGTCGGGGCCCTGCGCGGCGAGTACGACGTCCACTTGGTGCCCGTGGTCCGAGAGTTCGGCGTACAGGCGTTGGGAGAGGCTGTTGAACGCGCTGGCGACGAGCAGAATGTCCATGACACGGCATGGTCGTCGCTCGGCCGGGTGCCGGGAAGAACCGCTGCGGCGTTTCGCCGCCCCGGGTCAGGTCTCTTCCTCCATCCGGATCGCATTGCGCAGATCCTCGTACGCCTGGCTCCGGTCGTCCCGGTGCGCCTCCAGCAGGGCCGCGGCGATCGCGTCGAGCTTGCGCTGGATCGCGTGCTCGGCGCGCACCTCGGCGTTCTTCAGCAGCGCCAGGAGCAGCAGGGTGACCGCCGTCATGGACTCTCCGGCGAGCAGCAGCAGCTCGATCGGCAGATGGGCGAGGTGGGAGGCGGCGAAGAAGCCGACGAGCAGCAGGCAGAACAGGAAGAACAGCGGTGAGCTGGTGAAGTTCGAGGCGTATTCGGCGAACTGGTCGAACCGGCCGCGGCGCGGGCCGCCGCGGTGGACGGGATTCTTGAAGGTCATGGCCGAGCCTTTCCCCACGGCGGGCGCACCCCGGGGGCCGGCCCCCGTCCGGGTGTCGTACGGCCGTGCCCGCGGCGGCGTCCTCGCTCCGGCGGCCGGCCTCCCCGCGTCGGGATCCGCAGTACCCCGTGCCGGGGCGTGCGACACCGGGTCTCAGGCCGCCAGGGAGCGGCCCGGGGTCAGGCGGTCGAGGAGCTGGTCGCGGTGGAGGCCGGCCACGGGGGCCAGCAGGTCCGGGTGGCGCAGCAGGGCGGCGGCGCGGTGGTCGCCGTCGTCGGGGGTGAGCAGCCGGCGGAACTCGACCGGCGCCACGGTGTGCTCGCCCTCGGCCAGCGCGGCGACGGCCAGCCCGGCCAGCTCCGCGTCGGTGAGCAGCGCGGCGGCCCAGCTGGCGACGACCTCGTCCACCCAGGTGCGCCAGGCCCAGTCCTCGGCCGGGTGGTCGTCGGCCGGTTCGGCACCGGTGATCCAGTCGAGGCGGGCCGCGCCGCCGGGACCGGCCATGGTGACCAGGCCGGCGTCGATCTCGGTGGGGTAGCGCAGCCAGGCGGCGACCGTCACCGCCTGCCGGGCCTGCGCCTCGCACAGCGCGGAGGCCAGCGCGCCGCCGCACGGCGGGTAGGCCGCCGTCAGCCAGCGTGCCGTCGCGGCGATCAGGGGGGACAGGTCAGTGAGCACAGCCGGGCCGTCCGAGGGGCGAAGGGGTACAGGGGCTCGACGCAACGGTAGCCCGGCACCGGGCACGGCCGGGAGGGCGTGCGAACCAGGTCATATGTGAGCTGACGCACGCCGGACGGGCGGCGCCGACGTGCCACCAGGTCCCTGTGAGCTGACGCACGCCGGACGGACGCGGCCGACGTGCCACCAGGTCCCTGTGAGCTGACGCACGCCGGACGGACGCGGCCGACATGCCACCAGGTCCCTGTGAGCTGACGCACGCCGGACGGACGCGGCCGCGTCAGCCGTCGCCCCGGGAGCTGTCGGCACGCGGTGCCTGACCCGGCTGCCGGCGGATCGCCGCCTGGGGCGGGCGTTCCCGCAGGGCCCCGTAGGCGATGAAGTACGCGGGGAGGCGGCGCAGCACGGGGGATCCGGTGACCAGGGCGGCGAGGCGCCGGGCCCGGTCGGCGTCGCCCAGCGGCGGCCGGCCGCTCAGGACCGGGGCGATGAAGCGGGCGTGGGCGGCGCGTTGCAGGGCCTGGGTGGCGACCGTGGTGGGCCTGCGGCGGCGCTGAACCGCGCGTACGTCGTCCAGGCGCACGGCCCCGCGGCGCAGCGGCTCGGTCAGGTGCCGGGCGGCGGCCACGGCGTCCTGCACGGCGAGGTTGATCCCGATGCCGAAGACCGGGGACATGGCGTGCGCGGCGTCGCCGATGCACAGCAGACCGGGTCGGTGCCAGCGGCGCAGCCGGTCGAGGTGGACGTCGAGCAGCTTGACGTCGTCCCATGAGCGCAGGGCGTCGGTCCGGTCGGCGATCCAGGGGACGGCGGCGGCGAAGGCGGTCCGGAAGCGGTCGAGGCCGGCGGCGCGGCGCTCGGCGTCGGTGCCCTTGGGGATGAGCGCGGCGCACTGCCAGTAGTCGCCCCGGTCGATCATCGCGGTGAGGAAGCCCTCGCCGGCGCCGCCGACCAGTCCGCTGGGGTCGGTGTCCCGGCGCGGCAGGCGGAACCACCAGGCGTCCATCGGGCAGGTGAAGCGGCGCAGTCGCAGTTCGGGCAGGGAGCGGGCCAGTGAGCCTCGGCCGTCGCAGGCGACGGTGAGGACGGCGCGCAGTTCGCCGGTGCGGCCGTCGGAGGTGCGGTAGCGCACCCCGGTCACCCGTCCGGACTCCGTCAGGAAGGCGGTCGCCTCCGTGTTCATCCTCAGTTCGAAGGACGGCTCGCGCCGGGCCTCGTCGGCGAGCAGGTCCAGCAGGTCCCACTGGGGCACCATCGCGACGTAGTTGTGGGGGCCGCGCAGGACCGAGAGGTCTCCGACCGTGACCGGTGTGCGGCCGGGTCCGAGGGGCAACTGGACGGTGCGCACCCGGCGCTGCGGCAGCCGGGCGAAGGACTCGGCCAGCCCCAGGTCGTCCAGCAGGGCGAGGGTCGAGGGGTGGACGGTGTCGCCGCGGAAGTCGCGCAGGAAATCGGCGTGTTTCTCCAGGACGGTCACCTGGATTCCGGCCCGCGCCAGCAGCAGGGCGAGCACCATGCCCGCGGGACCGCCCCCCACGACACAGCAGGTGGTCTTCTCCATTGCGGTCCCGCCCTTCGGAGCAGCCAAGGCACCTCAATAATTCATCATCCGATGAATACCATACCCGTCCTGCCCCGGAAGTCACGTGTCGCCTGTGCGTCGGCGGGAACTCGGTGCGCTCGTGAAGGCCCGCACACGCAGCCGGGAGGTCGAGGAGGTCTCATGACCGCGGACACCGCACGCTACGACGACCGGGACGAGGTCCCGCTGGGCGGATACGCGGCCCTCGCCTCCGTCTTCGCGGCGAGCGCCGGCGCCTTCGCGCTGGTGGCCCGGCGCCGGGGAGTGCAGCTGCCGCAGCAGGTGCCGCCCTGGGACGTGGCGCTGCTCGGCGCGGCGTCGTACAAGGCGTCGCGGCTGCTGGCCAAGGACAAGGTCACCAGCTTCATCCGGGCGCCGTTCACCCGCCGCACGGGCGAGGGACAGGGCAACGAGGTCATCGAGGAGAGCCGGGGCAGCGGGCTGCGCCGGGCCACGGGCGATCTGCTGTCCTGCCCGTTCTGCACCGCCGCCTGGACCACCGGCGCCCTGGTGTGCTCCTACGCGGCGGCGCCCCGGCTGACCCGGCTGGTCTGCGGCGGCCTGGGCGCGCTGACCGTGTCGGACTGGCTCCAGTACGCCTGGACCTGGACCCAGCGGACGGTCGAGGAGTGAGCCGCGGGACCGCCGCGGCGGGTTCCGCTCGGCAGGCGCTCGCGTCACCGGCCGGCCGCGACGGACGGCCGACGCCCCCGGGGCCGTACGCCGTCACCGGTGACCGGCGGCGGGTGCGGGGTACTCGACGGGTGCCGCTGCGCGCGGGCGCGCCGTCGGCACTTCGTGCGGAAGGGACCGGTCTCATGAGGCACGACGAGATGATCGGAAAGGTGCAGGCGCTGGCCCAGCTGCCCGACCGGGGAACGGCCGAGCGAGCCGCGCACGCGGTCGTGAGCACGCTGTCGGAACGGCTGCCGTCCGGACTGGCCCGGCACGTGGCCGCCCAGTTGCCGCCGGACATGGCGGCGGCCATGCGGGAGGCGGCCGACGCGTCCGCCGCTCATGACTCCGGCAAGGCGGGCGAGCGGTTCGGGCTGACCGCGTTCGCCGGGCGCATCGCCGTGCGGGCCGGCACCGACGAGGACACGGCGCTGCGGGAGGCCGCCGCCGTGATGGAGGTGCTGGACGCCGCGCTCGCCCCCGAACTGACCGAGCGGATGGCCCACGCGCTGCCCGCGGACATCCGCGAGCTGCTGCCGGTGGAGCGGGCGACCCAGGACACCTGGACTTCCGGCTGACACGGGGAGACGGGCGCACGAAGTGAGGAGCGGCGCACCGGGGGACGGCACGCTGCCGCCGGAATCCGCGATGCCGGTTGGATGCGTGTGCAAGCGCCCACCGCGGGCAGGCGTGGCAGTGACGCCCCCCATCGGAAAAGGTGCTCCATGGCCTTCTTCGCCCTCTCCCCGCATCAGCCGCTGGTCCTGCTCTCGGCCACCGACCTCGCGTCGGAGTATCACCGCCTGGGGGTGGAGAACCGGCAACTCCAGCGGGCCGTCACCTCCCACGCCGTGATCGACCAGGCCATCGGTGCCGTCGTCGTCCTGGGACAGCTGGCCCCGGAGGAGGCCTGGCGGGCGCTGCGGGACGTCTCCCAGCGCACGAACGTCAAGCTGCGCACGGTCGCCGAGCACATCCTGGAGTACGCGCAGGGCGGGACGCTTCCCGAGTCCGAGCGGCTCGAACTCGGGAAGGCGGTCGCCCGCTACCGCCCGGGCGACGAGGACGCCCGGGCGCTCACTGACGGCCTGCCCGCGCCGGCCGACGGTGCCGGGGGCGACGGGCCGACGGGGGCCGCGACAGCCACCGGTCCTCGACCCGGTCCAGCCCGTACAGCAGCACGCTGAGGACCGGCAGCAGCAGAAGCGCGACGATGATCACTGGGGGTTCCCCCTCCCTGCCGGGGACACCCCGGCGGGTGCCCCGGACCCGGGTGCCTCCACCCCGGCCGGTTGTGAAGGTGCTGTGAGCGCACCATGCCCGTCCGGCTCGTCGGTGCGCGCCGTACCGGTACCGCCACGCGTTCTGCCACGCGGGTGCGCTCCGCGCGCCGCTTCCGCGACATGTGCTTACGGTGCTGTGGAGGTGACCGGCCGTCAGCCGGGCGGGCGGAGAGGAGGCGGGAGCGGTGGACGATGCGCGCCGGCGGGCTACCGGGCGGAACCGTCCGCGCCGGGCCGGAGGCACGGTGCTGGGCAGCCGGCCGGCCTACTCCGTACGGCTGCCCGCCCCGCCCCGGGCGGAGCCGCGGGTGCCGCCGGCCGAGCGGACGGTGCCGTGGCTGCGGGTCGCCGCCGCCTACGCCTGGCGGCTGATCCTCGTCGGCGCCGCCGTCTACGGCGTGTTCATCGTCCTCGGCAACTTCCAGCTCATCGCCGTCGCACTGTTCCTCGCGCTGGTCGTGACGTCGGTGCTGCGCCCGCTGACCGACCTGCTCGCCCGGTTCCTGCCGAGGCCGCTGAGCGTGGCGGTGTCCCTGGTGGGCAGCCTGGTGCTGCTGTTGGGCCTGCTCGCGCTCGTGGCCAGTTCGGTGGCCGACGAGTCGGCCCGGCTCGCCGGTGAGTTCCGCGGCGGAGTCCACCGCATCGAGGAGTGGCTGCAACGGCCGCCGTTCCGGCTCGGGCCCGGTGCGCTCTCCACGCTGCAACGCCAGGTGACCCGCTATGTCTCCGAGCACCGGGCGTCCCTGCTCACGAGCGCGGTCGACGAGCTGGGCCGGGTGGTGGAGCTGGTCACGGGCGGCGTGCTGGCGCTCTTCGCCTCGGTCTTCTTCCTGCACTCCGGCGAGCGCCTGTGGGGCTGGGCCCGCGAGCGGTTGCTGCCGAGCGGCGCCCGCGCGGTGTGGGACCGGGCGGGGCGGGCGGCCTGGCGGACCTTCTCGGGATACACGCGCGGCATCATCATCGTGGCCGCCACCAACGCCGTGCTCGTGGGCGTGGGCCTGCTGGTGCTGCGGGTGCCGCTCGCGCTCCCGCTGACACTGCTGGAGTTCTTCGCGGCGTTCGTGCCGCTGGTGGGCTCGCCGGTCGCGCTCGGGGTGGCCACGATCGTCGCGCTGGCCGGACGGGGGCCGCTGACGGCGGCGGGCGTGCTGGTGCTGATCGTGGTGATCGGCCAGCTGGAGGGGCATGTGCTGCATCCGCTCGTGATGAGCTGGGCGGTACGGCTGCATCCGCTGGTCGTGGCCGTGTCGGTCATCGCGGGCAGCATCGTGGCGGGCGTGATCGGCGCCGTCGTCGCGGTCCCGCTGGTGTCGGTGGCCTGGGCGGTACTGAGCGCGCTGCGCGCGGTACCGCCGTAGCCGTACCACCGTGACGCACGGCGCCGTCGTAGCCGTACCCACCCTGACGTACGGAGCCGTCGTAGTCGTACGGGTCAGCGCAGTGCGGCGGCGACGAGCCCGCGGATCTCCTCCTCCTGCACGCTCCCGCCGTTCACCAGGCGGTCGAAGACCAGCCCGTCCACGCAGACGGGTGCGCGTCGGCCCGCGGTCACGACGACGCCCGCGGCGAACACATGGCGCCGGGCGCCCCGTGGTGAACCGGCTAACGGGCGGTGCCGGACGGTGTCTCCTCCGGGAGACCGGCGTCCACGCCGTCGCTCAGGCCGAGACGCAGGTGTTCGATGTGGTAGACGGCCTGGTCGAGGAGTTCGGCGACGTGGCCGTCGTACAGGGCGTAGATCACCGAGCGGCCCTGGCGGCGGCCGACGACCAGGCCGAGATTGCGCAGCAGCCGCAACTGGTGCGAGCACGCGGACTGTTCCATGCCGACCTCGGCGGCGAGCTCGGTGGCCGCGCACGGCCCCTCGCGCAGCCGGGACAGGATCAGCAGCCGAGAGGGCGTGGCGAGGGCCTGGAGGGTGGTCGCCACGCGGGCGGCGCTGTCCGCGTCCAGGCGCGTGCGGGGAACCGCTGTCCGCGCGGGAGTTGCTCCATGGCCCATGGCCGTCATCATACAGACGACACTTGAAGACTTATTCATATGTACCTGTATGGTGAGGGCTCGTTGCCCGTCGTCCGCCCTGCCGAAGGGTTCCCTCGTCATGTCCTCCGTCCTCACCGACCGCCCCCTGCGTACCGGGGCCGCCCGCACCGAACCGCCCCTGCGCGGGCGTACCCGGGTCTTCGCGCTGTCCGAGGCCCGCTGGGCTGCGGCGGCCACGGTGTTGTTCCTGCTCGGCCTGTCCCTCCAGCTCACCGGCGCGCCCGGCGGGACCTGGGGGGCGGCGTACGCGCTCGCCTACGCGGCCGGCGGCTGGGAGCCCGCGTGGGCGGGGCTGCGGGCGCTGGCCGACAAGACCCTGGACGTGGACCTGCTGATGGTCGTGGCGGCGCTGGGAGCGGCGGCCGTGGAGCAGGTGATGGACGGGGCGCTGCTGATCGTCATCTTCGCCACCTCGGGCGCGCTGGAGGCGTTGGCCACCGCCCGCACCGCCGACTCGGTGCGCGGCCTGCTGGACCTCGCCCCCGCCACCGCGACCCGGCTGCGTGCCGACGGCACGGAGGAGACCGTCGCGCCGGCACAGCTCACCGTCGGCGACACGGTGCTGGTCCGGCCCGGGGAGCGGATCGGCGCCGACGGCCGGGTGCTGGACGGGACGAGCGAGGTCGACCAGGCGACCATCACCGGTGAACCGCTGCCCGTCGCCAAGGAGCCCGGTGACGAGGTGTTCGCCGGCACCCTCAACGGCACCGGCGCGCTGCGCGTGCGGGTCGGGCGGGACGCCGGCGACTCGGTGATCGCCCGCATCGTGCGCATGGTGCAGGAGGCGTCCGAGACCAAGGCGCCGACCCAGCTCTTCATCGAGAAGGTCGAGCAGCGGTACTCGCTCGGCATGGTCGCGGCCACGCTCGCCGTGTTCGCGGTGCCGCTCGCCTTCGGGGGCGCGCTGACCGGGTCGCTGCTGCGGGCCATGACCTTCATGATCGTCGCCTCGCCGTGCGCCGTCGTTCTGGCGACCATGCCGCCGCTGCTCTCCGCGATCGCCAACGCCGGCCGGCACGGGGTACTGGTGAAGTCGGCCGTGGTGATGGAACGCCTCGGCCAGGTGGACGCGGTGGCGCTGGACAAGACGGGCACGCTCACCGAGGGCACCCCGCAGCTCACGGACGTCGTACCGCTGGCCGGGGGCCGCCTGACCGAGGGGGAGCTGCTCACGCTCGCCGCGGCGGCCGAGCACCCGAGCGAACACCCGCTGGCCCGGGCGGTGCTGGACGCCGCCCGCGCCCGCGGCCTCGCCGTCCCCACCGCCCACGGCTTCGCCTCCGCACCGGGCATCGGCGTGACCGCCACGGTCGGGGGCCGCACGGTCAGGGTGGGCGCGCCGGCCCGCCTGCTGGGCGAGACGCCGCACGGTCCGGCGGCCGCCGCGGTGCCGGTGACCGGCCGGGCCGCCGGTGCCGTGGTCGCAGAGCTCGAAGCCGGGGGCCGTACCGCCATGGTGGTCCAGGTGGACGGGGTCGCGGCCGGGGTGCTCGGGGTGGCCGATCGGGTGCGGGCGGATGCGGTCGGCACGGTCGCCGCGCTGACCTCGCTGACCGGGGTGCGTCCGATCTTGCTCACGGGCGACAATCCGCGGGCCGCCGCCCGGTTGGCCGGTGAGGTCGGTATCCGGGACGTGCGGGCCGGGCTGCTGCCCGGGGACAAGGTGGCCGCCGTACGCGAGCGGCAGGACGCCGGCCGCCGGCTGCTGGTCGTCGGGGACGGTGTCAACGACGCACCCGCGCTGGCCGCCGCGCACACCGGCGTCGCGATGGGCCGGGCCGGTTCCGACCTGGCGCTGGAGACCGCCGACGCGGTGATCGTGCGGGACGAGCTGGCCGCGGTACCCGCCGTCGTCTCCCTGTCCCGGCGTGCCCGCCGGCTGGTCGTGCAGAACCTCGTCATCGCGGCGGTCTTCATCTCCGGCCTGGTCGTCTGGGACCTCGCGGGCACGCTGCCGCTGCCGCTCGGCGTCCTCGGTCACGAGGGCTCCACGGTCCTCGTCGGCCTGAACGGTCTGCGGCTGCTGCGCGAGACCGCGTGGCACCAGGCCGCCCAGGCCGGCACGGACCGCGTCTGACCAGGGGCACGATCGCGTGGCGCAGGCGGCCCGGATCGGCACGGACCGCGCCTGAACGGAGGCGAGACCGCGTGGCGCGAGGCAGCCCGGGCAAGGACGGACCGCGCCTGAACGGTCTGCGGCTGCTGCGCGAGACCACATGGCACCAGGCCGCCCGGACCGGCACAGAGCACGCCTGACCGGGGGCGAGACCCCATGACACCGACGTCCCGGACCGGTGCACGGACCACGCCTGAACAGGCAGCGACTACTACGCGAGACCACAAGGCACCAAGCCGCCCCGACCGGCACGGACCGCGCGCCTGATCGGAGGCGAGACCACGTGGCGGCAGGCGGCACGGACCGCGTCTGACCGGACCGTCCCCGGCATCCGGCGGCATGGACGGCGCCGGAAGTGGCACCCGGATCGCCGTGCGTGGAATACGACTGACCTGGCAGAACGTACGGCATGACCTGTCCGCGGCGGTGGACGCGGCACGACGGGCCTGGGCGGGACCGGGCCGGGAGCGGGACCTGGCCGTACAGGCCGGGAAGGCGGCGCTGGCCGCGTGGGTGGCCTGGGCGGTGGCCGGCTGGTGGCTGCGGGCGCCGGTGGCGTTCGTCGCGCCGTGGGTGGCGGTGGTCCTCGTGGAGTCGACCGTGTACCGGTCGATCGCGCGCGGCCTGCAGCAGCTCGCGGCGATCGCGGCCGGCACCGTGGCGGCCACCGCGGTCGGACTGCTGCTGCACAGCACCGTGGCCGCGATGGCGGTGGTGCTGCCCCTCGCGATGCTGCTCGGCCAGTGGCGGCGCCT
This sequence comes from Streptomyces cyanogenus, assembly GCF_017526105.1. Classification (NCBI taxonomy): domain Bacteria; kingdom Bacillati; phylum Actinomycetota; class Actinomycetes; order Kitasatosporales; family Streptomycetaceae; genus Streptomyces; species Streptomyces cyanogenus. The sequence continues at coordinate 562,655 of NZ_CP071839.1, forward strand.
GGGCAGTCAGGGCATCTACGCGGCCACCGGCGCCCTGTTCGTCCTCACCGGCGGCCCCGTCACCGTCGCCACCTCCGCGGCCCGGCTCGCCGAGGCGCTGTTCGGGGCGGTGGTCGGGATCACCGTGAACGCGCTGGTCCGGCCGCCGCTGTATCTGCGCGACACCCGTGCCGTGCTGCGCGACGCGACCGAGGAGGCCCACGACATCCTCCGGGACGTCGCGGACGGGCTGGCCGCGGGACGCTGGGACGCCGAGGAGGCCGGTGCCTGGCACGAGCGCGCCCTGCGGCTGCGCGGACTGGTGGAGCAGGCCCGCTCCTCCGTCGAGTGGAGCCGGGAGAGCCTGCGCGTCAACCTGCGCCGGCGCCGCACCGGCACCGTGCCGGCGGACGGCAAGGGGTACGACGACGCCCTCGTGGTGCTGGACTACGCGGCCGTGCACACCGCCGGGGTGACCCGCACGGTGCTGGAGGCCGCCGCCGAGGACCGCCGGGGGCCCCGGCCGCATCCGGGGCCCGCCCGGAAGTACGCGGAGTTCCTGTGCCGGACCGCCCGCGCGCTGCGGCTGTACAGCCACAGCCGGTTCGGCGACGCGTGCGAGGACCAGCTGGGCGATGCCGTGGCGGAACTGCGCGACACCCTCACGGACCTGCGCCGGGACCTGGTCCGCTCCACGACGGACGACCCCGACGAGGTCGCCACCTACGGCGCGCTGCTCGCGCAGGCCCACCGGCTGGCCGACCAGCTGGCCGCCTCGGCCGCCTGAGCGCGGCCCCGGTCGGCCGCCGCACCCGGCACCCGGCGCTCACCCGCGGTGCGCCGGCTCCCCCGGTGCGCCCACCCCGAACAGGGCGGGGCCCACGGTGAGGACTCCGTCGGTCAGCGGGCGGCAGCGCACTCCCCCGCCGCCGCGCAGGGCGCGCTGGGCGCCGGGGCCGAGGGTGGAGTCCATCCAGGCGCAGGGCCGGGCGGCGCTGCGGACCTCCAGGTAGACCGGTCCGGTGCCGCAGTCGAGAAAGACGGTCGTACCGATGCAGGCGTCGATGTCGACCCCGCGCAGCAGGACGTTGCGCCGGGTGCGGAGCAGGTCGGCCGGGTACGGCCCCGGCTGCGGCAGCCGCTCGGCCGCCATGAGGGTGAGAGAGGCGTTGCGGTGGGCGGGGTGGTTGAAGTACCGGTCCCCGACGATGCCGAGGCCCGCGCGCACCTCGGCCGTCGTCACGAGTTCGCCGGGCGGCAGCTCGGGCAGGCCGTCGCCCGGCCGGCCGGCGAGCCGGTGCACCGGGGAGACCAGCAGCTGGAGTATCTCGACGTGCGGCACGCGTCGAGCCTAACCGGCGCTCCCCCTCGCCCCCTGAGCGGTCCGGCTGCCATTCGGACACGGGGATCGTGGCGTCGTGGCATCGTCCCGGAGCCGGGTGTTCGGCCCCGCGGGCCGCGGCGTACGCGACCAGCCGCTCGTCGCGGATCAGCGCCCCGCACGGCTCCGCCGTCACCTCCCCGGTCCCCAGCCGTCACCTCCCCGGCCCCCAAGGGACAGGGCGCCCTCCCTGCCGTCCCCCCGCGCCCCGGGTAAGCGCCCGCACGGCACCGCCGCCGAGCCCGCTCCGGGACCGGCCGAGTGCCCGCGCCTGTGTACGGTCGCGTCCGGACTCCGGCTCCGCCGGGTGGAGGTGTTACGGCAACTGCTCCAGGATGGCGGCCAGTTCGGCGTTGAAGCGGGCCGGGTTCTCCATGTTCGGGTAGTGCCCGGCGCCCGGGATGGCGACGGAGCGGCCCCCCGGTACGAGGTCCACGAGGCGGGCGGCCATGGCGAGGTGGTCCGCGGTGTCCAGGGCACCGTTGAGGGCGATCAGCGGGATCTTGATGCCGGGCACGCGCTCCCAGGTGTCCGTGACGGGGACGCGGTGGTCGGGCTCGTCGGGCGTGTGCTTGCCCAGGGTGGTCAGGCCCATCTCGCGTACGAGCCGCGTGACGTCGGGGTCGACCTCGGACAGGTCGCGGTGCGGACCGACCGCCCAGCGCACGAACGCGTCGGCCCAGCCGTCCAGGTCGCCGGCGGCCAGGGCCCGCTGCTGTTCGGCCATCACCTCCAGCACCCAGGGATCCTCGAAGACGGGTTCGCTGGTGCCGACCCCGCTGACGACGACCGCGCGGACCAGCTCGGGGTACTCCAGGGCGCAGTCGACCGCGATGCCCCCGCCCATGCACAGGCCGACGAGTATCGCGGGAGCGGCGTCGAGCCCACGGAGCAGGTCGGCGAGGTCGTCGACCTGCCGGAAGGGACGGGTGGCGTTGTCGGAGGCGCCGTGGCCCCGGGTGTCCCAGGCGATGACCCGGTGGGTCGCCGCTAGGGCGGGGATCTGCTGCTCCCACATGCGGTGGTCGGTGAAGCCGCCGTGCAGGAGCACGAGGGGCTGTCCGGTGCCGGCCTCACGGTAGGCGAGGCGGCCGTCGGCGGTCTGGAGGGTGCGGACGGGGGTGGATCCCAAGTCGACAGTCATGACAACCAAGGTGTCATTTTTGGCCCGCGTTGGCAACCAAGGTGTCATCCTGGTCCCATGAGTGACGACCGCACCGCCCCCGCCCCCGCCGACCCGTCACCGGACGAGCTGGCCGAGCGCCTCTCCGAGGTGTTCGACCTGGTCGGGCCGCTGTACCGGCGGGTGCAGCGCAAGGTGGAGGAGGCGGCACCGATCGAGGGCCTGTCCGTCGGCGTTCGCGCGGTGCTCGATCTGCTGCGCGCCCGGGGGCCCATGACGGTCCCGCAGATGGGCCGGGCCCAGGCGCTCAGCCGCCAGTTCGTGCAGCGCATGGTGAACGACGCGGCACGGCAGGACCTGGTGGAGAGCGTGCCGAACCCGGCGCACCGCCGGTCCTCGCTGATCCGGCTCACCGAGCCGGGCCGGGCGGCGATCGAGGCCGTACGGGCCCGCGAGCACGAGCTGTTGCGCCGGGTGGGCGGCGACCTGACCATGGCGGACGTCGACGCCTGCGTGCGGGTGCTCGGCGCGATGCACGCGCTCTTCGCCGACGTGGACGTGGACTGAGCCCGCCCGGCGCTCACCCGGTGGCGAACTCCCGCAGCCTGTCCTGGGAGCCGTTGAAGATGTCGTGGTCGCCGACCGTCGCGCCGCTGGAGGTGTACTGCCACATCGTGTACGACGTCCAGCCCGCCGGCAGCGGCCCGACCGTGGAGGCGTAGCGCGCGATCCACAGCGGGTTGGTGGCACCGAAGCCGTCGTAGCCGCCGGTGCACTCGGTCCACCAGCTGGTGGCGGTGTAGATGACCGCGTCCCGGCCGGTGCGGGACTTGTAGCGGTTCAGGAAGTCGCGGATCCAGCTGACCATGCCGCTCTGGGACTTGCCGTAACAGGCGTCGCCGTACGGGTTCCACTCGATGTCGAGGGCGCCGGGGAGGGTCTTGGCGTCGTTCGACCAGCCGCCGCCGTGCTGCACGAACCAGTCGGCCTGGGCGGCGCCGCCGGCGGTGTCCGGGGTGGCGAAGTGGTAGGCGCCACGGACCATGCCCAGGTCGAACGAGCCGTCGTACTGCTGGGTGAAGTAGGGGTTGGTGTAGCTCGTCCCCTCCGTGGCCTTGGTGTACGCCCATCTGGTGCCGCTGTCCCACAGCGTCTGCCAGTCGACGTCGCCTTGGTGGCTGGAGACGTCCACGCCCTCGGTCTGGGAGGCGCGGGCCGCCGGGGGCGGGCTGCCGGACTCGCCGTCGTGGGCGAGGACACCGATGCCCATGTAGGCGCTGCCGCGCTCGGGTGCGCCCCCCGACGGCTCGGACGCGGCCGGGGGGCTGGACAGGAACATGAGGAGACCGGTCAGGGCGCCGGTGAGACACAGGCGGGACCGGCCACGGAAAAAGGCCATGAGGCTTCGCACACAGCCCATCCGACCCGGGGCCGGGTCGTCCCGCACCCCGGGTACCGCCCAACGAAGGCTTCCGTGGCCGGTGTTTGACCCATCCGGGTGTCTGTCACCCCTCGATGCGGTGCTGCGTCCAGAAGGAGGTCAGATCCGTGCTCGTGGCGGCCTGGGCCGCCGCCTTGAACTCGGCCGTGGTGGACACGCCGTACCAGTGGGCGCTCGCGTAGTCCTTCAGCAGCTTGGCCATGGCGGTGTCCCCGAGGACGCGCCGCAGGTCGTGCAGGGCGCACTTGCCGTAGCCGTAGACGACGGTGGAGTACCGGGAGGAGTGCGCGTCCCAGTAGCCCATGGAGTTGGTGATCTTCTCGGCGGCGGATGCCCAGGAGACGCTGTTCCAGCAGTTGCTGCCGGTCTTGCCGAGGGCGAGGTCGGTGGCGTAGTCGGTGAACGCCTCGTCCAGCCAGGGACTGGTGTACTCGTCGTCGCCGACGATGCCGTACCACCACTGGTGGCCGATCTCGTGGGTGAGCGCCGTGGTGCTGACCACGTCGAGGACGAAGCCGGGATACTCCATGCCGCCGAACCAGTAGTTGTTGTCGATGACCGCGTCCAGTTCGCCGTACGGATAGGCGCCGAAGCGGGCGGCGTGGGCGTCCACGGCGGTCTTCGCGGTGCTGAGCATCGACTGGGCGCTGGAGGAGCTGATGCCCGAGACGGAGTACACGTTCACCGGGACGCCGGCGGCCGAGGTGCCGGAGATCTTGGTGAAGGGGCCGGCGGCCCAGGCGAAGTCACGGACCTTCGTGGCGGTGGCGGTGGTGACCGTGCGGCCGCTGGAGCCGGGGGTGTCGGTGGAGGTGCCGGTGGCCGGGACCAGCAGGCTGCTGGGGTGGTCGAGGGTGACCTTGAAGTCGGCGGCCAGGGAGTAGAAGGACTCGCCGTTGTTGGTGTACGGGTCCAGGTGCCACCCCGCGCCGTCGCGGACGGCGAGGACGGGCAGGGCGTTGCCTACGAAGCTGAACGCGCCGTCGTGCCCGAAGCGGTCGGCGCCGCTGGGCACGGTGATGCCGAGGTCGAAGCCGATGGTGGCGCTCTGTCCCTGGGCGAGCGGGCTCGGCAGGTCGACCTTCAGGGCGGTGCAGGCGACGGAGAGGGCGCCGGCGGTGCCGCCGGTGACGTTGCCGACCTTGACGGGCATCGCGTCGCAGGTGCCGTGGTAGTTGTCCCACAGCCGCAGGTAGACCTCGCCGAGCGCGGTGGCGGAGGCGTTGGTGAAGGTGACGCTCTCGTGCCCGGTCCAGACGGTGCCGCTGGTGTCGCTGCTCAGGTTCACGGTGTACGCGGGTGCGGCCGGCGTCCGCGTGGCGCCGGTGGGCGGTGGTGTGGTGCCGTCGGCGGTGTCGAGGGCGATGTCGTCCAGGACGAAGCTCGTCTGGAGACTGGAGTCCTCGGTGCCGGTGAAGGACAGGTTCACGGTCTGGCCGGCGAAGGAGGACACGTCGATCGACTTCTTCACGTAGCCGGTGTTCTTGTCCAGGTTCGAGTAGGTGGCCAGCGTGGTGCTGCCGAGCTTGGCCGTGAGCTTGTCGTAGGCGGTCGACGAGGTCGTCTCGGCGGTGTCGATGTGCAGCCAGTAGGTCAGGGTGGCACTGCCGCATCCGGACGGGATCGTCACGCTCTGGCCGAGGGTGTCGGTGTGGGTGCCGCCGACGCCGTCCAGCCAGGCGTACGAGCTGCCGCCGTGGGCGGCCTGCCCCGAGCGGCTGGTGATCACGGTGGAGGAGGACGCGGTCCACGGTGAAGTGCCGCTCTCGAAACCGCCGTTGGCGACCACCTGGGCCGGGGTGCAGGCGGCGGCCGTGGCCGGACCGGCGGTGGCGGGGGTGCCGGGAAGCACGAGGGCGGCCACCGCGACGACGGTGAGCGCACCGGCGCCGAGGACCTTGTGGGGGGTCGGTCTCACACGCTACTCCTTCGTGGCGGCCGGGATTCCGGCCTGCTCTGGGGCCGCCTGGCCGGCTGGGGTGCGCCGGGCGGTCGCGGACGGGGCTTGCGCGATCAGGGTGCCGGGGAGCCCGTCGCCGCGTTCTCGGGTTGGGGCGGCGACTGCCGAAAAGAGTGACAGATTTGACCGGTCCATGCCAGGCCCGGAGGTGTGGGTGCACCCCCAACACGCCGCTGCCGCCCGCCGTTCCACAAACGGCGGGCGGCAGGCGGCCTGTGGATCAGGCGGTCCGCAGCGTCATGAAGACCGCCTGCAGCCGCGCGCCGTCCGGGCCCGGCCAGCCGGCCGCGACGTGGCCGAGGGCGTCCTGGGGCGGCAGGGGCGGGTTCTCGGCGACGGGGGTGAGGACCCGGTGGACGTGCAGGACCGCGCCCCCGGGCACGGGGATGCGGGTGCCGTCCTCGTCGTCGGCCGGCTCGGGCGTGAAGCCGGCCGCCCCGAGCGGCGCGCCGGTCAAGGCGTGGCTCACCTCGTGGTCGGGGGTGTCGGAGATGCTCTGGGCCATCGCCTGGGCGCGGCCCTCGATCAGCGCCAGCAACTCGGTGACCAGCACCGGGTCGTGGCAGCCGTCGTACGCCCAGCGCTTGCCCAGCACCCCGTGCTCCATCGTGCCGATGAGGGCGTGCTCGGCCCCCTCCAGCGGCGCCCCGCGGTAGGTGAGCGCCGCCAGGTAGGCCGTCCGCTCGGGGCTCGCCGTGTCGGTGGCCACCATGAACTCGATGCCGACCTCGCCCTCGGGGTCGTCCAGCCGGAACCCACCGGACTTCTCCAGCACGGGCGCGTCCGTACCGCCCCGGTACCAGGGGCGGGTGGGCAGCCAGTCGGTGAGCAGTTCGAGCTTGGTGGGCTTCAGGGTGGTGTGGTGGATGACGGCCATGCCGGTGGGAACCTCCCTGGTGCGGATGCGGAACCCTGTTCAGCCTTCCACATCCTCGCGCACCGCCGCCCGCCCGGCCCCGAAGGCACCCTCCGGGCAGGCCGTCGCGGTGGCGGCGGCGCGGACGGCGGCCCGACGCCGGGCGGCCGCGGTGTGCAGGTGCCCCGGCCACCGGCACACCGGGCGCTTCGGCGGGAGGATCAGTCCCTGTGGGCCTTTTCGAAGGCGGCGAACGCGGTCTCCAGACGCCACTCGAGGCGGGCCTTCGCGCTCTGCGCGAGCAGGTGCCGGCAGGACGCGCCGCGCACGGGCAGACCCGGGTGCTCGGTCCGGCAGGCCGAGGCCGGCCGGTAGCCCGTGGTGACGGGGTGGTCCTGCCACAGGCTCGCGCCGGGCAGGAAGCCGTACTCCAGGGAGGCGCGGGCCAGGTCCTTCAGCTCGGGGTAGCTCAGGCCGTAGGTGGCGGCCGCGTACTGGTACTCGTGGCTGATGTCGATCCGGGAGACCCCGGGGTCGTCCGTGGCGAGGACGACCGGGACGCCGTAGCGGCGGTAGGTGGTGAAGGGGTGGTCGGCGCCCTTGACGCCGAGGATCTGGGCGTTGCTGGCGAAGGGCACCTCCACGGCCACCTGACGGTCCGCCATGGTGCGCGCGGTGCGCTGCCAGTGGTCCTCGTGGACGAGGTCGACACCGTGCCCGACGCGCTCGGTCCGGGCGACGCCCACGGCCTCCGCGATGTGGAACTTCAGGTCCTCGGGCTTGACCAGCCCGGGCCACAGCTCGCCGGCGTGCAGGGTGACATGGGCCTTCGGGTACTGGGTGCGCAGGTAGCCGACCATGCGCATCTGGAGGCGGTAGTCGCGCAGGGAGCTGTCCCAGTCCTCGGGCTGGACCAGGTTGACGGCGACGAACCGCGGGTCGGCCTCGGCCAGCCGCATCCCGAGGGCCAGCTGGGTGAAGACCCGCTCCGGCGAACCGCCCCTGGACGCCTGCGAGGTCCAGCGGACGGTGAGGTCGCAGCCGGGCCGGGCCTGCGGGGTGCCGCAGCGCTCGGCGGCGCGGAACTCGGCGTCGCCGTCGTCGGCCTCCCTGCGGGCCGCGGCGACCACCCGGTCGAGTTTGCCGTCCGCGACCAGCCTGCGGTGCAGCGCGGCGAGGTCGTCGTCCCAGCCCACCTGTGCGGCGAGGTCCTTCGCGCCCTCGGAGGCGGGGCTGACCATCGTCTCCAGGTAGACCTGGTTGTTGCGTACGACGGTGTCGGCGACCTCGGCGAGCATCCTGCCCCGGTGCCGCCAGGTGACCTCGCCGAACTTGCCGAAGGTGTCGAAGAAGTGGTCGTGTCCGTTCTCGTCGGGCGGGAAGTCCTGCATGGACCAGGCCCGGACCAGCGCGTCGTGGAACGCGCGGTCGGTGCGGGCGTCGGCGGCGGGCCGGGTGCCGGCGCCGCAGGGCGGGGCGACCGCGGTCAGTGTCGCGGTGTCGACGCACAGCCCGTCCTCGGCGGCCAGTTCGATCAGGTACTCCGTGGACACCGCGCCGGAGAGGTGGTTGTGCAGGTCTCCGCCCTTGGGCAGTTCCCGGAAGAACGCGCGCAGGGCCGCGGGCCGGTCGCGCAGGGAGCGCAGACGGGCGTCCGTGCGCGCCTCCGCCACGGTGACCTGCCGGGGCGGAGGCGCGGCGGGCCGGTGCTCCGCCGGTTCCGGCTGGGCGGCGGCGGGCAGGGCGGACAGCAGGGACAGGACGCTGAGGGTGCCGAGTGCGGCCGGAACGGCACGGCGGCGCAGGGCGTTTCGACGTTGCAGACTCACAGGGGGATGATCACGGAAAGATCACAACAGTGTGCGCTGATCCGGTACGTACCGGCCGGAGAGCACCCGACCGGGTGACGCACCGGCGCCCCGCCGGTGCACCCCTGCGCCCGGCGCCGCCCCCTGCCCCTGTTCGGCGGGTTTCGGGAACAGGTCCGCGGCACCGGGGCGTCCGCTCCCCCGGTGCCGCGCGTCCGGCCGGTCAGCCTTCCCGGGTGTCCCGGTCGAGGACGCTGTCCGGGATCCAGGAGCCGTGGATGCCGGCCGTCACCCGGCGGGGCAGGTCGACGGCGGCGACCTGGCCGAGGCCGGCGGCGTCGAGGACGAGCAGGCGGGAGGCGTCCTGCTTGAGGTCGGAGACGACGGTGAGGAGGTAGCCGTCGTCCTCGGCGGTGCCACCCGCGGCGGGTACGAAGACGGCCTCGCTGGGCAGGCGGGCGTCGCCCGTGGGGCGGACCCGGCGGGCGCCGGTCCGCCGGTCGTACTTGACGATGCCGTAGCCGCCGAGGCCGTCCTGGTCGGGGAAGGAGACGGCGTACTGGTAGCGGTGCTCGGCGCCGAGGTAGTCCTCGTTGAGGGTGGGGAACTCGACGGCGAGGTCGTCGATGACGCGCTCGTCGACGGTGCCGGCCGCCAGGTCGATCACCCAGCGGCGGGTGTAGGAGCGGGCGTTGGGCTCGGTCCCGCGGTCCGGGGCGCCGACCCACCAGTTCCAGGAGAGCCGGAAGCCCTCGCGGTCGACGGTGGGGCCCTCCAGCACGATCCGGCCGTGCTCGTCCTCGTAGGCGTTGGCGGCGTGGAGCATGTTGCCGGGCCGGATCGGGAACCAGCGGATGCGGTCCGCCCCGTCGCCGCCGCGCGGCATGACCCCGATGCGGGCGGGCTGGGCGTCGTTCCAGCCGTAGGGGATGCCGGAGTGCTCGTCCGGGTCGAAGGTGACGGTGCCCTCGACGAAGACGACGTGGTGCCGGGTGAGGGCGAAGTCGTGCTTCAGGGAGGCGGTGGCGCCCGGGACCTCGGCGCCGTGCGTGATGTGCCCCCCGGCGTCCGCGACGTAGTACATCAGGTACGGGGGGAACGGCGAGGAGCCGAAGAAGTGCAGCTCGCCGGTGACCGGGTCGGTCTTGGGGTGCGCGGTCATGGCGCTGCGCAGCCTGCCCCCGAAGTCGTAGGCGCCCACGGTCTCCAGCTCGGGGGTCAGCTCGAACGGGAGATTCGCCTCGCACAGCGCCAGCAGGCGGCCGGCGTGTTCGATGACGTGGGTGCCGGCGGTGCTTGCGGTGAGGTCGGGTCCGTGCTCGGTCAGGTAGGGCGCGCCGTCCAGGGCCGGGGTGCGCACCCAGCGGTTGCGGTACCACTCGGCGCGGCCCTCGCGCAGCCGGATGCCGTGGACCATGCCGCTGCCCTTGAACCAGTGGCTGGGCGTGACGCCCGGCTTGGGGTTGTGGCTGTTGCGGACGAGCCGCCCGGTCAGCTCCGGCGGCAGGGTGCCCTCGACCGGGAGCGCGGTGGCGCTGGTCTCGTCGGCGACGGGCTCGTAGTGGCCGGTCAGGTAGGGCTTCGTGCTCATCGTGGTGTCCTCTTCCTTCGTGGAGGTGGCGGGAGAGTGGTGAGGTACTGCCGGTCAGAGCGCCTGCTCGGCGCGGGACTTGAGGGCGCTCAGCCAGGCGTCCAGGGACTGGTGGAGGGCGGTGCGCAGGTCGTCGGGCCGGGCCTCGACGGGTGCTCCGCTCCAGGACTCCTCGGTGCGGACGGTGACCCGGTCGCCGGTCCGCTCGAAGGTCCACACGTGGATGCCGGTGATGCCGGCGGAGGGTCCGCCCCAGACGATCCGCTCGCCGGGGACCAGTTCCCGGACGGTCGAGGTGATGTCCAGGCCGTGGGTGCGCCAGGCGAAGGTGGTGCCGGTCCGCAGCGGGCCGTCCAGCCGGGCCGACTCGACGCCGGGGTTCCAGGCGGGCCAGGCGTCGATGTCGGTGTGCAGTTCCCAGACGGTGGCGAGCGGGGCGTCGATCACGGTGGCCAGCCGGACGATGACGGGGGCGTGTTCGTCGATGGTGTGCATGGCGGGTGTTCCTCTCGGGTGGTGTGGCGGGGGGACCTGTTCAGTGCGCGGACGGACCGGTCCCGGTCCGGGGGACGGTGCTCGGTTCCGTCCCGCGGCGGGCCAGGGCGGGGACGAGAGCTGCGGTCAGGACGAGCAGGGCGGCACAGACGGCGAACGCGGTGCGGTAGCCGGCGGTGAGCGCTTCCGGGTGCGGCCGGCCGGTGGCCGCGCGGGCGGTGACGGAGCCCGCCAGGGTGGTCAGCACGGCCAGTCCGATCGCGCCGCCGACCTGCCGGGTCGTGTTCACCAGCCCGCCGGCCAGTCCGGCGTCGGTTCGGGGGACGCCGGCCACGGCGAGCACCGTGAGCTGGACGAAGGCGGCCCCCAGCCCCAGTCCGATGAGGACCGTCGGTCCGAGGACGTCCACGGCGTAGCTGCCGTCGGCACGGATGCGGGCCAGCCACAGCAGCCCGGCGGCCTCGGTGAGCAGGGCCGCGCCGACGGTGACCGGGGGTCCGAGGCGGCGGGCCAGGCGGGGCGCGAGGGTGGAACCGAGCATGTTGGCCGCCGCCAGGGGAAGTTGGCCCAGGCCGGTGACCAGTGGGCCGTACCCCAGGACCTGTTGCTGGTACAGCGGCAGGAAGAAGAACAGCGCGATCCACACCGAGCCCAGCAGGGCCATCAGGACGTTGCCGGCGGCGACGGTGCCGGTGGCGAGGAGGCGGGGCGGCAGCAGCGGGGCGGGGTGCCGGCGCTCGACGCGGACGAAGGCCACGAGCAGAACGGCCGCGAGGGAGAGGGCGGTGAGCACCTGCGGGGCGCTCCAGCCGGTGCCGCGCGCCGCCGTCAGCCCCCAGACCAGCGCGGTCAGCGCCGAGGTCACGGCGGTCGTGCCCAGGAGGTCGAACCGGCCCGGGGTGCCGCCGGGGACGCGGGGCACGAGGACCGCCACTCCCCCGGCGACCAGGGCGGTGCCGAGCGCGACCGTGTGGAAGATCCAGGGCCAGCCCAGCAGTTGGGTCAGCAGCCCGCCGAGCAGCACTCCGGCCGCCGCACCGGCGCCGGACACCGCTCCCCACACGCCCAGGGCGCGTCCGCGTCCCGGCCCGGGCGGGAAGACGTCCATCACCAGCGCCAGGGCCGCGGGTGCCACCACGGCGGCGCCGGCGCCCTGCACGGCACGGGCGGCTACGAGCAGCGGGGCGGAGGGAGCCAGTCCGGCCGCCAGGGACGCGGCGCCGAAGACGGTGAGGCCCGCCAGCAGGGTCCGGCGGCGCCCGAGCAGGTCGGCCGCCCGCCCACCGGCGAGCAACAGGGCTCCGAAGGCGAGGCCGTAGGCGTTGACGACCCAGGGGGCGACGGTGTCCGGCAGGCTCAGGCCGGACTGGATGCGCGGCAGGGCCACATTGACGACGGAGGTGGCGAGCATGACGGTGAACTGGGCGCCGGCCAGGGCCGCGAGGGCGGCGCGCGGGCGGACGGGACGGGTGCCGGACAGCGGCTTCACGGACGTCTCCTGAGCAGACAGTAGATTGTGTGGTTGACCACTCACTCATGGGGCCGAAGAGAAGGCGAGGTGTCACACCTCGCCTCCCCACGGCGTCCGGGGCCCCGGGTCAGTAGTGCCGCATCCCGGCGGCCAGCGTCCGCGTCCAGGGCGCGTCCACCTCGTCGGCCCCCATCGAGACGATCAGGTGGCAGAGCATGCCCCGCGCGAAGAATTCCTGGACCTGCCCCTCGCCGCCGCCCGAGGCGCCGCGCACGTACTCCACCAGCCGCGCGTACCCCTGCCGTACGGCCTCCCGCACCGCGGGCTCCGACACGGCGGCGGCCTGCGCGTGCAGCTGGATCAGCATCAGGTCGTTGTCGCTGATCAGCCGAGCGTAGGCGTCCCCCATGGCATGGAGCACCGCCTCCGGCGCACTGCCCCGCGCCTGCGCCGCGGCCTGCTCCAGACAGGTCCGCACCTGCACGAAACAGTGCTCGACCACGGCGGTGAAGAGCAGCTCCTTGTTCGGGAAGAGCCGGTAGACGTACGCCTGGGAGATGCCGGCCGCCTTGGCCACCTCGGTGGTGGTGGTACCGAAGTAGCCACGGGCCGCGAAGGCTCCGATCGCCGTCCGCAGGACCGCCTCGCGGCGCTCCTCGGCGGTGGACAACTGGCGGGCCCGTTCCGTCTTCATGTGAGTACTCAACCACTCACACATTCGGGCGTCAAGGGGGGAACGGGGGTGCATGCACGTGGCACGGGCGGGTATTCGCGCTGCGACTTCGTACATCGGCGACCCATCTCGGAGGCGGATCGCATGCTCATGGCACATCCCGCGGTACTGCAGGACCTCATCGCCCAGTACGAGGCCCTTGTCCTGCTCGGGGCCGAGGAGAGCACACCGGAGGCCCGGCAACGGCTCGCGGACATCTCCTACACGCTGTGCGTGGCCACGGGTACCCGGGACGTCGACATGGCCTTGATCGCGGCCCGCCACCGTCTCTCCGGGGCACGGCCGGAGGACGACTCGCTGCTCCAGGCGCTGGAACCCCGGGCCTCCGCACCGGCGGAGCAGGTGCCCGCGGTCTGAACCGGCCCCGCCGCGCGGGCCGTTGCCCGCCCCTCCCCCTCAACTCGTTGCCTCCCGCTTCTGGTCGGCGTGACCTACCGGACGGTATACAGGCCCGGTCGACCGCGCGAGGGCCACTCTCCGGTGCCGCCGCCGCGCGGTGCAGCGCAGTCGAGGGGGAGGCTTCATGGTGAAGGACACGCGTCCGGCGGGCAGTGCGGGAGGCCGGCGGCGGACCGTCGCACTCGGGGCGGCACTGGGCGGCTGCGCCCTGGTCGCCGCCGGCACGGCACCGGCCGCGGCGCACCCGGCCGGGCCGGGCCGCGAGACCGCCTACGTCGCACTCGGCGACTCCTACACCTCGGGGCCCGGCATCCCGCGGCAGGTGGACACCGCCTGCGGACGCTCGGACCACAACTATCCCTCGCTCGTGGCCGCCCGGCGGCAGGTGGCCGCGTTCACGGACGTGAGCTGCGGCGGGGCCACGACCGCCGAGATGTGGCGGGCCCAGGGCGGCAACCCGCCGCAGCTCGACGCCCTGGACCGGCGCACGGACCTGGTGACCGTGCAGATCGGCGGCAACGACATCGGCTTCGGCACCATCATCGGCACCTGCGCCCGCCTGGCCGCCCAGGACCCGGCGGGCAACCCCTGCGAGCGCTCCTACCGCGTCTCCGGCCACGACCAGCTGACCCTCACGATCGCGCGGACCGCGCCGAAGGTCGACCGGGTGCTGCGGGCCGTGCACGCCCGGGCGCCGCACGCCCGGGTGGTCGTGGTCGGCTACCCGGACCTGCTGCCCGACGACGGCAACGGCTGCTTCCCCCAAGTCCCGTTCGCGAAGGGGGACTTCCCCTATCTGCGGGACACCGGGAAGCGGCTGAACCTGATGCTGCGGCTGGTGGCCGCCGTGAACCGCGCCGAGTACGCGGACACCTACGGCCCCACGGTCGGCCACGACATGTGCAAGGCGCCGGCGGACCGCTGGATCGAGCCGCTGCAACCGGCCTCCCCCGCCGCCCCCGCGCACCCCAACGTCAAGGGTGAGGCGGCCATGGCGGAGGCGGTACTGAACCGGCTGGACGCGGGGCGCGGACGGAACTGAGCCGGGGGCGGCCGCCCGGCCCCGGGAGGCCGCCCCGGCGCCCGGTCAGCCGCCGAGCGCGCCCAGGACCACCGCCTGGGCCTCCTCCTGCACCCGGGCGAGGTGCTCGGCGCCGAGGAAGGACTCGGCGTACACCTTGTAGACGTCCTCGGTGCCCGAGGGCCGGGCGGCGAACCAGGCGTTCTCGGTGGTGACCTTGATGCCGCCGATCGCGGCGCCGTTGCCGGGTGCCTCGGTGAGGACGGCCGTGACCGCCTCCCCGGCCAGTGTGTCCGCGGTGACCTGCGCCGGCGACAACTTGCCGAGCAGCGCCTTCTGTTCGCGGGTGGCGGGGGCGTCGATGCGGGCGTAGGCGGGTGCGCCGAAGCGGGCGGTCAGCTCGGCGTAGTGCTCCGAGGGGGTCTTGTCGGTGACGGCCGTGATCTCGGAGGCGAGCAGGGCGAGGATGATGCCGTCCTTGTCGGTGGTCCACACCGAGCCGTCCCGGCGCAGGAAGGACGCGCCGGCGGACTCCTCGCCGCCGAAACCGAGGTCGCCGCCGACCAGTCCGTCCACGAACCACTTGAACCCGACCGGCACCTCGACCAGCCGGCGGCCGAGGTCGGCGGCGACCCGGTCGATCATCGTGGAGGAGACGAGGGTCTTGCCGACGCCCGCGGCGGCCGGCCACTGCGCACGGTGCCGGTAGAGGTAGGAGATGGCGACGGCGAGGTAGTGGTTGGGGTTCATCAGGCCCGCGTCCGGGGTGACGATGCCGTGCCGGTCGGCGTCGGCGTCGTTGCCGGTGGCGATGCGGAACCGGTCGCGCTGCTCGATGAGGGAGGCCATCGCGTACGGCGAGGAGCAGTCCATGCGGATCTGGCCGTCCCAGTCCAGCGTCATGAACCGCCAGGTGGGGTCGGTGTGCGGGTTGACCACTGTCAGGTCGATGCCGTGCTGCTCGGCGATCCGGCCCCAGTAGGCGACGGAGGCGCCGCCGAGCGGGTCGGCCCCGATGCGCACACCGGCCGCGCGGACGGCGTCCAGGTCCAGCACGCTCGGCAGGTCGCCGACGTACGTGCCGAGGAAGTCGTACCGCCGGGTGGTGTCCGCGGCGAGTGCGCGGGCGTACGGCAGCCGGCGTACGTCCTTCAGGCCGCCGGTGATGATCTGGTTGGCGCGGTCCTGGATCCAGGAGGTGGCGTCGGAGGCCGCCGGGCCGCCGCTCGGCGGGTTGTACTTGAAACCGCCGTCGGCGGGCGGGTTGTGCGAGGGGGTGACGACCACGCCGTCGGCGAGGCCGCTGGTGCGGCCCCGGTTGTACGTCAGGATGGCGTGCGAGACGGCGGGCGTGGGCGTGTAGCCGTCCGCGCTGTCGATGAGCACGGTCACCCCGTTGGCGGCGAACACCTCCAGCGCGGTGGCCCTCGCGGGCTCGGACAGCGCGTGGGTGTCGGCGCCCAGGAAGAGGGGCCCGTCGGTGCCCTGGGCCGCCCGGTACTCGCAGATGGCCTGGCTGGTGGCGGCGATGTGGTCCTCGTTGAAGGCGCTCGCCAGGGACGAACCGCGGTGCCCCGAGGTGCCGAACGCCACACGCTGTCCCGGGTCCGCCGGGTCGGGGTGCAGCGTGTAGTACGCCGTGACCAGCCGGGCCACGTCGACAAGGTCCTCGGGACCGGCCGGCCGGCCGGCGCGCTCGTGCGCCATGAGTCCGTTCCTCCGCATCGGTGGGTGGTTCGCTCACCGCCCATCTTTCCTCGTCGGCGGCCGGCCATGCGAGTGCGCCACCAGCCGGAACGCACCGGGGCCGGCGCGGTGGCCCCGCCACCCCCGCCGGCCCCTGCTCCCGCCGCTCCGCGCGGCGGCGGTCAGCCGATGTGGTAGCTGTCCCCGTAGACCTTCCAGTCGAGCGGGGTGTTCAGGTCGAGGTTGCCCTTGCGCAGGAAGACGCGCTGCTCGGTGTCGACGCGGCTGGTGTCGCTGTGCGCCTCCTCCTGCTTCATGGCCCACACCCGCGCGTCCAGGAAGGCGTTGAGGTACGTCGTCTCGTTGCCGCCCTGGGCCGGCGGCTGGGCGCTGCGCAGGGCCCGCTTGCGGATGTTCCGGAAGCTGGTCGGGTCGTCCCCGTCGCCGTGCATGACGAGGGCGTCGTAGTAGATGAACTGGCCCAGCGCGCGCAGCCCGTCCGCCTTGCCCCGGGCGACTGCGGGGTTGAAGTAGACGCGGTCGCGTTCGTCGTTCTGGGCCTGCTGGAAGGCGGTGTCCTGGGCGGCCCTGCGCCAGTCCCCGGGGTAGTTCGGGTCGAGGCCCGCGTGCGAGTCGGTGCCGTTGACCCTGCGCAGGGCGGGCAGGTACTTGGCGAGGACGTTGCCGGGCTTGCGGTCGGTGTAGAGCTGGACGAGGTCGAGCATGTCGCCGGTGCCGGAGCAGAAGCCGATGATGCCGGCGGTGTAGCCGCGGCCGTCGCCGATGTCCTCGATGTACTTGTACTGGGCCTTCCAGTCGAGCGAGGAGTTCTCCGCGCTCGACACCAGCTTCATGGCGATCTCCTTCTTCGCCGGGTCGTCCAGGCCCGGGGCGGCGGCCGAGGCCGTGCCGGCCCGGGAGACGCCGAGAAGGACGCCGGAGCCGACGGCACCGAGCGCGGCGACGACGGCCCGGCGGGAGAGGCGGGCGGGGGCGGCTTTCTCGCGGTCTGCGTACACCACAGGGTGCTCCAAACGGGAGTGGGGGGTGGAGTGTTGAGCATGCACGTACTGGTAGGAAAGTTTCCTATCAAACATGGCCCGGACCGGTAACCACAAGGCGAGAAGTTCGTACGATCGAACAAGCCCGGCGCGGGCCGTTCAGCCGCGCCGCACCTGCTCCCGCTCCCGCTCCTCCGTGAAGGCGTACAGCTCCTGGGACGTGGAGACGAGTTCGCGCATCTCCTCCCGCGAACCGACCATCGGCTGCGAGCCCTTGAGCGGTACCTGGGCGCTCTCCGGCAGGAACCGGACGGTGAGCAGACCGATGGCGCCGGCCAGCATCAGGTAGTAGGCGGGCATCAGGTCGTCGCCGGTGATCTCGACGAGTGCCGCGGTGACCAGCGGGGTGGTGCCCCCGAACGCGGCGACGGCGAAGTTGAAGCCGATGCCCATGGCCGCGTAGCGGACGGCGGTCGGGAACAGGGCGGGCAGGGTGGCCGCGCTGGGTGCGGCGAAGCAGGCCAGCAGGGTGGCCAGGAGCAGCACCCCGAGGATCGGCGGCCAGGTGCCGTCCGCCTTGATCAGCAGGAAGGCGGGGACGGCCAGCACGATCAGCGCCACGGCGGCGACGGCGTAGAGCGGCCGCCGGCCCACTCGGTCGCTCAGCCGGCCGAGGAAGGTGATCAGGACGACGACCCACAGCATGCCGACGAGCACCAGCAGGTCCGCGGAGCTGCTGGAGCGGTGCAGGGTCTCGGTCTGATAGGTCGGCAGATAGCCGGTGACCATGTAGTTGGTGACGTTGTAGAGCAGCACCAGGCCCGTGCAGACGAGCAGGGCCGGCCAGTGGTTGCGGAGGATGTCCTTGAACTCGCTGCCCGCCGACTCCTGCGCCAGGGCCTTCTCGTGGTCGTCGAGCTGCTGCTGGAAGGCCGGGGACTCCTCCAGCTTCATCCGCATGTACAGGCCGATCACGCCGAGCGGTCCGGCGATCAGGAACGGCACGCGCCAGCCCCACGAGAGCATCTGGTCGTCCGTCAGGGCCAGGTTCAGCGCGGTGACCAGCGCCGAGCCGAGGGCGTAGCCGACGAAGGTGCCGAAGTCGAGCCAGCTGGAGAGGAAGCCACGCCGCCGGTCCGGGGAGTACTCGGCGACGAAAGTGGTCGCCCCGCCGTACTCGCCGCCGGTGGAGAAGCCCTGGACCATACGGGCCAGCAGGAGCAGCACCGGCGCGGCGATGCCGATGGTGGCGTAGCCGGGGATGACGCCGATGGCGAAGGTGCCCAGCGCCATCATGATCATGGTGGTCGCGAGCACCTTCTGCCGGCCGATCCGGTCACCGAGCGGTCCGAACACCAGCCCGCCCAGGGGCCGTACGACGAAGGCGGCGGCGAAGGTCGCGAACGAGGAGATGACCTGGGCGGCCGGCGAGGCGCCCGGGAAGAACACCTTGCCGATGGTGGCGGCGAGGTAGCTGTAGACGCCGAAGTCGAACCACTCCATGCAGTTGCCGAGCGCGGAGGCGCCGACGGCGCGCCGCAGCAACGGGGGCTCGACGACCTGGACGTCGTCCGCGCGGAAGGCCCTCCGGTTGCGGCGGAGCCTGCGGGTCAGTTCCTCCCGGACCTGCTGCGGCAGCCCCGCCACCGCGTGCGGTACCCCCGGCCCGCTCCGGGCCTGCCGCCGCGCCCGCCCTCCGGCCCGCTGTTCCCCGCCGGTGCTCGCACCGCTCACGAGCGCCTCCTTCCCTCGCTCCTTGATCACCGCTTGCCCCGGCGGCCGATTAAGAAACGGAACCGCTCAATCCCATCCGGGACTGCGGTTGGACTTGCGCGGCACCGCGGAGCAGGGTGGACGTGCCCGTGCGCACACGCAGGGCCTCCCCTACGGCACCACCCGGAGAACACCCGATGACGTACGTCGCCGACCCCGCTCGCTACGACGGCACCATGCGCTACCGGCGCACCGGCCGTTCCGGACTGGACCTGCCGGTGCTGTCCCTGGGCTACTGGCACAACTTCGGCGACGACCGCCCGTTCGAGACCCAGCGCGAGATCGCGCTGCGCGCCTTCGACCTCGGGATCACGCACCACGACCTGGCCAACAACTACGGCCCGCCGTACGGCGCGGCGGAACTGAACTTCGGCCGGCTGCTGAAGAAGGACCTGGCGCCGTACCGGGACGAGCTGGTGATCTCCACCAAGGCCGGCTGGGACATGTGGCCCGGCCCCTACGGCCAGGGCGGCGGTTCCCGGAAGTACCTGCTCGCCTCGCTGGACCAGTCGCTCGACCGGATGGGCCTGGACTACGTCGACATCTTCTACTCCCACCGGCTGGACGCGAGCACGCCGCTGGAGGAGACCATGGGCGCGCTCGACACCGCCGTCCGCCAGGGCAAGGCCCTGTACGTCGGGATCTCCTCCTACGACGCCGAGCTCACCCGGCAGGCCGCCGCGATCCTGCGCGGCCTCGGCACCCCGCTGCTGATCCACCAGCCGTCGTACAGCATGCTCAACCGCTGGATCGAGACCGACGGCCTGCTGGACGCGGCCCGGGAAGAGGGCTTCGGGGTCATCGGCTTCACGGCGCTCGCCCAGGGGCTGCTCACCGGGCGCTACCTGGACGGCATCCCGCAGGACTCGCGCGCCGCGCGGGGTACGTCCCTGGACGCCTCCTGGCTGACGGACGACCTGCGGGACCGGCTGCGCGCCCTGAACGACATCGCGGCCCGGCGCGGACAGACCCTGGCCCAGCTGGCGCTGGCCTGGGCGCTGCGGGACGAGCGGGTGACCTCGCTGGTCATCGGCGCCTCCCGGGTCGAGCAGCTGGAGCAGAACGTCGCCGCGCTGGAGAACCCGGACTTCACCGACGAGGAGCTGGCCGAGATCGACCGGTACGCCACGGAGGGCGGCGTGGACCTGTGGCGGGATGCCCGGCTGGGCACCCTCGACTAGGTCACCGGAATGTGACCCGCGCCACAGACGGATGTGAAAAGTAGGACATAATGGAAGCCATTCGGACACCGTTGTCATCCTCCTCTTCGCGACACCTGCGCACTTCCAAGGAGCCGCTCACCGCATGGCGCACGGAGCCCACCGCACCCCCCTCCTGCCTCCCCACCCCGACCTGAGGCTCGCCCGCGACTGCGAGCAGTGCCTCGGGTGGGGCACCGTCGTCACCCGCGACGGTGAACACGAGCTGTGCCACATCTGCCAGCCCGACGCCGCCGACAGCGAGAACCCGGGATTCCGCGACGCGTAACGCTCCGCCCCCTGCCCGCCCGACCCCTCCCTCGCACGACCATTCGCCAAGGCAGGGTTCGGTAAAGGTTTCATCAATAAACGTCACCGGCTACTGGGCGGCCCGCCGCGCGGGCATCTCGCGCCGGTGGCGGGCCGGCGGCACCCTGGTCGCCCGCGGCGAGTTCTCCATCGTCATCGCGGGACTCGCCGTCACCTCGGGCATCGACTCCGACCTCGACCCGCTGGCCACCGCCTACATGCTGCTCCTCGTCGTCCTCGGCCCGCTGACCGCCCGGTACACCGAGCCGCTCGCCCGGCGGCTGACCGGCCACCGGAACCGGCGTACGGCACCGGCGACCGAGACCGGACCGGACGCCGTCACGCCCGGCCAGACCCCCGCCGCCCGTCCCTGACCGCCGCAGCCGTACGGTGGAGGCATGTCCCCACCCCTTCCGGGGCCGCTGGCGGATCTGGCGCCGCTGCTCGGCCACTACGGCTACTGGGCCGTGGGGGCCGTGATCTTCGTGGAGGACTTCGGCGTCCCCGCCCCCGGCGAGACGATCCTCCTCGCCGCGGGGGTGTACGCCGGTGCGGACCGCCTCGACGTGGTGGCCGTGGCGGTCACCGCCTTCGTCGCGGCCGTCGCCGGGGACAACGTCGGCTATCTGATCGGCCGGGCCGGCGGGCGCGCCTTCGTGCACCGGTGGGGCCGGTACGTCTTTCTGACCCCGAAGCGGTTCGAGGCAGCCGAGCAGTTCTCCGCCCGGCACGGCGGCAAGATGGTGACGGTGGCCCGGTTCGTCGAGGGCCTGCGCCAGGCCAACGGCATCATCGCGGGCACGACCGGCATGCGCTGGCGCCGCTTCCTCGCCTTCAACGCCCTCGGCGCGGCCCTCTGGGTCGGCCTGTGGACCACCCTGGCCTACCTGGCGGGCAGCCACATCACCGCGGTGTACGAGGAGATCAGCCGCTACCGGCCGTACGTCCTGCTCGCCCTCGCTCTCGCCGTCGCGGCGTTCCTCGGACGGCACCTCGTACGACGGCGCCACCGGCGCTGAGGGGAACGCCCGGCGCGCACACGGCGGCGGGCCCCGGCCGGAGCCGGGGCCCGTTCCGCCAGGCGGGGTGCCGCGCCTACCAGCGGTACCAGCGGCCGCGCCGGCCTCCGGTGCCGGCCGGGCGGACGACGAAGCCCACGAGCCACAGCACGAGCACGATGACCGCGATCCACCAGAGGGCCTTCAGGGCGAAGCCCGCGCCGAAGAGAATCAGGGCCAGCAGGAGAACCAACAGCAAAGGAACCATGGTCATGCACCTCCGCAACGGCGGGTGCCCGTAAATTCCGCGGTCAGGCCTGACGGCTTCCGGCGGACGGCGCCGGGCAGCGGATGGCGGACGACGGGTTTGGACGCCGGTGGAACGGCAATCCGGATGTCGACCACAGACGGCTCAGACGTGGGGATGTGACACGCAATGGCTGGCAGCAAGAAGGCCAAGGGCAAGGCCGAGCAGGCCAAGGGCCGGCTCAAGGAAGCCGCGGGCCGCGCCGTCGGGAACGAGCGCCTGGAGGCCGAGGGCCGTATGGAAGGTGCTCGCGGGGACGCCCGGCAGGCCAAGGAGAAGACCAAGGACGTCTTCAAGCACTGAGGCGTTGGCCGATTCGACTGCGGAACGGGTCCGGAAACCAGCGGAAGCTGGTTTCCGGACCCGTTCCGCAGTGCGTCCGGCGCTCGGGGCGCCCTCGGCAACGGCACCCGCCGCCGCGGCCGACCCGCCCCTCAGCAGGGGTTCGTGCGCATCCGGAGGATTCCCCGTGCACGTCCCCTTGACCCGCGGCCCAGCGGGTAGCCGAGCAGGGACGGTACGACCCTTTGTGCACAGGAAGGGCCCCTGTCCCCAGAGGAAAAGGGCAACGAGGTATGGACATCCCGCTCAGGACCCACGCGACGACGCAGGACCGCCCCGCGTCCCTGCGCTACAGCCGCACCTGGGCCGCCGGCGTCTCCGCCATCGCCGAGGCCAGAGACGCCGTCGCCGCCCTGCTTGACCGCGCCCGGCCTCTGCCCGGGCGACGGCCGGTGCAGGATGCCCAGCTCGTCGTGAGCGAACTGGTCACCAACGCGGCCAAGCACGCGCCGGGCCCCTGCGCCCTGCGCCTGGAGCTGCTGCCCGACGCGACCGCCCTGCGCATCACCGTCACGGACACCTCGCCGGAGCCGCCGCAGCGCCGCCCGCCCGATCCCCGGCGGGTCGGCGGCCACGGCCTGCATCTCGTCGCGATGCTCTCCCGCGGCCTGGAGGTGACCTGGCTGTCCCGCGGAAAGCGGGTCAGCGCGACCGTGCCGCTCGGCCCCGCGACGGCCGGCTGAGCCGCCCGGGCCGGGCGGCTCAGCCGGCCGACCCCCGGGCTCTCAGTCGACCCGGATGCCGACGATGCACGTGTCGTCGTCGGTGTCCGACCTGCTGTAGGTGAGCAGCCGGTCCAGTTGCTGGTCCAGGGTGCTGGGCGCCGCCCGCGCCGTGTCCAGCAGATGGGACAGGGACTCCTCCACCGAGCGGTCCCGGCGCTCGATCAGGCCGTCGGTGTACATCAGCAGGGTGTCGCCCGCGGCCAGCTGCAGCTCCGTCTCCTCGTAACGCGCCTCGGGCACGGCGCCCAGCAGCAGCCCCCGTACCGCGGGCAGCGCGGTCGCGTCCGCCTCCCGCACCAGGACCGGCGGCAGATGGCCCGCCCGCGCCCAGCGCAGGGTGCGCCGCTCGCTGTCGTACAGGCCGCACACGGCGGTCGCGGTGACGGCGCCCGTCAGATGGTGGGCGACGATGTTCAGCCAGGACAGCAGCTGTGCCGGGCCGGCGCCGGTCACCGCGAGGCCGCGCAGCGCGTTGCGCAGGACGACCATGCTGGTCGCCGCCTCTATGCCGTGCCCGGCGACGTCGCCGACACACAGCAGGACCAGTCCGGAGGGCAGCACGACGGCGTCGTACCAGTCGCCGCCGACCAGGTGCTCGGTCTCGGCGGGCCGGTAGCGCACCGCCACCTGGAGGCCGGACACCAGCAGCGGGGCCTGGGCCGGGGGCATGATGGCGTGCTGGAGCTGGAGGGCCAGCCGGTTGCGTTCCACGGCCTGCTGCTCGGTGTGGGCGAGCTGGTCGCGGGTGGCGGCGAGGGCGACCTCGGTCCAGTGCTGGGCGGAGATGTCCTGGTAGGCGCCGCGCACCCCGAAGAGCTGGCCCTCGGTGTCGAGTACGGGTTCGGCGACCACCCGGGTGTGCCGGGTCACCCCGTCCGGGCGCAGCAGCCGGAAGGCGGCCGAGGCGGGCCGGCGGTGGTGCAACAGGGTGCGCAGGAAGCGGCCCAGGGTGACGGAGTCGTCGGGGTGGGCGTGGGCCGGCAGGTCCTGCAGGGCGACCGGGGGGCTGGTGGTCGGGCGGCCGTACAGGCTGAACAGCTGGCCGTTCCAGGTGATCTCGCCGGTGAGCAGGTTCTCCTCGAAGCCGCCGATCCGGCCGAGCCGCTGGGCGTGCTGGAGCAGGCTGGCCAGGCGTGCCGTCTCGTCCTCGATGCGCCAGATCAGCAGCACGCTCGTGCCGTGCCGGCTGATGCTGATGTCGGCGACGGCGGACAGCGGCACCTGGTCGACCAGGGCGGTCAGCCGCATCCGGCGGGCGCGGAACGGCTCGCCGGTGGCGTAGACCCGTTCCACCCGCTGGAACAGTTCGCTGTCGCCGGCGGCCATCGGGTAGGCCTCCAGCAGCAGGGCGCCGCCCACGACGGCCCGCGGCCGGCCCGCCGGGTCGAGGAAGTGGTTGTTGACGTGCTGGATGCGGAAGTCGACCAACCGCCCGGAGTCGTCCAGGTGCGGCACGAGCACCAGGGCCGGGTCGTGCAGCCCGTCCGCGAGGTCCATCAGCTCGACCACGTCGGGCAGCAGCCCCGGCTCCGGTCCGGTCCCGGACGGCGGAACGAAGGTCTCCAAGGTGTGCGCGCACAGCTCGGCGAGGGCCTCCACCTGCCGGACCACCGGGCGCGGCAGCGGATCCTCCGGCTTGGGCCAGGCGATCTCCAGCACGCCGTGGATCCGGCCGCCCGTCCCGGCGGGCACGGCGATCCGCGCGCCGTCGGCGTACTCGCGCCGGCCGACCGTGGGCAGGCCGGACTCGGCGAGCGAGGGCAGCCACTGGCCGTCCGGCTCGGTCAGTCCGCGCCGGGCCACCGTGGCGACGTCGGGCGGGACGTAGCGCCAGCGGGCCGCCTCGCCCGGCGGGAAACCGGCGCTGCCCGCGAGGGTGAGTGAGCCGTCCGAGCCGGCCGCCCAGATGGCCACGGCGACCGCGCCCAGCGGGCGCAGGGCGTGTTCGAGCAGCGAGTCGGCCATGGCCTGGGTGTCGTGCGCGGCGGCCAGTACGCCGCTCTCGGCGGCGCGCAGCCGTACGGCGGCGGACTCGGTGACGGTTCCTGACTCGTCCGTCGCGGCGGACAGGAACGCCTGGGTGACTTCCGCGACGCGGTCCCGGGCCGCTTGGTTGATGACCTCGACCGCGAACTCCAGCGGGGTCATCCGCGCCTGTTCGGTCAGTTCGGCGAGCTGGCGGGCGGCCTGGGCGGGGCCGCAGCCGAGGCGTTCGACCAGGATGCCCTTGGCCAGTTCGACCAGCGCCCTGCCCTCCGCCTCGGCCTGCGCCGCCCGGACCTCGCGCCGCAGCCGTTCCACGGTGGCGGCGAGCCGGCCCACCGAGGAGGTGGCGGGCACGCCGGGCGAGGCCGCGTCGGTGGCGGGCAGTGGGGTGGACACGCCGGGCGAGGCCGCGTCGGCGGCGGGGAGTCGGGCGGGCACGCCGACCGGCGTGCCCGGTTCATGGGTGTTCACCGGGTCGGTACTCCTCGGCCTGCAGTGGGGCGGGCGCGCTGTGCCGGGCTCATACGGGGAGCCAGCGCCGGACACAGGCGATGAGGGCGTGGGTGTCGACCGGCTTCGTGACGTAGTCACTGGCCCCGGAGGCGAGGCTCTTCTCCCGGTCGCCCTGCATCGCCTTGGCGGTCACGGCGATGATCGGCAGGTCGGCGTACTGCGGCATTCTGCGGATCTCGGCGGTGGCCGTGTACCCGTCCATCTCCGGCATCATCACATCCATCAGGACGAGTTCGACGTCCGGGTTGTTCACCAGTGTGTCGATGCCCTTGCGGCCGTTCTCGGCGTGCAGGACGCGGAAGCCGTGCAGTTCGAGGATGCCGCTGAGCGCGAACAGGTTCCGGGCGTCGTCGTCGACGACGAGGACGGTACGGCCACGGGTGTGCTCGTCGATCGGCTGGGGTGCGGCGTGCTGGGGTTCGTCCGCGCGGACCAGGGTGAGCACCTCGCCGGGTTCCTCGGCGGCCAGGTGCAGCGCGATCCGCTCGCGCAGTTCGTCCAGGCTGTACAGGTACTCCGGCGAACCGCCCACGGCGTCCTCGGCGAGGGGCTCGGTGCGGTGCGAGACGTGCACCAGCACCGGGACGCCGGCCAGGGCCGAGTCACCGCGCAGGGCCTCCAGGAAGCGGGCCGACTCCTCGTCGGGCATGCCGAGTTCCACGACGACGCAGTGGCAGGGCTCGGCGGCGAGTGCGCCGGCCGCCTCCTGGGCGCCGACCGCAGTGATGATGTCGACGGGCGTGCCGACGCCGTCGGTGCGGCCGTGTTCCAGGTCCTTGACCACGCTCTCGGCGACCAGGGTCAGCAGCCCGCGCGGGCGTTCCTCCACGACGAGAAGGCGACGTGCGCGCTGCCGGCCGGCCACGGCCGGCGGCCGTCCCTCGGTGAGGGCGGGTCCGGGCGTGCTGTCGGTGCGTTCCTGATCGGTCGACGGGCCGGGGTGGGCACCGCCCGGGTGGTCGCCGAAGTCCGGCCGGGCCACGGGCAGGAAGAGGGTGAAGGTACTGCCCTTGCCGGGGGTGCTGTCGACGGTGACGGCACCGCCGAGCAGGTGCGCCATCTCCCGGGTGATGGACAGGCCGAGCCCGGTGCCGCCGTACTTGCGGCTCATGGTGCCGTCCGCCTGCTGGAAGGCGCCGAAGATGGTCTCCAGCTGCTGTTCGGGGATACCGATGCCGCTGTCCTTCACCCGGAACGCGACGACCGCGCCGCCCCGCACCACGCTGGCGGGCACCTCGTCGTCGGAGGCGGGTTCGACACGCAGTTCCACACCGCCCTGTTCGGTGAACTTCACCGCGTTGGACAGCAGGTTGCGCAGGATCTGCCGGAGGCGGGAGTCGTCGGTGAGCAGGTCGGCGGGGGCGCCGGCGGCGGTCGTGACGGCGAAGTCCAGGCTCTTCTGCGAGGTCATCGGCCGGAAGGTGGCCTCGACGTAGTCGATCAGCTGCCGCAGCGGGACCCGTTCCGGCGTCACGTCCATCTTGCCGGCCTCGACCTTGGACAGGTCCAGGATGTCGTTGATGAGCTGGAGCAGGTCGGAGCCGGCCGAGTGGATGATGCCCGCGTACTCGACCTGCTTGGGGGTGAGGTTGCGGGAGGGGTTCTGGGCCAGCAACTGGGCGAGGATGAGCAGGCTGTTGAGCGGGGTGCGCAGCTCGTGGCTCATGTTGGCGAGGAACTCGGACTTGTACTTGGAGGCGAGCGACAACTGCTGGGCGCGCGCCTCCAGTTCCTGCCGGGCCTGCTCGATCTGGAGGTTCTTCGCCTCGATGTCCCGGTTCTGCTCGGCCAGCAGCGAGGCCTTCTCCTCCAGTTCGGCGTTGGAGCGCTGGAGTTCCTCCTGGCGGGCCTGCAACTCGGCCGAACGGGACTGCAGTTCGCTGGTGAGACGCTGCGACTCCTCCAGCAGCTCGTCGGTGCGGGCGTTGGCGACGATGGTGTTGACGTTCACCCCGATGGTGTCCACCAGCTGCTGGAGGAAGTCCCGCTGGACGGGGGTGAAGGGGCTGACGGAGGCCAGCTCGATCACGCCGAGGACCTGCTCCTCGAAGACGATGGGCAGCAGCAACAGGGCGGTGGGCTCGACGTGTCCGAGCCCGGAGGAGATGGTGACGTACCCGGCCGGCAGTTCGTCCACCGCGATGGTGCGGCGGCTGCGGGCGGCCTGGCCGACCAGGGAGCGGCCGAACGGGATGCGGACGGGCCGGGTGTCCTCCTCGGGCCGGCCGTAGGAGCCGACGAGCCGCAGCTCGGGCCCGGACGCGCCGTCCTCGGCGAGGTAGAAGGCGCCGTACTGGGCGGACACCTGCGGCACCAGTTCGTCCATGATGAGTTCGGCGACGACGGGCAGGTCGCGGTGGCCCTGCATGAGCCCGGAGATCCGGGCGAGGTTGGTTTTGAGCCAGTCCTGTTCCTGGTTGGCCAGGGTGGTCTCGCGCAGCGACTCCACCATGGAGTTGATGTTGTCCTTGAGGTCGGCGACCTCGCCGGAGGCGTCGACGGTGATCGACCGGGTCAGGTCGCCCTCGGCGACCGCGCTGGCCACGTCGGCGATGGCGCGGACCTGCCGGGTGAGGTTGCCGGCGAGTTCGTTGACGTTCTCGGTGAGCCGCTTCCAGGTGCCGGAGACGCCCTCCACCTCGGCCTGGCCGCCGAGCCGGCCCTCGGTGCCCACCTCACGGGCGACTCGCGTCACCTCGTCGGCGAACGCGGAGAGCTGGTCGACCATCGTGTTGATGGTGGTCTTCAGTTCGAGGATCTCGCCGCGGGCGTCGACGTCGATCTTCTTCGACAGGTCGCCCTTGGCCACGGCCGTGGTGACCAGCGCGATGTTGCGGACCTGGCCGGTGAGGTTGTTGGCCATGGAGTTGACGTTGTCGGTGAGGTCCTTCCAGGTGCCGGCCACGTGCGGCACGTGTGCCTGCCCGCCGAGCCGGCCCTCCGTCCCCACCTCCCGGGCCACCCGGGTCACCTCGTCGGCGAACGCGGAGAGCGTGTCGACCATGGTGTTGATGACGTCGGCGAGGGCGGCGACCTCACCCTTGGCCTCGACGGTGATCTTCTGGGAGAGGTCGCCCTTGGCCACGGCGGTGGCGACCTGGGCGATGGAGCGGACCTGGCCGGTGAGGTTGGAGGCCATCACGTTGACGTTGTCGGTGAGGTCCTTCCAGGTGCCGGCGACCCCGCGGACCTGTGCCTGACCGCCGAGCCGGCCCTCGGTACCCACCTCGCGGGCCACCCGGGTCACCTCGTCGGCGAACGCCGACAGCTGGTCCACCATCGTGTTGATGGTGTTCTTCAGCTCCAGGATCTCCCCGCGCGCGTCCACCGTGATCTTCTGCGACAGATCACCCTGCGCCACCGCGGTGGCCACCTGGGCCACATTGCGCACCTGGGCCGTCAGGTTCCCGGCCATGAAGTTCACCGAGTCCGTCAGGTCCCGCCAGGTGCCCTTGACGCCCTTGACGTCCGCCTGACCGCCGAGCCGGCCCTCGGTACCCACCTCACGGGCGACTCTTGTCACCTCGTCGGCGAACGCGGAGAGCTGGTCGACCATCGTGTTGATGGTGCTCTTCAGCTCCAGGATCTCCCCGCGCGCGTCCACCGTGATCTTCTGCGACAGATCACCCTGCGCCACCGCGGTCGTCACCTGGGCCACATTGCGCACCTGGGCCGTCAGGTTCCCGGCCATGAAGTTCACCGAGTCCGTCAGGTCCCGCCAGACCCCGGCGACCCCCGGCACCTGGGCCTGTCCGCCGAGCCGGCCCTCGGTACCCACCTCACGGGCCACCCGGGTCACCTCGTCGGCGAACGCCGACAGCTGGTCCACCATCGTGTTGACGGTTTCCTTCAGCTGGAGGATCTCGCCCCGCGCGGGCACGTCGATCTTCTGGGACAGGTCGCCCTTGGCCACGGCGGTGGCGACCTGCGCGATGTCGCGGACCTGGGTGGTCAGGTTGCCCGCCATCGCGTTGACGGAGTCCGTCAGGTCGGCCCAGGTGCCGGAGACGCCCGGTACCTGTGCCTGTCCGCCGAGGGTGCCCTCGGTGCCCACCTCGCGGGCCACCCGGGTGACTTCGGAGGTGAACACGGACAACTGGTCGACCATGCCGTTGAAGACGGTGGCGATGTCGCCCATCAGCCCGCTGGAGTCGTCCGGCAGCCGGGTACCGAAGTCCCCGTCGCGCACCGCGGTCAGCCCCGCGAGCAGTCTTCTCAGTTCGTGGTCCCCCGGGACCGTGTCGGTCGTCCCGGTCGCCTTGCCGGCCATGCGCACCCTCGATCCGCTCCCCAAGAGTCCTCACCCCGAGGACTCGGAACCGCGGCCGGGGAGCGTCCTGCAGCCCGACCGTTGGCGTGTGCATTTCCGCAGTTCACGGATCTGCATGATGAGAAAATACGCCGCAGGCTAACCCACCGTCCCGGGCGGGGACAAAGGAACCGGCCAACCTCCGGAGACCCCCGAATTTCCCTTCCCGGACGAGGTGTGAGGTGCTGTCATCCGGGTACACGAGCCGATTTGACCAAGGTGTCGTGGGAGCCGCTCGGACGGCTCCGCGACGACCGGCCGCGGGTTCACGGACGTACCCAGGCAGCGGCTCGACCTTGCGGGCCGTGACGTCGCCGGTCACCCGGACGGCCGCGACGTCCTCGCCGAAGGGGCGGTCGCCCGGCTCCCGGTCCGGGGACCTCGCGGACCGGGCTGTTCGTGGTGCCATTCCTCACATACCACCTCACCCCGCCACCCGGCGGGCCCGCCTGGGACTGCAGGCAGCCGGCCGGCGGCGGATCCTGGACGGTGGGACGACCGGCGAGGTGCGGCGCACGACGGGCGTCGGCTACGAGGAGGCGCACACGCCACTGTCCCACGAGGAGGCCTGCCGCACCCTCGTGCGGGACGCACCCCGGCCGCGCACCGAGGCCACAAAGGTCTGGCGCTGGTTCCACCGGCACCGGCCACCGGCACGGCACCGGCGCCGGCGCCGCATCGGCTGCGCAACGCCCTCGGCCGCTGGTGCTTCGCCGAGGGCGTGGAGATGCCGGCCACCGCCCGGGAGAAACACCGGGTCGAGGTCGTGCGGGCCGCGCCCGGCGAGGTACCCGGGCCGGCGGACGAGTGACGAGCGAGGAGGCACCGCATGAGCGACGGCGCTGAGGGCCACGGGAACCTTCTGTACGGGCCGCAGCCGGACGTGGCCGGGGCGGCCGGTTATCCGGACGCCCCGCCGCGGATGGGCTTCTTCACCGACACCTCGGTGTGCATCGGCTGCAAGGCCTGCGAGGTCGCGTGCAAGGAGTGGAACGCCGTCCCGGAGGACGGCCTCCTGCTGACCGGCATGTCCTACGACAACACACAGGGCCTCGGCGCCGACACCTGGCGGCACGTGGCCTTCATCGAGCAGCGCAAGCCGCTCGCCGGGCAGGAACCGGGGGTCGCGCACGACGACGTGGACGTCTTCGCCGCCGCGTCCCGGCTCGGCACCGACGTCGCCTCCCCGGGGCCGGGCGCCACCGCTCCCCCACCGGACCGGGCCCCCGGGGGCGCGCCCGCCGGGGAGATCTCGCCCGTCTCCCCCGACGGGCGGACGGAGTTGCGCTGGCTGATGGCGTCCGACGTGTGCAAGCACTGCACGCACGCCGCCTGCCTGGACGTGTGCCCGACGGGATCGCTGTTCCGCACGGAGTTCGGCACGGTCGTCGTCCAGGAGGACATCTGCAACGGCTGCGGCTACTGCGTGCCCGCCTGCCCCTACGGCGTGATCGACCAGCGAAAGGACGACGGCCGGGCGTGGAAGTGCACGCTGTGCTACGACCGGCTCGGCGTCGGCATGGAACCCGCCTGCGCGAAGTCCTGCCCGACGGACTCGATCCAGTTCGGTCCGCTGGAGGAGCTGCGGGAGCGCGCGCAGGCCCGGGTG
The DNA here is from genome assembly GCF_017526105.1 of Streptomyces cyanogenus. Lineage (NCBI taxonomy): Bacteria > Bacillati > Actinomycetota > Actinomycetes > Kitasatosporales > Streptomycetaceae > Streptomyces > Streptomyces cyanogenus. The sequence goes on from NZ_CP071839.1 coordinate 593,670, forward strand.
GCGCAGCTGCACGCGGCCGGCGTGACCGACGCCCGGCTGTACGGCGAGAGCCCGGACGACGGGGTCGGCGGCGACGGCGCGTTCTTCCTGCTGCTGGACGAGCCGGAGGTGTACGGCCTGCCACCGGACCCGGTGGTCACCACGCGGGACCTGCCCGACATGTGGCGGCACGCGGCACTGGCCGCCGTCTCGCTGCTCGCGCTCGCCGCCGGCAGCTTCGTGCGGAGGCAGCGATGAGCGAGTCCGATGTGACACGGGACGGTGTGCGGCACGCGCGGCCCGACCGGGAGGCGCCGACGGGGGCACACGCGGGGCGGCGCAGGCGCCGGCGCGGGCGCGGGCGGGGCGAGCAGCCGATGGTTCCGGAGGCCGAGTTCTCGTCGTACTACGGCAAGCCCGTCCTGAACAAGCCGACCTGGAAGCCCCTGGACATCGCCGGGTACCTGTACCTGGGCGGGCTGGCGGGAGCCTCCTCGCTGCTGGCGGCGGGGGCCGGGGTCACCGGGCGGCCGGCGCTGGGCAGGGCGGCCAAGCTGGGCGCGGCCGGCTCCATCACGCTGTCGCTGGCGGCGCTGGTGCACGACCTGGGGCGCCCGGCCCGGTTCCTGAACATGCTCCGGGTGTTCAAGCCCACCTCTCCGATGAGTGTGGGTTCCTGGATCCTGAGCGGGTACGTGCCGCTCGCTCTGGCCGCTGCCGCGACCGACGTGGCCGGCCGGTACCGGCTGGTGGGCTCGGCCGCCACGGCGGGCGCCGCCGTGCTCGGCCCGGCCGTGGCGACGTACACGGCGGTGCTGCTCTCGGACACGGCGGTGCCGTCCTGGCACGAGGGCTACCGGCAGCTGCCGTTCGTGTTCGCGGGTTCCGCCGCCACGTCGGCCGCCGGCCTCGCCCTGGCCGCGGTGCCCTCCGGCCAGGCCGGACCGGCACGGCGGATGGCGGTGCTGGGGGCCGGGCTGGAACTGGGCGCCTTCCGGGTGATGAAGCTGCGGATGGGGCTGACCGCGGAGCCCTTCGAGCAGGGAAGGCCGCGTCGGCTGCTGCGCACGGCGGAGGCGCTGACGGCGGGCGGGGCTGCCCTGGCCCTGCTCTCGGCCCGGGTGCGGGACCGGCGTCTGGCCGTCGCGGCGGGAGCGGCCCTCCTCACCGGTTCGGCGGCGCTGCGTTTCGGCGTCTTCCACGCCGGGGTGGCCTCCGCGGAGGACCCCCGGTACACGGTCGTCCCCCAACGGGAGAGGCTCCGGGCGCGGGGCCGTTGACGACGCGCGGCGGAGTCCCACCCCCGGACGCCGTACTCACTTCTGCCGGATCCGTTTGGCCGTGCCCGGCACGGGTACCTCGTCGCCGGTCACGGCCGGGGATGCCGCGATCACGAGGCCGCGGGACAATCGAGGAACCGAGCGGGAGGAGGAGACGTGGGCGTACGCACCTGGATCGACTCCTGGCCTGTCTACCGTCAGCTCACCGGCACGGATCCGCTCGGCCGCGGCGCCGCCGCGAAGAGCGGGCGCAGCGCACGGCTCACGCCCCGGGTCGCCTCAGCCGACCGCGTGGTGAAGTCCGTCTGCCCGTACTGCGCGGTCGGCTGCGGGCAGAACGTGTACGTCCAGGACGAGAAGGTCACCCAGATCGAGGGCGACCCGAACTCACCGATCTCGCGCGGGCGGCTGTGCCCCAAGGGCGCGGCGAGCCTGCAGCTGACCACCGGGGACGCCCGCGGACACCAGGTTCTGTACCGGCGCCCGCACGGCACGGAGTGGGAACGGCTGGGCCTGGACACGGCGATGGACATGATCGCGGACCGGGTGATCGAGGCGCGCCGGGCCGGCTGGCAGTGGGAGGTCGACGAGACCCGCACCCGGCGCACCCTGGGCATCGCCAGCCTGGGCGGAGCCACCCTCGACAACGAGGAGAACTACCTCCTCAAGAAGCTGTTCACCGCGCTGGGAGCGATCCAGATCGAGAACCAGGCGCGTGTTTGACACTCCTCCACCGTTCCCGGTCTGGGAACCTCGTTCGGCCGCGGCGGCGCGACCACCTTCCAGCAGGACCTGCAGAACGCGGACTGCATCGTCATCCAGGGCTCGAACATGGCCGAGTGCCATCCGGTCGGGTTCCAGTGGGTGATGGAGGCCAAGGCGCGCGGCGCGAAGGTGATCCACGTCGATCCTCGCTTCACCCGCACCAGCGCGCTCGCCGACCTGCACGTGCCGCTGCGCGCGGGCACGGACATCGCCTTCCTCGGCGGGATCGTCAACCACGTGCTGAGGCACGAGAAGTACTTCCGCGAGTACATCGTGGCGTACAGCAACGCCCCGGTGATCCTGCGGGAGGACTTCCGGGACACCGAGGACCTGGCCGGCGTCTTCTCCGGCCTCAACACCGACAGCCGCTCGTACGACAACGCCAGCTGGCAGTACGAGGGCACCGAGGTGCAGGCGGCCTCCGGTGAGCGCGACCAGGAGTACGACGAGCGCACCGGCGGCGGCAGCTCGGTGACCGAGGCGGCGCGCGGTGAGGCGCACGGCTCCGGCGGTGCGGTGATCGGCGAGGGGGAACCGGAACGGGACGAGACGCTGTCCCACCCGCGCTGTGTGTTCCAGGTGCTGAAGCGGCACTACGCCCGCTACACGCCCGAGTTGGTCGAGCAGGTCTGCGGGGTGCCGCAGGACCTCTTCCGCCAGGTGTGCGAACTGGTCACGGAGAACTCGGGGCGCGACCGGACGACGGCCTTCGCCTACGCCGTCGGCTGGACGCAGCACACGGTCGGGGTGCAGAACATCCGGGCGGCCTCCGTCCTGCAGACCCTGCTCGGCAACATCGGCCGGCCCGGCGGCGGCATCCTCGCCCTGCGCGGCCACGCCTCCATCCAGGGGTCCACCGACATCCCGACCCTGTTCAACCTGCTGCCCGGCTACATCCCGATGCCGCACGCCCACCAGAACCAGGACCTGGACGCCTTCGTCGAGGCCGAGGCCGCGCACAAGGGCTACTGGGGCAACATGCGCTCGTACCTGGTGAGCCTGCTCAAGGCGTACTGGGGTGACGCGGCGACGCCGGAGAACGACTTCTGCTTCGACTACCTGCCCCGGCTGACCGGCTCGCACTCGACGTACGAGACGACGATGGCCCAGCTGGACGGCGTCTGCAGAGGCTACTTCCTGCTCGGCGAGAACCCCGCCGTGGGCAACGCCAACTCCAAGCTGATGCGGCTCGGCATGGCCAACCTGGACTGGCTGGTCGTGCGCGACTTCTCCCTGATCGAATCGGCGACCTGGTGGCAGGACGGCCCCGAGATCGAGACCGGGGAACTGCGCACGGAGGACATCCGCACGGAGGTGTTCTTCCTGCCGGCCGCCGCGCACACCGAGAAGGACGGCAGCTTCACCAACACCCAGCGGCTGCTCCAGTGGCACCACCAGGCGGTCGAACCGCCCGGTGACGCGCGCAGCGAGCTGTGGTTCGCCTACCACCTGGGGCGGATCATCCGGGAGAAGCTCGCCGGGTCCGGTGACGAGATGGACCGGCCGGTGCTCGACCTCGCCTGGGACTACCCGACGAGGGGCCGGCACGCCGAACCGGACGCGGAGGCGGTCCTCGCGGAGATCAACGGCCGGGACGGCGAGGGAAATCCGCTTTCCTCCTACGAGCAGCTGAGGCCCGACGGCTCGACGGTCTGCGGCTGCTGGATCTACTGCGGTGTGTACGCCGACGGCGTCAACCAGGCGGCCCGCCGCAAGCCGGGCCGGGAGCAGGACTGGGTGGCGGCCGAGTGGGCGTGGGCCTGGCCGGCCAACCGGCGGATCCTGTACAACCGTGCCTCGGCCGACCCCGGGGGCAGGCCGTGGAGCGAGCGCAAGGCGCTGGTGTGGTGGGACCCGGACAAGGGTGAGCAGGGCGAGTGGACGGGGCACGACGTCCCCGACTTCAAGAAGGACAAGGCGCCGGACCACGAGCCGCCCGACGACGCGACCGGTCCGGAGGCCCTGTCCGGCACGGACCCGTTCATCATGCAGGCCGACGGCAAGGCCTGGCTGTACGTGCCGTCCGGACTGACCGACGGACCGCTGCCCACCCACTACGAACCGCAGGACTCCCCGTTCCCGAACCTGCTCCACGACCAGCAGCGCAATCCGGTACGGCAGTTGCTGCCGCCGCACCCGGACAACCGCTACCAGCCGAGCGGCGACGAGCCCGGCTCCGGGGTGTTCCCGTACGTGGCCACCACCTACCGGCTCACCGAGCACCACACGGCGGGCGGCATGTCCCGCTGGCAGCCGTACCTCGCGGAACTGCAGCCGGAGTTCTTCTGCGAGGTGTCCCCGGAGCTGGCCGCCGAGCGGGGCCTCGCCCACACGGGGTGGGCGACGATCGTCAGCGCGCGGGGCGTGGTCGAGGCGCGGGTCCTGGTCACCGACCGGATGGCGCCGCTGACCGTGCACGGCCGCCGGCTGCACCAGGTGGGGCTGCCGTACCACTGGGGCCCGAACGGCTACAGCACCGGGGACGCGGCCAACGAGCTGCTGCACCTGTCCCTGGACCCGAACACGCACATCCAGGAGACGAAGGCGTTCGCCGTCGACATCCGCCCGGGACGGCGCCCCCGCGGCCCGGCGGCGGTCGAGCTGGTGCGGGCGTACCGGATCCGGGCGGGCATCGACGAGCACACCGGCACCGAGCCGTGAGCGGACCTACGCGAGGACGAGGGAGTGGGTGCCGCGCGGCACCAGCTCCCCGATCACCGGGGCGCCGGGGACCTCACCGGCGACGAGGAGCCCGCCGGAGGTCTGCGCGTCGGCGAGCAGCAGCCGCGTGTCCTCGTCGGTGGTCCCGAAGTCGGTGTGCGGTGCGACCCACTCCAGGTTGCGCCGGGTGCCGCCGCTGACGTACCCGTCCCGTACGGCCTCCCGGGCGCCCTCCAGGTACGGGACGGCGGCGGTGTCGACCACCGCCGTCACCCCGGAGGCGCGGGCCAGTTTGTGCAGATGGCCGAGGAGGCCGAAGCCGGTGACGTCGGTGGCGCACTCGGCGCCGGCGGCCAGCGCGGCCTCGGCGGCCTCGCGGTTGAGGGCGGCCATCGTGGCGACGGCGTGCGCGAACCGCTCGCCGGTGGCCTTGTGCCGGTTGTTCAGGACGCCGGTGCCCAGCGGTTTGGTCAGGGACAGCGGCAGCCCGGGCCGGCCGGCGTCGTTGCGCAGCAGCCGGTCGGGGTCGGCGATGCCGGTGACGGCCATGCCGTACTTGGGTTCCGGGTCGTCGACGCTGTGCCCGCCGCCGACGTGGCAGCCGGCCTCGGTGGCGGTGTCGAGTCCGCCGCGCAGCACCTCGCGGGCGAGGTCGAACGGGAGCCGGTCGCGGGGCCAGCCGAGCAGGTTGACGGCGAGCACGGGCCGGCCGCCCATCGCGTACACGTCGGACAGGGCGTTGGCTGCGGCGATCCGGCCCCAGTCGTAGGGGTCGTCCACGACCGGGGTGAAGAAGTCGGCCGTGCACACCAGGGCGGTCCCCCGGTGGGTGACGACCGCGGCGTCGTCACCGGTGGCGAGGCCGACGAGCAGCGGGGTGTCGCCGCCGGCGAGCGGCGCGGCGGTCAGCCCCGCGACCACCTCCTCCAGTTCACCGGGCGGGATCTTGCAGGCACAGCCGCCGCCGTGGGCGAACCGGGTGAGCCGTACGGGCGTCTGGTGGGCCGGTGTCGTTGTCATACCGGTGGTCTCCTGGGGCAGTAGCCTGACGGGCGGTGGAGGCGTGTGGGTGCCTGGTGGCCCTCCCGGTCTTCAAAACCGAGGTGCCCGAGGATCTCGGGCAGGCGGGTTCGATTCCCGTCCGCCTCCGTCCTCTACCTGTGCTGTTGTAAATCTCGGCCAAACACGGGCCTGACGCAGGGACCGACACCCCTACCCTGCCTCCATGGCGAGCATCCGCAAGTGAGAGCGCAAGGAGGGGTCGGCGATCTACCAGGTGCGCTGGCTCCAGGGTGGCCGCGGCGGCGCCTGGGAGACCGAGAAGTTCGGCGACCCGGTCGCGGCCGAGGAGTTCAAGAAGCTGGTCGACGCACACGGCCAGCAGCGGCCCCCGGGCTGGGTCACTCAACCCGCCGCAGCTCCGCCAGTAGGTGCTGATACCGCGGCCGCTGCTCCTGTGTGAGCGGCAGCGTCCGACGCGCGCCCGGCCCAGTTCAGAGACGGTGGATCTTCTCGTTGATCTCGTCGGCGGCAGAGCGCACCGGGCCCGAGGGCGAAGCGGGGGACATGGATCAACCCTATCCGCCCGGTCAGTACCCTGACCCCATGATTCGCGCTGTGATCTTCGACGTCGGCGAGTGCCTCGT